>CBDUGP010000025.1:0-85906 GCA_965366625.1 uncultured bacterium
AAAGACGCCAGATTGCACAGTAGTTATAGCTGTCTACATCCGGAGGTTTGCGGGCGTAGCCAGCTAAGTTCACCTGCCGCTGATTGAACCTGGGGCGATTTTGCGCCTTATCTAGTGAAATACCTTTCCTGTTCTTGCCATGCATAGGTATGCATTGAAAAAAGGAAGGTAATTACTTACAATAACTCAACCGGGCTACGACTTGGCTTCATCTGGAGCTTTCATCTTTGACCCGCCCGGCCGAGCCCCAGGAGATTCTCATGAGCATGCAGCTGACTTCGACCTTTTTCGACGAGCCTACGCCGCTGCTGACACCGATGAAACCGCGCAAGGTTTCCCGCGCCAAAGGCAGCATGACTTGCCCGGAATGTGATCTTCAACAGTCGGTTTCCTTGGATTGCGCGGGCTGTGGGCGGATCATGAAACCGTCCGTTGACTTCCGGCTTGCGGATCCGCTGTTGGCGCCGGCGTCTTCGGATCTCGAATCCTTGGAACCGGTGGAGGCCATCGGGCATTTCCCGGGCTCCCGGTCCGAGTTGCCCGAGAAGGCAGATTTCAAGGTTTACGTTGAGCAGGAGCGAGGAGAGAGCGCCCCTTGGATCAAGATGGCGCTCAGTCTTTTGCTCTGTTGGCAGGCTTGGGATTTGAACGAAAAACTGTTGCTTTTGGACACCACGGGTCGAGCCGTTGCGGATCTACCGCTGTGGCTCGAGCTGACCTATAGCTTGGGCGGGGAGGGAACAGTTATGGGAATCGTTTTCGTCGCCGCGGTTTTGATGGTCGTGTCGGCCAGACAGGTGTTGAGCGGCAGATGAGTCGCTCAGCCTTGATCGTTCGGCCTCTACGCGTCGCCTTTTTCGGTTTTGACGGGCTTCTATGGACGTCATGATCACAACCGAAGTCAGAATGAGCGCCGCCGCCGCAAGGGTTCTGGGGCCAACGGATTCGCCGGCGATCAGCCATCCCAAGTAGATCGCCACCACCGGGTTGACGTAAGTGTGGGTGGAAACCAAAGTGGGATTGACCTGCAAGATCAGCCAGGCGTAGGCGGAGAAGGCGATGATCGAGCCGAACACCACCAGGTAGAGAAACGCCAGGATCGAGCGGTTCGAAACGCCGGCCGGGTCGATGGCCGACCATTCGCCGTAACCGAAACCCACCACGATCAAGGCGGCGCCACCCACCAGCATTTGGATCCCCGAACTCATGGACATCGATTTCGGCAATGAAACGCGACGACTGAGGAGAGATCCGGCGGCCCAGCTCAAGCAACCGACGGCCAGAACCAAAACCGAAGGTAGGTGGATCGCCTCACTGCCCAGCACGTCGGTGGGAGCCGCGAGCAGCACCGCGCCCCCAAAACCCAAGGCCAGGGCCGCCCACGTTCCGGCGGTGGGGCGCAAGCCCATGCCGGGCAAAACCATGATCAACATGGCGAGCCACAGGGGCTCCATGGCGACCAGCAGCGCTACCAAACCCGAATCTAGATATTGGGTCGCCCAAACCACGGCTCCGGTTCCGACGCACAACAACATGATGCCGATCCAGCCGGCGGTTACGATTTGCCGGCGAGAAGGACGTTGTGCGCCGCGGAAGACGGCCCAGGCGATCAAGAGGCCGCCGGCGACGAAGAATCGCAGTCCGACCATGGTGAATCCCGGCAGGGTCTCCATCAACAAGCGGATGGCCAAATAGGTCGAACCCCAGATCAGGTAGACCGCGGCGAAGGCGGCCACCAATTGCAGGGTGCGGGAAGGGGTCGAAGGCGTCGGTTGATCAGTCATTGCAGTCCCCTTCTTCTTCACCGCCTCCTTTGATGGCGTCCAAAGGCAATCTTGGATCTTCCTTGACCGTCTCCAACACCACGGTACTGCGGGTGGAGATGACCTCTGGAATCTGACCGAATTTTTCTCGGATTAGCCGTCCCAGAGCTTTGGGCCCGGAAACTCGTACCTTGGCGAGATAGCAATCTTCGCCGGCCACGTGGTGGACTTCTTGGACCTCAGGCAAGGCTGCGAGGGCATGGCTGGCATTTTCTTGCCCCACCGTTTCGGTGGTTCTGACGAAAACGAACGCCAGCATGGAGCAGCCCACGTGACCGGGATCCAGGCGGGCATGGAATCCTTGAATCACGCCCCGTTTTTCTAATTTGCGCACGCGTTCCAGGGCTGCCGGGGGAGTCAAACCCACGGTCCGAGCGATCTCGGCATTCTGGACCCGCGAATTGTCTTGTAGTAGCTGGAGAATCTGAAAATCGATATCGTCGATCATGGTCTCTACCTCCGTTATGCAGAATATACGAAGGTGAATCGAAAAAGATATCGTTGTTTGTTAGATAATTGTCGTACAGAGCTTTTGTTTGTTCGGAGTGGTTTGGCCTTGGGCGGTGTGCCGGCCGGTTTGTGCCGGGAACTCATTCGCCGCCGGATTTAGATTTAGTTAGGGTCCATCCAGGGATGGAGTTTTCCGATGAAACTAGGGCCGGATGGACCGAGGACGGAAGCGAGCGTGTCTGAGCGAGATATCCGGAACATCGGCCTAAGCCCCTACTCTTCAGCAATTTATCGCGGCAGTGCAGCGGTGGCGCGAGTTCGGAGCGACGCCCGCAGGCCATCCGGCCGACCCTACCGAGCCAAATCTGGACGGAACCTAGTAAAATCGCCTCGTGGGAATCTCAAAAAACCCAAAACTGGACAGGATCTAGTTAAGGTCGACTTTCGAATCCCGAGGAGGCACAATCCGCGACGGGTTCGATTTGCTCCAGGATTTGACGGGTGATTTCCTTGGAGAGTTCGTGTTGGAGGTCAAGGCTATTTTCCAGCTCATGGGCATAGGTACCTCCCCAAAGGAGGCGTGCAGCCAAGGTGTCCACCATTTGCATGCGGATCCACAACCGGTCTCCCGAGGCTTGAACGGAGCCCTCGACCACCGCGTCGGTGTTGAGGTCGGAGGACAAACGCCCCGACATGACGCTGGAATAACCCGGCACCACAGCCAACGTGCCGCTTTGGGCCAGATCGTGGGCCAATTGCTCGGAAAGACCTTGGGCGAAGACCGTGCTCTTGGAGTCGGCGGTCAGGCTTTCGATCGGCACCACGACCACTGAGCACACGGCCCGTGGTCCTGAGGCGTAGGGGTTGGCTTGCTGCTCGAGCAAGCTCGGCTTCGAGGCAGTCTCCGAGTCGGTAACGGTCGGCGGTCCTGGGAGGGCAGCGGAGTCGAGCCCGGTCCACGTTTCGAGCATATCTGCGGGCTGTTGGGCTTGACGGCGCAGCTGGAGGAAGGCCGATAGCGCAACCACGGCGGTTATGGCCGCGAACCACAACAGCCGTGACGTCTGGGGCGGGCGAGCGTCGGCCTTGGGCTCAATGGGACTTGGGTTCCTCGTTTCGGAAGAGGGCTGGACGGGGGCCGATTTCGGCGAATCGTATTCGACCGAGCCGAGCAGCCGATATCCGCGACCGCGAACCGTGGCCACGTATTTGGGGCAGCGGGCGTCGTCGCCGAGGGCTTTGCGCAGCTCGTAGACGGCGGTGGTCAAGGATTCCTCGGTGGTGAACTCCCCTTGCCAAACCCGACCGATCAACTGTTCTTTGGTCACCGGCTCATTCGGCTGCTCGGCGAGGCAAACCAGCAGGTCCATGACCTTGGAGCCGAGTTGGCGGATCTCGTCGTGGCGCTGGATTTGGTTCAGCCCGGGCCGAATATGCCAAGGATCGAGGAAAAAATCGGACATGAGATCCGAATCATAAGAGGCGTGCCGGCTTTAAGGCTTCTCAATTCTGTAAATCTTCCTGCGTGTAAACCCTCTTGGGTCGCGTTGTGGATCGGATACCCGTTGCGGATCGGATACCATAGGCGCCGTTCGGCGGCTCATCTCGGGGCCGTCTCGCTACCCGCACATGGAGGTGTTCGATGGGATTCTTGGGCAATTTATTCGGCAGCGATCCTCGAAAAGATTTGGATAAAGCGCGAGGGTTTCTCGAACGAGGCCGTCCTGATCGGGCGATCGAGTTGGCGCGCAAGGCCGCTTCCTCGGATCAGTCGGAGGTCACCGAAGCCGCCGGACAGTTGATTCAAGAAGCCCGCGGCCTCCTGATCGACAACGCGTTGGAGATGGCCACCGGCTCCGAGGAGTCGGAGTTCTGGGAAGATGCGGTGGAATGGCTCGATCGCGCCCTGGAGCAAATTGAGGATCCGGAGCGTTCGGCGCAGGTCAATGCTCGACGGGCCGCGTTGGTCGAACGCATCGAAGCCGCCGAAGAACAAGCTTGGCAGGCCCCGGAGCCTGAAGTCACCGAAGACGAGCCGCTCGAAGAGCTGGATACCGAGCATCGATTCGTCGCTTTGGTGGATATGTTGGACGACGAGGTAGGGCGTTTATATCTGGCCCAAGAAGCGGATTTCAGAAGCGCCTATTTAGAGCTTTATGACGGTCGTCCCGACGAGGCCTTGCCGGTTTTTGATCGTCTGGTAGCAGGCCGACCCAACGATCCGGTTTTGCGCTTCGAGCGCGGCCGAGGGCGCCTGTTCAACAACGATTTTGCGGCAGCTCGAGAGGACCTCGAAGTGGCTTGGCAGGAATGGGGAGATATTTTCCTCGATCGCGCCGGCACCCTGTCGGTGGCGTCGGTGTGGGCGGAAGCGCTGTTGGGCCTCGGTGAGCCCGAGCCGATTTTGGAACGTTTAGAGTCCATTGCCAAACCCGCGAATGGGCAACCGGAACTGTCTTTGCCCTATGCCCAAGCCCTGATCATGGCTCAAAGATTCGAGCAGGCCGAGTCGTTTCTGGCGGCGGCGGCCAGCCGTTTTCCGTCGACTCCGGATTTCGGTCTGCTCTTGGCGTCCGTGTTGGAGAGCCGAGGCCGACGCCAGGACGCGATTCACTGTTTGGAGATTTCGGTGGCGCCCAGCTGTGCGTCCGGTTCCTGTGGCCGACCACCGCGACACTTGCCTTCCTTGCGCGCCCTGGCGGCCTTTCTGCTGGCTTCCGAAGGCGACGAAGGGGATAAGGCTCGCAAAGCGCGCCTGGATCGGGCCACGGAGGTCCTGGGTTTCGTGCGCGAGGCTTTAGGGGGAGGGGTTGCCAAACCCGATGCGCTCCTTTGGGCCGAGCTGAGCCGACAGCAGGGAGACGAGGAATCCGTCGCCGAGTGGACCACCATGGCCGAGCAAATGGGCGACGTTCAAGCGGAGCAGGAGCGAGTAGCCATGCAGACTCCAAAGATGTCGGCAGAAACTCCAATTTGAGCTGAGCGTCGGGCAAAAAAAAATGCCAACCTCCGCTCGACGGAATCAGATTCCGGAACAGGGTCGGCTAAATTTCCACTCCTCTCTACACGAGAATTTTTAGCAAATTTCGTGCCATGCGGTCAATGTATTTGGGGCGGGAAAAGCGGATTCCGTGAGTTTTGTATAAAAAACTAGCCGAAAATGGGCTGGAGCCCCTTGAGTCAACCTATTCGGCAGTGGGTTTTCGAATTTAGGCGGGCTCAGGCGACCGAGATCCGGGATTGTGTGTAGGGGACAGGTGATGAATCGCCGGGCGGAATTCTCAGAAGTGAGATTGTCCTTTCTCAGTTCTGACTCTGCGGTTCGAATCTCTGGGGTAAAGATGCCGTCAGGGACAACAGAAAAGTCTCGGCGTCTGCGGCCGTTCGCTCTGGAGCTTCCTCCATGGGCACATGTCCGAGATCCGGATAGACGATCAAGCGGCTGTTGGGCATCGTCTGATGGAATCGAGAGCCGTGCTCCACCGGAATCCAGCGATCCTTGGAGCCCCAAAGAATCAAAGTAGGTTGGGTGACGTCGGCGGCAGAAGGTGCCGGCTCCTTCGAACGAGCCGAGGCGGATCCTGGCTGTTTTTTCTGCGCCAAGGTGTCGACCAAGGCTTGTCGATTGCCTCGGCGTCGAAGCATCAGGTAGTAGCGCTCCACCTGCGAATCTTCGAGGCGAGTGGCATCCCCGTAGACCTGCTCCAGGGATCGGCGAATGAGGAATCGGGGCGTCAGGCGAGTCAAAAGCAAGCGTAGGCCGGGAATCTTTGCCAAGTCCAACATTCGGAATCCGCTGCCCTTTTTCGAGTTTCCACCAGAGTCGTCGGCTGGGGGAGAGTTGGGGGCGGGTGGTGCTCCGGCGGGGCTCAGCAAGACCAAGCTGCGAGCCCGATCCGGATGGGCCAGAGCGAACCTCCAGGCGATCAAACCGCCCAAAGAATTTCCGGCCACCGCAGCGGAACGAATGCCCTGCTGGTCCATCAATGACGTGATGACCCGAATCTGGCGATCGACGGAATAGTCTTTGTCGAGGTTCGGGCCGGTCAATCCGTAGCCCTGCAGGTCCAATCGTAGGATCCGGAAGTTGTTTTCGAGCCGATCCACCCATCCGTCCCAGGTGTGCAAAGACGCCGCAGTGCCGTGCAGCAGCAGCAGGGCCGGCGCGTCGGGCGGTCCTTGGTCACGAAAATGGACTCTCGACCCTTCGATTTCAGCGAATCGGGAGCCGTCGGAGTCTGAGGCGTAAAGGGATTCGAGATCGGACGGAGAGATTTCGCCGCGATAAAGCGTCGAGATCAGCAGCGCGACGAGCAGGAGAGAGAGCGCCGGTAGTTTGAGCAGTCGTTTCTTCACGACCGTACTATCCCAAGAGACGGCTCAAATCCAAAGGGGTTCCTTCGAGTCTTTCTCTCGCCTCGGTAGGGCGGGAGAGGGAGGGAAGCGGTGCCGGTGGTGAATCGGCACCGTCTCTCCTTCTATTTCATCCGGTATGGGGATTCAAAGCACTTTCCGTGCCGGCGCGCATCCGATTCGGGTACAACCTTGAAGAAGCGGGTGGAAACTTTTGAAACTAAGGCAGTTGAGGCATTATTTGTCGGACGGAACGGGTACTTTCGCACAAGGATACCGGTCGCGGCGGTGACCTGAGTCTCAGAGTTGAGAACCTTGGGTTTTCAACTCTGAGAATGCCTCTCTGAATCAGATCCGTACCAGCACCGAGCCGTAGTGCAGTCCGGCTCCCAGGGCGGTGAAGGCGACCAGAGCACCCTCTGGGGCCTTGCCTTCGAGCTTGGCCTCGTGAAAAGCCAGGGGCAAGGTGGCCGAGGTGGTGTTGCCGTATTTCTGAATGTTGTTGTGGACTTTGGCGTCTTCCAGGCCGAGCTGCTTTTGGGCGGCGTCGTTGATGCGCAAATTAGCCTGGTGCATGATCAGCAGATCCAGGTCGTCGAGGCCGTAGTTCTGGGTCTCCAACACTTCCTTGGTGACTTTGGGCATGTTGGTCACCGCCAGCTTGAAGACTGTGCGGCCGTCCATGAACGGCACCGTATCCCCTCGCTCGATCATTTCGGCATCGACCCACGGCCGGTACTTCGAGCCGCCACCGGGCACGTAAAGGATGCCCTTATTGCCGCCGTCACCGTAGAGCCGCGAAGCCAAGATCCCGCGGCCGTCGTCGGCGTCGTGGGCCTGAAAAACCATGGCGCCGGCGGCGTCGCCGAATAAAACATAGAGATGGCGGTGTTGGTTGTAGCGGGCGATTTCCTGCTCGTCCAAGGGGCCCGGCTTTTTTCCGTAGAGCACGTCCCATGCGTGGTCCGAGTAGGGCATTAAGCAAGAGTGTACGTCGCAGCCCACCAACAAGACCGTGCGCGCGGTGCCGCTTCGAATGACCATGTCAACGACCTGTAGGCCATAGGCAAAGCCTGCGCACTGCTGGCGCAGATCGAGTGCCGGCAATGGTGCGATGCCCAGTTGATCTTGGATCAAAGTGCCACTGCCCGGAAAG
This sequence comes from uncultured bacterium, assembly GCA_965366625.1. Taxonomy (GTDB): domain Bacteria; phylum Acidobacteriota; class Thermoanaerobaculia; order Multivoradales; family J023; genus JAUIJL01. Next base: position 7,783 of record CBDUGP010000025.1, read on the forward strand.
TAGTGGTCGGGGGTCATGGTGGCGCAGACCACATAGTCCAAATCGTGGGCGCCAATTCCGGCGTCGTCCAAGGCTTGCTTCGCCGCCTGCGCACCGAGCTCCGAGGCACCCGTGCCCGGATCCACGTAATAGCGGGTTTCGATGCCGCTTCGTTCGCGGATCCATTGATCGTCCGTTTCCATGATCCGGGCCAACATATCGTTGGTGACTCGATGTTTAGCCACGGCGATGCCGGAACCCTTCAAGAGAGCGCGGGTCTGCATAAGCTTCCTTTCCAAATCAAACGGTCCGACAAACGGTCCGACAAACGGTCCGAATCGAGAGCGGGGGGACGTTGGGTCAATGGCGGACTTTCAGCCGTGCCCGCGGGTCGGCCCGCAGTGGCTGGCCAGTGTAGAGCACGGTGGAGCCCTTGATTTCCACGAATCGAATTCGACGCTTCGGTTTGTTGCCGTCGAGGCCTTTTTCAGCGGCTTTTGAATACTCCCAGACCTCGAGCGGCGGATAGCCGAGCTTCTTGGGCGATTCGAAAGTGATTTCATCCGGCTCACCGTAGAGGATCAGCGTCGTGCCCCGATCGGTTCGGCTGCCGGGAAAAGTGCCTTCGGAGAACCTCTTGTCGGCTTCCTCGGAACGTTGCTTAAAAAGATCCTCAGGGGTCTTCTTGAAAACCGCTGTGCCCTCGTTGCGCTTGTCCCAGAAGCTTCTGGCGAAGGCTGCCGCCTCTTCGTCGGTGGTCAAGCGCAAGAAAGCGTCGATTTCTTGCTCGTCGGCTATTTCGACGATCGGTCCAACCAGCCAGTGGGACCATTGCACTCCGAGCAAGGGGTTGAAGAGTTCTTCAGGGTCCTTGGGTTTCTTCGCCTCGGCGGAGGTTGCGAGCCCTAGGGCCAGAGCGGTGGCTGCGATCCAGGCGGGGGTGTGTCGCAGGAAACGGGCGATGCGATGGGATAATTTGGGTGTCATAAGCTCGCTGACTTTGGCCGATCGTGTTATTCCGCTCCAGAGGTGAATCCCGGATAGCCGGACCGACGAATCTTATCTAGAATGAAAATGCCTGTCCAAAACGACAGGTGCATCTCGTGACTTATTTGTCCACTTAAAGGAGCCTTAGGTGTCCCAGCTGACCATTGAATATTGTGTAGTTTGAAACTATTTGCCCAGAGCCGCCGGTCTGGCGGACGAAATCAAGAAGCAATTCGGTATTGAACCCGACCTCATCAAGGGAAAGAACGGTGTTTTCGAGGTCAAGCTCGGTGACGAGCTGATCTTTTCGAAGAAAGACCTCGAGCGCTTCCCTGAGCACGGCGAAGTGGAATCGCAGCTGGCGAAGAAAGTCTCCTAGCCGGGGTCCCACAGGCCTGCCCTGCGCGGGTCGCCCTGCGCGGGCCGCCCTGCGCGGGCCGCCCTGCGCGGGTCGATAGATCTCGCGAATATCAGGGGTCGGTCTTCGGGATCGGCGCCCGATACCAACAGAATTGGCCCGCGGTTTCCGAGACGCTCACTCCCACCGAGTCGAGATGGGATAGGTCGAGTTCTTGGGTCAGGCGTCGCCAGATGTACCGGGCCATGACCTCGATCGACGTATTCACCTCCGGCACCAGCAGCACATCCGCTTTCGGCACCACGTAGCGCCGATCTCGAAAGCGGATCTCCAAATGGTCATCTTGCTCAGTGAAGCGCAAGTGTGGGCTGTCTTTGGGGATCAGCAGCTGGGTATCGAGTTCGTCACACAGCCGCCGAATAGCGGTTTTGGTTTCGACGAAGCTGATCAGCAGACCTTGCTCATCGAGTTCACGACCGACAAATTCCACACCGACTTGATAATTATGCCCGTGCAGAAGCTCGGCGTCGTGCTCGCTGAAGAGCGTGAAGTGGCCGGAGGAGAATTTGAAATCCTCCTTAGCAAGGATCAAGCTGTAGGTCGACTCTTGGGTGTTCATCAGATCAGCAATCTCTCTCGGTCAGGCTCGCTCGGCCGGTCTATTTTGGCAGGCTCATTTGGACCACCGACTCCATGTGGCCGGTTTGCGGGAACATGTCGATCAGGACCAGGGAATCGATACGGAAGATCCGACCGAGTTCTTTGAGGTCTCGCGCCAAAGTCGGAGGCTCGCAAGAAACGTAGGTCAGCTGTCGAGGTCGGCGAGCCATGAGCGCGCGTCGAACTTTGTCAGACAGGCCCACCCGCGGTGGATCGACCACGACCCTGGCCGCATCTTTGGGCAGATGATCGATCCAACTTTCGACGGATTGGGCGACGACCTCTACGTTGTCGGTCCGGTTGGCCTTGGCGTTGCGGCGAGCGAATCTCGCGGCAACGCGATCTCCCTCGACCGAGACGATCCGTTTATATTTTCGGCTCAGGGGTAGGCTGAAAAGGCCGACACCGCTGAAGAGATCGTAGGCATTGCCCTCTTCGTCGCCGAAGTCACCGATGGCTTGGGCGACCAGATCGTCGACCAGGCCTTGGTGGCCCTGAAAAAAGCATCTGGCGTCGTAAGAGTAAGCAAAACCACCCGCGGTAATGGTGATCTCGCCTTTGGGCAGATCTCCGTGGGGTGGCGCGACCGCCCATTGATCACCGTCGCCGGCGGCGAAATCGACCCGTGCATGGGGGGCGTCCTGCAAACGTTCGGGTAGACTGGGCAGCTGTTCTTCCAATTGGGGCACCAACACGGGACACTCGGTCACCGGTACTAAATCGTGGCTGCCTCGGGCGAAATAGCCGACCTCTAACCCGCGCTCGGTCGTGCCCAAATGCAGCTGAGTACGCAGGCGATAGCCGAAGGGCGCGCCGGCGATGATTTCGAATTTCGCAGGCGGTTTGACGGCGCCGATTCGGCGCAACGTTTCAACCACCGACTCCGCCTTCAGCCGAAGTTGTGCAGAATCTTCGAGGTGTTGCAGGTCGCATCCACCGCAGCGCTCAAAATGAGCACAAGGAGGTTTTCTGCGGTCCGGCCCGGGTTCTAGAATTTCGACGATCTCGGCGCGACCATAACCCATCTTACGTTCGGTCAGACGGGCTCGAATTCGGTCGCCCGGGGCTGAGCGGGGTACAAAGATGGGGATGCCCTCGAAGCGCGCAAGGCCGTCTCCGCCGTAAACCAGCTTTTCGACCTTCAGCTCGAGTTCTTCCACCTCGGCGAGGCGAGCGCCTGCCCGAACTTGGGCTTGATCTCGTGGTATATCGTCCCGATCTCGGCGGACAAACGTTGGCCTGTCGAAGGACCGATTCGGGTCGTGGGGACGTCGACGATCTTCTGGGTCCCTTCGCTGTGGATCCATGGGTCGCCGGTCCGAGGGTCGCCGGTCCGAGGGTCGACGATCACTGGGTCGACGATCACCGGGTCGACGATCTCCGTAGTTCCGGCCGCTATCCCCGCCTCGGCGGTCCGGCGGACCCTGGGGACGGTCGTCCCTTCGGCGTGGCGGTCCCGAGTCTGCTCGTCGATCGTCTCGACGACCTTGGGGACTCGGGGGGCGGCTCTCGGGTCGCCTGCCATCACTGGCTCCCCGACCACGATTTTCGTATTTTCGATCTCCCCGACCACGATCCTCGTATTTCCGCGGCCCCCGTGGACGGTCTCCCGCAGCTGGGTCTCCCGCAGCTCGATCTCTAGCGGGGCCACGGGATTGAGAGTCGGTCTTGCGACGGTCGAAAGCCGGTTTGTCTCGGTCCGATCCGCGGTCGAATTCCCTGGGGCGTGGAGGGGTCCTCGGCCGGCGATCCGCAGGCGGGCGGACGGGGCGGTCGTCCGTGCGGCCGGTGGGTTTGTCCCCGGCCCCAGTCCGACCTTTTGGGACCTGGCTTTTTTCGACCCGGCTTTTTTCGACCCGGCTTTTATCGGCCTGGGTGTTTTCGGCCTTGGTTTTTTCTAGGACTCGTTCGCGTGCTTTTTTCCACGGGTCGAGGGAGGAAGTCCGGTCCCGTGGAGGACTTTTGGGGGCCTCGGCTTTTGAAGCTTTGCGTCCGGACCGGGCACGCTTGGGCTCCTCATCGGCGCGCGGCTCGTCGCCGCTGCCGGCAGGAGGATCTGACTTGCCTTGGTCGCTCATGGCGGGTGCTCCGGACACTGGTAAACAATGGTGGTAGGGCGGGGAAGCGAAGAAGTGGGTGGGCTGGGCTCGAAATCCGAGAAAGAGGACAAAATAGAGTCGGCGCCCGATGGAACATCGGACGCCGTGACGATCTCTTGGCGATTAGATCTCGTGGTAGACCCAGCGACGAATCGGATTTAGGCGCTCGGAAACGCTCTTCCAATCGGGATTCATCAGCCACAAAGTTGCGGCGATCGACGAAATCAGACTGTTGCCGTCCTGCGGGGTGAAGCAGAAGCCGTAGATTTGGCGGTTGCGACGCACGGTGAGGGTCGGGTCGACGACCACCGTTTGGGACAAGATGCGGCCGTAATAACCGTGGTCGCGGCCGAAGCTGAAGATCAAGTTGGCATTGCGCTTCTGGGTGATGGCCACCCGCGGGTTGGACTGGAACCGTGATCTGACCTCTTCGACGGTGTAGTCGCGGTTCATCATCAGATTGAACCAGATGGAGTGCATGTATTGGGTGTTGAGCTTAACCGCGCTGGAGAAGAGGTCCATGTCCAGGTCGAGGGTGCTGAACAAGCGGTGGGCGTCCTCGGCGTGGTGGGTGCCGAAATCCGCGTCACTGTGTTTGCCGACCTCGGGTGCGGGAATGAAACCACCGGTTTGGGTGATGTCGTTGGCGCGGCGCATGCACACGAACGTGCCACTGTCGACGGCGTAGCTGCCGTCGTCTTCCACGCCGAGGGTCTTGACCAGTGTGGTGATGTTGTGGGTGTTGCAGGAAACGACTTGGAGGAAACGATCCTCGCCGGCGATCAGGGCGTCTTCGTTGATGCCGCGGGCGTAGGGTTTGCCGAAACCGGACTCGCTGCCCTGGGCCAAGAAACCTTTGGGGCCGGAGAGGTTCTGGTAGATGTCTTCTTTCATCTGATTGCCCACGGGGGTGCAATCGATGATCACCGTGGCCCGTTCGAGGGCCTCGGCGGAGCTGTAGGAAACCTTGTGTCCGAGATCCTCGAAGTCCGATTTGCGATCGGGGTCGGTAGCCAGTTTGGCCCCGCGGGACATCAGGTGCTCGAGGCGGGCCCGTTCGTAAACCAGAGGTGTACGTTTGTGAAAAGTCACCTCGTCGATGCCGAACTTCTCGCGGAAATCCGTAAAGAGACCGATCAAGGGCTCACCGATGGTGCCCGTACCGACAATATGGACGATGTTGGACATGTATAAACCTCCGCCTGACGGCGTCTGGATGAATTTGCGTTAAGAGTGGTAGCCCGGCGTAGATCGTAGATCCGTGAGGCGCTCTACCGATTGAGCTGCAAGACCGGCGACGCGGGCGTCTCCAGGCTAACACAAACGCTGATTCTGCGCGAGATCGGGCTAGGGGTGGTCTTCAAAGTAGAGCCCCCCGGTTTTCAAAGCAGAGCGCCCCGGTCTTCAAAGCAAAGCGCCACGGTCTTCAAAGCAAAGCGCCACAGTATTTACAGAATTTGGCGTCGAGATCATGCCCTTCCGTGGCGCAAGCTTGGCAGCTGGTGGTCGTCAGCGGTTTGCTTTTCCGAGCGTGAGCGAGTTCGACGGTGACGATGCCGGTGGGCACCGCGAGAATGGCGTAACCCAGCATCATCACCGTCGAAGCCAATAGCTTGCCGAGAATGGTCTGGGGTGCGATGTCGCCGTAGCCGACGGTCGTCAGGGTGACGATCGCCCAATACATGGCCTGGGGGATGTTGGTGAAACCGTTCTCAGGACCCTCAATGAGGTACATGCAAGCGCCCAACACCAAGACCAGGGTCAGCACCACCCCTAGGAAAATGGTGATCTTGCGCAAGCTGGCCCACAGGGCGCGGGTCAGCAGCTGGGCCTCTCCTACATATTGGGCGAGCTTTAGAATCCGGAAGATGCGCAACAACCGCAGGGCTCGAATCACCAGCAGTGAATGGGTTCCGGCGACCAAGATGCTCAGGTAGGTGGGGATGATGGCCAGCAGGTCGACAACGCCGAAAAAGCTGGTGGCGTAGGCAACGGGGCGTCGAATGGAGACCAACCGAAGCAGATATTCGACGGTGAAGAGCAGGGTGAAGAACCATTCGACCGACCGGAGCACCGGACCATACACCAGCCGCACCGAGGCGACGCTTTCCAGCACCACCGCCAAAACGCTGAGCACGATGCACACCAACAACGCGAGATCGAAAGCCTTGCCCGCGGGGGTATCGGCTTCGAAGATGATCTCGTGGAGATGGTCGCGCCAGGGGGAATGGGGCCATTGGGCGTCGCGCCATGCGGCGCCACGTGGGCCCGGTGTGAGTCCCTCGGTGTTTGGCTCCGGTTTGGATACCGGTTGGTTGTCTCGGGATTGGGTCATGTCGACCTATTCGTTCTCAATATCTTGCAGCAGCTGTAAGTAGTCTCGGCGGAATTTGAGGTGGTCCACGTCTCGAACGTACATCATATGGCCGGCTTCGTAATACTCGACTTTCACGTTCTTGCGCAGCTCCGGGTCCAGCTGCATGTGGTCCACGGTGTAGTCCGAAGCGAAATAGGGCGTTGCGAGGTCGTAATAACCGCTCATGATCAATACTCGAAGGGAGCGATTTTTATGCATGGCGGCGCGCAGGGTTTCGGCGTAATTGGCGTAAGCGTTGGTGTTGTAGCCCTCGGCTCGATCCTTTTCGTGGTAATTCCAGGGCCGCACCCGACTTCCCGCGGAGTGTCGGAAGGGCTCGTCGGTTCGGAAACCCAGCTCACGCTGTAAATAGTCGTTCAACAACGAAACGTAGTACCCCGTGACCACCGCCATGGAAGGGTCGTATTCGAAGCGTTCGCCCGCGTCGTCCCGGTCGCTGCCCGTGTATCGGCTGTCGAGTCGGCCGACGGTTTGACCCTTGTGACGCAGCAGCTCTTTGGTAAATCGGAAAATCTCGATCCGCAGGTCCGTGGCCTCCAAATACTCGGCGGAAAGGCCGGTCAGCTGCTGTAACCGCTCGACGATTTGAGCCCTGCGCTCCAGCGTTAGCCGATCGCCGAGCATCAGCGCGGAAGTGTATTCCCCGAGGGCAAAGGTCTCGGCGTCTTTTAGGGCTTGTTCTAGGTCGGCGTATCGATCTCCCAGTAGGCCGTGGTACCAAGCGGTTGCGGTGTAGGTGGGCAAGATCAAGGCGTGGGGCAAATCGTTGCCGATGTTGAAGACCTTGGTTTGCCAATTGATCACCGACGAGATCAGGCAAATGCCGTTCAAATACATGCCGTGCACGTCTTGGAGATACGAGGCTAAACCCGATGCCCGGGTGGTGCCGTAGCTCTCACCGGCGATCAGCTTGGGCGACGTCCAGCGATCATTACGGCTCGTCCACAGGCGAATGAAGTCACCCACATGGGCGACATCGTCGCTGTAGCCGAGAAATTGCTGGGCATCCTCTCCGGGTGCCGGGCGGCTCCAGCCGGTTTCCACGGGATCGATGAGCACCAGATCTGTGGCGTCGATCAAGGAATGGGGATTGTCGACCAGACGTCCCGGCGGCGGTCCCACGGGCCGGCCTTCGGCGTCGAGCAAGGCTTTCTTCGGGCCGAAAGCACCGAGGTGAACCCAAACCGATGCTGAGCCCGGGCCGCCATTGAAGGAAAAGGTGACCGGTCGTTTGGCCGGATTCTCGACCCCGAGCCGGGTATAGGCCACATAGGTCATGCGCGCCTTGGCTTTGCCCTGGTCGTCGCGCAGGATCAGGTCGCCGACCGTCGCTTGATATTCGATGTCGTGGCCGTCGATGACGATCGAGTCTCGGGTGGTGGACGGTTGCCGTTCTTCGAGTTCGGGTAAGGGAGCTGAGGCATCCGTTGGGGTCGGGTTTTCAGAGCCCGGGTTTGATTCCTGGGCGATCAGGTGGCAAGGCGACCAAATCAGGAGCGCAAGACCGCAGACGGCGATGCCTCGAGCTTTCGATGGGTGAAATTGGAGCACGGCTTCCTCCTCGCTGACGGGGCGATGGCAGATTAAGAATCTCAAGTGAAGAGATGATTTCAGATCCGAAAACAAAAGCAAGAAGACCTCGCCCTGGGGCGAGGTCCGAATTTTCTCGTGGCATCTGCTTCGACGCCGAGTTCGACGCTTGCGTTGACGGTTCGGTCAGGCCTCGTCGCTCCAGCCGGCGTCAGATACTGCCGAGCTTTTCTTCCGGTTTTGCAGACCGTGGAAGATCAACCAACCGCCGAAACCCATCAAAATCACATACCAATAGTCGAAGATGATCGTGAGGTCGAGATCGAGGGTTTGGGTCAGGAATCCGTAAAGACCGATCAAGAAAAGCGCGACTCCAACCGCCAAGCCTCCGCCGGCCTTGATGTCCGGTAGGTTTTCCTGCAAGTCCATTTCCGTGGCTCCTATATTGATCAGCAGAGCGCTGCGGTAGGCGTCGACAATGCCGAAGAGCCAGGTGAAAAGCATGGCGGGCAGCAACAAGGCGAGCCCAGGTCCCCCTTGGGACTGGACGGCGATGAAGAAAAGGCTGACGAATACCAGGAAATTCAACAACCCACGGGTAAAGAGACCGTTGTAGACGTTGCCGAAACCGGGCACCGCCGCCGATAAGATACCGGCCAGAAATGGGGTTCTTTGGGCAGCGATCGGCGTCGGCGTGGGGTTCGGAGATTTGGGTGGCGCCGAAGGAGCAGCGGGTTGGGCCTCCGGGGATGGGTGTTCGGAATCGGTCATGGGATTTTCCTTTTCGTGTCGTTACCGGCCGACCCTCGGAGTCGGCTTGGAATCGTTCCATGCCTCCCGAGCCCGCAGCGCCAGCTCACGGAGCTGCTGCGGACCCAAGGTGGCGTTTTTTTTCGAAGAAGCGCCGAGCCAAGCTTCGGCGGTGATGTTCAAAGCTTCGGCACGGCCGGCCATTCGTCCGATCCAGGGGTCGAATCGCGCAGCCGCTCGATCTCGAATCGCGGTCCAAAGGCCGGAGCCCTGGTCGCGGATCGCCCCTAAGGCCCCTAAGTGGCTCGAGCCCAGAAGGGACATCGGCTCAGAGATCGCCGGAGTGACGCTGGGCTGGAACCAGGCGACAACTCCCACGGAGGGGACCTTTCCGGGGAGGACTTTGTCGGCCATGCGCTCGCCGGCCGTGTTCTCACAGAAGTTGGTCGTCAGGAAGCTCGCGCCTTGTTGGAACCGAGACGATGAAAGCTGTAGGTCTTGAAAACGAGCGGATGAGTCGCCGGCGACGAGCATCAAAGCCGCGGTCAGCAGCGCGCAGGCGGCGGTGGCCCAACGGCTGTCGGCGATCCACCAGGGCAAGCCCTTGGCAGCCGTGGTTGATGGTGCCGGGTTCGGCCCGTCGACGGGCGTCTCTTCGTCGCCCACGTCGCTTTGTGCGATGGCCCGCAAGCTACGTTCGAGCGTCGGCGGCATGGTCCTGGGTCGGCGGCCGGCTTGAAAGGTGTCGGCCAACAGCTCATGGATCCTGTGGTCGAGAGCATCCGGTTCCTCGGTGTCGATCCATCGCTCGGACGGCGAGGTCGCCGGTATTGCCCGCAGGCGCTCGGTCAGTCGTCGGCTCATCGGTCGGCTCACTTCCCGAGCCGGCGCCAAGGATTCCGCCAAGAGGACGCAGTCGGAGCACGCTTGGCCGGCGTCTAAGTCGCAGCCTTCTTGCAGATGCATGCAATCCGGGGTGGACGTCTTGTTGGACGTTTTATTCGACGTCCTATCTTTGGAGGTCTTGTCTTTCAGCATGAGGACTCCCGTATGGGCAGGTCTTCCGAAGGCTCGTCTTCCGAAGGCTGGTCCGACTGCCCGTCTTCCGAAGGGTCCAGGTTCCGCAGATGCTCTTTGAGACGTTGAATCAACTCACGGCGCGCTCGGTTGAGCCTCGACTTCACCGTGCCGACCGGTAGGTCTAAGAAGACCGAGACTTCCTCGTAGGTCATGCCTTGTAGATCGCGCAAGAGCACCACGGTTGCTTGGTCTTCGGGCATTTGAGCCAGGGTGCGATGGACCAATTGCCTTCGCTCCCGCAACCATGATTGTTGATGGGGGTCGTCGGTGCCGGGTAGATGTTGGAGGATGTCTTCGGAAACCACTTCCGACTGTTGGCGTAGACGGTGGTGTCGAAAGTGATCAATGCACAAATTACGCGACAGCCTGAGGGACCAAGCCACCAAGGGAACGTCACCGCGGTAGCGACCCAGGTTCGAGTAGAGCTTGAGGAAGATGTCTTGGGTCAGCTCTTCGGCCTCGCCGTTGTTGCCGGTAAAACGGTAGGCGAGGTTGTAGATGCGCTCACCGTAGCGAGCGATGATCTCGTCCCAGGCCAATGGATCCGCTTTGGCGGCCCGGCGTGCCAGGTGGAGGTCGGGGTGGGTCGTGACGTTTGCCATCTTGTTCCCGTAGACGGAATCTCCGGGAAAAAAGTTCGCCCGAAGTGGAAATGAATTGGAAAATTTTTCGTCTGAGTCGGTTGTTGCTGAGGCAAGCCGTAGAATCATCCCATAACTGTGGATCCCATAACTGTGGATAGGTCGATGCAAGCGGAGCCTACGCCGTCGGCGGAAGAGGTTCGGGCCTGCAAAATGACGGGGGAGCTTCATGGACGAAACGCTGAGCTTTGAGCAGGTGCTGGAAGAGTTGGATGCGACGGAGCTCGGACCGGAGCCGAGCTTGTTGGTCGGCAACGGTTTTTCTGTTGCTTGCGACGCGAGCTATAGCTATCGGGCGCTGAAGAAGAATCTTGCCGGCCGGCTGCCTGCGATCTCGGTCGAGCTGATGGAGCGGCTCGAAACCGCCAACGTCGAGCAGGTGATGCAGATCCTCGAAGATGCTCGTTGGGTGGGGGAGCGCTTGAGCGGCGATACGGATCCGGAGCTCGCCCAGGTCCATACCTCAACCCGACATGCCATGGTCCGGGCGATCGCCGTCGACCATTTGCGCAGCCCGGCACAGATCGACCTCTTACGCGAGGGGCGCAGTCGAAGCGCGGTGGATTTTCTGTCTCGCTTCAGCACCGTTTTCACCACCAATTACGACCTGCTGCTCTATTGGATCGTGATGAAGAACAATCCGAAGTCGGAACAGGGTTCGTATCGATTTCGAGACGGTTTCAGACGCGAGGACCCAGACGACTTCGGCCGGTTCGACCCCACCGTGGACGTCAACCTGATGTATCTGCATGGGGCTTTGCACCTCTATATTCACGGTGGTGAAACCCGCAAGCTGGTGCGTGGAGCCAACCGAGGTTTAGTGAAGCTCATCAACAAGGTCTTCGACCATGGCGGTGAGCCGCTATTTGTGGCGGCGGGGCGTCCGGAGCAGAAACAAGAAGTGATCGACGACAACCCGTACTTGCGCTATTGCTTCGACAAGCTGCGACGGATCGAAGGGGATTTGGTGGTTTTCGGCCTGAGCTTGGGCGAGTCGGACCAGCACATCTTCAACGCCCTGGCGGACAATCCCCGGTTGCGTCGGGTGTATTTGAGCTTGTACGGGGATCCGAATAGCTCCGGGAATCTGCAAATGCGGTCGATCGGTAAACGCTTGGAGGAGTCCGCCGCCCACTCACGTAGCCAAGGGGAGCCGGCTCTTTCGGTGCGACTCTTCGACAGCAGCTCGGCCAGGGTTTGGGGCTGACCTAGACCCGTGACATGGGCGAGTTTTAGGAAGGTTGAGATGGTTGAGATGGCTGAGATGGCTGAGATGGCTGAGATGGCTGAGGGGTGGACGGCCAAGGGCGGCAGCTCAAGGGCAAAATCGTTGATTTGGATCTGCGTGCTGGTGGGATCTCTATTGAGCTTGAGTTCCTGTGTGCCTCACCAGCTGCACAGGCCCCTGAGCGTGGTGAAGTACGACGACTTTACCCAGGTCTTTGTCGAAATCGATGACCAAGGTGAGCTTTGGTCTCCGCGGCAGTTGGAGCTGGCGCTGGATGTGTTGGAGGACGCCGCTCACCACCCCAAAGGCGCTTTGGTCAATATCTTCGTGCACGGCTGGAATCACGATGCGTCGGCCGAAAACGAAATCCACGGCGGAAATATTCGAGGTCAGCAACGGCTTCTGAGCCTGATCGCCGACTCTCGACCTCCAGAGGAATATCCCCAGCCGGTGATCGGTATCTACATCGCATGGCGCGGCAAGCTTTTGCGCGGGCCGCTGAATATGATGAGCTTTTTCAACCGTCGACAAGCGGCCAACCGCGTGGCGGGAATCACGGCCACGAGCACGGTCTATCGTCTGCTTTCCGCCGCCAAGCACAACTCACGGTCGAGGGTTGTGCTGATCGGTCATTCCTTCGGTGGTTTGGTGGTCGAGCGGACTCTCAGCCAAGCCTTAATCGGCTCGTTGTTCGCGCCCGGAGCCGAGCACGCCACCAGCTTCGATTTCCCCGCCGATTTGGTGGTGCTGTTGAATCCGGCCTCGCCCGCGATCCATGCTAAACAATTCGTCGAATCGTTGGAGCGCAACCGGTTGAAGCTCTACCGGGAAGACAATCAAGGGATCCGTCGGGAAATGCCGTTGGTGGTTTCGTTGACCTCCGAGGGCGATTGGGCCACCGGGGTTTTTTATCCCTTGGGGTTGAATGTGCTCGCCGGCCGCAAGGCCTATCGCGAATACGGCAGCGACTATTGCGGCGCCAACGCCAGCCAAAAATCGTTTACGGTCCAAACCGCGGGCCACCATACGACCTTGCACAGCCATCGGGTCACGGCCGAGCCCCTTTCCTCGGTCAGCAGGGACGATCGATTGAGGATTTTCGAGGATAGCGGATCCGCCCGTTGGATCTTCGATCCGGTCACCCAGCAGCCGGTGATTCAATTCGAAGGTGAAAATCATCTTTTCAAGATCAAACGTCGGCTGAGGGCCTTCAACGACACACCCTATTGGATCATGCGAGTACCGAAAAGCTTGATCCCCGACCACGCCCAAGTCTTCCACTTCAACGCCCACAGCCTGATCGCCGCGTTGATGACGGCGACCGGCGCCTTGGATCCCGAGTCCCGGACCCGATTGAGGAGGGAAGACGGTATTCGCCCGTTGGGATTGGCGACCACGGACCGGGGTGAGATCCTCTTTCTCGATCGCTCCCGGCGCCTTTATCGTGTGCCGGAAAAAGGCGGCCACCCTCGCTTTTTCTCCTGCTTACCTTCCGAGCTGGATCCCCAGGGCGATATCGGCTTGGCCTACGAGGACGGCGAGTATATTTCCGCCATCCGTCAGCGACGCCGGTCCCGCGGCAGCGCGTTCAACACTTCGTTTCGTGTGGTTCGGGTCCACGACGAGCGAGTCGAGGTGGTGGATACGCGAAATATCCGCAGCGAGCGCCGGTTCGTCAGCATGACCGCCGACGTGCCCGGTCGTCAGGGCTTTTTGGTGGAAGAGGATTCGAACGTGATCTGGCAAGTAGACCTCACCGAGCACGGCGGGCGTCGACCCGAGCCCTTTGCCGCCGCGGTGTTGGAGCATTCCGAAAGAGTTACTCTTTTGGCCTATCAATCGGGAGAGCATGCCCTGTTCGCGATTGACGGCAAAGGCACGGTGTACCGGGTGGATCTCGGTACGGGCATCGCCCAGTGGTTGGTGGACGGCCTGGGCTGGCCCACGGCCCTCGAATACGACAAATGGCGCCGCCGTCTCTACATCGCCGATGCCTTAAATCGGAGGGTTTGGCGTTTTGATTGCGACGAGGCCTGCGCGGTGCCCGAACTCCATGTGGATTGCCAGAGTTTGCAACATCCAACCACCCTGCGGGTGATGCCGGACGGCAAGCTTTGGATCGGAGATTTGCAAGCCCAGGCGTTGGTCCGGACAGACGTAGAAGGCAAGATCGAGCGAACCTATTTGTCCCTGGTACGGGGTCCGATTCACGGCAAGCCGGCGGGGTTTTAGCCCGGCCGGCCGCGCATATTCCTCTGAACTTAGCGGGCTACGCCCAAAACCTCCGGATGTAGGGGCGAGGCTTGTCCTTGCTGGGAGTGCAGGCATCTTGCCTGCCTTCTTATCCACGTGCGGAGGCAAAGATCGAGTCCAGCTCGTCACGAAGCTCCGCGGGCAAGCCGCCTTCGCCCAAGACCTTGCACACCCCGTGGGTGTATTCGAGCCCGTCAAAGAAGGCCTCGCAGCGGCTGCACACCTCCTCGTTGGGCACCGGAAAAGGCACTCCGCGGTCGAGAGCTTCTTGCTTGGCCTTCAACAGATCCATGCAAATACGCTTGCTGTAGATGACCGGAGGTACGTCCTTTTGGGGCAAGCCGCTCTGAGTCAGCAGATAGTCACGGATCAATAACCTGGCCCGATGCACACGGGTTTTGACCGTCGCCGGTTTGAGCCCCAAAATACTCGCCACTTGGGGAGTCGAGAGTTCGGCGATATCTTTCAACACCAACGCCAACCGATAGCTGAGGGGCAGTTGGCCGAGGGCTTCTTCGACGGCTTCCTTGGCTTGCCGTTGAATTTGTTGGTCGAGGGGGTCGGCAGCGGGAGGTAGGTCGAGCACCGGCCCTTCCAGGGGCGAACGCGAAAGCGAACCGATTTCCGACAGCGACTCCAGGGCGGCGGGTTCACCGGAGCGTCGACGTTTGCGCCGGCTACAAGCTCGGGCGGCGATGGTGTAGAGCCAGGTGGAAGGGCTCGACTGGCCTTGGAATTGATGCCACTTTCGAAACGCCTGAAGAAACACCTCCTGCACCAAATCCTCGGCCTCGGTGGGATCGCCACACAGCCTGGTCGCCAAGCGGTAGATCTGACCACCGTGGGCGTCGAGCAATTTGGGTAGGGCCTCCTGCGCGCCGAGGGCGGTCCAATCCGTGGATTCCGGGCCTGAGTCTGGGGGAGAAGAAACGGGCGACACTCGCGGTACCTCCTAAGGTCGTCATCCTACCGCCGATAGTGCTGGAGGGTCACCGAACGGTCACGTTTTTCAGAGGTTATCGGAGGTCTCTGGCCCATGATAAGGTCCGCGCGTCAACACCGATTTTCACCCCAAGGACTCCTAGGTCCGACCCGGAGGCAGCAAGATATGTCGGAAGCTACCGACGCGAGAAAAACGCCGCTTTACGATGTTCACGTGGAAGCCAAGGCCAAGATGGTGGATTTTGCCGGCTGGCGCATGCCGGTCAAATACGGCTCCGAACTCGACGAGCACCGGGCGGTCCGAACGGCGGCCGGGCTTTTCGACGTTTCCCACATGGGCGAGATCCGGGTTCGCGGCGAAGGGGCCGTGGACTTTCTCCAGGGTCTGACCCCCAACAATGTGGCACGGTTGAAGGTCGGGCAGGCTCACTACAGCGGTTTGTTGAACGCCGAAGCCGGTTATTTCGACGACCTCTTGGTCTACCGCTTGGCAGAAGACGATTTCCTGTTGGTGGTCAATGCTTCCAACATCGACGACGATTTTGCACACATCGTTTCCCAGCCCCATCCGGGCTGCGAGATCGAGAACCATTCCGATCGATATGCGCTGATCGCGCTGCAAGGGCCGAAAGCTCCGGAGATTTTGGCGCGGGTGACCGACGCGGATCTGGACGGCCTCGCCTACTATTGGTTCCTACAAAATCAAGAAGTCGCCGGTGCGAGCTGTTTGATTTCCCGCACTGGATATACCGGCGAGCTGGGCTTCGAGCTTTATCTGGCACCTGAAGATGCGGCCGGGGTCTGGCGCAAGCTGATGGAAGTGGGCGCTGCCGACGGTTTGTTGCCGGCGGGCCTCGGAGCACGCGACACCCTGCGACTGGAAGCCGGCATGGCCCTTTATGGACACGAAATCGATGACACCACCACGGCCTACGAAGCGGGGCTGGGTTGGACCGTAAAGCTCAAGAAGGGCGAATTTTTGGGCAGCGATGTGTTGGCGCGGCAAAAGGCCGAGGGCGTCAGCCGAAAGCTGGTGGGATTCGAGGTCAAGGACAAGGGCATTGCCCGCCAAGGGCATCGAATTCTGCGCGATGGCGAGGCCGTTGGCGAAGTTTGTAGCGGAACGTTCGGGCCAACCCTACAGAAAGCGATCGGCACCGCTTACGTGCCGACCGAACTCGCGGAGATTGGAACCCAACTCGAGATCGAGGTGCGCAAGCGGGTTTTGGCAGCGGAAGTCGTGCCGATGCCGTTCTACAAACGCTCTTGATCGCCTCGATCACCAGCGGCTACGGAATCGATAGATTTACAATGGGGTGATCTTGGACTGAGGTCAGCCTGAAGGTCTGAGATCAGGTCAGCAACCAACGAGGAACTAGGATGTATCCGGAGAGCTATCTTTATTCCGAAGAACACGAGTGGCTGTCGGTCGAAGAGGATGTGTGCACGATCGGCATCACCCAATTCGCCCAAGACGAACTCGGAGAGGTCGTTTTTGTCGAGCTTCCGACCGTCGGCGACTCCTTCGAAAAGGGCGACGAGATCGGCACTATTGAGTCGGTAAAGGCGGTCGCCGAGATCTATACGCCCCTGAGCGGTGAGATTATCGAGGTCAATTCCGAGCTCGACGACTCCCCGGAGTTGATCAATGAGGACCCCCATGCCAAGGGCTGGATTTGCAAAATCCGCATGGCATCGGATTCCGACCTCAGCGTTTTGATGAGCGCCGAGAAGTATTCGGAATTCGCCTCCGGTGACGACTGAGGCCGGCCTCGCGATTGCCGATGACCCAGGCCCCACCGCAGAAGGTTCCACCAGAGAAGGTTCCGACGGAGAAAGCTTCTAAGGCTGCCCGGCTCAAGCTCCGTTATGAAATTTGGCTGCTGAGTTTTTTCTCAGTGGCTTGGGTGGTCGTTTTCCTGGCGTTCGCCGGCCTGCTGCCGCTAGCCGGCGTTATCGAACTCGATCTATATCGTTTGTACAGCGTTGCCGCGGTTCTGGGATGGACCGCGGGCAACGTTTATATGCTCAGACGTGCGACCTTGCCCGGTGGGCTCTTCGGCAAAAGGCTCTTGGGGGTTTATGGGGTCGGCCCACTCAGCATTCTCTTTCTGCTGAGAGCTTTGGCTCCGCCGGCAGTGCACGCTGCGGCGCCTTTCGTGCCGATCTATTCCGCCTGTGTTTTTAGTTTGTTCTTTCTGATTCCGGTGACTCTAAAAGCGACTCGGACCCCACGCCGACACTGATCGAGAAGGGGGGCCGAGACGGGGCGGGTCGAGACGGGCGAGCAGGCTTGACGCCTGCTCAGCGATCGAGGAAGAGTTCGTCGTAGTGGACTTCCGGCGTGCTGGTGCCGAAGCGGAATCCGCGCAGGGAGGAGTGGCAGAAGCGATAGATCTGCTCGTGGAAGAGCGGCAAGATCAGTGCTTCTTCGATCAAGATCTCTTCGATTTCCCGATAGATCACATGACGTAGGCCCGGGTCGGTTTCCTGGCGTCCCCTTTCGATCAACTGATCAATGGTGGGATGCTCACAGATTCCCGCCAAGCTACCTTCGTTGGAATGCAGCAGATTGCCGACGAACCCTTCGGTGTCTGGATAGTCCGCCACCCAACGGAAGGCGACGAGGTCGGCGGCGCCTTCCCGGGCGCGATCCAAGATCAGATGCGGCTCCAATACGATGGCATCGATTTCGGCATTGGCGTGTTCCGCCGCTTGGCGAATCTGTTGCCAAAAAGCCGAGTATTGGCCACCAAATGCGGGATGAAGAACCGCCCTTAGGCGCAGCCGGGATTGTGGAGCGTCACCCCGTGGGTAACGCAGGGCATCCCGTCCAGCGCCCAATAATCCGGGCGGAATCAAGCCGCGAGCCGGCAAGGCCAACCTGCCGGCTTCGGCTACCGCCGGGCCAATGTTGAGCGCTCGGGCAAAATCCCTGCGGGCCTCGAGATCGGCCAGGGCGCCTTGCACCGAGTTGAAGGCCAGGAAATAGGTCGCCAACCGTGGCGTCTCTCGATAGCCCGCGGCCAGCTTTGGATCTCGCCGCAATGCCTCAGCGTCGCTCGGACGAAGATCTGAAGCCAGCGAGAGCTTGCCTGCTCGGAATTCTTCCAAATGGCGTAATGGCGGAACTCCGAATTTGCAAGTCCAACGCTCGGCACACGGGAATCCGGGGCGCCAATAGTCTGGATTACGTTCCAGCAGAATACGCTCGCCGGGAGTGAACCTCAGGACCCTGAAAGGGCCCGTGCCCACGCAGCCGGCCCGCCACGAAGCGTT
This sequence comes from uncultured bacterium, assembly GCA_965366625.1. Lineage (GTDB taxonomy): Bacteria > Acidobacteriota > Thermoanaerobaculia > Multivoradales > J023 > JAUIJL01. Next base: position 25,946 of record CBDUGP010000025.1, read on the forward strand.
CAAGACTTCGATGCCCTCCGGCAGCACGGCGGTCAACGGATGGCTGGCCAGGGAAGGAAAGAGGGGCATGGGGCTTTCGAGCTCGATGACCATCTTGCGGTCTGACACGATCCGAATGCCCTTGAGCTGGTCGGTCTTGCCGTTGCGCAGGTCTTGAGCCCCCGAAATCGGCAAGAAAAGGTAGTGGGTCTCGGGTCTCGGCAGGCTGAGCATACGTTCGAAGGAGGCCTTGACGTCGGCACAGGTCAAAGGGCTGCCGTCGTGGAAGCGCGCTTCTCGGAGGATGATCTCGAAGGTTTTGCCGGCGTCTTCGGTGTCGAACCTCTCGGCAAGCCAAGGCGTGGTGATCGCCCCGTCTTCCATTCTCGTTAGGGTTTCGAAGACGTGGGGAATGATCTCGACTCCCTCCGAGAGAGTCGCGGCCACCGGATCTAGGGTGTCCAATCGTCCGGGGAAGGCGATTCGCAGCTCACCACCCGTCCAACTGCGTTTGAGCGGATTCTCGATCACACCGGATTCCGAGCCGAAGAGTCCGGAGCTGAGCAGTGGATTGATCTCGTTGTCGACCGATTCCTCGATCTGGGTTCTGACCACCTCCGCTTCCTCGATGTGGGCGCGGGCGCGTTCGTGCTCACCCCTGAGATTCGCCAGGGTGGCGCCGAGCACCAGAAGATCTCGCAAGACTCCTTCGGACTGGGCGGCGCGTGCCGCTTCGACACCCCGGTCCACCCACCGTCGGGCGGTTTCGATGCGTCTCGCTTGCCAGGCGGTCTCCGCCAACAGATGGAGAGCCACCGCGGCGGCCTCGGTGTCGCGGGTTTCCAGCACCTCGAGCGCCTCGTTGCCGTGATCCAAGGCTCGCTCGAAGCGTCCCAGGGAGCGCTCGGCTTTGGCCAACAGCAGCAACAATCGGCCTTGGACTAGAGAGGGATCTTCGATTTCATCGTCGTCGACGAATTCGAGCGCGGTGGCGGCGGCGCGTGCCGCTTCTTCGTAGCGGTGGCTGAAGACTTCTCTTTCGGCGAGATCGAGGCCGTAACGAACCGCTTCCGCCCCTAGGTTGCCTTCCGCGCAATGGTGTACGAGCTCGGCCTGCACCCGTTCGAGTCGGCCGTGATGGCGTTTCTCCAGCCAACGGGCAAGGCGTCGATGCGAGCGCCGTCGCTTGCGCCGTGGAATCTGCAAATACAACACGTCACGCACCAAACCGCTGGTGAAGGCCAGGCGATCACTGCGCGACCTGCGGTCTTCCGTCAGGATCCCTTGTTCCACCAGGTCGTCGATGACGTTTTCCAGCTCGGAATCCTGATGGCCTTCGAGCATCATTTCGAGATCCTCGAAGTCGAAGCTCCGGCCGATGATCGCCGCGATCTGCAAAATCTTGAGCACCGACGGATCGAGCCCTTCGAGTTGCTTTTCCACCACTTCCTTGACCGTGGTCGGCAAGTTGCTGCTACTCAGGCTCGAAGGATGGTCGAGCACCCAATTACCGCTGGCGTCGAGGTGGATTTCGTCGGAATCGCGCAGGGATTTCACCAGCTCGAGGGCGAAGAGGGGATTGCCTTCACTGGTGTCCAACAGATGTTGGACCAACTCGTTGGTGACGTCGCCTTCCGCCAGCTGACTGCGCATCAGTTCGGCGAGGTCGTCGTGGGTGAGGGGGCCGATCGGGACCCGAAAGACCTTGGGGTCGCTGGCCAAACCGCGCAGCAGTGCTTGCACCGGGTGACCTCTTTCAACCTCGGTCGGGCGCAAAGTGCCGACAAAGAGAGTTGGCGTCGGACGCAGCCGATTCATGACGTAATCCAACGCCTCGACCGTGCCGTCCCCCAGGTGCAGATTCTCGAACAGCAGGACCAAAGGGTGGCCGCCGGCGATCCGGGACACCATGCGGGCCAAAAGTTCAAAAACGAAGGATTCCCCTGGTTTCGGCAGGGCCACCGGCGGTGTGTCATTGAGGTGGACGCGCAGCTCGTCGATCTCGCGGAAAATCGGCACGTGGGTCAGAAGGTCCGCAGCCAGGTCGGAGAAGTCGGCCATGCCCGAGGTTCGCCCCGACAGCTCTTTGGTTCGATAGTACTCCTGCAAGCATTCGAAGAAAGCTTGGAAAACCGGGGCATTCTGACGATCGGCGATCCGGCCCCGCAGACAGCGGATACCTCGCCCGTCTGCCAGTCGTCCGGCTTCTTCGAGCAGCCGGCTCTTGCCCATGCCCATATCGCCTTCGAAGATGATCATCTGTCGCTCACCTTCGCGAGTGGCGGTGAGGCAGCGCTCGATCAGCTTGATTTCCGACTTTCGGCCGATCAGCGGTGCCGATGACGACCAGCGACGGGGCGCGGAGCGATCCGGCGCGGCCACGGCTCGAGTCAGCTGGCTCTCTTCCATGCGCGCGGCACAACGTTCGAGCACCTGCACGATTTCCCGGCCGATGCGCGGTCGTAGGGCCGGGTCCTTGGACAAACACCTCTCTACCAAGGTTTGAAGCTCGGGATCGACTTCGATGCGCGCGCTCAGGGGAATGGGAGTGTCGCGGGCGATGTCGACGATCAGTTGGTGCACCGGGCCTGAGAAGGGCGCGTGACCCGACAAACATTCATAGAGCACCGCGCCCAAGGAGTAGAGATCAGACCGGTGGTCGATGGGTTTGGCCTGGATCTGTTCCGGGCTCATGTAGGTCAGGGTGCCGATGATGCCGCCGCTTTGGGTGATGCTGCGGTGGGCCAGGGGATCGCGCGCCAGACCGAAGTCCATGACCCGGGCTCGCAGCTGTCCGCGCTCGCGGCCGACCATCACGTTTTCCGGTTTGATGTCCCGGTGAATGACCCCTTTGGCGTGGCTGTAGTCGAGGGCGTCGGCCACCTGGGTGGCGATCGTCAGCACGTCACCGAGTGAAAGCCGTCCGACGTCGATCAAATGGCGCAGGGTCTCGCCGCGTAAGACGGGCATGACGACGAAGAGGGAGCCCTGGTGAGTTCCGAGGTCGAAAACCGGGGTGATGGACGGGTGGTCCATCCGCGCGACCAAACGGGCCTCTCTTCGCAGCCGGTCCTCGGTATCCTTACTCATATAACCGGCGGGCAGCATTTTGACTGCGACCCGTCGGTCCAGCACGGGATCCTTGGCCAGGTAAACGACGCCCATGCCGCCTTTGCCGAGCTCGGCGACGATCTCGTATCGGTTGATGAGCTGGGAGCCGATCAAGTGGCGGCCCTCGGAAGGCTTTGATTCATGGCTTGCTCGGGGTGAGAGCGCGATGGGTGTTGGGTTGTAAGTATTGCTCTCATGCTGGCTGCGGTCGATCTAATGCTTTGATTCTATGACGGAAAAGCCTCCCGCAGAGCCCGCTCTGTTATCTTTGCCCAGCGGAGAGGTCCAAGGAACCCTTTGACCAGGAAAAGTGATCATGATTTTCAAGCGCCAGACCCAAGGTTCCGTCGTCTGCCCAACCTGTGGGCGGTTGGTCGGAGTCCAGGACGAAAAGTGCTTCGGCTGTGGTCGAGTTCGACCGGGCTTGTGGGGTTTCGGCCCGGCGATCCAAGGCATGACCCGAGATTTGAGCTTTGCGACCGTCGTCACCTACGGCTGCATCGGCATGTACGTGATCGCGATCATGCTCAATCCCCAGGCTTTGGCCGAATCCTCGGGCCTCTTCTCGCTGCTGTCGCCCGGTGGGCTGGAAACTTTTCTGCTCGGATCGAGCGGTGCCATGCCGGTGCTCGGTTACGGCCGCTGGTGGACGGTGCTCTCCGCCACCTGGTTACATGGAGGATTGCTGCATATCGGCTTCAACCTCTACTGGCTGCGGCGCATGTCGGACCAGGTCGGCGAGCTTTTCGGCACCGGCCGCTTGGTGATCATCTACGTGTTGGCCGGCGCGGTCGGCTTCCTCGGCACCACCTCGATGGCGATTCTGCCTTTGCCCAGCTTCCTGCAAGGGGCCGGCAACACGGTTGGGGCTTCGGCATCCCTCTGCGGTCTCCTAGGGGCGATGTGGGCATATGGGCAGGCGCACAAGGATTGGCTGATCCAACAAAACGTCAAAGGTTTTGCCATCTCGATTTTGATTTTCGGCATACTGATGCCGCGGGTAGACAATTGGGCCCACATCTTCGGTTTCTTAGGCGGTTATTTGGTCGCCAAGGCCCTGAAACCTTTGGAGGGAGAAGGTGCCATCCATCCGATTCTCGGCGCCGTGCTTCTGTTGGCCTCGGCGTTGGCGATCATCGCCTCGGTGATCCATGGGCTGCCGATCTACAACGCCAACCGAGGTTGAGTTTGTGAAGTAAGGGGCGACGAAGAAAGCCGGCGATTGCCGGCTTTTTTCTTGGAGGTCGAACCCGTCTGTGGCCGAGCTTAGCGGGCTACGCCCGCAAACCTCCGGATGTAGGGGCGGGGCTTGTCCCCGCCCGGGTGAGGCGAAGCCGAGCCGCTTCTTAAGGAAGAGCGGGAGGGGGCAAGCCTCTCACCTACATCAAGTCATTTGTAATCAATGGCTTGTGTAAATTTCGAAACGTCTGGTTTGACTCTCAATTGAGTCTGAAGTGAACCGTCAGCACGAAGATGATGTCCACGGGTTTGCCGTTCATCACCGGTTGCTCGAACCGCCATTGTCGAACGGCTTTGACCGCGTTTTCCGTCAAACCAAGGGGCAGGCCCTTGAGCACGGTGGTGTCTCGCACAAGGCCGTTTCTGTCGATCACCGCTTCGACGATGACAACGCCTTCAATGCGGGCCTTTCTTGCGATTTCCGTGTACATGGGTTGCACGAAGTGGATTTTCTTCGGCGCCTTGAAGTCGGCCGAGACTCGGATCGGTCCGGTCGGTGCGGGGGCTTCGGGCGGCTCGGCAGGAATGGCCAGGAAAACGTCGGGGGGTAGATCTATCACCGGTTCGACTACCTCGTCCTCGACGTAGATTTCAATATCGTCCGGGTCGGGATCGGGCATCGGGATTTTCAGGGCTTTCGGCTCGGGAATCTTCCGCGGCTCGAGAATCTCCTTCTTCATTTTCGTGATCGGAGCCAGCTTGATGTATTTCTTGGCCGTTGGCTCGTCGATCTCTTTGGAAGCTAGGGTTGGAATGGTGGCGAAAAGGATCAGCAGATGTGCCACTAGGGCCACCATTAAGGAAGCGCGAAAGCTCCGTTGGTCTTCTTGATCTTCTTGTTCGAACCATTTGTAAACCGCGGTCTCGGGGGCTGGGCTCTTGGTTTGCGGGCTCTCGGCTCTTGGACTATTGGCTTGGGCAGGACGCTTCTTCTCCGACATGGCAGGCTCCTCAGGTCTTCGCGCACGAATGACTGACAGTTGATTCGACTGATTCGGCTGATTTGGCGAAGCGACGATGGGCGCCCTGGGTCGCTCGATGCTCGTTTGGATAGACCCGCCGCGAGCTTTGAGAGTTCCCAGAGACTTGTTCAGGGTCACCCAAAGAACCACTCAAATGCTGTTTTGGAGGTGCCGTTGGTCGGTCCGGTTCCGAAGTGCTAGGGTCCTGCTTGCTTTTCCGGACTAGAACCGAAGGGATTCAGGAGGCGGACGTGAACTATTCTTTTGAGGATCTGGAGGGCGCCGAGGGGCTCGACCTCGGTGCGAGCGAGTGGTTGACCGTGGACCAACAGCGGATCGATGTTTTTGCCGACGCCACCGACGACCACCAATGGATTCATCTCGATCCGGAGCGGGCAGCGCAGACCCCAATGGGTTCAACCATTGCCCACGGGTATCTTCTTCTTTCGTTGGTGCCCAAGTTGCTGGCAGATATTTTCGTCATGGATGAGGCCGAGATGTTGGTCAACTTCGGCCTCGACAAAGTTCGATTCATCCAGCCAGTGCCCTCCGGCTCGGAGATCCGGCTCACCGCCAAGATCGAAAGCGCGACCCGGCGAAAGGGCAATCTGCTGTTGAGGGTGCGGGGTTTCTTGAGGTTGCGCCCCGCCGGAGATAAGAGTGACGGACGACGGGCCGTGGCCCTCGAAGCGCTCTTCCTGGCCGTGCCTCCAGACCTGAGCTGAGCTTGCCTCGCCGGTCTAGAAGCGATGCTCCACGGCCATCGACATCATGCGATATCCGATCCGCTGGTAGATGGAATTAGAGGTGGGATTGTTCATCTGGGTGTTGAGGAAGAGCTTGCTCATGCCGCGGCCGAGCAGCTCGCGGCTCAGGTCGGCCACACAGCTGGAGGCGTAGCCGTGGCCGCGGTGATTTTCTGGTGTATAGACCAAGAGGATGCGGGCTCCGGAAGGGGTTTCGCCCTTGAAGGCGGCCATGGAAACCGGGTCCGGGTCATGCCATAGGTAGAACCGGCCTGCGTCCAAACCGTCCTGGGCGACTTTTCTCGGGTCGTCGTAAGGGGAGTTTACCCATTTGCCGAAGGCATCGACCCATTGGGTCAAAAGTTCGAAATGCTCGTGGGTGGCCTGTCGCATGTGGCCGGCTGCGGGACGCTCGGGCGGAATTACCTGTTCCAGCTCATAAACACCCATGCGCATCGAAAAAGTAGTTGGTGCACCGGTGAGTTCATTCCATTGCCGAGCGAAAATGTCGCCGTCTGCTTCCGGCGCCAGAATCCCGCGCAAGGTAATCTGCCGACGCGCCAGCTCGGTGGCGACCCGCCGGCTCGCTTCGGGGCCGCACCGGGAAAGCATCAGATTCCACTTCGGGGGCACGAGCCCGCAGCCGATGAGTTCGCCGTTTTGGTGGATTGTCAATCCCGTGGCCTGCTGGTCGTCGTCGGCTTCTCCCATGGTGCCGAGAAAGAAGTGGTTTTCCGCTTCTCGACGGGTCAAATAGGGAACCGCAATCGGACGCAGCTCTCCCACTTTGGAATAAAACCTCAAACTGAATGGGCTAGGCATACTCCCTCTTCGGCTCTTCCAGCCCACTCGATGTGCTCGTTCGCTTCATTTCGGCTCTGGCTCGATCAGTTTCCAAGGTAGCGGAGACGCAGGAGCTGTCCTTCCAGGGCTTCGTCGGTAGATAGGTCGATTTCGCCGGCCAAGTACCATTGGTTGTCTTCCTGGGGGTCGACCAGAACCTGAGTGAAGCTCCATTTACGATTGCCGTCGGAAACAATCCGTGTGTGTCGGCTGCGACGGGATTTTTGACTGAAAGTCAGTTCGCCGTATTCTTCCAGGAAGGGTCTCAGGGATTTTTCGAAGCGCTCTTCCGTCCAATGGTGCTCGCTGCCCTCGGGCCCTCGCCAAACCGCGGACACCGCAGCTTCGTAGTCGGCTTCCGCCAGCTCCGAGATCAAGAGGTGCAGTTCGGCGCGAACGCGGGCCGAGAACGCCTTGGGGTCGTGGAAGAGTTCGTAAGCTCGCAGCTCGCGCCGTGCCGCATCCTGGGCCTTCTGGTCCATTTGCAGCTCCGGGTGCAGCATATTCTCCCATTCCATGATCAACGACGAATCCACGTGCTCCAACATGGTGCGGAAGAAACCCACGATTTCGTAGATCTCCTCGGTTTTGCAGCGCTCGGGAACGGTTTGCACCAAGGTTTTGTAGAGCTGGGAGAGGTATCGCAGGAGCACGCCTTCGGAACGTTGCAGGCCGTAGTGCTTCACGTAGCGGTTGAAGGTGTAATAACCCTCGTACATATCGCGGCCGATGGATTTTGGCCGGATGTCTTCGCCGCTGACCCACGGATGGGCCTGACGAAATGCCTCGAAAGTGCCTTCGATAAGTTCCAGGCTGGGTTTTGGATAGGTGAGCTTATCGAGTTGGTCCATGCGCTCTTCGTAGCCGACGCCGTCGGCTTTCATCCGGCCGATGGCCTCGGTTTTCACCTTATCCTCCTGGCGATAGAGGATCACCCGCGGGTCCTCCAGAATCGCCTCGGTCAGGGTCACCACGTCGAGGGCGTATTCAGGATCTTGGGGGTCCAAGATGTCGATCGCTTCGACCATGTAGAGGGCGAGAGCCTGGAAGAGGCTGAAGTCCCATTGCAGCTCCTCATTGACCACCACCCAATAGTAGTTCGAGCTCGAATCTTTCTGCACTTTCAGAATGTCGGCCCGGTGTAGGGAGCGGGCGATCATCGCGGCCCGCTGCAAATGTCGGCGCTTGCTCGTATCGTCTTCGTGGCAGCGGCTGATGAGTTCGCGCAAGGAGTCGAAGTTGTCGCGCTCCGGAATGTCGATTTCTTCGTCGTATTGGAGCAGATTGATAATCATGCCCTGGGTAATTTTGAAGCGGGACTTCAACGTCTCGGGCGGGCGCTCGATCAGGGAGCGAAACGTCTTTCGATCCCAGCTGACGAAACCCGGAGGTGGCTTCTTCTTGGTGACCTTCTTACGTTTTTTGGGGTTGCCGGCCGCTTTGAGGGCGGCCCGCTTGCTTTCGATCACGTGTTCCGGCGCTTGGCAGACGATGCTGCCTTGATCGTCGAATCCTTTGCGGCCTGCCCGTCCGCTGATCTGCTTGAAATCGCGGACTTTCAGCATCGAGACCTTGGTGCCGTCGTATTTCGACAACTTGGTGAAAATCACCGTTCGGATCGGAATGTTGACACCGACGCCTAGGGTGTCGGTGCCGCAAATCACCTTCAACAGCCCTTGTTGGGCCAGCTGCTCGACCAATAATCGATATTTGGGAAGCAAGCCGGCATGGTGAATTCCGACCCCGAACGAAAGGAATCGTCGGATATCTCGGCCGTAGGGAGTGTCATAGCGAAAGTCACCGATCGCCTCTTGAATCGCCCGCCGCTCCCGCTTGCTGCACAGCTGAACGCTGGTCAGGCTTTGGGCCAGCTCGGCACATTCCCGTTGGGTGAAGTTAACGATGTAGATCGGATATTTGTTTTCGTCGAGAAGATATTGCACGGTCTCGTGCAAGGGCGTTTCGCGATACTCGTAGTCGAGGGGCACGGGGCGGGTCTCGGAAATCACGGAGGCCACGGTGCGGCCGGTGAATTTCTCGATGCGTTCAGAAATGGGCGCCGTATTTCCCAATGTGGCCGACATGAGAAGAAACGTCGAGCCGGGTAGGGTGAGCAGCGGAACCTGCCAAGCGACCCCTCGATCACGGTCACCGTAGTAGTGAAACTCGTCCATCACCACGTAGTCGGCACCGCAGTTGGAGCCTTGGCGCAGCGCTCGATTGGACAAAACCTCGGCGGTCGCGCAAATGATCGAGCCATCGGGGTTGATGGAGGCGTCGCCGGTTTGCATGCCGACGTTTTCCGGCCCTAAGGCGTCGCAGAGGTCGAAGAATTTCTCGCTCGCCAACGCTTTGATCGGGCTGGTGTAGAAACAGGTTTTGCCTTCGCACAGGGCCTTGAAGTGCATGCCCAAGGCAACCAGGGATTTTCCCGATCCCGTGGGCGTATTCAGAATCACATGGCGCCCGGCCATGATTTCGAGCAAGGCTTCTTCTTGGGCTGCGTACAGCTCCATGCCTTGGTCGGCGACCCAACCCAGAAAAATGTCGAGTATCTCGTCTGGATCGGTCACGCCTCCCTGAGGGATTCGTTGAACCAAGTTGGTTTTTTCGTCGTCGGAGGGGGTTGGATTGGCTGGATCTGGCACAGGATGGGGCTCTTGAAGAAAGATAGTTGCTAGAAAAGACGAGAGCTGGATCTAGATAGGTCCGATGAGGAAGCCAGATGGCCTATGACGCTCAATCTCGGCTCCTCAGGCTCCTACTGTAGCGTACTGGAGCGGGTACCGGAGCGGCCGGAATACGCAGAGGTGTCTTGGTTGTTGTAGATTCCGAAGATCGAGGCCGACAAAACCGATCTCGCTTATCGTACGAATTCAACTCTAGACGGCACCAAAAGGCAGAAAAAGCCTGAATCTACCCCAGCCGACCCCGCGACCCTTCGAATCGCGACCCTACGAATCGCGACCCTTCGAATCGTTGAGCTGGGTCGCCCGATTTCGCCTCCTGGTGGCCGATGGCCCATATGGTGTGGAGTTCGAACGCTCCCAACCCCAGAAAGGAAACAGCATGCCCAACTCTAGCGACCTGCTCGTGGAGGAGCTACCCCGGTCGACTCAATCCTCTGACGCGACCCAAGCTCCCGACGCGACTGGGCTGGCCGACGTTCAAAAGTCCCACGACAAGCGAAACATCGCTATCGATAAGGTGGGAGTGAAGAATATCCGTTATCCGATCGTCGTGGCCGACCGCAGCAGCGGTCCTCAGAATACGGTCGGCACCATCAATATGTATGTGGATCTGCCCCACCACTTTAAGGGCACCCACATGAGCCGATTCCTCGAGGTGCTCAATCGTTATCACGGGGCGATCAGCGTGGAGAAGATCCCCGAGCTGCTGGAGGAAATGTGCACCAGGCTCGTGGCCGAGACCGCCCATTTTTCGGTGGATTTCACGTACTTCATGAAGAAAGCTGCCCCTGTCACCGGCGCTGAGGGGCTGATGGGTTATGAATGTGGCTTCGAAGCTGCGGCGGGCAAGACCAACGACTTCGTGCTGAGCGTAGAGGTTCCTGTGACCACCCTATGCCCGTGCTCGAAAGAAATTGCCGAGCGCGGAGCCCATAACCAACGCGGCAACGTGCACGTTCGAGTGCGTTTCGACGATTTGGTTTGGATCGAGGATGTGGTCGAAATGGTGGAAGCGTCCGCCAGCTGCTCGCTGTACCCGATCCTCAAGCGCCAAGATGAAAAGTGGGTCACGGAAACCGCCTACGACAACCCGCGGTTCGTAGAGGATCTGGTTCGTGAGGTGACCCTGCGCCTGCAGGCCGACGATCGCATCCGTTGGTTCGAGGTTCACGTGGAGAACTTCGAGTCGATCCATGCCCACAACGCCTACGCCTACGTGGAGCGCTGGAAAGAATAAGGCCGATCCACCCGCTTAGCTCCTGACACCTGGAACCTGACACCTAGAATCTGGCACCTGCCTCCGGCACTTGCGGTCTGGAGCCACCGACCCCGCTGATTTGTGAAAAACAAATGGCGGGGTTTTTGTCGTTTTGCCGTTCTAAAGATAGGGCGCCGGCTCAGCGAGGGCAGAGCAGGCTAGCCATTTTGTCCTTGAGCCCGATTCTGAATCTTCTAATTGCCTCGACACACATGCCTTTTGGCGCGGCGGAGCAGAAAAAGTGTGTGATTCTTCTCTTTTGTGCGCCATTGATAAGTAGTGGCTGCAACGTGGCCTCGGCGTTTTTGTGTCCATGGACTAAGATGTATCCCAACGCATCTAAGTAGCGAGCCCCGGGAATGGGGGCGGGACCTTTTCGAAGGAGAGTGAAATTGCCGCTTTTCGACTTGCAGCGCTTGTCGATCAAACGACGCCTGATGGTGATCATGACGATTACCGCCGTGTTGGCGCTTCTCCTGGCGTCCGCCGCGTTCTTTGTCTACAACTACAACTCCTTCCGGGAAAAGTTGATTCAAGATCAAGGAACCCTGTCAGATACGTTGAAAGCCACGGTCACCAACGCCCTGGTTTTCAATGACCACGAGCTGGCGAGCCAAATTCTCGCGGGCTTGGAGATGCAGCCCAACGTCATCACGGCCGCGGTGTATGACGATGAGCACCAGAAAGTCGCGGAATTCGTCCGCGACGGCCGAACTTGGCCCCAAGTGCGACCGGAGCCGGTCAGTGGTGACGGTCATCGCTTTGTGCAGGATGAAACCGGCGCCGAGGTGCTCGATGTGCATCGATCCCTCTACTTTCGCAGCCGTGAGGTGGGATCGTTTGTTCTTCGGGCGAATTTGGATGAAATTCGCCACCGGTTGACGGACTATTCGAAAATCCTAGTCGCCGTCCTGCTCGGCGTTTCGGTCGTCGTTTTTATGGTGGCTTCGTACCTACAACGGTCGGTTTCGGTTCCGGTCCTGCGTTTGGCGAAAGTGGCTCGGGCGGTTTCTGTTCGCAAGGACTACTCCCTGCGGGCCGAACGCCGAGGCGACGATGAAATCGGCAGCCTGACCGACAGCTTCAACGAGATGCTCGCCCAGATCCAACAGCGAGATGCGGAGCTGCGGGACGCCCGGGACCTAGCCGAGCAAGCCAATCGGTCGAAGAGTGTCTTCCTGGCCAGCATGAGCCACGAGCTGCGGACTCCGCTGACCGCGATTATCGGCTACAGCGAAATTCTCGAGGACGACGCTCAAGATATGGGGCTGAATGATTTCTTACCCGACTTGAACAAGATCAAATCGGCAGGCAAACATCTGCTGGGATTGATCAACAGCATTTTGGATCTATCGAAGGTCGAAGCCGGAAAAATGGAACTCTTCGTAGAGAGCTTCGACGTGCCGAGTCTGGTCTCGGACGTCGCTTCGACGGTGGCTCCGTTGGTAGAACGCAAGGGCAACAATCTGGTGGTTCGCTGCCCGCCGGAAATCGGTGCCGTGGAGGCGGATTTGACCAAGACCCGCCAGATCCTCTTCAATCTTCTCTCCAACGCCGCGAAATTCACCGACAAGGGCAAAGTAAGCTTAGAAGTAGAGACCTCCCAGGAATTCGGCGCCGAATGGGTAATCTTCCGGGTGCGGGACTCGGGCATCGGCATGACCACGGACCAGATGAAGCGACTGTTCAAACCGTTCTCTCAAGCGGACGCTTCGACCGCCCGGAATTACGGTGGCACGGGATTGGGCCTGGCTTTGTGTAAGCGATTCTGTGAGCTGATGGGAGGCTGGATCGACGCCGAGAGCGAGCTTGGAAAGGGCTCGGTGTTTACGGTTTGGTTGCCTCGACGAGTTGAGAAAGCCCAACAACCCACCGACTCCGGACGCATCGACACGAGTGAATGGCAGAGGGTTTCTCGTCGACGGGCTGGACGCAGCAGCGGTAGCTTTGAGCTCAAGCGCAAGGCCCTGGTGATCGATGACGACGTCACCATCCACGAACTCTTGCAGGGGCTGCTCGAAAACCAAGGATTCAGCGTCACCGCCGCGGCTACCGGTGAGCAAGGTTTGGCGTTGGCAAGGGAGCTGAAGCCCGACCTGATCACTCTCGACGTCAAAATGCCGGCCATGGACGGCTGGGAAGTGCTCTCGATGATTCAGGCCGATGCTGAGCTGGCTCAGATTCCGGTGATCATGATCAGCGTGTCCGATGAGCGGGAAAAAGGCATGGCCATGGGTGCCGAGTATTTGAGCAAGCCCATCGATCGAGGCAAATTGGCGGCCCTCTTGGCAAAACATCGGGGCGACGGCGAGCATCCCTTAGGGCTGATTCTCGAGGACGACGAGCGTCAGCGCGAGATGTTGCGCAAGGTTCTGGAAGAGCAGGGTTGGCGGGTCGAGGAAGCCGAGAATGGTGTGGCCGGCTTGCGCAAGGTCGGCGAGCACCAGCCGGCTTTGATTCTGCTCGATTTGATCATGCCCCAAATGGATGGATTTACCTTTCTCGGTCATCTGCGCAAGAACACCAGCTGGCGCGAGATTCCGGTGGTGGTGTTGACGGCCATGGATTTGGGGCCCGAAGAGCGGGCTCGCCTGAACGGCGGCGTCGAGAGAGTGTTGCAGAAAGATGCGTATTCGCTGCCAGAGCTCAAAGAAGAAATCCAAAGTTTGGCACGGCTGAGTTTGAGAAAATGACCCGTTGAGATTCGTTGACCCGATGTGAATCGGTGTTTTTTTTGGAGACCCGGATATGAAAGCTCATCAGCAGGATTCTTCGAAGCTTTTTCGACCGTCCACCCTGGAGCCCTTGGAGCCCTTGGAGCCCTTGGAGCCCTTGGAGCCCTTGGAGCCCTTGGGGCCCTTGGTGCCGTTGAAGGCTTGGCTGGCCCTGGCTTGTTTCTGCCTGTCGGTTCCGGTTTGGGCCAATAACAGTGGTCAGGGCGTCGGCGGTGTCACCCTCTTTGGCGAGGAGGAATTCACCATCCAAGCTGCTACCAAAACGGAGATTCCGCTGTCCAAAGCCCCCGGCGCGGTGACCGTGGTCAGCGCCAAGCAAATTCAGGAATCGGGAGCTCGAACCATCCCCGAGCTGCTGCGTCTGGTGGCGGGCGTCAACGTGCGCTGGAATCCCATGGTGCAAACCATCGATATGCGCAGCTTCGGTCAGAATCCGTTCACCAGCCGGGTTCTGCTCTTGATCGATGGTGTGCCTTATAACTCTTGGAATAAGGGCGGATTTCCCCAACATCCCGGTTTCGACTTCTTCATGTTGCAGAACATCAAACGCATCGAGGTGGTGCGTGGACCCGGGTCGAGTCTCTACGGCGAAAATGCCTATTGGGGGGTGATCAACATCGTCACCCTTTCCGGCGAGGATCTCCAGGGTGCCGAGGTCGAGGTTTTTGGTGGGGATCTCGAAAGCCAGAGCATTGGCGCGGTCTACGGCCAGAGCATCGGCGACGGAGACTTCTTGGTCTCCGCCAGGGCCCAGAAGGGTCAGCTGCCGGTCGCTTTTTGGTTCGAGAGCGGCGCAGAGGTCAAGGGTAGTGACATTTATCTCAAGGGGTCCTACAAGGACTTCGAGGTGTCGTATTACCGCCATGAGGATGAAGCGGACGGTTTTACCATTCCCTTGGGTTTCATTCCCGGTGCCGTTTTTGAAAGCGCCGCAACGGTTGAGCAAACGATCGATATTTTGGCCCTCAAGGCCAGTCACGAGATTCGCCCGGGCATCGTTCTCGACGCCGACCTTTCCTACGCTCGTCGCAAGGGATCGCAATGCTCTGCTTGCCACGCTTTTCCCCAGAACCCGACCTTCAGCGAGACCCGGGATCACGGGTCTCAGGCCATCGGCGACTTCCGGCTCAACATTCGAACCATCGCCTCCCACGACATCTTGCTCGGGGTCGAGGCGCGCCGAGTCGACACCGGTGACCACCAAGAACAGCTGCTCACACCCGCAGAGGATTCCCGCGTGGTGCTTGAATACACCAAAATCGCGGCCTATGTGCAGGATCAGATTTCGCTGGCGGACGATCGAGTGACCCTCACCCTGGGCGCTCGATTCGACGGCTCGAATGACCTCTTCGAAGACGAGGTGTCGCCACGGGTATCGGTGGTTTTCAATCCCGACGACCAATGGGTGTTGCGATCGGGGTGGTCCCAGGCTTTTCGATTCCCCAACTTCAACGAGCTCTATAACGACTCCTGGTTCTTCAGCATCACGACTCCTTTCGCGGCGTTTCCGAACTCCGTATTTGGTGCCAACCCCACCCTCCAGCCGGAGAAGATCAGCACCTTCGACTTTGGTGTAGAGCGCCGGATCAGCGATGCGCTTTCCGCCAAATTGGATCTCTACCAATCCGAGGTAGAGGACTTCATCGTGTTGGCGTTTGTCACGGGGCCCGGGCCGACGGTGGTCCGTTCGGAAAACCACCCCGACACGGCGACCATTCGTGGGGCAGAGCTAGAAGTCCGGTGGCGGCCTTCGGAGCGGTTTACGGGTTTCGTCAACGTGGCCTATCAAGACAACGAGCAAGACGGCCAATTGTTGGATTCCAGTGGCAAGGCCTTGGAATTCGTCTATTCTCCCGAAACCAAGATCAATCTCGGTGCCTACTTCGGACCCTTCCGCGGGTTCCGTGGGGCGCTCGAGGTGCAATGGAGAGACGACGTGCTCGGGCCGAGCGCCTGGAATTTCGCCGGCACCGGCCCGGTGAATCTAGACGGTTATACGATGGTGGATCTCAGGCTGAGCTGGGACGCACCGTGGCGATGGGGCAATGCCGGTGAGGCCCTGAGATTTTCGATTTACGGCAAAAACTTGCTCGACGAAGAGGTCGTTGAGACGTTCTTGCCGATCGACATGCTTCGTCCGGGAACGACCTTTTACGGAGCGGTGGAGCTGCGCTACTAGTCCGCTAGTCGGGCGAGTCGGCTCCGCTCACGGAGAATGGATTTGACTATCCGAGCTTTTGCTCGACATGTGTTGTGGGCGGTCGTCTTGTGGGCGGTCGTTTTGTGGATGCCGCTGCTCGGGCCGCCGCCCTGCTCAGCTGCTCAAGATGCTCAGGATGTGCCCGAGGTGGTGCGTCGCCTTTTGGAAGAGGGTAGCCGACACCTGCGCCAGAATCGCTTGGATAGCGCCGTCGAGGTGTTTGAGGAGGCTCGGCGCTTAGGGCCGGAAACGGTTCAGGTCTACCTCGACCTGGGGGCGGCCCTGGCCCGCAAAGGGGATATGGCGGGCGCGAAAGAGGCCTTTGAAGCGGGCCTGAGCGTGGAGGCTACGAATCGCGATTTGCTCTATAACGCGGCGGTGGTGTGCTTGCGCTTGGACGAGTCGGCGAGCGCCGTTGCCCATATGACCACCGCGTTGGAAGCCAACGGCGAAAGCGCCGACCTCTTGCAGGTCAAAGCCGGAGGACTAGCACGGCTAGAGCGTCACGAAGAGGCTTTGGCCGCGCTCAGGAGCGCGGAGCGTCTGGAGCCCAAGTCCGCCCGAATTCAATTTGCCTTGGGCAACCAATTGCACCGGTTGGCGCGGCTCGACGAGGCCGTGGTTGCGTTCGAGCAAGCCGCGAAGCTCGATCCCGAGCAGACGCGAGCGCTATACAACCTCGGCGCGGTTTGGGTCGAGATGGGACGTTATCCCGACGCCAAGAAAGCCTACGAGAAGGCCTTGAAGCCACTCAGCGAAGCGTTGGCCCAGGGGCAGCAAATCGATCCCATTCACGCCGTGGCCTACTCCAACCTCGGTGCCGCCTATTCCCAGCTGGAGGATTGGAATCGGGCGGCTGAAGCCTATGAGATCGCCTCCAAGGTCGATCCCGCCCTGGCCGAGGCACAGCTCAATCTGGGCTTTGCCTACTTCCAGCTGAAGAAGTGGAAGAAGGCGGCCGTGGCCTATGAGCAAGCCGTTGAACTCGACGAGAATCTGTCTCTGGCTTATGTGCAATTGGGTGAAATCCGGCACCGAGAAGGGAAATGTGATCAAGCGGTCGATTGGTTCGAAAGGGGTCTGCCGAGGCTCCAGGCGGACGACCGTATGCGTGCCATGGAAGGTTTGGCTCGCTGTTACACGGACTTGGGTCGAGTGGCCGACGCCGAGCAAGTCTTCCGCCGAGTGTTGGCGGAGGCTCCCTCGGACCCCAAGGTGCTGAAGGATTTCGGCTCTGTGCTTCGCCGTCGTGGTCGGATCGACGAGGCGCGTCGGGCCTTAGCCAAGAGCCTGGAGCTCCGCCCCGACGATCTGCCGACCCAATTGGAAGCGTTGGCGGTTGAAGAGGCGCGTGCCGACGAGCAGGCTCAGCATCGGCTGCTCCAGGCGATCACGGATTCACACGGGGAACGTCCGAATCTTTGGCCGGTGCGCCGAAACCTGGCGTTGAAACATCTGAAGGCCGAGCGATGGGCTGATGCCCGGCGGGAATTGGATGCGTTGGCCGCCAACGCCCAGCTTCCGGCGGACCAGCGACCCTGGGTCGAGACGGCCCTGGCCTTAATTTCCTGGTCGGCGGGAGCGGGTGCGCGTGAAGCCGTGGGCGAGTCGACGCCAGGGTCCGCCGCCGTGGCCTTAGCCGAGCGTGGCGAGCCGACGGAAGCCCTCACTCAACTCGATTTGTTGCCGCCGGGCCCGGAGGTCGACGGCTTGAAGGGCGTGCTCGCCTGGAGCATGGGTCGAGGAGAGGAAGCCCGCTCTTGGTTGCAGGCAGCCGAGAATACGAGCGTAGACGGCCCCCTCCTACAGATTGCTTTGGCGAGCTTGGAGCTTGATCTAAACACTTCGAGCCCTGGAGCCCAGGCGCTCGACCGCTTGCAAGGGGTGCGGGAAGGCTGCGAAATGTCAGGGGACAGCTCATCTTCGGTCGGTCGTCGATCGGGCGTATGGGTGGTCCGGCAAGCGCCGACCCCAGAGCTTTGTGCTTATGCGGCCTCCCTGTTGCGGCGAGCCCTGCTCGGCGACGGGCTGGCTCTGCTGAAGCGAAATCCCGGCCGAGCCTTGGCTCGAGCACGCGCAGTTTTGGGCGACAAGTCTGCCGACGAATCCCAATCGGCCTTGGCTTCGTTCATCGAAGGCTCAGCGCTTTTGGCCCGGGGCGAGGCCCGGCAGGCGCTCGCGCCTCTCCAACTGGCTTTGACCCGGGCGCCGTCGGCGCGATGGTCGAGTTCGGCGCTCAACAACCTGGGGATGGCGTGGAGTCGGGCGGGCAACCTCGCCGAGGCCGAGAAAAATTTGCGCGCCGCGGGCCGGGGCTCCACCGAGGCGATTTTGAATTTGGCGATTTTGCTACACGATCAAAAGAACGATCCTCAAGCTGCCTTGGCGTTGTACGAGACGTACCTGCAAAGAGGTGGCACCCGTCGGCAAGAAGTCCAGGTTTGGGTGGACCGACTGCGGGAGCTCTACCCATGACCTCGTCGATATTTTTGTGGAGAATTTCGAGAATCTTAGCGGCCATGTTGACGGCGTCCGTGATCTGGATGCCTGCGGCCTCAGCCGAGCGGTTCGCGGTTCACCTGCCTTCACACCGGGCCGAGAGTGCCGGTCGGTTGGCCACCGGCCTCGATCAGCTGACCACGCGACTAGAACAGGCCCTCGGCGGTATGGAGTTACAGGTCGAGATCTTTCGCAAGCAGGAAGACTTGGACGAATTTCTCCGCCGTAGTCCGGACGTCATTTTGGTTTTGAGCGAGGAGTCATTCCTGAGCGGCTCGCCGATTGAGCTGGAACCTGTCGGGCGATTTGTGCTCAGTGGTGTCGGGAGCTACCGACGGGTGGTGGTGGTGCCGGCCCCATCGTCAGCCAGGCGTCTCGCCGACCTGAGGGGGCAAGAGCTGACGGTGGTGCGCACCGCCGCCAGTCTCGATCACTTGGCATCGTCGGTTTTCGCCGACGAACTCGATCCGAAATCGTATTTTTCTTCCCTGCGGCAGGTGGTCGACGATTCTGAGGCGGTGACCGACGTGCTTTTTGGTCAGGCCACCGCGGCATTGGTCGCCGAGCATTGCCCGCTGTTACAAAGTAATCTCGACTCGAAGCTCAGGGTAATCTATCGGGGTAACCCCATATCCTTGCCGCTGATTTCGGTTCGAGCCGACTTGCTCGACGAATCGAAACGCCAGAGTCTGAGCTCGGCTTTGGCCCAAATGACCCTGGCCAATGCGGGCTCCATGTTGAGTCACTTAGGTTTTGAGGGTTTTGAGGGTTTTGAACCTGTTCGAGGTACCGGTTCCCGCGTCGGGTCCTCTGCCGGGGCGGGACGGACGATGGATCTTGCTCTAGATGTCGAGTGGGTTGAGGAAGGGCCCCGGCCGGTGCTACCGGACCGCTTGCCGCTGCCGTATATCATCGCGCTGCCGGACCTGACGCCCATCGCAGAGGCGATCCTCGGAGAACAGGAGCCGTGAGGCGTTACCACCACAGGAAGTGAGAGATGCAGACAATTCTCTTGGTCGAAGACAACGAGATGAATCGCGATTTGATTTCCCGGCGCCTCAAACGCCGGGGATTTGAGGTCGTCTCCGCAACGGATGGTGCGGCGGGGGTGGAAACTGCCTCGCGAGTGGTTCCAGATCTGATCCTGATGGATATCGGCTTACCGATCCTCGACGGTTATGAAGCGACCCGTCTGATCAAAGGGGACCCTAAAACCGAAGCCGTTCCGATCATCGGCTTGTCGGCCCACGCGATGTCGGGGGACGCGGAAAAGGCGTTGCAAGCAGGGTGTGACGACTACGATACGAAACCGATCGATTGGCCGAGGTTGCTGGCCAAGATGCAGAAGCTGTTGGAGCAAGCGGCCAAGGCCTCGGCGGAGTCTGCACGCGCGTCGGAAGAGGTGGCTTCCGGGCCTATGGGCACCAGCGGTGGGCATCTTCTGGTGATTGACGATACTCCCCTCCATTTGGAGATGCTCTCGGGGCGTTTGAGCCGGCTTGGATATTCGTTCACGTTGGCCAAGAGTGCCGAGGAAGCCTTCGAGGCGATCGCCGGTCAAACCTATGATTTGGCGCTCGTAGACGTGGGTCTGGAATTTCAGGGCAAACCTCTATGGCAGGGGTTGAAGCAACACCCTCGAGGCCGAGATCTCGGCTATTTGATGCTCTGCCCCATCGACTCGGTGTCGGAAGCCGTGGCGAGCTTGAGCGAAGGGGCCGACGAGGTGCTGTCGCAGCCGTTTCGGGCGGAAGAGCTGAAGCACCGACTCCAGTCGATCCTCTTCCAACGGACTTCTGGAAGTAAGCTCGAGTCGCTGCGCGAGAATTTGGAGCGAGAGCGTCGCCGGACGGAATATTTGATGCGCTCTTGGCTGCCCCAACCCATGCTCGAAGAGCTGCGCAGCAGCCGGCGTTTGCCACCCAAGGAGTATCCCGAGGTGGCGGTGGTCTCATGGGATACGGTGAGCTTCAGACAGCTTGCCCGAGCCGGCTCGGGCTCGGTTTCCTGCCTCTCCAATCTGCAGCGCCTGTTGGTGGCGTTTGAAGACTTTGCCGAGAACAACCATCTGCAGCTGATTTCAATCGACCAACATCGGGTGTTGGCGGCCGCCGGTGAATTTACGGGCGCTGGGGATCCGGCTTCTGCCGCGGCAACTTGTGCTCAGCAGATGCTGCACCACGCCGGTGAGATCGAAAGCGAACTCGGCTTGCGGGTCGGCATCCATCTCGGACCGGCTGTGCTCGGCGTGCTCGGCAGACGGGGTTGTCGATTGGGGATTTGGGGGCCCGCGGTGGAAATAGCCGAGCGCCTGCGCCAGAGGATCTCCAGCTCAGGAGCACAGGGCTCGTCGAGAATTCTCGTGTCTGAAGCGTTGTGGGGCCGCCTGGGAGGGCGAATCGCCGGCACCCAGGTGGCGGGTGCAGATGCAGGCCAAGAGTCCTGCTTTCAGCTGCAGGCCTGAGATCGGGGGCTTTAGCCGTCTGCTAGGTCCAGGGGTCTCCAAGGCGTGTAGGTGCGAAAATCGGTAGTGGCGGATGCTCGACTCGACAAGGTGGTGGATCCAGCAAATCGCTGAAATCGAAGCTCAACCGAGAGGTGCTCCGCTGATCCATGCGTTGGGTCGCATCTTCAACTCCTGCGGATGGAGGCGACGCGGTTTCGATCACCTCGTGCCGTAGATGGATACCGCTGGATTCAATGGCTTCTATCAGCCGTGCGGCCAGCTCACCAGCGGTCGGTCGTTCCTTCGGATCCTTCTTCAGAGTCGACATGACCACCGCTTCCAATTGCACCGGAATCGTTGGTAAGTGCTCTCTGAGCATGGTCGGTGAGGCGGTGAGGTGTTGCACGGCGATGGCCATGGCATCATTGCCGGGCACCTTGAACGGCAGCGAGCCGGCGAGCATCTGGTAGAGCATGACGCCGAGAGAGTAGACGTCGGACCGGCCGCCGTAGGTGTGGCCGTGAAGCCGCTCGGGCGACATGTAGGCGGGAGTGCCGAGGATGCCTTCGTCCAAGGTCAGATTGCGGTCACCGGCGGATTCACCAACAAGCTTTGCAATGCCGAAATCGAGAACTTTGACCGTTTCCCCGCGTCGGGTTTGGTGCAGGAAAATATTGGCCGGTTTGATGTCTCGGTGCACGATGCCGAGGTTGTCGGCCTCAGACAACACCTCGCAAATCGGCAAAATAATCTCCAAAGCACGATTGGGGGCAAGCCGACTTTGTTGCTTCAACAATCCGTCGAGAGATTGACCGGAGAGCAGCTCCATCACCAGAATCGCTAGGCCATGGGCCACGGTGAAGTCCATCACCGAAACCGCGTGTGGGTGTTGCAATCGCATGGCTGAAGCGCCTTCGCGTTGGAAACGGAGCAAGTCTTCCTCGTCCGTATCGTCAACCGCGGTCTTCAGCACCTTGAGCGCCACGGGTTCTTGGAAGGAAAGATGGGTGGCGCGAAAGACTGAGCCGAAGTTGCCCGAGCCGATCTCCTCTTCGAGGCGGTATTTTTCGCCCAACACCAAACCCGGTTTCAGCTCTCCAAGGCTCAGTCTCCGACTTTCAGAGGCCGGAGCCGTGGCGGACTCTCGGGCTTTTAGGTGAGAGTGGATCCTGGCGAGCAGGACGGGGAAGTCGATCGGTTTGGTGACATAGTCGTTGGCGCCTAAATCCAGGGCGCTGACGATGTCTTCGCTTTGATCCTTGGCGGTGGCCATGATGATCGGCAGTTGGAGCTGAGATTTCTCCTTGCGCACTAGGCGCAAGACCTCAGTGCCGGAAATGCCCGGCATCATTACGTCGAGCACGATCAGGTCCGGACTTGCTTCTTCCAACATCTCCAGGGCCCGGCTGCCGTTGTCGGCCACAGAGACCCGATAACCGGAGCGCTCCAACCTACGGCTGATCAGATCCCGGTTGTTGGGGTTGTCATCGACAACTAAAATATGTGGTTTCGATTGGCTCATGCTGGATCGTTAGAATATCACCGTTAGAATGTCCCAGTGATGATAGCCCGTACAGCGGATCTGGCCGAGAAAAGGCGCATCCTCCAATTGGAGACGCTCTACGATTTAGCGTTGGCTCTGCACGCGGATCGTCCGGAAGCGGAGTTGGTTGAGGAGGTCTTACAGCTCGTCTGCACCGTCTTGGATCCCGCCGCCGCTGTGGCCGTCACGCGGGATCCCTTCGGTGGGGCCAGGGCCGTGGCGTCGGTCGGATGGACCGAGCGCCCCCGAGGTGCCACCCTCTTGACGGACCCGCTGTGGACAGACCTACTTTCCGGAGGCCAGGCACTCTCCCGGCAAACGGGAACCCTGGGCGGTCGCCCCTTCACCGAGCTGTTGGCGACACCCTTGGCCTATCGCGGCGTATTTCTCGGTTATCTAGCCCTGCTCGATAAGGAATCCCGAGGCTCCGAGACCGACGGGGATCAAGGTTTTTCCAAGGAAGATCGTAGATTTCTAGATTCCGTCGCGGCTCTGGCCGGCGTAGCCCTCGACAGTGCTCGGCAATTCGAGGCTCTGGTGACCCAGCGGGAGCGCCTCGAGGAGGAGAATAAAGCCCTCAAGGGGCGCTTGGTGGAGGAACTCACCGATCATCGCATCATCGCCCACGCCCCGCCCATGCGCCGGGTTCTGGAGGTGGTTGAGCGCATCGCGCCGCGCAATGTGAATATCTTGATTCGTGGGGAAAGCGGCACCGGCAAGGAAATGGTCGCAAAGCTGATCCACTCCCTGTCCGGGCGCCAAGGTGCGCTGGTCGCCATCAACTGCGCGGCGATGCCCGAGTCTTTGCTCGAAAGCGAGCTCTTCGGCATCGAAGGCGGAGTGGCCACGGGGGTTCAAGCCCGGCGGGGAAAGTTCGAGCTGGCGGATGGCGGCACCCTCTTTCTCGACGAGATAGGTGACATGGATTTGGCGCTCCAGGCCAAGCTCTTGCGGGCTCTGCAAGAGAAAGAGGTCACCCATGTGGGTGGCCAGCATTCGATTCCGGTCGACGTCAGGGTCGTGGCGGCGACCCATCGCCATGTGGAGCAAGGCATCGAAGACGGAAAATTTCGCGAGGATCTCTACTATCGCCTCAAGGGCGTGGATATTGAGCTGCCTCCCCTGCGCGAGCGACGTCAAGACATCGCCCTCATGGTGCGTCTATTCGTCGAGGAGTTCTGTCGGCGTGAGGCCATCAGCCCACCTAGATTCGCCTCGGAGGCCTTAGCGCTATTGCTCGCTCACGACTTTCCGGGCAATGTCCGGGAGCTTCAGAATCTGGTCGAGGGTGCCGTCTCATTGTCCGACGGCCAAATCGACGAGCCCTTGATCCGAAGTCTGATCGGCGGGGCTTCGGAGTCTGGACAGGATCCACTCGATTTGATTTCCAACGAGAAAAGGCACATCGAGCGTGTGATGAAGCTCACCGGAGGGAATAAGAGCGCGGCGTCTAGGTTGCTGGGAGTCGATCGGCGGACGTTGCAGCGCAAGGGCTTCTAAGAGCACATGACGGGTGCCTTTAACGCCACTTCGACTCCGCAGGTTCAACAGATCTAGCAGCCGGGCCTGTCATGAGGCATTTTGCCGCATGTGCGACAAAATGTCCCAATTGTGGTTTCAAGGCGCGTATTCAAGGGTTGAGCGGTCGGATGGTCGAGACTGGCAGTGTTCTGCGACATTTTGTCGCAGTTCGGGTTCTGCCTCCAGAGCCCTCAGAGGCTCGGATAGGAACTCTGAAAGAATCTTAAGTGTTTTGGAATCAACATTTTGGGAGATTCTTGGACGGCGCTACGGGGAAGTTGGCAGAAGGTTTGCGATGACCTCTAAAGTAACTTTGAGGAGGCTGTCATGTTAGACTCCGCCCGTAATCGTGTGGAAGCTCTTCCCCGGGTACCTGCCCACTTATTGCTGTCCGTCGGAACTTTGTCCAGCTTTGCTTGGTTATTGCTCCAGAACCGCATTCACCCTGTCGTGATCTACCTGCTCCAGGTCTATCTCACCTTCTAAGAAGCTTCTAGCTGAGGAATCTCATGCTGATGAGAGAGTGACGTTTAGCCGTCGGGTGACTGGACCATGAATGCCATGCAGCAAATTACCTTGACCCTGCCCATGATTCCCAATATGGAGCTGACCGCCAGTAAAACTGCGGGAGCTTTAGGGGAGCATATCGGCATGAGTCGCGATAAAATCGACGAGGTTCAAATGGCCGTGGTCGAAGCGTGTATCAACGCCTTCGAGCACAGTGGGTCAAACGACCGCGAGGTGCAGATTTTGTTGCAGGTTCTCGGCGAGGAGAAAAACCCCCAAGGTCTGGAGATTATGATCCGAGATCGCGGGATCGGTTTCTCGCCGGAAGCGGTGGCGACCAAGAAGGGTTCGATGACCGCAATGCCGCAAAAGCGCGGATACGGCTTAATGATCATTCACGGGCTAATGGACGAAGTGGACATTCGCTCGGACGAAGAGGGCACGACCGTCACCATGAAGAAGCTGCGGTGATGTCTGGAGCAATCGATGACTGAGAGTCTCAAGCTGACTGTCGACGACCAGCGGGACGGTTTGGCAGTGATTTACACCGATGGCTACATCAACAACCAGGGTGGTGAGGAAATCGCCCAGGTTGCTTATCGTTTGATTGAGGGCGGGAGCAAAAAGCTTCTGCTGAATCTCGCCAAGACGAAAATAGTCAATTCCATCGGCATTTCCATCCTGATCGAGATTATTGAAAAGATGATGGAAATCGACGGCAAGCTGGCCTTTTGCAGCCTCACCCCGACGATTGAGAAAACCTTCAATATCATGGGTTTGGCCCAATACGCCGGGATCTATGCCGACGAAGAATCCGCCATTGAAGGATTGCAGTAAAGCTGCTGAAAACCGATGTCCACCGACACCCCTTGGGCGTCCTCCGGTGCCTCCTCAAAAGTCCAACTGTCGGCCTGGCGCGAGCTGTTTACTCAGTCGCGGCGCCAAGCCGATGATTTTCGCGGCCTAGAAAACCAGCTCAAAGTCTGGAGCGCACAGAATGCCGCTGCCGGGGCTGCAATTTATTGTGAAGCCTCGGGCGAGAGTGCCGTGGGCTTCGAGCGTTGGATTCAAGTCGGCGAAACAGACTTTCCCCAACAAATTGAGTGCTTGGAGGTTGAGGACGGACGTCCGAAACATCCTGAGCTGGCGGAGTGGCGCTGTCTAGAGCTGCCCGGCGTGGCTCTGCTACACGGCGCCCGAAGAGAAGACGAGTCCGCCATTTTGCTGCTGCTCGCCGGCGCCAAAATCAGCCAGCTGAAACGCCAGATCCAAGAACAGAGCTTCGAAGCTATGTTCCGTGGGGTCGAACTCGAAGCCCTCTACGAGGTGGGATTGGCCATTGCCTCTACCTTGGACCTCAAGAAATTGGGTGAGGAGGTCTTGCTGCGCGCGGCTCTCCTTCTCGACGCCCGCCGGGCGGCCCTCTATTTGATCGAAGACGGCACCTATCGCCTGACGACCCGTCTCGGCGGTTCTGCCATGACCGAATTCTCCGACGGCCAATTGGACCTCGATAGCTTGGTCGCCGGCAAAGGGCCCTTACTCGAAGAACTGCTTCCCGGGGCACGATATCTGTTGGCCGTTTGGATTGAGATCGAAGGGGATCCGAAAGGTCTGTTGGTGGTCGGAGATAAGGAAAGCCGTGTGGGAGTCGGCCCCTTCGCCGCCAAGGATCGTCGAACGCTTTCGCTTTTTGCCAACCAAGCGGCGATTGCCCTCGAAAACGCCAAATTACATCTTCTTGCCCTCGAAAAAGAGCGCTTGGAACGTGAGATGGAGCTGGCGGCCGAGATTCAGCAACAGATCCTTCCGAAGACCATGCCCGAGATCCCCGGTTTCGACGTCATCGGTTGGAATCGGCCTGCCCAACAAGTGGGCGGTGACTACTTCGATTTTCAGAAGGTCGGAGACGGCCGTTGGGGTTTGGTGGTCGGTGATGTCACGGGTAAGGGCATGCCGGCCTCGCTGCTGGTTTCAACGGTGCACTCCGCCCTACGGGTTTTGTTGGATCGCATGGAGATCGGGCCTGCTCTCATCGAGCGATTGAATCGACATATTTACGAGTCGTCGAGCACCAATAAATTCATCACAATGCTGGTGGCCTTCTTGGATACCGATACCGGGGATTTGACGTACATCAACGCCGGCCACAATCCCGGTGTGTTGATCCGCCACAAAGGGGAAGAGGTCGAGTACCTCTCGTCCAAGGGGCTACCCCTAGGGCTTATGCCGGAAAGTGTCTACGGCTCCGAGGATCTAAATCTGAAGACAGGTGATCTGGTTTGTATTTACAGCGACGGCATTACCGAATGCGAATCGTCCGACGACGAAGAGGAGTTCGGACTGGATCGGCTGGTTGAGCTTTTGTCCAGGGCTCCGGACCGCTGCCTGAAAGAGATTTTGCAGGAAATCGACCAGACCATGCTCGATTGGGCCCAAGGTCGACCCCAGGGTGACGACCAGACGGTGATCATGTTGCGCCGGCACTGAGGACAAGGGCAGCCGGCCAACGAAGTGGCGGATCAAAACGGCTCTTCGTCGATATAAGCATCGCGTAATCCCACCAAGACCAGTTGGGTTCGGTCGATTCCGTCGAGAATGGCGCCGGTTAGGGTGGCACCCTTTAAATTCGCGCCGAGGATTTTTGCCCCTTCCAATTTGGCGTTGCGCAGATAGGCCCCCCTCAAGTCTGCGCGCTGTAAGTTGGCTCTCGACAGTCGGGCTCCCCACAAATCGGCACCGACCAGTCGAGCTCGGGTAAGGTCGGCGTTCTCCAACACGGCGCCGCGTAGGTTGGCCCGCACGAGGCTCGTTTCGCGAAGGTTCGAGTCGGAGAGGTTGGCGCCCCGCAGGGAGGCACGCGCAAGCAGGCTTTTTTCTAGGACAACTCCTTTGAGGTCGGCGCCGGTAAGATCTGCCTCGGAGAGTTGAGCGCGAACGAGATTGACCCCCACCGCTTTGATGCCCCGCAACACGGCGCCGTCCAACCGAGCGCCTTCGAGATCCACATTACGTAGGAAAGCGCTCTTGAGGTCGGCTCGGCTGAGAATGGTGCCTCTGAGGTCCGCGTTCCAGAGATTGGCCCGGGCTAGCAGCACCCCTGAGAGGTCCAATCCTCTGAGATCGGCCCCGACCAAATTGGGGCGTGTGGTGGGATTTTCACTGCGCCAAACGTTCCAAACCTGTCGGCCCTGCCTGAGCAATTTGACGTGGTTAGCGTCAGCCACGGATCACCCTCCCAGAATGGATCACGCTCCGGTTGTGTCGCCGGCCGGCGGCAAATAAAGATGGAATGTGGTGCCCTCTCCAACCCGGCTCTCGCATTTGAGGCGACCTCCATTCATTCGGACATAGCGCAGTGAAAGTGGGAGACCCAATCCTATTCCATAGATCTTACGCGTAAAAAGCGGCTCAAAGACCTTTTCGAGGTCTTCTTCTTCGATCCCAACCCCGGTATCTCGAACTTGGATCCAAACCTCCGAGCCCTGATCTCTACAGTCGACGCTCAGCGTGCCGCCTTCGGGCATGGCTTGGACGGCGTTCGAGAGGAGGTTGCCCAAGACCCGTTCAATTTGGCCGGGGTCGACTTGCACGTCCTGCGGCTCTTCTCCGGCCTCTCCGAACTGCAGCACGAGCTGAATCGAATCGGGTATGTCCACGCTTTCGAGGCTGGATTCGATCAGCCGGCGCACCGATGTCCTTTCGGTTTGTGCCGTCGGCTCTTTGGCATAGTCGAGCAGCTCGCCGATGATCCGATCGGAGCGTTTGATCTCCCGGTCGATGAGAGCGAGGTGCTCTTTGGCCTTGTCGTCGACCATTTTCTGGGTCAACCGGAGGAAGAACACCGAGTTTTTGATGATGCCCAGGGGGTTGCGCAGCTCATGGGCTACGCTGCCGGAAAGCTCACCCAGGACCGCGAGCTTCTCTTTGCGTACCAGTCGCTCTTGGGCCTCTTCTAAATCGCGAGTGCGCTCTTTGACCAAGGCATGAAGTCTTTCGTTGTTGACTCGGATCCGGTGGATGCGTAGCTGATGGGCCAGGGTTGCAGTGGCCGCAGCAAAGAGCAGCAGCAGGCTGCGGAACCACCAGGTGCGCCACAGGGGAGGAGCGACTGAAATTGCGAGGCTCGCGCCCGGGTCGCTCCACACACCGTCACTGTTGGAGCCTTGAACCCGCAACACGTATTTTCCGGGGTTGAGGCTGGTGAAAGAGATAGTGCGATTGGTTCCCAAGTCGACCCAGCTTTCCTCGAAACCTCCCAGCTGGTAGCGGTATTGATTCCTTTCCGGCGCGGTGAAGTCTAAGGCGGCGAATTCGAAGGTCAAGAAGTGGTCGTCGTGTTCGAGCTGCAGGTTGTCTAGCGCAGCTAAGGGGATGGGCAACTCGACGCGTTGATTGAGTACGGTGAAGTCCGTGAGGGCCACAGGGGGTGGTGTTACGTTGTCGCGGATCTTTTCTGGAAAGAAGGCGTTGACACCGTTGACCCCGCCGAAAAAGAGTTCGCCGTCGGTGCTTCGGAAGTGGGCTCCCAGATTAAACTCCATGCTCTGCAATCCGTGACTGGTGTCGAATTTGCGGACTTCGTGGTCAGTGGGATCGAAACGAATTAGACCGCTGTTGGTGCTCAGCCACAGATCACCGCGGGAATCGGACTCAATTCCCGAAATGGTGGGATCCGGAAAACCGTCCTTTTGTGAGAAGTTTCTGAACTCAGCTACTCTGCGCTCGGACACCGAGCGCCCAGAGTCCGCATCGGCGAGTAAGTCCAATCCGTTGGCCTTGGTACCGATCCAGAGCCGACCCTCTCCATCTACATGTATGGACAGGAGTTCGTCGGAGCTCAGGCTTTGGATATCGTCAGGGTCGTGACGCCAGGCGTGGAAGGCGCCAGTCTCCGTATCCATCAAATTGAGGCCACCACCGTCGGTCGCTAGCCAAAGCCCGCCGGTCGGCTCGTCGGCGAGCGCGAATACCCGATCGTTGCTGAGGCTGGTCGGATTGTTTTCGTCGGTTCCGAAGCGCTCGAATCTGTCCTCGTACAAATATCGGTTGAGGCCGCCGCCGTAGGTGCCGACCCAAATTTGGCCGCGCTGATCCTGATGCAAAACCGTGACCGCATCGGCACTCAAAGAGCCAGGATCTTCTGGGTCGTTTCTAAAGTGCTCGAAACTTGAAGATCCCGCTGATTGCCGGTTCAAGCCGCCGTCGATTGTGCCCGCCCACAACCGGCCCGACGAGTCGTGGAGCAGGGTGGTGACCCTGTCTTCCGTCAGACTTGAGGGATCCTCCGGATCATGGGCATAACGTTGGGATTCCAGGGTTTTTCGGTCGATTCGAGAAATCCCGCCGCCGAAGGAGCCGGTCCACAAATCGCCAGAAGCGTCAACGGAAATAGCAAAAACGTTGTCGTTTGGGCCAGGTTCGACGTCCAGAGCCTGTCGTAAGTGCTGAAAAGAAAGGGATCTTGGATTCCATTTCTTCGCCCCCTCTTGGAAGGTGCCTAACCAAATATTGCCGCTACGGTCTTCGGTGATGGTGAAGATCTGATCGGATCCGGCGCCGTTGGGATTCGAGGGATCTGGCCTAAAGGACACGAATCCTTGCTCGTGGCCTTGCCAGAGGTTGAGGCCGCCGTCTGTTCCCACCCACACCCGGCCGTCGCGATCTTCGAAAATCGCACGCACCCAATCGTGGCTCAATCCCCCCGGGGCAGGGGGCCGCGGCAGCGCCTCCCATTTTTCAGTACGGGTGTCGAGACGCAGCAGGCCTTGTTGAGTGCCGATCCAGAGCCGGTCGGTGCGGTCCAAATTCAAGGCCAAGATCTCCCGGGTGGCAGGCTCCTCCCCAGTAGGCGCTGAATCGGAGGAAGGGTTCCCGAGAAGCACAGGGGTAAAAGTCTCGCTTGTGGGATTGAATCGGCTCAATCCGCCTAGGGTGCCAACCCAGAGCTGATTCTGACTATCTTCGACCAGGGCGCGTACCCGATCGTCCGGCAGGCTCGAATCGTTCTGTGGGTCGTTGAGAAAACGTTGGACGACTTGGCCACCGGGTCGAAGACGATTCAGCCCCGACTCGACGGTAGCGATCCAAAGGTCCCCCAATCGGCTTTGGAGCAGAAAGCGAATGCGGTCGCTGGATAGGCTGCCGGGATCCGAAGGGTCATGCCGGAGGTGGCGCTTTGCGAGTTGTGAACGGTTGAAGTGAGTGATGCCGCCCCCCTCGGTGCCGATCCACAGGCCCTCGGGGTCCTCGGCCAGGGAGGTCACCCAATCGTGGCTCAAGTCGCCGGATTCCTGGCGATAGACGCGGATCCGGTGACCGTCGAAGCGATTGAGACCGCTTTGGGTGCCGAGCCAAAGAAAACCCGTCTGATCTTGCAGAATGCAATTCACCGTAGACTGGGAAAGCCCTTGCTCGATAGAAATTCGCTCGAAACGTAGATCCGGCATGGGGGCAGCGTAGAGCGAAGATAGAGCTATTGGGACGCTCAGGAGGCAGGTTGCCAAGCCGAGGATTCGCCTCCGCGCAGCAACTCGGGGGGCGAATCCTCGGCTTGGTGCGAAGACGAGAAACCGGAGGCTCGTCAAGAACCTCCGGTGAACAAAACCCAGCGTGTCCGAAGTGGCTGCTCGCATGCTTCGGGAAGCATAGCAGCCCGGACGCTCAGTCTTCCAACACGAGTCCGATGGTGACAGTTTCGGTCAGGTCGTTGAATTCATGGGGCTGGGTTTCCCAGGGGATACCGTTGACCCAGGGGCTGACATTGATCCAGGAGCTGTTGTTAACCCAAGGATTTGCGTTGACCCAAGGATTTGCATTGACCCAAGGATTTGCATTGACCCAAGGGTTTGCATTGACCCAAGGATTGGCACTTATCCAGGGGCTGGCTCCAGTCCAGACGTATCCGCCGCTTTCGAGCAGGCCGTCCCACGAATAACCCACGCCTTCGACGTAGAAGGCGTCCGCTTCGGCGTCGAAGCGTACCGGTCCAGAGTAGTGCTCGACACCCGCCAGGTCGAGATCGATGTCGAGGCCGGTGTTGGCACAGGTCAGCTCGTTGTTGTTGAGGGAGCCGAGGGCGTTGACCAAGCCGGCGCCTTGTTGCAACGGGTTGTAAGCGAGGTCGCCTTGGGCGTCGACCGCGGCTTGGGCGCCGGCCATCAGGCGGCATTTGAGTTCGTCGGGGGAGAGCCACGGCGATGCCTGAAGCAGCAGGGCGGCAACTCCGGTGGTGATCGCTGCGGCTTGGGAGGTTCCGGAGCCGTAGAAGTAGGCGCCGTCGGTGAGGTCGGGGCGCAGATTCGGGAGGTAGCCGTCCGGGGGCATGACACCGAGGATCCGGTGTCCCGGAGCCACCACCTCGGGTTTGACGAAGGCTTCGAGGGTCGGCCCGGTGGCGGAGAACTCCGACAAATAGTCATCGGTGGGGTCGAGGGTTTGATTATCGCTGGTGGCACCGACGGTGACGACGTACGGCACGTTGCCCGGAACGCCGATGCTCATCGGTGTCGGGCCGGAATTTCCGGCCGAGGTGATGACCACGATGCCTTCGCTCCAAGCCTGCATGACCGCTTGGTTGAGGGGGTCGTCCCAATAGTAGGAGAGGGGCTCGGCGCTGAACGAGAGGTTCAGGACCCGAATACCGTGCTCGTCTTTATGGTCCACCAACCATCCGATACCCCGGATGACGTCCGCATAGCTGCCTTCACCATTGGCGGAGAAAGCTTTGATGGCCACTAAGGAGGCGTCAGGGGCCACGCCATTGTAGGTTCCCGGGTTGTTGGCTGACTCTTCGCTGCTGCCGATCAGGCTGGCGATATGGCTGCCGTGGCCACTCAGATCGTCGGATTCTCCGACTTGGTTGGTCATGGCGTTGTAGCGGGCGACCACTTTGCGTTGACCTTGGGTGTCGAGATTCAAACTTGGAAAGTCCCAAAGTCCGGTATCGATCATCGCCACGGTCACACCGGCGCCGGTCAGTCCCTGTTGATGCAGGGCATCGGCTTGGGTTTGGGCGGGATATTGGTTGATGCCCGGCGCTGCTTGAGCCGTGTAGTGAACTTGAATGTTGTCGAACCAGATCTTCTGCTTGCCGTCGCTTTTCTTGACGCGGATTCGGATCCGGGTCTCGGCCGACAAATAATCCGAAATATCCAGACAGTCGTGACCGTCCCGGGGGCTGTTGTCGTTGAATGTCTTGAGACGATGGTAACTCTGACCGCCGTTGGCCGAGATTTCGACCAACACCTTGTTCTTATCTTCGAGCTTGTTGGTGAAGTCGTAGGTGAGCGTTGCGGCGACGCCACCGGAAAGATCTAGCTGACGATAGATCGACGATTTCGAGTCGGAGGTGCGCACCCGCAGGCAGCTCGAGCCGTCGGCGCATTTGTTGGGTTGGGTGTGAGTGATCTTAATGTCGCCGGAAAGGGGATCGTCGTTGTCGTCTTCGATCCATGGGCCGGTCCAAGGTTGATTGCCGTCGTCACCGTCGTAACCGTCATCACCGTCGAAATCGTCGGAGAAGGTGGGCGACACACTCGACGAGGTGACCTGGCGATTGCCGTAGAAACGCAATGAAGGGACGGCATCCTGGAGGGCGGCTTTTTGGGGCGCACTCAGCTCGGCGGTCACGGCATGGATGACCGAAAGCTCGTGGGTGATCCGTCCACCGACCGCGTGGATGGATGAGCGAAGCTGCTCAACACTCTTACCCCTGCCTTGGACGATCCAAGAGTCCATCTCTGCGTTGGTCGCGGTATCTGGAGCGGTGTCTGGAGTGGTGTTCTTTTGGAAGCGGGCTTGGGGCTCGGCCACACCCGGCGCGGAAGCCGAACTGCGGTTGGTTTCGGGGTTGCTCATGGTGTGGGATCCAAGAGCTAGGAGGGGAAGCGAGATCCAAATGACAGCAAATTTATTCATTATTTCTTCTCCGTGAATCTTGGCGACCAACCACGAGATCGAAACCTGGAAGTCCAGAGAACCCAGGGCTCTCAACCATCCTCAACTATTCTCAAATCGTTCAATGGTAAGAGCATAGGGCCTTCACCTTATGATCTATGTTAAGAAATCGCTCTATTATCGCAATGTTTTTCGTAATGCCGACGTAAGGCAAGAAGGAGAAATGAAATATTTCTTGTAATGTTTTAAGACGAGGCGGCAGTCTGCAGAACTCAAACCTCCGCCGGGCTCGAGCATTGGCGGGCTCGCGGTGGCGGCGGGAACAGCCGGAGGAGCGCCGGCGAGGAGACCCGGCTCAGTGGGCTGCGCGGCGTTCGACCACCAAGCGAATGACGTCCACCAAGTCGGTGGTTTCGAAGTCTTTGGGAAGGTAGGCGCTGATCATGCTGCGGCTCTTGGCGAGCTGGGGTTTGGGAATGTCGCCGAAGGCCACGATCAAAACATTTGGATTGAGTTCGTGCAGTATTCTGAGTTCCGACGCAACGGATTTGGCGGTTTCGAGGTCGAGCAGCAGGACTCGCCACGGCTCCTTTTCAAAACACAGCACCGCTTTTTCGATCGAATCCACCCGCTGGATGTCCAATTTGGCGGAAACCAAGGCTTCATCGGTTTCGAGTTCGATGATCGAGTCACTTTCGTGATCGAGCACCAACAGGGGGATCCTGGAGACGATCTCCGACAGTAGGTCGAGGGTGAGCTCCATGTCGATGGGTTTCGGCAGAACTTCCACGGCTCCTTCCCGTCGGGCTTCTTCCACCAGTTCCGAGGTGGCATAGGCGGTCATGAAGATCACGTAGCTATCCGGAGCCAACCTCTTCATCTCACGGAAAGTGTCGACACCGTTCAAACCCGGCATTCGAATATCCATGAGCACTGCGTGGGGAGTGGCCGTATGGGCTTGGTGGATGGCCTCGTGCCCCGAACTCGCCACCGAAATCTCGTATCCGCAGGCGGTGAGGATGTCGCTGAGGGTGGACACCATGCCTTTGTCGTCGTCGACAATCAGGATTCGAGTCGATTCGGTATGGGGCGCCATGGAGTGAACCTACAAGATCTCCAGGATCCGAGTCAACGATCCAAGCTCAGTCCCTGCGCCCCATGGGTCGGAGCCGGAATTCGGGATAAGCTTCTCAGCCCCGGACCGTGACCGATGGGTACCGGTCCAGCTCCACACGATCCGGTCGATATTCGGTCAATCCAAAGAAAGGAACGGTCATGTCTCTATCCAAACCCCTCGAGGGGCGAAACGCATTGGTGACCGGCGGTGGTCGAGGAATTGGAGCCGCGGTCGCGCGCAGTCTCGCCGAAGCCGGGGCGAAGGTGACGGTCTCCGCCCGTAGCGTCGGCCAAATCGACGCGGTGGCTGCGGAGCTGCGCGCGCAAGGTCACCAGGCTTTCGCCGTGGCTTGCGACGTGGCCGAGCCCGAGCAGGTTCAGGCCCTTTGCGACGAAGCCAAACGTTTGATGGGCAAGGTAGATATCCTGGTCAACAACGCGGGAATCGCCGCTTCCGCTCCATTGGCCAAGGAAACCCTAGAGCAGTGGAATCGAATCTTCGCGGTCAATGTTACCGGGGTGTTCCTTTGCTCCCGTGCGGTCATCGGCGACATGATCTCGGACGGTTGGGGCAGGATCGTCAACGTGGCTTCGGTGGCGGGCAAGGCCGGCGCGCCCTACATCTCGACCTATGTGGCCTCCAAACACGCAGTGGTGGGTTTCACTCGCGCGGTGGCTTCGGAAGTGGCTAAGAAAGGAATCACGGTCAACGCCGTCTGTCCCGGATATGTGGATACGGACATGTCCGACCAGACCGTCGGCACGATTACCGGCAAGACCGGCATGGCGGTTGAGGAAGCTCGGGCCGTGCTGGAAGATATGAGCCCCCAGGGCCGCATCTATTCGTCAGAGGAAGTCGCCGCCCAAGTCCTGCATCTGTGCCTACCCCTGAGCGCCGGGGTCAACGGCCAATCCTTGGTTCTCGACGGCGGAGGATTCCAAGCGTGAGTTCGCCGACGCTGCAACCGATCAATCCCGAAAGCCTGGGTGCCCCGCGGGGGTATTCCAACGGAATGTTGGGTCCCGTGGGTGGGCGTTTCTTGGCCGTGGCCGGGCAGATCGCGTGGAATGCCTGCCAAGAAATCGTGTCGGACGAGTTTCACCTGCAATTCGCTCAAGCCTTGGCCAACGTGCTCGCCGTGGTGCGGGAAGCGGGCGGAGAGCCCGGACACGTCGCCTCCTTGACTCTCTACGTGACCGACAAGGCTGAGTACGTGGAGCAGCTGAAAGCGGTGGGCGCTGCCTACCGAGAGCTGATGGGGAGAAACTTCCCGGCCATGGCGTTGGTCGAGGTGAGCGCCCTGCTCGAGCCGGCCGCCAAAATTGAGATCCAAGCCTTGGCCGTAGTTCCAGGTTAGGCTGCGCTACCCTCGGCCCGCTGACGGCGGGGGGCGATTTGCTCTAAGACTTGGCGTGTGGCTTCGAGTTGCATGGGTTTAGGCAGGAATTCGTCCATGCCGGCTTCCCGACAGGAGTCTCGCTGTTCGGACATGACGCTGGCGGTCAAAGCGACGATTTTGGGCTGACGAGCCGGCGGCAACGTCGACCGGATTCGTCGGGTTGTTTCCAGCCCATCCATATCAGGCATCACCAGATCCATGAAGATCACGTCGTAGTCAGCGGTTTCCAAACGGCGGAGCACCTCTTGACCGGTTTCTGCCATGTCCGGGCGGTAGCCAAGGACCCGGAGCAGCTCTTCAGCCACCAATTGACTGACCGCGTTATCTTCAGCCACCAGGATCCGCAACGGTAAGTGCAAGGCCAATAACTCATTCGGCTCCTCGAATTCCGGCTCTGCGGACCGCCCGCTCGGCGACGGTTCGAGAGTCGCCAGGAGCCGGCTCTTGTGGACCGGTAACGAGAGAATTCCGTCAAAGCCGAGGTCGGAAGCGCTCTGACGTCCGACGGGATCGGCGATCGAGGCCATCAGGAAACAGGCGGCCCCGGCGCCCAGCTCGCGCACCACACGACCCGGGTCTTCGGCGTGGCGGGAAACGAGCAAATAGTCGCCGGAAGAGCCGAAAGCTTCGGCCCCCGACTCGAAGGCTTCGACGATCATTCCTTGGCTTTCGAGCAAGGAGGCGAGATTCCGCCGCTGCCAAGGGCTGGGGTCGATGAGAATCACCTGGCATCCCATGATCCGCGAGGGTGGGGTGAGTTCTTCCTCCTCACTTTCAACTTGCACGGTGAAGTGGAAAGCGGAGCCACCGCCGGGCTCACTTTCCACCCGAATTGAGCCGTCCATGAGCTTCACCAGTCGTTGGCTGATAGCCAATCCCAAGCCGGTACCGCCGAAATTACGGGAAGTGGAAAGGTCTGCCTGGGTGAAGGCGTCGAAGAGCTCGTTCTGTTTATCTTTCGGGATTCCGATACCGGTATCGCGAACTTCGAAGGCGAGCCGTTTCGCCCCCAGCCTTCGAGCTCGGACCATGACCTCGCCCTCTTGGGTGAATTTCAGGGCGTTGCCGATCAGATTGGCCAAAATCTGCCGCAGTCTCAGGCTGTCGATGCGCACCCGGTGGGGGGCATGGGTCACCGACGCGCTGAGAGCGATGTTCTTGGTGTAGGCATCGCGGGCGAAGGATTCCAGAATATCTTCGACCAGCGAATGAAGATCGATGGTTCTTTTTTCGAGTTCCACACGACCCGCTTCGAGTTTCGAAAGGGCCAGGATATCGTCGATGATGTGCAGTAGGGCTTGGCCGCTGGTCTGCATAGCGCGCACGATGTCGCGTTGCTCTTGGGGGTCTAAATTGCCCGCCAACAGCACTTCGGACATGCCGAGCACCCCGTTTAAGGGCGTGCGAATTTCATGGCTCATATTGGCCAGAAACTCGTGTTTGGCTCGGGCCGACGACTCACTGACGTCGAGGGCTCGCTCGAGCATCTCTTTGGCGATGCGCAACTCTTTGAGCTCTTCCTCCTGGCGGGCGAGCCTGAGCCGGGTCTTGCGGGACTGGTCCTCAACTCGACTCGCGCGTCGGGCCAGCTGTTGCCTCAATCTTGCACGGGCGAGAGTCTGCCACAGCCCGAAGGCCAAGGCCGCGAACAAGGCGCAGGTGAGAAGCCAAAGCGTTGACATCAACCGGGGGTCTCGGAGAGTAACGGCAAAGAAGAAACGACAATAATAGGAGGCGGACGAAACCACGACAGAGCCTGCTAGGAATCCTACCACGAGCTGCCTGGGGGGCCTCCGTTCTCAAAGGCTCCATTCGATCTGCCCGGAGGTCGGGTTTGCCGTAGAATCCAGGGCCCGTCGAGTCCTTGTCGCATCAAACCGGCCGTAGCAACACCGAAACAGCCCGTTGGACCGACTTTCACCTGAGGAGATGACCGTGACTTTTGAGCCCAAGAGCTTTCTCTATGAAGTGGATGATTCGACCGGCGTGGCGACTGTGACTCTCAATCGCGCCGATCGATACAACGCGTTGACTTTTGAGGTCTACGACGAGCTGAAGCTCGCCTTCGATCACCTGGATACCGCGCCAGGAATTCGTTCGGTGGTGTTGACCGGATCGGGCAAAGCTTTTTGCTCCGGTGGTGACGTGGAAGACATCATCGGCGAGCTTTTTGGCCGTGACTATCAGGGGTTGTTGGACTTCACGCGCCGCACCGGAGCGTTGATTCTTTCGATGCTGCGATGCCGTCGACCGATTGTCGGTGCCTTGAACGGGCTGGTAGCCGGGGCGGGCTCGGTGATCGCCAGCGCGTGTGATCTGCGGATCGCATCGGAAGACGCCAAGATCGCGTTTCTATTCACCAAGGTGGGGTTGTCGGGGGCGGATATGGGTGCCGGCTGGCTGTTGCCTCGGATCGTCGGTCACGGTCGGGCCACCGAGCTGCTCATGACCGGCGACTTCTTAGACGCTGCCACGGCGGAGCGCTGGGGTCTCTACAATCGGGTCGTGCCCAAGGAAGAGGTCGTCACCAAAGCCACCGAGATGGCCGAAAAGCTGGCTCGGGGACCTTCCTTCGGTCTCGAGGTGACCAAGAAGATGATCCAGCGGGAAGCGGCCATGGACTTAGAGTCCGCCATGGCCGCCGAGGTGGAGATTCAAGCCGCCTGCATGGAAGATCCCAATTTCCGTGAGTCTTATGACGCCTGGGTGGAGAAACGCAAGCCGCGATTTAAGTGATCGCTTCGTTGGGTTGATCGCCCCGGGCTATCAGCCTTTTCTCCTCCACACCCCGTCCATGATTTCGGACCATTCTTTGGCATCTTCAGTGCGGGTCCACACCAAAAAACCCGTCGCGACTGCGCGACGGGTTTTCTCGTGCCCCTAAGGGCTGCTCAGCTTACGCTGAGCTCAGTGGCTTGCTTGCACTTACGGATGGGAGATCCACAGGTCGTAGGACCCATGGCCGCGGTAGGAGCGGACTTCCCACGTGTAATAACCCGACCGACCATCGTAGGCGATGTGCTCCGAGGAGCTTTCGCTGATCGACTGAGCCACCTTGCGCCAACGGGAGCCGTTCCAGCGGTAGAGGTAAAGGTCGAAATCTTGCCCTTCGCCTTCGAGCCAGCCTTCATGGACTCCGGATTCGCTCCAATAGTAGGAACCGTCCGGTTGGAAGTCGCTGTCGTCACGGCAAGTCAGCTCGCCTTCGTAGTGATCTCCAGGGTGGGTGGTGCCACCACCGCCACCGGAATCATCACAGTCGGCGACGATCTCGATCCAATCGATGCAGAAGAGTTCATTGGAACCGCCGTATTTACTCGACACCCGGAAGCGGATGCGGGTATCGGCGGAGGCAAACTCGCTGATGTCGTAGGAGCGCTCTTCTTGGACCGAGCCGTCAATGCCGTCGATCACCTCGAGGGTGGTCCAGGAGGCACCGCCGTCGCTGGAGATTTCGACCGTGACTGCGTCGCTGTCATCGACTCCGCGGCTGGTGGCGAAAGCGAAGCTCAAGGTGGCGTTGCTCTTGCCGGATAGATCCACCGAGCGCTCGGCGCTGGGCTGGTAGCCGGTGTCGGGTGCATCGTTGAGGGTCAGGAAGCCGTCGTGGACTTGAACCTGTCCGCCGGCGACTCCATTGACGGTCGGATCAAATTCGACCCAATCGCCTGCCCAATCGGTGCTGCCGTCCTGGTTGCTGAAGCTATCGTTGTCGAAGTTGTCACGGGCTTGCACCGCGCCGTCACAGGCCACGTCGCAGGTGGTGACGATTTCGATCCAATCGATGCAGAAGAGTTCGTTGGAGCCTCCGTAATTATTGGACACTCGGAAGCGAACCCGGGTGTCCTCAGAGATGAAGGCACCGATGTCGTAGGAGCGCTCGCCGGTGGACGAACCGTCGATGCCGTTCATCACCTCGAGCACCGTCCAAGTGGCGCCGCCATCGCTGGAGATTTCCACGGTCACGGCGTCGTTGTCGTCGACCCCACGGCTGGTGGCGAACGCGAAGCTGAGGGTCGCGCCGTCGGCATGGGACAAATCGGCGGACCGCTCGGCGCTGGGTTGGGCACCGGTGTCCGGGGCATCGTCCAGGGTTAAGAAGCCGTCGTGGACTTGAACTTGGCCGTTGCCGACTCCGGCGGCCACCGGGTCGTCCTCGACCCAATCACCGGACCAGTCGAGGCTGCCGTCTTGGTTGCTGAACGACGCGACATTGAAGTCGTCGCGGAACGTGCCCTCAACGCAAGTGTCGCCGCCACCGCCGCCGGCATCAGCCGGCTCGTAACCGAAGTCGACATCGAGCTGGCTTTCGCCGGAGGCGACGGTCACCGAAGCGGTGTGAGGGGTGGCTGTGCCGTCGAAGTCGAAGGTCGGACCGTCGATCTCGGCGGGAAGGGTGGTGTCGTCCACGGTCACCGTGTAGGTGCCCGGAACGAGGTCGGCGAAGAGGTATTCGCCGTCGGTTCCGGTGGTCGCGGTGGCGATCACCGTGCCTTGGTCGTTTCGGAGTTCGACCGTGACACCTTCGATGCCGGTTTCGTCGCCGTCTTGCACGCCGTCACCATTGGTATCGAGCCAGACTCGATCACCGATCGAAGCAGTGGCTTGATAGCCGAAGTCGACGTCGAGGCGCTCATCACCTTCGGCCACGGTCACGGAAGCTTCGTTCGGAGTACCGAGACCGTCGAGGTCGAAGGTCGGCACCGTGAGGCCGGCCGGCAAGCTCGAGGGATCGACGGTCACCGTGTAGGCGCCGGGAACCACGTGCTCGAAGAGGTAGCCGCCGTTGACGTCGGTCACCGCCGTGGCGACGACCGTGCCTTGGTCGTTGCGCAACTCGACGGTCACGCCTTCGATGCCGGACTCGGAGCCGTCCTGCACACCGTCACCGTTGACGTCGTTCCACACGTAGTCGCCGATGGTGGCGCCACAGTCGAGCACCGTCAGGATGTCGGCGATGGCGGCGGCTAGGCCGTCGGTATCGTCAACGGTGTAGAGCTGGGTGCCGGTGTAGGCTGCGGCGTAGGCCATCAGATCTTCGTAGAAGGTGTCCTCGCCGTGAATCGCCACCGGGTAGATGAGTGCGTCGGTCACCGTGTCTTTGAGGTTCTCGATCTCGTACATGGTGTTGCCGAACACCTCACCGTCGAAGGTGTTGATGCCACCGTTGAAGTTTCCGAGCCAGGCCACTTGGCCCCAGGGCAAGAAATCGTTGTTGGTGTCACGGATGCTCAGGGGCAAGATCTCAGTGAAGCGATATTCGAGCGGGCCCTCACCGTTGATGTCGATGTTGGGCGCGCCGTCCGTCAACCACACCACCACGGGCAGGAAGTCCGGGGCGTTGGTGGTCACCAGATCTTGGGTGGTCAGACTCAAAGCGATCGGCGCCGGTGTGTTGGCGTCGGGATGGATCTGGGTCGGGTCGATCGCGGCAATCGCGTTGCTCGAAGCGGTCAGGTCGGTGGTCAACGGGCTGAGCACTTGCGCGCCCTGGGTGACGTTGTAGACCGGATCGCTGAAGACCGCGCCACGGTAAGTGACCAACGCGGCCCGACTGCCGGGGAAGTTGGCGCCCAGGAGCGTGTTGGCGGAGGCGATGGCGTCGGAGACCGCCGCCAGCTTGGAGTCGGCTCCAGGGAAGGCCGCAGTCATCGAACCGGAGGAGTCGACCACGTAGTAGAGGTCGAGCTTCTGGGGCGCCAAGCAGCTGATGGCGGGAGGCAGATTCGGCGCCGGATCGTTGTTGGGGGTACACAGACGGAAGTCGTCGTATTCCACGACCAACGGCAGAAGATTGTCGTAGGAGGTGGCGGTCATTCCAACCAGCGATGCCGCGCCCATGTCGATTTCGATTTGGCCTTGGCCCACACCGCCGAGGGGTTTGATCCAGGACTGTCCGTTGTCGGTGGAGTAATAGGCGGTGAATAAGTCGCCACGGCGGTCCACGGCGATACGCAGGGGCAGATTGACGTCGACCGGCGTCGAGGCCAGCTCCAAGGCGTCGCCGGCCTTGTTGCGGAAATCGAATTGCAGGGCGGTGGTGTTGTAAACCGGGTGATCTACGACCAGCTGAACCATCACGCGGGCCGCGTTGGGGTCCAGGGACTCACGGACCATCAGGCCGGATTTGCGGAAGTCGCCGCCTTGATTGAGCGGCACGTCGACCAGGGTGACCTCGGCGCGGAAGTCACCGCCGACGCTGCGGTAAACATAACCGCCGTTGTCGGCGTCGTGGTAAAGGCTGGTGCCGGTGCCGGCGAGGGTCAATCGGCCGGTGCCGGTGAGGGCGGCCGAGCCGGTCAATGCGTCACCGAGCAGATCGAAACCCCAGATATTGGGCAGGTCGATGCCGTCGAAGGTTTCGTCGGTGCAGAAGGAGCTGGTTCCGTCACCATTGGCTTTGGCGACCGAATTGGCCAAGGAAGCTAGGCTCGATCCGGCCGACTTGAGCGCCGAGTCGGAGCCGTTGGAGAGTTCGGCGTCGAGCAATGCCCGAGCGTCGCGGCGCACTGGAAGCTGCTCGGAGCCGTCGGCGGGCACGACGTCGGAAATACCGATCATGGCCGCAGCCTCACCGGCTCGAACTTCCAAGTGGGTGACTTGGTCGCAGGTCACTTGGGTTTCGATCCGGCGAGAGAAGGTGGCGGAACGGCCACGTCCGTCGGAGCCCATGGCAAAACGGACGTCCAATTGCACAGATCCGCTGCCGCGCACCAAGAGCTGCTCCTCGGTGGTGGGGGTGGACACGGTGGTGACTGCTTGGCCGAGGTAAACCCCTTGGGCGCTCGGGGTGGCGGCGACGATCCGGGCATCCCGCACTTGAAGGATGCCGCCGGTTTTATTCTTGAACGAAACGACGACCAATCCGGCGCATTCGGAGCTGCCTTCGAAGCGGTAGAGATCGCGTCCGCCGTCCAGTTCGAGGGTGGCGCGTAAAGCGTCGGCGTTATCGTTGGAATAGGTCGCGGAAGTCGAAGTATCGAGGCTCAAGGAGCCGATCACAGTGCCCAGCTCGTCGACTTGATCGCCGCCGATCAACCCTTCGGAAGCGAGC
The DNA here is from genome assembly GCA_965366625.1 of uncultured bacterium. Classification (GTDB taxonomy): domain Bacteria; phylum Acidobacteriota; class Thermoanaerobaculia; order Multivoradales; family J023; genus JAUIJL01. Next base: position 68,693 of record CBDUGP010000025.1, read on the forward strand.
ACGGAGAGAACCTCTGAGCTGGAGTTGCTGAAGCTCAAGTTGGTAGTTTGGGCGTGGGCGGGCAGGCCCATAAATAGGCAGAGGCTGCAGGCGAGCAGCGCTATGCCGAAAGAGGGCCGTTGAAGTAGTAACGATCGCATAGGGGGTTCCTCATTCGGTCCGAATACAAATCGGATGATCCAGCTCGGTCGATGAGCTGAGATGGCCTTGGCGGATGCTGCGCGAGCAGCGGCTTAACCCTCACCTGCGGTGGGGCCGGCACCTGTACAGAGAAAGTAATTCAACCGACCGGTCGTTAGGGGGCTGAGGCGCACCAGGGGGTACGATCTAAACGACCGACGGACATCTGCGGAGAGTTTTCGAGACGAAGCCCGGTGTTGGGGCGGAATCTCGACTCCTCAGCCACTCAGACGATTTAGGCGTGATCAGACTCTAATGGAAAAAGATTACGAGCTTTATTGCGCACACATACATTTTTCGCAATAGGCCAACGTCCAAATAGTTCCATCCGGGGATTTGAGCGAAGGTCTGCGAATTATAGTCCATAAGCGACAGCATCACCAGTCAAGAAGACAAAAAAGTAGCCTCGACCGGGCAGATCGAGGCTAGATCGAACGGCTGGCTACAAGGCTGGCCAGATACGGGGCAGATGTGGCTCAGGCCACGGCGGCCAGGGGCAGCTTTTTCAAGATGGTGTCGGTCATCTGCTCAGTCGTCACCGCCTGGCCGGCTTGGGCGAGTTCTGCGGTGCGCAAACCGGTATCGAGGGCCCTTTCCACGGCGATTTCGATCGCTCGGGCGGCCCCGTCGAGGCCTAGGCTGTAGCGCAAGAGCATGGCGGCCGAGAGCGTGGTACCGATCGGATTGGCGATGCCGCGGCCCGCGATGTCCGGCGCGGAGCCGTGAACCGGCTCATATAACCCGAGCTTGCTGGAGCCCAGCGACGCAGAGGGCAGCATACCCAGGGAGCCGGCGAGCACCGCGGCCTCATCGGAAAGAATGTCGCCGAAGAGGTTGCCCGCCAGGACCACGTCGAAGCTTGCGGGCCGGGTGATGATCTGCATGGCACAAGAATCCACCAGGGCGTGTTCCAGCTCGATCTCCGGATAGTCCTTCGCGACCTTCTCTACCTGTCGGCGCCACAAACGCATAGACGCGAGCACGTTGGCCTTATCGACGGAGGTCACCTTGCCCCGGCGGCCCCTGGCGGCCTCAAAGGCGACTCTGGCGACCCGATCCACCTCAGGGGCCGAATAACTCATGGTGTCGAATGCCGTGTCCGGCTGGGATTCCAAGGTGCCTTGCTCGGCACGCTTACCGAAGTAGAGCCCTCCGGTGAGCTCGCGGACGATCAGCATGTCGACACCTTCGACCAGCTCGGGACGCAAAGGTGTGCTCGCCGCCAGCGCGGGAAATACCTTCACCGGTCTGAGATTGGCGTAGAGTTCGAAGTGTTGTCGAATGGCCAAGAGCCCTTGTTCCGGCCGGCTCGGTGCCGACGGGTCGGACCATTTCGGTCCGCCCACTGCACCGAGCAAAATAGCGTCGGACCGCTCGCAGGCGTCGAGGGTCTCTTGGGGCAAGGGTGAGCCCGTCGCGTCCATGGCAGCGCCGCCGATCAGAGCTTCTTCGAATTGGAAGTCGTGACCCAGATCTCGGCCTACGGCCTCGATCACTCGACGGGCCGCCCGGCTGACCTCCGGGCCGATGCCGTCGCCTGGCAAGACCACAATACGATGGGCCCGGTTGGCGCTTCTGGAAGTGGATTTGGAAGTGGATGGGACAGACATCAACGGGTCTCCGTGCCTTGAAGGGCGGTGCCAGGGAGGGCGGTGCGGGTGTCGAAGGAATTCGGATGTTCCCGTTCCCAACTTTCGATGGCGGGAAGATGGCTGAGCAAATAACCCAGAGTATCGACACCGTCCAACAGGCATCGACGTGAGAAAGGGTCGACCTGAAAAGTGATTTCGCGCCCTTGCGGATCGATCAAGGTATTGGTTCCGAGGTCGATGGTGATCTGAGCTGTCGGCTGATCTTGGGCGGTGATCATCAGGGCGTCTCGTTCTGCGGCGGAAATCTCAACCGGCAGCAGGCCGTTCTTAAGCGCGTTGGAGCGAAAAATGTCGGCAAAGCCCGAACTCACGACCGCCCGGAATCCATGGTCGATCAAAGCCCAGGGGGCGTGCTCTCGAGACGAACCGCAGCCGAAGTTCTCTCCGGCCACGAGGATTTTGGCTTGGGCATATCGGGGGTCGTTGAGCACGAACGCCGGATCGGGCTCGCCCGACGGCAATCGGCGCCAGCCGGCGAAGAGCCCCCGTCCGATGCCTTGACGCTCGGTGGTTTTGAGAAATTCAGCCGGGATGATTTGATCCGTATCCACGTGGTCAATGGGTAGCGGCATCATCGCGGCGGTCACTCGACCAAAAGTTGGTGCGCTCATCGGTTGATCTCCCTCGGGTCGCTGATCCGCCCGGCGACGGCGCTGGCAGCGGCGGTGATCGGGCTGGCCAAGAGGGTTCGTCCTCCGGGTCCTTGGCGACCTTCAAAGTTGCGATTGGACGTCGAAACCGCGAGTTGACCAGGGGCCAGGCGGTCACCATTCATGGCCAAACACATGGAGCAGCCGGCTTCTCGCCATTCTGCCCCCGCGGCGCGGAAGACTTGGTCCAGGCCTTCGGCTTCCGCCGCTTTTTTGACCTTCTGCGAGCCCGGCACGACCATCATGCGCGTGCCCGCGGCCACTCGTCGGCCGTCCAAAATCCGGGCAGCGGCCTGGAGGTCCGAGAGCCTCGAGTTGGTGCAGCTGCCGAGAAACACGACGTCGACGGCTTTTCCCAGCAAGGATTGACCGGCCTCGAAACCCATATACGCCGTGGCTTTGTCCAATCCTGCCCGCGATGCTTCGGCAATTTCCGCGTGCCGGGGAATGTGTCCGGTGATCGGAATGGCCATGCCCGGGCTGGTTCCCCAGGTGATCATCGGTTGCAGTGCAGCACCGTCGATCTCAACCGTGCGATCGAAAGTCGCACCTTCGTCGCCGGCGAGGGCGCGCCATCGGTGGACGGCCCGATCCCAGGATTCACCGGTGGGTGCGCAGGTTCGGCCCTTCAAATAGTCAAAGGTGGTGTCGTCGGGCGCGATCAGGCCGGCCCTGGCCCCTGCTTCGATCGACATATTGCAGACCGTCATGCGGCCTTCCATATCCAAGGCGCGAATGGCCGAGCCGGTGTACTCCACCACGTGTCCGGTGGCCCCGTCGGTGCCGATTTGGGCGATGATGCCGAGGATCAAGTCCTTGGCGGTGACCCCCGGGCCGAGTTCTCCGGTGACCCGGATTTCGAGGCTGCGTGGTTTTTTCTGCAGCAAGCATTGGGTGGCCATCACATGCCCCACCTCGCTGGTGCCAATGCCGAACGCCAGGGCACCGAAGGCGCCGTGGGTGCTGGTGTGACTGTCGCCACAGACGATGGTGAATCCCGGTTGGGTCAAACCGAGCTCGGGGCCGATCACATGCACGATGCCTTGGCTTTCGTGCCCCAAGGGGAACAGGGGTACACCGTGTTGCTCACAGGATTGAGCCAGCCGATCGAGTTGGGTCGCGGCGTCGGCGTCGAGCACCCTGAGCCGTGCCCGATCGATGGTCGGATCCGTGGGCGTCGAGTGGTCCATGGTGGCCACGGTGCGGTCCGGACGGCGGACTCGGAGGCCGCGCCGATCGAGCTCGGAAAAGGCCTGGGGCGAGGTCACCTCGTGGATCAAGTGCAGGTCGATGTGGAGAATCGCCGGTAAATCCGGCGTCTCCGGCGCCACCACCTCGTGGTGACGCCATATTTTGTCGAATAGCGTTTCAGCCATTGCGTCGATCTCCAATCAGGGGGTTCTTGGGAGGCAAGGAATCGACGCCCCTTGGCGCCGAGAACAACGGACAGAAGAATTGGCGTGATTCAGGGGATACCGGCGGTATACGCCGGGTCGAAGCTCTCGTCCGATCCCCATTCGGCCGTCACCGGCTCGGTTCGGCGATTTCGCGCTTGGGCGGTGAGATCGGGGCGTTGATCGGCCACCAATCGGTTGACCGCAGCCAAATAAGCTTTGGCGCTGGCGACCAAGATGTCGACGTCGGTGCCATAACCCCCGTAGCTTCGACGAGCCCCGGCATGGGAAGCGACCCGCACCGAAACCTGGCCGATGGCGTCGATGCCCTCCGACAGATTTTGGATGCTGAAATCCACCAGCACATTGGGGATATCGACGATGCTTTGAATGGCGCGGAACACCGCGTCCACCGAGCCCGAGCCCACCGCCGGTGCCACCCGTTGCTCGCCTTTGGGAGTCCGCAACCTCACGGTGGCTGTCGGGGTGCCGGGGCGGGAGCATTGAACCTGCAAATCCACCATCTCGAATCCTTCGGGAGCCGCTTCGGCGCGATTCTGGGCGATCGCTTCGAGGTCCGAGTCGGTTACCGACTTCTTGCGGTCGGCTAGGGCCTTGAAGCGTCGGAAGGCGTCGTCGAGCAGGGTGCCGGGCAGGTTGAACCCGAGTTCTTCGAGACGCACTTTCAAGGCGTGACGTCCCGAGTGCTTGCCCAATACCAATCGACTTTGGTTCCGGCCGACGCTTTCCGGCGTCATGATCTCGTAAGTACGCTGATTCTTGAGCATGCCGTCTTGATGGATACCGGCTTCGTGGGCAAAGGCGTTGCGCCCGACCACGGCCTTATTGGGTGGCACCACCATGCCGGTGTGATGGCTGACCAAACCGCTGACCCGGGTGAGCCTGGGGGTGTCGATGCGGGTGGTCAGACCCGTAGCGGATCGACGGGTTTTGAGCGCCATCACAATCTCTTCCAGGCTGGTATTACCCGCCCGCTCGCCGATGCCGTTCACCGTCACCTCCGCTTGGCGCGCGCCGGCGTGCAGGGCGGCCAGGGTGTTGGCGGTCGCCAGCCCTAGGTCGTCGTGGCAGTGGGCCGACCAAATCACTCCGTCGCCTCCCGGTGTTTCGGCGATCAGCTTGGTAAATAACGCCCCGTATTCATGGGGCAACATATAACCCACGGTGTCGGGAATATTGAGGGTCGTCGCGCCGGCTTGGATGGCCACGTCGAGGACCTCGATCAGGAATTCGGGATCCGAGCGACCCGCGTCCTCGGGGCTGAACTCCACGTCGGCGCAAAGACTGGAGGCGAGGGCGACCATTTGCCCGACCCGGTCCACCACCTGGCTCCGAGTCATGCCGAGCTTGTGCTCCAGGTGCAGATCGGATGTGGCTAAGAACGTGTGGATTCGGGGTTTGGCCGCCTGACGGACTGACTCGAACGCCGTTTGAATGTCGCCTCGATGGGCCCTGGCCAAACCACAGACCACCGGACCGTCGGGACCGCCGAATTCCTGGGCGATTTGGGTAACCGCTGCGGCGTCGTCCGGGCTGGCCGCGGGGAATCCGGCTTCGATGATGTCCGCCCCTAACATCGCTATTTCCCTCGCGAGTGTCAATTTTTCGTCCCGTGTGAGGCCGGCACCCGGAGATTGCTCCCCGTCGCGTAGGGTGGTGTCGAAGATGCGGACGTGGCTGTCGGTGCCGCGGTTGTGGGTGTTGTGGTTGCGTACCGGCTCAGTCGGCTGCTCAATCAAGGCGGTCATGACGATTCCTCTTCTGGGGTCGGCAGTGATCTCGTGAATTGATCTCAGAGCCCTTGGGGGCTGCAAGGTGTCGGATCGCTTCCCCGTTGCGTAGACGCACCTCACCCAGGGAGAGGGCATCGCCTCTCCGCGAGAGCCCGGCTCTCGGGCGGTCAGCTTGGTCTACACCGCGGGTTGGACCCAAACCACCGGCGGGAAGTCTCCGGTCGGTGGTCTCGGTCCACTCCGTGGCGGTTTTGATCCGGGTTTAGGCCTGGGGAATTTAGGCCTGGGAAAGTGGCTGAAAACGCAAAAACCCCCGGGGTCTACCCGGGGGTTTTCGTGATGCTCGCCTCGAAAATCGAATGCGTCAGGTCACCCCCGGAACGATGGGCTCAATAAGGAGGAGGCTGACGAGTAGCAAAAAGGCCGTCCAACCGACGCGTGCGACATCGCTGTCCGCAATGTTGTTCACGGTGCTCGGCAAAGTGAGCGTGCGGGCGACAACGATCTTGTCGGCTGGGGTTGGGTAGCTGCGGCGAATCATGATGAAGGGACTTTAGAGGCCGTCCGGGGCATCGTCAAGCGGGATCTAGGGATTTACCTGTCATGAATTCGTCACAGCGTTTGGAATTGGTCTGGAGAGGGTTGAGACAGGGATTCTCGGTCGGAGCTTCCAGGATTCGACGGTAGAAATACTCAGAATATAGAGAAAAGTATAGAGATTTCAAAAAAAGCTCTGATTATGAGAGAGTGTGAAGGTCATGAAACACGGGATTACTGAATACGAGAGAGCGGCACAGCGCCGGATCGGTTATGTCAGTCCGCTGACCGCAGGAAAAGTCTTAGGCCATGCCCGCTATTGGACCTTGCCATTTCTTCGGTTGTATCTCGATCTTTGTGACGAAACCGCTTTTCACCATCCTGAAGAGGGATATTTGCTCGGCCAACACGCGCCGGAGCTGGCGCGGCGAATTCCCTACGGTGAGCACGGATACGCTTCCAAAATCGAGCGGCAATCGTGGCGCGCCCATGCCTTGGCGGTGTGGGGAAGCTGCTGCCGTATATGTGGCGAGTTGACCCAGGCGGAGTCGGCCTACCGACTCGCTCTCGAGCTGACCGAGCGCCGTGAGCTGTCTGAGGACTGCCGAGGTGAGGTGCACGTGCGGCTGGGGGTGCTGCGCATGGTTCAGGGGCAGCAAGAGGCGGTGGACGAGGTGAGTCGGGCGATCGAATTCTTTAGCGCCGCAGAGAATCAACAGAGGGTCGCTGACTGTCTCTCGATTCGTGGCTTGGCCCGTTATCTGGCGAGGGATCCCAAAAGCTTGGCGGACCTGGCTCGAGCCTTGGAGCTAACCGATGGCAAAAGTGCCCGGGGCAGGCGGACGCTGACCACCATCTTGCACAACATGGCTTTGGTGATCAGCCGGGGAGGGGTCGACGTGGCGGCCCAAGAGATGGCTTATCGATTATTGATGGTGGTCAAGCGGCGGTTACCGCGTAATCGCTCGGTGCAAAAAGCCAAGATCACTTGGGTCGAGGGTTTGCTGTTGGCACGGCTGGGCATAACCCGCCTAGCGGAGCGCAGGCTGCAACGGGCTAGAAAGAGCTTCAAGCAAAATCAGAAGGCTTTTGAGCTGGCGGCGGTTTCCTTGGATTTGGTCTGCTTCTATTTGGAGGAAGGGGATCTGGGCGCAGCGGAGCGGCTGGCGGTGGAAACCCACTTCCTGGTGCTCGACCTGACCGAAGACACCCAGCTTCGAGAAGCGGCTGAAGCGTGGCGCGGCCATATAACCGTCGACGGCTCCAAAGCCTTTCAAGAGCTTTTTTGGCGAGAGTGTTTCGATCGTCGGGCGCGCCCCGAGGGGTTGTTCTAGCGACAACACCCGGGGCGTTCCAGCCCGCACTTCAACCGATCGGCACCATACCGGGGCCGACCTCGGCGGTCGGTGGCTCCTCGGCCGGCGTTTCGGGTCGGGTGGGTTCCTGGACTTCACTGACCTCGGAGCCCTCGATGCCCTCGGAGCCGTAGATCGTGCTCCATGCGGCGCTCAAGCTTTGCCACAGCCAATCCAGAACCTCGAATTCCGTCGAAAGTGTGACCTCTTGACTTTGCGGTTCAGCGGCCCAGGTCGTGGGTCCGAAAAACAGAGCGGTAATCATGAGGGCGGCGATCATCGGTGAAGTCCAAGTAGCTCGTTTGTAATGCATTGAGATTCTCCTACGGTGGCCTGGGCAGAGCCCGGAATTTCTAGGCCGGAGCGTCTCGCGTGAGGCGCTCCGGAAATCGAGGCGATATGGCTGAGCATATGACCGACCGAGTGGTCGGTAAAACGAATCGTCATTTACGAAAAAAACGCCGACCCCTGGTTGGTTCTTTGACCTCTTTGGCCTCGGCCTTGAAATTTCGGCAGATTTTTTTGTCGTCGGAGAACGAAGCTTTAAATTGTGTTCAGCACATGGGTTTTGGATCGGGACGGCAAGGTCGCAAGGCAACGGCCGTCCCGGTCCGGTCTTTTTTCTTTACCCGAGGCGAGCTATGACACGAGCCATGACAGACGTGACGTTCGAAATGCGGAGTCTCGCGGAGGGGCACGAGCTGCCGATTTCCGCCGTCGAGCCCTTCAACCTACGACTGACCCACCAACCCCTGCGGTGTTTGACCGGGGTAACCATTCCTCCCGGCCTGGTTGGATTTTGTTGGGAAACGCCTTTGAGCCTCGAAGTGCTGACCCAACAAGCTCCTGATTTGGCCGAGGTGGCGCGCCGATGGATCGATACGTCGCGGCCGATTTTCGAGCAACCGTGGAATTCAGGTGAACACCGAGCCGGTGAGCACCGAGCCGGTGAGCACCAAGCCGGTGAGTACCGAGCCAGGGAGCCTCTAAGTGCCGACCGAAGATGAGGCACCGTCCGAACGCGGAGAGCTGGAAGACGCCCGCGACATGATGCTGACGGGGGTCGCTGTCCTCAGTCGCTGGGAGCAGCGTCTGCAAGAGGTCGCCCAAGGCCTTCCGGATCCCCAATTCGACCCCGAGACCGATGATCCCTTGAATCTTTCGGCTGCCATTCAAGGTTTGTTGGAAGCCTTGCTCTACGACGAAGTCCGCCCGGCGATTGAACTCTTGCGCCGAGCCGCCACGTGGGTGGACGACCCCGCCACCTGGAAAGGACCACCGAGCTTTAACTGAGCACTTCAATTGAGCGCTTTCAACTGAGCACCTCAGCTGAACAGGGCCGTTCTCCCCGCCGAACCCTCGGCGCACTCCGCGTCCCGAAGCTGCCGTGGATCGCCCCCAACGATCGACGGCAGGCTGATCTCCTGCGTAGCTGGGCCCGTCCTTCCCTGGGGCGGGCTGATTTTTTGGCCCGGAACCTCAGCGGGTTATTGGGATTCCACTTCGAGCCAAACGGTTTCCGGCTGCTCGGGGCTATCACCGGCCAACAGCAACGGTAGGGACTCCGTTCGAGAGGGCGAATTCTTGGGGGGAGCGCCGAAGATCAAGCGGATCGTGGTGGTCGGGTCCCTCGACGGAAACAACGTTTCAGCCAACGCCCGTGCCACTCGGCCGAAGGTCATTCGGGCGTTGATCTCGCCCAAGGGGTTCAGGCCGAGCCGGCCGTCCGATCTGCGGTAGCGCCAAAAATCGATGCCCACCGGACCACGGTATCCGTCCTTGGCCAGATGATCGGCGACATTGCGGGCCGTTTTTTCAACCCGCTCGCGCTGTTCGTCGGAGAGCCCTAGCTCGCTCGTCAACTCGATGCCGAGGAATCCGCCGGTGGGGCCGATCTGCTGACGGTGGATTTGGGGTTTGGATATCGCCCCCGAGGGGCCGACCTCCAAGAGCAGGCCGTAGTCGTCGGTGCGCTCGAGCCAAGGCTCCCACAACAAGCTTCCGTGTTGGTGGAAGAGGCGGCGAATCGACTTTTCTTGGGGTCGCAAGCGGCTTTTCGGATCGTGGATCAGGCGACTTCGCCCGGCGGCGGAGAGGGGAGCTTTCAACACCCAAGGCGTCGACCCACCCGAACGCGACAGCTCCGGAAGCTCCAGCTCGAGAAATCCCTCGAAGTCTTCAAACGAGTCGAAGAAACGCGAGCCGGCCAAGCTGAGGCCGAGCCGTTGAGCCAGAGCGAAGGTGTGGGCCCGATCGTTGACCCGGGCCGCAATCTCTACCGTCGACACCGAAGATACCCAATCCGGCGTACATCCCCAGACCTGCAAACTCTCTGTGGGCGCCAGACCTTTAGGCTCGCCGAATTCCAATTCAGGACGGGGGAGACCGGGGTGAATCGGTAGCCTTTGGGCGTCCAGGGGGCCGGGCAACCAGAGCCGATCCTGGGGTCGGCAGAAGATCCTCAGCAAGGATCCCACTGCCGCCATACGACGCCGGGCGGCTCGGCTCAGGTTGGGGCGCGGTAGGCCGGGGCGTCGGATCCGGGCCCAGCTCTCCTCGGCGTCCAGATTGGCCACGGTTCGGTTCCCAGGTGCGCAGCTCGGAGGTCGCTTCAGTCTTCCGCTCCGTCTTGGGCAGCTTCCAATCGATCGATGAAGGCGGGATCCAGCCCGGCCTCCAAACGTGGTGCCTTATGAAAAGCCCCGCCCTTGGCCTTGATCGGCCGCAAGGGCCATCGCAAATGCTCGGACCAAACGTCCCAGGGATCGGAGCCGGGCCGTTTCCAGGTGTTGAGCCAGTGCCAGCCGAAGCGCACATGCTCCACCTCATCGCGACCGATGGCCTCGATCACCCTGGCGGTTTTGACGTCGCCGGCTCGTCGTGCAGCCTCGGCGTAGTCGGCGGTGTGATCCAAATTGGCGTTTTCGAACGTCAGAGACATGGCGCTGATGAAGTGCATGGGCGTCTCGAGGTCGGGCACCTTATTCCAGAAGTAGCCGGAGACCGGGAAATCGCCGAATTTCGCACCGCCCGCTTCGATGCGAGCGATATACATGCGCGTATGGCGCAGCTCGTCGTCGAGGATGCGGGCCAATCCGCTGCGAAAATCTTTGGGTGCCTCGACGAAAGCCAATAGAGCCCAAGCGAATAGCTCGGCGGCTTGTAGCTCGTGGTTGGCCAGGGCGTGCAGAATACGCGGCCGCTGGTTGGGGTCCGCCATGCCTTCGATGGACGGAATTTTGACCTTGCGCGCGGGTCGGATCGTGAGTTCGGCCGGGCGTCCTGGAGACTCCAGCCGGGTGGGAGGGCCGGGCTCGAGGTCCGTAAGGTCCCGTTCGGAGCGCAATTTGAACTCCAAGTCCTGGCAGGTCACCACACGGTGGGCGAAGGCTCTCAATTCCATGGTGGGCTCGTGGTCGGGTGATCGAGTCGAGGGTCGAGGTAGCGTGAAGTCAGGTGCGTCAGCTTTGTTCGCCGGATGCCTCGGCCAGGCGATCATCGACTTCACGGAATCGGCTCGCCAGGGCCTTGACGAAGTCCCCCATCCACGAGTTGAGCCCCAACCCTTGGGTCAAGATCTCAGACGTGACCACCGTCACCTCCACATCGTCGATGGCTTCCACGGTCGCGCTTCGACGGCTGGAAGAGAAGATCGCGGTTTCGCCGAAGACATCTCCCGGCCCCATCTCTCGCAGCTCGACCGGTGCGCCGGCGATCTTCCGCAGGACTCGGCAGCGTCCCTTGCGGATGATGTACGCCGACGCGCCTTCGTCACCTTCGCTGATGATCGCGGTGCCGGCCGGGAAGAACTCCGTGGGCAAATGCCAGATGCCGCGCAGGAATCGTTCTACATCTTTTTGCAGCTCAACGACCGTGGGATATCGATCTTCGGGGTCGGCGGCCAAGGCTTTGAGGGTGATACGTTCGAGTTCGGGGGGTAATCTTTCGCAGCCCGGTCTTTCGCTCGGTCTCATGACCTCACAATTTTGCACCTGCACCAGCAGAGAGAAGTAATTCTGCTCGGTGTAGGGGGCGTAACCGGTGAGTATTTGGTAGAGGGTGCCGCCGAGGGCGAAGATATCGGCGCGATGGTCAATGCGCTCGTGATCTCCTTGGACCTGCTCCGGCGCCATGTAACGTGGGGTGCCGACGATGGTGCCAGGGGAGTCGATATCCTTATTCTCGCTGCGCGAAACGGTGACGATGGATTTGTGATGGCTGCTTTTTTCGGTGATCGGCAGGTCGGGCATGAGCCGGGCGATGCCCCAGTCCATTACATAGACCTGGCCATATTCGCCGACCATGATGTTCGAGGGTTTGAGATCACGATGAATCACCCCCCGGCTGTGGGCGAAAGAAACCGCTTCGCAGACCTTGATGAAGATTTGGAGATGGTCTGCCAACACGTCGGGGTCGAGCCGGGTGTCCCCGAGATCGGAGATGATGGTCTCCAGGTCGTCGCCTTGCACCAACTTCATCGTGAAGTAGTGAGAGCCGTTGGAGTCTTGACCCAGGTCGTGAATCGGCACGATGTTGGGATGATCGAGCTGACCCGTGATCTGGGCTTCTTCCACAAAGCGGCGAATTTCTCGATGTTTCGAGCCCATCTCTTCTTTGAGAATCTTGAGCGCGGTCTCGCGCCGGAGCCGACGATCAAAGACTTGGCGCACGGTGCCCATTCCACCGTGACCGATTTCGCCTCGATCTTCATAGACATCTTCCACCGCGGTGGGCAAAGCCGGGGTTTCAAGCTCATCGTCCGAGTCGTCACCGACGAACGAGTGCAGGGTCTCGTCGAGGGAACCCGAGTCGTTGCGCCGCCGCAACCACAGGCTGAAATCGGCGCGCAGATCGCCGCTGGTGGAAATACCGGCCTTAGGAGATGAGCTGGACCAAAAGTCGGTCTGCAAGGTGGGTTGTTGCTCCACAGGCCGAATGTGGCTCAGAGGATCCTTCTCCCGATCAGCCTGCTCGTCCTTGGGATGCCGGGGACGTCGCTCGGTGCCGGCAAACGTCTGATGCGCAAGTCTGGACGAGGGCTTAGGTTTACCCGGCCCGGCGTAAGCCCGAGGACGTTCCGAAGTCTCGTCGTCCTCTATGTTGGAATTTGCAACTTTGGGGCCGCGGCTCGGCCGCTTCGAAGCGCCGGCAGGAGAATCTGATCCAAGCTTCTCATTTGAACCGTCGAGGAGAGCCTCGGGATTTTGTGATTTGGATTTTTCGTCCATAATAAAGCTCAGATCCGATTCACTCCATGTGCCAGGTACTCCATGAGCCAGATGCTCCATGAGCCAGGTGCTCCATGAGCCAGGTTACCCTGAGCCGGCACGTGATCTTCTCAACTTGAGCTAGATCGCGGGCGTCGTTCCCGGCTCCTCAGCACTGGAGATGGTGAGATTCTATCTTGATTCGATGGACCGTGCGATGGCGCGAGCAGGATTCAGCCATGGGAAACTTCTTATCGACGGCGCGAAGCAGAGGGCGAAAAGCCCTTGCTCTGCCGCGTCGTGGTTGGTGGGTGTGCGGTTTAGGTTTGTGGGTCTGTGGTTTTTGGTGCCTCGCCGCCACGGCCCAAATGCTGCAACGACCTTCAACCGTTTGGGGTGACGTTCCGCCGGAGCAACAGGGTCTGGTGGTCGGTGGGGTGGAGGTGCTCACCACCATGTTGGTGGTCTTGGTGGTTTCGGGGGCCCTAGCGGGTCTAGTTCTGATGCGTGCACTGAGGCTGTTGCAGCGAGCCCGACGAGCTGAAGGGACCGAACTCGAATTCGTCTGGTCGCGCACCCAATTGACCCAGAAATGGGCTTCCTGGATCGCCTTCGGCCTACTGCCCCTGGCGGTGATCTCGACCCTCTTGCTCGCTCCCTACCGGACACTCTTCGGATTCGGCATCTCGGAGCTGGCATTGAGCCTTTTTTTGGTCGGCAGCTTGGTGGGCGGCACCACATTCCTGGTGCTGGAAGCCATCCGACGCACCCTCGGCGCCCAGAGGTCTTGATGGGCTTGAATGGCAGGCTGTGGGGTAGGCAGCTACGACCTTGCCACGGCTGCGGTTCGTTCTTGACGGCTCATCCTTCCCGCGTCGTCGTAGGTGCGGTCGATGACGTTTCCCGCGATATCGGCTTGAGTTTGATCGCCGATGACGTCGTAGCTGAAATCGTGGACGCCGCCGGGGCCGAGGGTGATTTGGTCGAGCTGTGGGGAGTGGTTGCCCGCGAGATTCGGCACAAACGAGTAAGCGTCAGCCGTTGCGCCGTCACGGGATTCGGTGAGGCGGTTGCCGATGCGGTCGTAGGTCCAGGCCAATGTGCCCCATGGACCGTCGCCTTGGGTGAGGAATATTGGTAGTCCTGGTAGCCGTGGGTGCGGTTATTCGAACCATCGAGAAGATCGGCGATGGACGTCCGGGTCGTTGGGGTCCTCGAAGATGCGTTGGCTGTAGGAATGGGACCAATATCGACCGTCCCAGAGATCGCTGCCCACCTGGTTTGGACGTCCGATGCCACCGGCCTTGGAGAACCACACGGTACCGGGGCCGGTGGCCGCGCCTCCTGAGCTGGCACCGCCGCCGAAGGGCTGAGCGGCGCCGCTGCCCGGACCAGCGCCCGTGGACTCGCAGGTGCAATCGTCGCAGTCGTTCTTTTCTGGCGGCGGTGGACATACCGTTTGGGTGATGGTCGGTGCCGTGAGGTTGACGGTGGTGTGACGGACCTTTTCGCAGTCGGAAGCCAGCCTGAAATTCGATCAGTCGATCGGAATTTCGCGGGGTTCGGGCGATTTTCCGACAACCTTCGGCCCGTGGCGGCCGGATAGCGCTCGATTCTGCGCCTCGTGCATTAGCGTAACCCTTGGATGAAAGCGATGCAGGCAATTCCGCTTGTTTCGTCTTTCGTCCGAGGAGTTGTTACGCGTAAAAGGATTTTGGGGCTGTTGTTGGTCCTGGCTCTCGTGCTCGCACTGCCGGCGGCCGGGGCTGAAGGGCCTACTTTGGGGTGGCCGAGTTTCGATTTAATTGGGTGGATCGCGGATTGGCTGGGGATTTCGGACGACGGCTCGTCTGGCCAAGAATTAGGTGGAGTCCCAGAGCCTTACGGCCTTGAGGTTTCGCCATCGGGACCGACGGCGGAGATTGGGCCCGGTTTGGAGTCTGGCGGCGGAGAAGAACCTCCAACGGGAGAGATAGGACCCACGGGAGAACCGAACGGTTAGTGTTCGTTAGTCTGGATTCTCAGCGCTTCCCAGTCTTTACTTTTCTGACGCTCTCCCCCGATTCGATCCAATACGGATTTACGAGGGTGAAGGTCAGACTTTTTTGCCCCGAACGGATGACCGACAATGGCGGCGGAGACTATCCTGTTCGCCCGAAGTGGCTCCAGCAACGCTCTCATGGAATTGCCGTTGTGTTGAGCTTTCTCTGAAAAACCTTGCTTCAGATGGATCCGAACCAGCTCGCAAGTGGTAAGTGCTGCTTCTGCAGGGTGAATCGTGCGGTACGATTCGGTTAATCTGCTAAAGATCTGAGCCGCTTTTTCGAGGTCGCCAAGATCACCAACACCTTGCCCCGAAACCATTCCAGCTTCAGCAAATGCCACACCTCGCGCCCAAAAAGAAAAGTCCGTCGCCTTGAGTCAGATGGACCGACTAATGCATAGGTGGGGCATCGTTCCCATAGGAAGAGCACCTATCGTCCCCTTCGGGAAACGGGCAGTATTTTGGCTCGATGAACGGTAGAGCATAACGCGGCTCGGTTGAGTATTCCGCCCATCGCCAAAAAGCGTATGGTTTACGGCGAAAAGTACGGCAAAGCTGTAAGCCTGTAATGCCTCTTGATGCCCTATATTTGGCGAAAGATTGTCTGAGACGGTGATAGGAGCCAGGAATTTTCGTTGTTTCTCTCCCTCTGAAACCATGATCGTTGCTCTCGTAGTAGAAACTGGGAAAAGGATCTTTCAGTAGTAGATAGGGCCAAAGTGTAAAATTGGAAGCTAGTAGCAAGATTAAGGCAGCAATCAGAGCTTTTGACCGTGCGGTAAGGCTTGTCGCACGGAGTAAAAAATATAGTGAAACTGTGGGCGCAACCAATCCAAGACTCATGAGGAGAAGATTCCAATAACTCATCTCATCCACCTAAAAATCTGTAACCCCACCGCCGAACGGTGAAGTGAAGGGAGGGATTCCTTGAGGCCAGTAGACCTGATCAATTCCACAGACCCCGAGCAACGTTGCGGCGAATGTATTGCTGTTTGGCCCGAAGAGGTAGCCAAGAGGAGGGGCGCCATAGGGAAATCCAACGGCCGCGAAGAGTTCATAGGCATTCTTGACGCACTCTTCTGTCTCGCAATCCTGGCTGTCGAAATCCGAAGGCGCTATTGGAACAATGTTTGCGAAAGCACCTTGAACAAAAAACTTCGGCGGGTCTCTTGGAATCTCGGCTCGGCTGTTCGAGATTCCACCGGCACGACCCGTGACCTCAAGTCTCAGATCATAAGGCCCTCCAGAATCATTGCAACTGTCGCAACGAACACGCACAAAACAGTGGCCTCCTAGTGTTCCCGTTGCTCGACGGACCTGACTATCCCCACCTGCGCCAACAGGGGCGCACCACAATTCGACCTTTAATCCAGTCGGATCAATGAATGTCACCGGATTCGCCAATCCGTAGCCATATGCATGTAGCCCGCCTTCTATTCCAAGAGGATCGGGCCTGGAATAGTCACCCACAGTCGGCAAATACCACCGATGGAGATTGTAAAGCGCCTCTGCACCCGTTCCACTCTCCACCCAGCTCCCATCCGCCCACTGTCCAGGAAATCTCAAGAACACTCCATTGCCCGACGCCGCCGAATAGTCAGCCCCGAACGGCTCAAATCCAGCCGACCAATCCACTGCCGTCGTCGACATCGCGACCGGTGTTCCCAGGTGGTCAACGGTCAGGAATCGCAGACCTGAATCGTCGAGCTGGCCGATGGGCCGACCCGCGAAGTGCAGGATCGCGGCGCTGCCGTTGTGGTGGAGCAGACCTGCGGAGCTGTAGACCGGCTCGGTGATCAGCGTTTCCAGGCACGTGCTTCCGCCAGAGCCCCAACCGGACGTGTCGCCGCTTTCGAAACCGTCGCAGAATACCGAGATACCCGCGGAATAGGGCTGTATGCCCACGGACCGACGCAAGAAACCTCGTCCGTCGTAGAAGAAATCCGTCGACGCTTCGGCTGCCACTCGTTCCTGAAGACTCATACGACCCGCGTCGTCGTAGGTCCGATCGATGACGTTGCCCGCCAAGTCGGCTTGGGTTTGATCGCCGATGGCGTCGTAGCTGAAATCGTGGATACCGCCGATACCGAGGGTGATTTGATCGAGCTGGGGTGAGTTGTTGCCGGCGAGGTTCGGCACATACGAGTAGACGTCAGCGGTCGCGCCGTCGCGGGATTCGGTGAGCCGGTTGCCGATTTTGTCGTAGGTCCAGACGAGGGTACCCCATGGACCGTCGCCTTGGGTGAGGAAGTATTGGTAGTCCTGGTAACCGTAGGTGCGGTTATTCGAACCATCGAGAAGATCGTCGATGGAGTTGGGATTGCCGACGGCGTCGGTGGTGTAGTCCCATGACAGCACATCGTCGGTGCCGTCGTTGAGCAGGATTGAGTCCGGGTAGTAGCGGCTGTCGAAGCTGCGGGCTTCCCCGAAGCCGTTGCCGA
>CBDUGP010000026.1:0-85848 GCA_965366625.1 uncultured bacterium
CCGACGGTGCCGGCCCCGGCGACATCGTCGAATGCGGCATCGACGATCTGTCGATCTGCGAAAACTGATTGGGCAACCTAGGGATCGATTGGGTCGATCCCTAGGTCCGTTCCCTTCTGATCGTTTGACCCTCGGGAGGTCGCGACGGGTGAACCGTCGCGGCCGGTCCCGATCCCGAGGCCATCAAGGCACGGACGGCGCCGCTGATCACGATTTGTCCGTGGTCGGCCCGGTCTGCCAGCTTCGAGGCCTGGTCTAATAATTCGTCGAGTTCGATGCCGTCACTGGGTCTTCGATGACGATGCACGATCGCCGGTCCGGCATGAACCACGGCGCACAGAAGCCGTTCCCTATTCGGATCCGTGGTTTCCCGCAACCAGCGAAGCCCCAGCTCCACGGCTCTCAGGGCGTCGTCTTCGTGGGCGACCAAGGAGCCGAACGCCACCACCAGCCTGCGATTGGAAGCCCGAGCGAGCACGCCTCCGCTGCGCCGACACCATTCGGTAACCCGGCTCCTCAACCTGGGTAGCTCATCGACGGCGAAGGGCAGCTCCAATCCACGAATCTCACAGCTGAGGATGGTGATGTGTCGGGATTCACGACCCCGACCGAAGGGTGACGTCGGCTCCAGATCTTGGTCGGCCGCGAGCTGAGAGCCGCCGACGGTGGACATGGATCTAAGGTGGCCCCAAGGATCGCGGAGGGTAGCGCTCGCGGAGCTTCCAACATCGGGTGGCGCACCCACGCCGGCGATCTCGGCCAGCTGTTCGGCGACAAATCGGGCGCTTGGTGGACGGTGTTGCGGGTCTTTTTGTAGCAGGGAGTCGATCAATCGGCACAGGGGCGCGGGGGTCTCAGGGGCGTGTTGCTCCACGGGCACGGGTTGTCGGCCGCACACGTTCTGCAGGGTGGCGAGAAGGGTCTCACCGGTGAACGGCGAGGTTCCGGATAAACACTCATAGAGTAGAACACCGAATGAGAAGAGATCGGATCGGGGATCGAGGGCCTCACCCCGGGCCTGCTCCGGCGACATGCTGCGCGGCGTACCGAGAATTTCGCCGTTGCTCGAAAGGGAGGCACAGGAATCCCCGGCCATGGTTTGGAAGTCTTTAGCTAAGCCGAAGTCGAGCAGCTTCACGCCGCCGTCTTTGACCAAGAGCACATTCTCCGCCTTGAGGTCCCGATGTAATATGCCGATGGAATGGGATGCCGCCAGTCCTTCGGCCACCGCCCGGGTCATGGCCACGACCGCTCGCCACGGCATGGGCTCTTGGCCCAGAGCTTCTCGAAGGGTTCTTCCCTCCACCAGCTCCATGACGATCCAATCGTCACCTTGGTGCTCGAGAAAGTCGTAAACCTGGACGATCGACGGATGGTTGAGTCGCGCCACGGTTTGGGCTTCGAACAGCAATCGGCGGCGTGCGACCTCCCCTTCGCTCTTGCTGCGTTGGATGCGCTTTAGCGCTACCGGGCGTCTCAGCAATTGGTGGAAGCCGCGGAATACATCACCCATGCCCCCGCGTCCGAGCAGACCGCTGAGGCGATACGGGCCGATTTGGTTCGGGCAGTGGAGCATGGAATCTCATCCCAAAAAAATTCGAAATCAAGCCGACCGACCACATCGGCTCGACGTGCCGGCCCGCGATACCGCTTCGGCGTCCGAGCATCCCTTAGCCAGCACGAGGAGCCGCACGGTATCTGAGAACAACGCGAAATTTCGGGTTGAATCGGACCATCGAGGTTGGGAACCCGCCGCGAGTTCGGATCAAGATTCCATTTCTGGACGGGCCGAACTTAGCGGGTTACCCCCGCAAACCTCTGGGCCTAGGGGCGAGGCGAAGCCGAGCCGCTCTCAAGGAAGAGCGGGAGGGGGCAAGCCCGGGGCAAGCCCCTACCCTAATTCAAGTTATTTATAATCACCGATTTGTGGAGATTCCGAAACGTCGAGTTAAGGAGTTCTAGCCCATTCGTCGCACTGACGAGAGAATGACCACAAGGATGGCGAACCCCCCCGGATCACGACCAAGAATCACCCCTTAAAGCAGAGGAACCCGAAATGGCCAAAAGCCCCGAAGAAATGGCACAGAGCATGATCGACAACATGCCGGAGAAAACCGGCAAAGACTTAGCTACCTGGTTGAAGATCGTGAAAGCGTCGGAATTGGATAAACACGGCAAGATTGTCAACCTGCTGAAGCAAGAGCATGGGGTGACCCACGGCTTTGCCAACCTGATCGCCCACCATGCGCTCAAGGCAGGCGTGTCCGACACCGGCGACGATCCGATCGCGGACCAATACAGTGGTCCCAAGGCCGGGCTCTTGCCCATCTACAAGGCTTTGTTGGGACACATCGAAAGCTTAGGCAACGACGTCGAACTCGCCCCCAAGAAGGGCTACGTCAGCCTGCGACGCAAGAAACAATTTGCTCTCATCCAGCCGTCCACCAAAACCCGTGTCGATGTCGGCATCCAGCTCAAGTCCGAGCAAACCACCGACCGCCTCGAACTGTCGAAGAGTTGGAATGCCATGGTCAGCCATCGGGTGCGAGTGACCGACGTCGCCCAGGTCGACAACGAGCTGATCGACTGGATTCGCGAGGCTTACGACAAGGCCGGCTGAGCCACGGGGGGTTGGCCGAGGTGATCTTATCTGCTCATGAGTTCGCCCAGGGGCCTGAGGCGCCGGCTGTTGTCGCAGACGATCTTCAGTGAGAGTAGTAGGGGAATTGCCAATAAGGCCCCGGCGATACCCCACAGCCAGCCCCAAAAGAAGAGTGCCAGAAAAATGACCGTGGGACTGAGGGACAACCGGCGTCCGAGCAGCATGGGTGTGATCAAAGTGCCTTCGAGGGTGGTCAAAGCCAAGTAGATCAGAGGTAGAGCCACGGCGGTCAAAAGGTTGTCGAAGGTGATAAAAGAGGCGCCGCCGAGGATCAATGCGCCGGTCACGGCGCCGACGTACGGCACAAAGTTGAGCAGGGTCGCCATGGCGCCCCACAGCAACGGATTCGGCATTTCAAAAAAGTGGCAGGTCATCGCCACCGCGCCGCCGAGGGCGAGGTTGATGAGCGTGATGGTCAAGAGGTGAGCCGAGAGGTCTTTTTGCACTTGGCGAGCAATGGAATTGGCTCGTATTTTGTCGCGCGTGCGGGGCAAGAGCTGAATGAGCTTTTCCCACAGTCGGTCTCCGGTAGAGAGCAAAAAGTGGGTCAGGATCATCACCACTCCGAGACCGAACAACAGATTTTGGGTGCCGTCGAATAGGGATTGGTCGAGGGACGGTTCGCTGCTGACTTCGAGGGGTTTGTCGCCCTGCCCGCCGCCTTGCATTTGAGCCAGCTCGCCCACTTGGCGTGCAGCCTGGCTCACTTCTTCGACGGGTTTCATCAACCGCTTCACTTTGACTCGAATCTGGTGCAAGCTGCGGGGTGAGCTGTCGATCCATTTTTTGGCCGGCCCGAGGGTTTGCTGTAATCCTAAACCCAAGAAGCCGAGGAAGACGATCAACAATAAAGCCGAGGCCGACGATCTGGGAATGCCGATGGATTGCAGGCTTCGGACGACCGGGTCGAGCAGAAATCCTAATAAGGCCGAGATGACGATCGGCAGAAAGAGGCTCTTGGCGCTGTAAAGGGTGAAAAAGAAGGCGATCAAGAAAAGGCCCGTTAACGAAATCGTTTTGAGGTCCAGAGCGACGCTCGGCACGGGCGGAGTCGCAGAGGAGCTGGGTTCGTCGGGGCTCGCCTCGAGATCTTGCTTCGGGGGCGGGACTGAACTCTCGTCCTGGTAATTCGGCATGAGCCTTGTTCCGTTCGAAAGGTCGGAAATTTGAACGATTCCCCCTGGGCTCGATCGGCCTTCGGTGGGGGCGTCGTCGAACTTAGTTTAAACCAGGAAGCTGTCTCACCGAACGTCCCGGCTTGCCGAGTGCCTGCGTCACAAATGTTGGGGCACAAGTTTTACCCTTCTAGGTCATGGCAATACCGGCCGGACGTCGGCTCCTTCCACAGAGGTCTGACCGAGGGCTGATTCGTAAAAACGCCCCCGAAGCCACGTGGCCTCGGGGGCGTTATCGCGCGTTCCCCGACAGGTCCTCTGGGTCCCGTAGGCTAGTTGCTCTGCTTGCTCGGCTCGGAGTCGTCTTGGGCCCCCGACAAGATCAAACAGGTGTCGTCATCGGTGGCGCCGGAGGTGTCGGTCACGGTCACGCCGATCAGGTACCCGCCCGGGGCAGTGGGCGGGAAGTAGGAGGTGCTGGAGGTCGGTGGGAAGGTGGTTCCGTTCAACGACCAAGTATAGCTGGAGATGGGGAAACCCGAGGGGCCCGGGGTGCTGCCGGAGGCGTCGGCCCAGAAGACCAAGCTGCCGTTTTGCCAGAAGCTGCGCACGCGACAATCCGCGAACGGTGCCACCGGTGGCGGCGGGGTTGGGCGCCCTCGTTCGTCCATGATGTCGTTGCGGGCGGCATTGTCCTTCTGGTCGACATGGTTCATGCCACCGACGTGACATTCGCTGTCGGTAATGCCCATGTTGTGGCCGTTGGAGAGGCTGCCTTGCCAATCGGCGACCACCCCATCATCGGCTCCGGGGATGACGAACGAGGCGAGGTTGCAGCGCCAGCGCCAGAATTGGAGCCGTTGCCAGAAGTTGCTCGGTCGACGATGGCGGGTGCGGTAGTAGTAGACGTCTTGCTTGGCCCAGCTGGGCACGGTCGCACGCCAAGCGGCGCTGCCGAGGGTTCCCAGGCTGATTTGCGGGCCGCAGAAACCGAAGATCTCGGAGATCAGCCAACCCAGTGGGCCGGTGGCCAAGTAGTAATCCATCAGCGTGCTGCCCCAATACGGGGTGCCCATGGATTGGATCCGACGCGGGGCCGTGGAGTTGTCCAACAGGCTGGTGTAGAAGGCGCGCAAATGGGTGGCTGCCGCGCCCCCTTGGCTGTGGGCGACGACGCTGAAAGCGTCGGTAAAGTTGGCGGCTCCTTGATCCCGAATTCGGCGCGCGAAGTTGTCGTGGGAACGACTTTGGCCGGCGTCGTTGAAAACCGCCGTGCCGCCGATTCGTCCGTTAACGAAGTCGCCGGTGGGCCAAGCCGGGTTGGAGCACCAGCCATGGACGAGCAGAATTCCAGTGGGATCCACACCCCGATCGGTGGTGTCGACCGCGCTATCCGGCGCGGGAATGGTGACGTCGCCGGCGCCCATTCTCATGGAATCGTCCGGCGCAATGCGCGCGGCGTCCGAGTAGGCCGCCGCTGGAAGATCGGGTGCTTCAAAGTTCAGCTTACCCTGATAATCGAGCGGCATGAAGGTGTGGGGATCTTGGATACGCACGTGTCGCAGGGAGTATTGCGAGCCCAGGGTACCGGCGAGACCGGCGAGGGCCAACCAACGGCCGTCGAGCATCAGCGGCAAGGTGAGGTTGCCGTTGGCGTCCGGCTCGGGATAGGTCATGCCGCCGATCCAGGCGACGGCTTTTTCGAGATCGGAGCTCCAGACCTCGGCATAGGCGTAGAAGTGAGTGTCCCGCTCAGCGAGGGCGTCGATACCCAATTGGACCTTCAGCCGGCGAGAATCCACCACCTCGGTCCGAACCCGCCCGTTCAAGACATGGGTTTTGGCCGCCACCGGCAAGAAGTAGTAAGCAGTACGCTCGATGGGGCCCACGCCCGGAACCTCACCTTCGACGTCCAAGCGGACGGAATAGTCGCCGGCGGTCAGGCTCGGCAGGTGCATTAGGGTACGGCCTTGGCTGTCGACCGTCAGGGAGGCGGCGCGCTCTGAATCAAAGCGCTCTTGATGCACGACTTGCAGGCTCTCCGTGTCGACCACCCGCACCTGCAGCTGGCTGACTCGAAGCCGGCGAGAGGCCGTGGTCCGGCTGGCATCTCGGCGGCTGGAAACTTGGCGGAAGGAAACGCTGAGTTCGGGGGCGACCCCGTCGACGAGCAGCAACTGGGGCATGTCGCCGTCGGGAATTTCGCAAAGGGTGGGGCGTTTGACGCCCGGGGCCGGCAAGCGAGCGGGGTCACAGGGGTCCGGCAGGCCGACCTCCACCACGTTGTCGTCGAAGGCGATGATCGAATCCACTTCGGTGACACCAGCGGCGTCGAAGGGGAAGGAGCCCGGGTCTTGGATCGCGCATTGCCAAGATCCGCCGGTCACCTCACCGCCCGAAATGGAGAAAGCCACGGAGCCGCCGCCGGATTGGGAGAAGGGTTCCATTATCAAATTGGCTTCGGACGAGCCACACGGGCCCGATTGGCAGGTGATGGTGGAGCCGTTGAAATAGAAGCGAGCCCCGTTGGGCGCCGTCAGCGTGGCCGGGCTGAAGTACGGATAGTTGGAGGTGACTTGGACCAGGGTGAATCCGACACCCGGACTGGTGCTGAAATTTGAGTAGGCGGTGGAGGCAGCCTGTCCTGCGGCGGGTGAGGACGCACGGTCGAGAACCAGGAAGTTGGAGGGGACCAAGGTCTCCTCCGTGGACGGTAGTCGGAAATCGTCAAATTCCGCGGGCGGGCCGGCCAGGGATTTGACGCCCACGACTCCGGCCATGGCCGGCAGCGCCATCAGGGACGCAAAGAGGACTGCAAAAAAACTCAAACGGCATTTCATATTGGGATCCTTTCATCAAGATCTGTCAGATCTAAAGGGGACGGACAAGAACGGATAGGGTGCCGGGCACGGCGTCGTAATCCAGTGGGGTGACCTGATTAGAGGACGGTGCCCAAACCACGGGCAGACCACGGGGGCCGCTCGACGCCGCGAGTTATATCGTCGTTGTCTGCGCCGTGACAGATCTTGGTGAATGCGGATCGGATAGGTGAGATTTAAAGAACAAGGTAGAGATTTTTAGGCACTGCACTCTGGGAAAGGAACCCAGAGCTTCGGATTCATTGGGAACTTGTCGTCTAGCTGAGCGCTAGTGGCTGATCGCTAGGGGCTGAGAATACGGTGTCGGCGATCTACTTCCAGCGGACCGTGCCGACTCGGCTCGGCGCCGATCCAAAAGATCTCGACGGTGACCGGGCCATCGTCGGTGCCCAGGCCGAAGATCAGCTCGGGGGCATGCTGGGACGCGAAGGAGGCGTCGGCCCCCCACCAACGGATTTGTCGCCGGCCGTTGGCTGAAACCTCGACTCGGGCGCCGTGGTAGCGCGCCGGATCGCCGGCCAACTCCAGGGTCAGCCCATGGTGGCCCGTGTCCTGGTCGTTGCGCAGAATCAGTGGACGGCCACGGTTGATGGACAAAGCCAAGTCTGGATCGCCGTCGCGATCGAGATCTCCGACCGCCAAACCCCGGGCCACGTGGCTGCCGGCCAGGGCCGGTCCCGCCCCGGGTGCCAAGTCGTAAAAGCGCTGCCCGTCATTCCAGAGTAGGAACGGCGCTTGGGCGATCAGAGTCTTGGGGTCCCCTTCTTCCAAGGTGCTGCCGTTGGCGACCGCCAGGTCCAGCCGGCCGTCGAGATCGATATCCAAGAAGCCGCAACCCCAACCGACCCGATCCGTGGAGATCTCGCCCAAACGCCAGTCCCGGACTCGATCTCGGTACTCCAGGCGCGGCTCGGCGACCGCCAAGTAGAGGGCGTTTTCTTGGGCGATCCAATGGCTGATGAACAAATCGGGCAGGCCGTCCTGCCGCCCCTCGGAGTCGGGAAGGGGTAAGTCGAGATCCGCCACCGCGATGCCCATGGAGCCGCGCGGATCCGCGGTGCCCGTGCGCGCGCTCCAGTCTTCGAAAATAGGGCCGTCTGCGAGTCCCCCGTCTGCGAGTCCCCCGTCTGCGAGTCCCAGGTTGCGGAAAAGGGCGTTGGGGCTAACATCGTTGGTGACGTAGAGATCGAGCCATCCGTCTCGATCGAGATCCACGGCGGTCACCCCTAGGCCCCGTCCACCCCGGTCCGAAACGCCCGCCGAAAGGGCCAACTCCTCAAAGCTTCGGTCGGATCTTTGGCGGTAGAGGCGATTGGGCACGGGATCAAAGGCGTTGGGGTTGAGGGTGAACGGCACCGCTTGCCATTCGGGATCTTCGGAGGCGGGGTCCTCTGAGGCAAAGGCCGCGGCGCCCTCCGGTTCGAATTCGAGGTAATTGACCACGTAGAGATCGAGCAGACCGTCGCGATCGAAATCACCCCAGGCCGAACCCACGGACCACGAGTCGTCGTTGACCCCGAACTCGGCGCCGACCTCCTCGAAGGTGCCGTCGCCTCGATTGCGGAAGAGGCGGTTGGGCCCGAATTGGGTCACGTATAGGTCGGGATCCCCATCGGCGTCGAAATCCGCCACCGTAGCACCCATGGCAAATCCGTGAGGGTCGTCCAGACCGGCTGCTACAGCGCTTTCCGTCCACTGGTCACCGTCGTTTCGGTAGTAGAAGTTGGCGCCGTCATCGCTACGGTCGGTGGCGAAATTAGGTAGGAAGAGGTCCCAATCGCCATCGGAGTCGAAGTCCGCCAGCACGATGCCCGAGCCAGTGTCCTCGGGTAGCAGCCGACCCCGAGGACCGGCTCCGTGTTGCCCCGTGATGCCGAGAGTCGGGCCGATGTCGGTGAAGGTCAAAGTCGGTGCGTGGTCCGGGATTTCGTGGTCGAATTTTCGAGTGACCCCGGCCTGTGGATCTGCCAGATCCGTGTTTTGGCGGCGTTCCCACCAAATGCCGCCGGCGGCCAGCACGGCGGTGCCGAGCAGGGTGCCCAAACAAGCCCAAATCAATCTTTGGCGACGCCGATTGCCCCTTTTTTTGCGCCGGGGCTCAACCACCCTTGCGCTCCTCGGGGGTGTCGGGCCGGAGGCGGATTTCCTGTCGCGCAGTGGCCTGCACCACGGTGGGTTGAAGCACGCCGCTTTCAGCCTCCAGCTCGGGCACCACCCGATCCAAGAATTCTTGGCGATACCGTCGGTATCTCAGCTCGGCCTCGATCACCACCGGGCCCTCGGCTTCGGGCGGGATGTCGAGACGAAAGAGCTGGGTGTCGGAATATTTGGGGAAGACCACTCGCTTACCCTTGCCCCCGGCCTTTTTCCACAGCTGGTGTTCGCGCAGCTCTTCGCCGTGCTCGTCCACGGGCATGGACTCGAGCACCAGGGTGCCCTCGTCGCGACGGTTGCCGATCTCGTGTTCGTCGGTGCCCTGGTCGAGAATTCTTCGGGTCTTAGGATCGATTGCCCCCCATTCCGCGATGACTTGCCGGTTGCCGTCGAGGGCGCGCAGGTAGATCCACGACCGCACGAAGTCCAGCGGGCCGGTAATGAAATTGTGACCGGCCTTACGATTGAGGATCATCGCCCGGACCTCGATTTGCTCACCGGCTCGGGCGGTTTCAGGAGCCGCCAACCGCAGGCTTGCCACCGGACCCTCGGGCCACAAATCGCCGAGCTCCGGTAAAGGGGTTTCGCCCCGAATCCACTCCTCGGTCAAGCGCACCTGCTGCTCGTGGTTTTCGAGCTTCATGGCCGCGGGAATGAAGAAGTTGGTGGCGATAAAACCGTGGTGGCGGTGGCTACCGTCATCGTCGCTTCGTCGCCGATCCCCAGCTTCACCGTGACCCGGATCGGTTGACGAGCTGACCAAACGCATATGGCAATCTCGGCAAGCCAGATCGGTTTCCGGATCGTCGCTGTGCCAATGGCCGTTCTTCCACTCGTCGTATTGGTTTTGACCTTCGACCATGCCGAAGCGATTGAGCGCTTCGGGAATGAATTGCTTGTGGCAGGAAGCACACATTTCAGGGGTGCGCAGGAGGTTGCGGTCGTAGTCCGCCAGGTGTTGTTGGGGATAAGCGCGGATCAGAAAGTCGGAGATGGCTTTGCCGATGCCTTCGGTTTCGAGTTCGCCGATGTATTTGCGCGGTGGGGTCAGCACGTAGTCGGCATTGCCCCGCTGGTCGACCTCGGAAATCGCGTGGCAGGCCACACATGAAATGCCCTCGTCCATGCCCGGGGCGGACAAGCTTTGGTTGTGCAAGTCCTTGGCTCCGGCGAAGAGCGAAATCGGATCATGGCAGCCGGCGCAATAGCGGGTTTCGGCGGGTCCTCGATCTTCGGCAAACCGGCGTTGTACCGCCTGGAACGGGGTATTCATGGCGGCGAATCGGTGCGCGCTCGGTAGCCATTCGTCGAGGATCTGGCGATGGCAACCGGCGCTGCCGCACGAGCGGGAGCCGGCGAGTAGCTCCGATTTCACCAACAGCGAATCCGAGGTGCGGGCGAAAGTTGGAGCGAAGGGGTTGCCGCGATATTCCTCGAATTGTTGCGCGTAGGCCGGCAAGGAATACCCCTCGGGCGGAGGATGGCTGAATTGGCGGGCCGGCCATGCGAGAGCCAGCATTGCTACCAACATGGCGGGCACTGTCAGCAAGGCAATCTGTCGACGGCGAAAAACCGCCATGGCCGAGGCCATTTCCGGGTCCCGAGCCGCCGCAGGGCGGCGGCGCAGCCAAGCGGCGAGGAGATGGGCCAGGCACAAGCCGAGCACCGCCAGCCCCGACACTAGGTGGAGCCAATCCCAGGGTTCCCGAACCCGTGGGCCGCTCCAGGCGAGCCAGGTCACCACCAAGCCGGTGGTTAGGGCAACGGCTGCTAAGGCCATCAACGCCCAGCCAAAGAAACTCGAAGCCGTGGTTTTCTGACCTCCCCACACCCCCACATGGCGAACGGTGTAGATCCCAAAAGGCACCACAAAAACCAAGCCGACGGCAGTGTGGATCAACATGATCCATTGGGAAGCCACGGAGAAAGGGCCGAAATAGGTCCACACTCCGGAAAGGCCTGCGAAGAGCAGGAAGGCCGAAACCGCGGAGGCCAACCGGCTGGACCAACCCTTGTGGGCCGCCTCGCGAGGTTTAAAGGTTGTGGGGTTCGTGCTCAAAGTCCCGCTCTTTCGCGCCGTGGTCTCTTTCGCGCCGTGGTCTCTTTCGCGCCGTGATGTCCCATCTCGGCAACGCTCGACTGGATGGGTGAGTTGGGTTAACAGGAAGCCTAAGACTCCCAACCCAACAATGCACCACGGCTCTGGGTGGGGCGACCCGCCTAAAGAGGTTGGAAAGGGTGGGCTGCGCGCGTAAAGGAGGTGAAGAGAAAAACTTCGTTGGGATGATTTGGCGGTATTTTCGCCGGACTACGTAGCTTTATTCGATTGGCACCGTAGTGTTGTCCGGGGGAAGAACCCGACCTTTGAGGCGCGGGTTCGGAGGCACAGCGGACTTGAAAGGTCTTGAGGACAGGTAAGGAGAACCCGCGGGGGCAGCCGATTTGCTCAGGCAATCGGTCGACGATACGGGAACTTTATGCTAGAAAAGTCTGCATTATGAGCTAGTTGAGCGTTATCCCTAACGATGATGGCGCTGCTAGAGCGGCTCTCTTTGAGGGTCGTATCAATGAACGGGTTGAATACCCAAAAAAATGAGGAGCTCTCGATGAGCAACGAAAAGAAGCCTTTCTTCGCGCGTTTCCTGGAGCAGCAGAAGAATCAGGTCAAAACCGGTGTGACCGCCGGCCGGCCTGACCAAACCATGAAGTACCCGTCCGACAACGACGAGTATTGATCGGTGACGGGTCGGCGGATCGCCGCCGACCCGTGCTTCCCCCGGTCAAGGCGTTTGTGTCCGCTCGCCGACCTTCCGTGGTCACATTTCGTCAGTTGGAGGATCCGCTGCCCATGCCGAAGTCACGGCCTACGGTGTTGCTCTTGACCCATCACCGAGATTTTTTCGTCATCGACCGAGTGATCGCGGAACTCGAAACACGGGGTGCTCGGGCGATCAGGGTGGATACAGATAGATTTCCCGCGCAGCTGAGCCTGAGCACCACTTGGGACGGTACGCGGATGCGGTATCTGCTCGACGACGGCGAGCATACGGTCTGGGGGCAAGAGGTGAGCGCGGTTTGGACCCGTAGCCTGTGGCCGCCGACGGTGCTCGATCAGGTCGATGAGCAGCATCGGGAAGGCTGTCGTGATCAAAGCCGAGAGGCCTTGGAAGGTTTTCTCGATGGTCTGGCCGAGGCGCGTTGGATCAGCCCCTTATTTCAGATTTCTCGATCCAGCAACAAAATTCGTCAGCAACGACTGGCGGCTGAGGTGGGTTTGTCGACACCGCCAACTTTGGTGACGAACGATCCTGATCAAGCCCGGGCGTTTTACCTTGAGCATCAAGGTCAGGTGGTTGCCAAGATGTTGCACGCCCTCGGCCGATTTATGGGCAAACCCAAGGTTTGGGTGCCCACCTCGGAACTCACCGAGCAGGATCTCGAGCACCTCGACGGCTTGCGGCTCGCGCCGATGATTTTCCAAAAAAAGATCTCCAAGGCCAAAGAGCTGAGAATCAAATTTATCAACGACCGGCTTTTTGTCGGTGCGGTCGAGGGCTTCCAGACCGCGGCCGGTGCCGTGGATTGGCGTCAATCGGAGGCGCAGGAAGTCGGTTGGTTGCCGGGCTCCGTTCCCGCCGAGGTCGAAGGCAAATTGTGTCGATTGATGGCCGCCTTGGGATTGATCGCCGGGGCTATCGACCTCATCGTCACGCCGTCGGGCGACCATGTATTTTTGGAGGTCAATCCGCTGGGGGAGTGGGGCATGTTGGAGCGGGATCTCGATCTGCCGATCGCCTCCGCCGTGGCCGACGCCCTCCTGAGCCCCAAACCTCTTTCTTAGTTCTCTGGACCCACCTTTATTTCTAGGACGGGCTTTCAAGCCCCCAGCATCCGTCGATTATCGTCGGCGACCCGAGGTCGCCGGTTGAGGAGTAGATCGCCATGACCGTGTTGATCATGACCCACAGTGAAGAGAATTCCAGCTACGACACGGTTCGAGTCGAGCTCGAGAAATTAGGCCATGAGGTCTATCGCTACGATACAGATCTCTTTCCAACGGCAGTCACCCTGGCCGCGACCCACGGCCCAGACGGGGAGTCGTTCCAGATCCGCAGATCCTCCACGGATGGCCAGTCCACAGAGACCCACCTGGTGGATTTGAGTCAAATCAGCGCGGTTTGGAACCGGCGATATTTCACCGCCCGGGCCCTTCCCGAAGAGCTAGATTTTCAGTTGCGAGAGCCGTCGGTTGAGGAGTCGCGTCGCAGTCTTTTCGGCTCGGTGGCATGCTTGGACGTGTTTTGCTTGGATCCTTTGAAAGACTCCCACTATGCCCGGCACAAGGGGCTACAGCTGCGATTGGCCCGCGAGCTGGGCATGGATATTCCGCGCACGTTGATCACCAACGACGCGGACGAAGTGCGAGCCTTTGCCGGCTCGGTGGACGGCGGTGTGGTGTGCAAGATGATGACTTCTTTCGCTGTGCACGACGATCAGGGACGGGAAAATGTGGTCTTCACCAACCCGCTTTCCGATCGAGATCTGGACGAGCTGACCGGGCTGGATCTGTGTCCGATGACCTTCCAGGAAAGCATCGAGAAACAGCTGGAGCTGCGGGTGACGATCGTCGGGCATCAGGTCTTCAGCGCGTCGATCGATTCCCAAAGCTCGGCTCGTGCCACCCACGACTGGCGTCGCGACGGCGCCGAACTCGCCGAGTCGTGGCAGCCCTATGAGCTGCCGCGCGAACTCGAAGGCCGCCTGTTGAGCCTGTGCTCCCGGTTGAGCCTCAACTACGGCGCGATCGACTTGATTCTGACCCCGGACGGACGTTTCGTTTTCCTTGAAATCAATCCGGTGGGCGAATTCTTTTGGCTGGAGAAGAATCCCGGGTTTCCGATTTCAAAAGCGATCGCCGAAGTTCTGGTGGATCCCGGTAAACGCCGCGTGCAAGGACGCAATCCTCACCTCTGAGTTGTCTTTGTTTTGGCACGCAGGAGGGGGCTTGGGTGGGGCACCGGGGGGCTTGGGGGGGGCAACGGATCCGAAGTGTCGGCCTCGGATCCGTGGTTGAGTCTAGGCTCAGTGACAGATTGCAGTAGGCGGGGAATCGCCTAAAAGCTCGCAAATGCCTGAGCAGCAACCCGCGTTGCCAACGAAAAGGCAGTCGTCGCCGGGGCGGCCACAACGCGCTTGGGTTTCAATGGGTAGGAAGCTGGGGGTCTCGAAGAGGATTACGGACAGGGGTGCGATGTCGGTCTCTTGGGCAGCGTCGGCCACTTGGTTGTCGGTTGCTGGGTTGTCGGTTGCTTGGGTGCTGACATAGCAACCGGGGACAGAGGCCTCGCCGTCGGCGATCCAATGCAGACCTGCGGGAGCTTCAACGGGCTCGGCATCGGACGCCGAAGCATTTGCGGCGGCGAAGCTGAGCATCATCACGAAAAGAGAGAGCGCTAGGCATTTCAACGTGTGCTTCATACTGGTTCCTTTTAGGACAGGTCAATTTCAACTGCGTGCGCAGGCCTCAAGGCACTGAGCGGTTAGATGTGATGATTTTAGCCTAAACAATAGTGATTTTTGCCAATATGTGCAATTTAGTGGTCGGATCACGGGCCCTGACGACCGCCCACGCTGGGCCGACGCCCTTGACTTGGTTCTGGATGGCGCTGGAAGATCCTGATCCAAACACTTGAGTTATCCTGAAGCTCAATGATTCGAGTCGGAGGAAGCAGGCATTGAAGTTTTTAGACAGGTTCGCTCGGACCCTCGACGATTTAATACCCCACGGCTCGGGAGGCTCCCAACAACCTGAAGATCCGGAGCCGCCGGATCCGGGTGACACCCTGCCGCCTCCGGGCTGACGCATCGGGACGGAACTCTGTGGACCCTTTTAGGCGCCGGCGAGTTGAGGATATTTTTCTGGCGGCCGTGGAGCTGGAACCTGGGGCACAGGCTGCTTTTGTTGCCAATGCCTGTGCCGCCGATGCCGATCTACGCCACGAGGTCGAAGATTTGCTGCGCGCGGATTCGGAGGCCACGAGCTTTCTCCAGGTCCTTGGCCCACAGGTCTCCCCTCGACAGTGGATGGTGCAAGCCCTGGCAGAGGCGGCTGACGGGCCCGCAGGTTCGGTAGGCCGGATCCCCGACGGCACCCTGCTCGCCGGTCGATTTCGCGTCCACCGCTTTCTCGCCGCGGGCGGAATGGGGGAGGTGTATGAGGCCCAGGACACCGTGCTCGGCGAGCGGGTGGCGATCAAGACCATCGCGCCGAGAATCGCGGGCTCAGCCCGGGCCATGGAACGATTTCAACGCGAGGTGCACCTGGCTCGAAAGGTGACCCATTCCTCAGTTTGCCGGATCTACGACATTTTCTGCCATGGCCCCGACAACGGGAGGGACCCAGATTTGGTCTTCCTCAGCATGGAGCTGCTCGAAGGCGAAACTCTGCAGGCGCGCCTCGAACGTCTGGGTCGGCTGACCCCCGAAGCCGCGCTCCACATCACCCGACAGTTGGTCGACGGGTTGGACGCCGCCCACCGAGCGGGCATAGTGCATCGCGATCTCAAAGCTGCCAACGTGTTGTTGGTACCGGACGGCGTCCAAGACCGGGCGGTGGTGACCGACTTCGGCTTGGCGCGGCGTCAGGCCGTGGCCGAAGCGGCGGAGGAGGCCTCGGGTAGCGCCCTGACCGAGACGGGTTTGATGTTGGGGACGCCCGCGACCATGGCCCCCGAGCAAGTGACGGGTGGGGAGATCACGGCCGCCACCGATATCTATGCCCTGGGCGTGTTGCTCTACCAGATGGTGACGGGGCGGTTGCCGTTCGAGGCTGAAACCCAACAGGAGGCGATTTATAAACGACTGCACGCGAAACCCACGCCACCGCGAGCCCATGTGGCAGATCTCGACCGCCGATGGCAGAGGGTGATCCTCAAATGTTTGGAAAGGCGGCCTCAGGACCGCTTTGCGACCGTGCGCGAGGTGTTCCAAGGGCTCGGTTCGCAGAGTTTCCGGCCCTTTGGGTCGAGCTTGATCGGGTCGATTTTAAGGCCGGCTTTATCGAGTAGAAGGTCCCAGGCCCTCGCAGTCGTAGTCTTGGTTTGCGTGGCGGCGCTGATCTTCTTTCTCACCCGTGCTGAGCGGGGACCGGACTTGGTCTTGCGGGGGACTGCGGAGGGTGACGTCCCTACTGCCGTGGTGGCACGGCGCTCGGTAGCGGTGATCGGCTTCGAAAGCTTAAGCGGCGAAAGCTCAAGCGGCGAGCGGGGCGCGGAGTGGTTGTCGACGGCCCTTTCCGAAATGCTTTCCATGGAGCTTGCCCGGGGGCATGAGCTGCGGGTGGTGCCCGGTGAGACCGTGGCTCGCATGCGCCTGGATCTGGAGTTGCCGTCGGCCTCGTCGCCGGCAGCCGACACGTTGGCTCGGATTCGGGCCTATCTCGGGACCGATTGGGTGATCCTCGGCTCCTATTTTCTCAGCCATTCCAAAGGGTCGGGCGCCCTCAGCGGGCAAGCGGCGGGCGATGTCGTGCGGCTCGACCTGCGCTTGGAGGAAGTCTCGACTGGGCGGACCCTGATTCTGCTGACCGAAAGCGGTGAAGTCGGCGATTTGTTGGGACTTGTGGATCGTGTCGGCCGCCAGTTGAGGCAACGGCTCGGTGTCCATGATCCCGTGGACGCCGAGGTTGGTGCATTGACGGCCGCAACCCCGGCAACCCAGCTGTACGTGCAAGGGCTTGCCGAGCTGCGCAGATTCGATGTGTCGGGAGCGCGGGACGCGTTGGTGGAGGCGGCGCGTCTCGATCCGAGTTCGGCTCTGATCCAAACGGCCCTTGCGGAAGCGTGGACCACGCTCGGTTTTGAAACACGGGCTGCGCAGGCCGCCGAGACCGCCCTGGAGTTGGCGGAAGGACTGTCGCGGGATCAGCGGTTGCGCATCGAAGGGCGTGCTTTCGAAGCCCGCAAGGACTGGCCTCGGGCGATTGAGACCTACAGGGTTTTGTTCGGTTTTTTCCCCGATCACCTCGAAGACGGCCTGCGCCTGGCTTCGGCACAAACCGCCGGTGGTCGAGCACAGGAGGCTCTGGAGACCTTAGTGAGCCTCAAGGAATTGTCGGCGCCGTCGGGCGACGATCCCCGTATCGAACTCGAAGAGGCGACGGCGGCTTTGGCGTTGGGCGAATACCCACGGGCCTTGAGAGCAGCAGGCCGAGCCCGGGAGCGCAGTCTGGAACTCGGGGCGCGATGGCTGTCCGCTCGCTCTTCCTACCTCGAAGGCAACGCGCTCCTGCGTTTGCGCGAATACGGCGGTGTGGTCGATCGGGCCCGGGTCGCCTCGGAGATTTACGAGCAGCTCGGAGACCAACGCGGCATGGCCGACACGCTCAATTTGCGCGCCAACGTGGCCTACTTCGAACGTCGGCTCGACGATGCCGAAGCGCTTTACCTCGAAGCGCTCGAAATCCATCGTCGGCTCAGCTCCAGGGCGGGCGTGATGACCCTCAGCAACAATCTTGCAAATGTCCGCTTGCTGGGCGGGGACCTCGACGGAGCCCGCCGGCTCTATGACCGTTCGCTCATCATTGCCCGTGAAATCTCCCATGCGGACGGTGAAGCGCGTGGGCTGTACAATTTGGGTTTGTTGGCTTGGCGTCAGAACGATTTGAGCGGTGCGCGCGACTTCTATCGGCAGGCCCTTGAGATCACGCGGCGAACCGGCGACCGCAGAAGGATGGCCCAAAGCCTGAACAACCTTGGCCTGGTGTTGCGGCGGCTGGGAGATTTGGACGGCGCCGAGGGAGCCTATGTCGAATCCTTGGAACTGGCCAAGCGGTCCGGCGACCCGACCAGCATCGCCCGCTGCCTCGGCAATTTAGGGTTCTTGCGGCTGCGCCGGGGGCAGCCCAACGCCGCGGGTCGGGATTTTGAAGAGGCTTGGAAAGGGTTGCTGGACGTTGACGAGCCCAGCGTGCGAGCCACCCTAGCCCATGGTCGGGGCGAGGTAGCCGTGGCCCGGGGTGAGCTGGAATCGGCGGCCGAGCATTTGCGGACGGCCTTGGAACTCGAGCAAGAAAGCCGAGACGAAGCCGGTGTTTTGGCCTTGCGCAACGCCCTGGCAAACCTGGACCTGCTGAACGGCTCGTCGGCGTCGGCCCTAGCGGCTGCTCGCCAGATCGCGCTCGATGCCGCCGTTTCGGAATATTTGGATCAAGAGCTGGCGGCTCGGATTCTCACGGTCGAAGCCGCCTTGGTGGAACGGGATTGGGCCTCGGCGCGTTTCGCGTTGGAACAGGCGACGAAGATCGCGTCGACCACCGAGGATGCGGAGCTGGCCTTTCGGGTTGCGTTGAGCCGCAGCCGCCTCCAGCGCTTGGAAGGAGATTACTCCGGCGCCCGCCGTGGCCTTGAGCCGACTTTGATCCGAGCCCAGGCTGCGGGCCTGGGTAGTTTCGGATTCGAGGGGCGCTTGGAGCTACTCCGCATCGAGCAAGGTGCCGGCAGTGACGTGCGAGAGAGGCTGCGAGATCTGGCGCAAAAGGCCGAATCCTACGGATTTCTGCGTCTGGCGGGCGAAGCGCGTAGGGCGGCCTCGCCAAAATCCGGAATTGAGACTGCAAGGAGAGATTCGTGACCTTTGAAAAGGACGACCCGGCAGGCCGAGATCAAGTGACGCGCCTGCTCGAACGTTGGGGCGACGGCGATGTCGAGGCCATGGACGACCTGCTGCCATTGGTCTATGACGAGTTGCGCAAGCTGGCCCGCGGATATTTGCGCAAGGAGCGCCCCGGGCACACGTTGGAGTCCGGGGCGCTGGTCAATGAAGCGTATTTTCGTTTGGTCGGCCAGCGTGAGGTCCAGTGGCAGAATCGATCCCACTTTTACGGCATTGCCGCTCAGATCATGCGTCGCCTGTTGGTGGACCACGCACGACGCCACCGATTCCAAAAGCGGGGCGGCGGCGCGCGCGCCGTAACGCTCGACGACGCCTTGGTCCCGGAGGATGAAAAAACCGTCGACGTGTTGGAGCTGGACGACGCCTTGAAACGTCTGGCGGAAACCGATCCGGAAAAGAGCCGGTTGGTGGAGCTGCGATTCTTCGGCGGCCTGAGCCATGCCGAAATCGCCGAGGTGTTGGGGGTCTCCCTATCGACCGTCGAGCGCCAATGGCGGCTCGCCCGGGCCCGTCTCTACCAGGCGCTCAAGGTTTGACGTTCAGATCTTGCATTGGCCCGGGGCGGAGGTGTTGCCCCGCAGGGATTTCACCCAATTCCGGACGGTTCTTTGTTGCTCTCCAGCTCCGGCGTCACCGGTCAATTTCTCGTCGTATCTGGCGGGGAACAGGTAGGTGACCCATTGCTCGTCGAAATCCGGTGTCAGGGCAAAGCGACCGGTCGGGGTCAAATGTCCCCAGCCGTCGTTGTCGGC
The DNA here is from genome assembly GCA_965366625.1 of uncultured bacterium. Classification (GTDB taxonomy): domain Bacteria; phylum Acidobacteriota; class Thermoanaerobaculia; order Multivoradales; family J023; genus JAUIJL01. The sequence goes on from CBDUGP010000026.1 coordinate 19,235, forward strand.
AGTGTAGGCCTTGAAGCCGCCGATCCTCGAATCGAAGGTCGCCACGGTGAGACAGCGGCCGGGATTCGGAGTACCTGAGGCGCTGTCCCAAGCCGCGCCGGCGGCATCACAGACGGAGATCCAATGTTCGGTCATGCAGGCGGTTGGGTTGTCGTAGCCCGAACCCACGGGATAGTTGGAGTTTGAGCGACGCACTTGGGATCGTTGAAAAAAGAGGCCGGTTCCATTGGGATCTTGGCTGGTAGGGACATGGATCGCTGTGACGCTTCCGCCTGTATAGGGTTGCGTACCTGAGTATAGGAAATAGGTGTGATTCATTTGGAATCCGGGAAAAATGGCCGGAATTTCCTGGTCGTGGGTTTGAAAATCTTTCGGCGCGATCTCGTTGGGGCCCAGCTCATGGGGTTCGGGTGGGTCATAGACCACGTGGTGGGTCAGCTGGGCGTAAACGGGTTTTATCGCCGGATTGAGGGCTGTGTGCTGCTCGAATCTCAGCCCACGGATGCGTTGGTTGCCGCGGGTGAATTGCCAAGGATCGTCGAGCTGAACGTGGGAGGTTCTCGGCGAGGTCGCGCCCCAATCGACATCATTGCCGGTGCCCGTCCATCCACAGTGGGGGGCTTGGGCTTGGAGCGGATTGAAGGTCGGGTTTGGGCCCCATCCCGAAACGCAGCGGTCAGCGCTCGGAACATTGGTTTGACCCGGAGTCCGACCCCATAAGGAGAGCTGAAGGGCGGCTCCGCCGTGCTCGTAGATCAGATTGCGGCTGTGGTCCTGGCCGTAGAACTCGAAGATCGCTCCGCCCAAAGAGCGATTGATGCCGAGCCGCAAGTTGTCGCCGTACAGATAGTCGGTGACCGCGGTTCTCTGACTGTAGTATTCGAGGTTGGTGCACCAGCCCGCGCTCGGATCGGCCATGGGCGTACCCGAAGCGTAGGCACAGGCATTTGAGAGGTTCCAGGTGGAAGCTCCGGGCAAGAGCGGGTTCGAATGGCTGGGCTGACCGGAGCCGTTGATGTCGATGACGAATACCTGGACTTGGTGGTTGCCCGGGCCCATGTAGGGTGGGGTCCAATGGAAAGCGTGTGCTCCAACGTCGGATCGATAGGTCTCGGCATGCATATGGTGGGCGAGCTTGCCGTTGATGTAAATGTGAACGAGACTGGGCTGCGAGCCGAGATCCGCGTCTTTGGCCCATCCGGCGATGGCGCTTTGGTGGGCTACATCCACATGGCCGGAGACTCCGCCGGGCAAAGCCCAGCTAGGGTTGGGCGAAAACATGAGCAAGCCGAAGATCAAGCAGAGGCAACGGCTGAAGCAGGTAAAACAGGGTTTCGAAAGTAGGTTCCACATCATAGGCTCCTGAGATCATCGACGCCGGCTTGGTCACCGGGCGTCGGGTTGGGTTTTTGGTTTGGCCGACTTCGGCCATCTCCGTTCGTTGACCCACGCGCGCTTTGTCGGCGTATCCCTTCACAGCCCTCGAAGAAAATTCAGGGTTTTTCGAACGAAGCAGGAACTTGGAGGCGAAAGCCCAGATGCAGCGCATTCTCGAAGAGATCCAAGACGAGGTTCGGCCCCTTCTCGACCAAGGTCAGGTAGCCGACTACATTCCCCAGTTAGCTCATGTGCCACGAGAGCGATTCGGCATGGCGGTGCACACCGTGGACGGTCGGGTATTTCGGGTCGGTGATGCGGATCAGCGGTTTTCGATCCAGAGTATTTCGAAAGCCTTTACCTTGACCCTGGCGATGCAGTTGGAGGGAGACGCGCTGTGGCGGCGGGTGGGCAGGGAGCCCTCGGGAACGGCGTTTAATTCGCTGGTCCAGCTGGAGCACGAGAACGGCATTCCGCGCAATCCGTTCATCAATGCCGGTGCTTTGGTGGTCACGGACGTGGTTCTGAGCCATTTGTCGGAAGCCAAGGCATCGGTGCTCAAATTTGTCGATGCCCTATTCGAGGGCGCACCGGTGACCTACGACTTGCAAGTGGCGAGTTCCGAAGCCGCAACCGGCCACCGAAACCGCGCCTTGGCCCACTTCCTCAAAAGCTTCAACAACCTGCACAATGCGACCGACCAAGTGCTCGACGCCTACTTTCATCATTGTGCGATCGCCATGAGCTGCACCGAGCTGGCTGAGGCTTTTTTGTATCTGGTGTGCGGCGGACGGGTGCCGGGGACTGAGGGACCGTTGATCAGCCCCAACCAAGCCAAATACGTGGGCTCCTTGATGCTCACTTGCGGTACCTATGACTGCGCCGGCGAATTTGCCTACCGGGTGGGATTGCCGGGTAAGAGTGGAGTAGGCGGTGGCATTGTGGCGATCATGCCCGGGCAATTTTCGGCCGCAGTATGGTCGCCGGGTTTGGGGCCCGGTGGCAACTCGCTGGCCGGCACCAAGGCGCTCGAGCTGCTCACCACCAAAACGGGTATCTCCATTTTCTAAGCTTTTCGTCCTGCTCGCGGGTCTTGGGACAGAAGCTACGATCGTTGACGAAATATCACCCGCTCGCTATTCTGATCGCCGTCTTGGAGTGCGAGGGCCGCAATCTGGCGAAGGCTGCAATGTAGCGAGGGTCGTAATTTAGCGAGGACCGCGGTGTGATGGCGATGAGCCGATCCAAGTTGGACGACGTCCGAGTATTGGTGGTCGATGACGACCCGAGCATGGTCGCAACCCTCAAAGACATCTTGGAAGCGACGGGTTTTGCCGTCGATGTGGCCCATTCCGGCACGGAAGCGATTGAAAAAACCCTTAACTGCATGCCCGACTGCATTCTGATGGACGTTCGCATGCCCGGTCTGGACGGTGTTGAGACGTTCCGCGAGCTGAAACGCACGGCTCCTCAATGCAACGTCATTTTCATGACCGCGTTTGCCTCGGCGGAGCTGGTCGATGAAGCCCGAAACGAGGGGGCGGTGCAGGTCTTCGCTAAACCCTTGGATCTCGAACGGGTCATTCACCTGATCGAAAAAACGACCTCAAAAGTCTCGGTTTTGGTGATCGGAGACGCGTCGACGTCCGAAAGAGCCCTCGGGGATTGTCTTTCCGCCTCCGAATTGGATGTACGCTTCGCCCACTGTGTCGATGACGCGGTTCTGCTTTTTCGCCAGCAGCCTTGGCAGGCCGTGATTGTCGACATGGAATACGGTGCGCGCATCGGTGTTGACGGTTTGAGGGTGATCCGCGATTTGGATCCCTACGCCGCCATGATTTTGCTTTCCGGCTTGGAGGGCAGCGACCCCACGACTCGCCAGGATTTAGAGGGCATCGCCAGCAGTTATTTTTCGCGTCCTTCAACCTTGGACGATTTGCTCGAACGGGTCCGCAAGGCCTCGGGATTACGGCGATAGCGATCGGCTGTTTTGAACTCATACCGATCTTGGATCGGGAGCAATCTTTCTGGGACGGCTCCCATCTCCGATATCTACAGACTTTTTCCTAACCACCTACGACTACGGATCGACACATTATGAATTGGCTTGTGTACTCTTTGATGACCGCTTTCTTCTTCGGCTTCTACGGCGTGGCCCTGCACTCAGGCTCCATGGGCATGAGCGATCCGCAGACCGGCCGCTGGAAGGCGTTTTTATTCGTCGGCATCGCCTATTTGATCATCGCGGTGATCGTGCCGGTGATCATCCTCAAAATGGAAGGTGCGAGCTTCGATTTTCCGGCCAAGGGCTGGAGTTGGTCGTTGGTGGCGGGATTTGCCGGTGCCCTAGGAGCCTTCTGTATCCTGCTGGCCTTCGGCGCCAAAGGCTCACCTGCAGCGGTGATGTCGATCGTTTTCGCCGGCGCCCCGATCGTCAATGCCTTCGTTTCCATGGCCATGCATCCGCCGAAGGGTGGCTTGTCAGGGATCCCGATTCCGTTTGTGATCGGAATCGTCCTGGCGGCAACGGGAGGTTGTTTGGTAGCGCTCTATAAGCCGGTTCCCGCAGCCGTCCACGATGCCCCGCCGCCGGCGGCGGTGGCTCAGGCTTCCGATTCTTGAGAACTTAGCGGGCTACGCCCGCAAACCTCCGGATGTAGGGGCGGGGCTTGCCCCGGGCTTGCCCCCGCCCAGGCGAGGCGAAGCCGAGCCGCTTCTTTAAAGGAAGAGCGGGAGGCATTGCCATAATTGGTTTTGTCTTGTTTTCCAAAGGTTTCTAGCTCGCGCCCGCTTCCGTCCTCGTTCCGCCCAGCCTCCCAGAACCTCTATTCCTGGATGGGTCCTTCTGACCCGTCCGCAAGGCCCGGGTGCTCGAGATCTGAGGACGGTCGTCGATAGACCGTCCATAAGAAGACTAGGATTCCGGCGCCGATTAGCGATCCCCCCAAGATCGCGAAGGTCAGGAAACCCGCCGGGGTATTGAGCCCCACCAGAGACAACGCTTCCACGGCAAGGCCGGTGAGCAGCAATAGGCCGGCTCGGCGTTCTCCTTGCCTCGGATCATGAGCGGCGTTCATGGTTCCACCTCCGTGTCGTCGACGGGCGTAGTTGCGTCCGAAGGGGTTGGCGGCGCTTGCCAACGGGGGGCGGACGCCAGCTCTTCGATGCCGTGAGCGATGTCGTGGCAGTCGAGGCACGAGATCTCGTTGGCTCGCAACTCAACGGCATAGTCTTCGTGGTTGCTTTCGTAGGATCTCGCCCCTTGGTGGCAATGCAGGCACTCCCGATTTTGGTAGGGCTGGTAGAGTTCGATAGTCTCGGGAGTCTGCCCCGAGTAATAGATATAGAGATGCTTCAAACCCGCCAATTTCGCCTTGGCATCGCCGAACATCGTGTATTGGGTATGGCAGGTGAAGCAGGCTCGTTCACGGTCGATGAGGCGGTTTTGAAAATGGGCTGCGGGAAGGGCCGTGGGCTCCTCCAGCCAGAGGCTCTCGCCGTAGGGCTCCATCACGTGGCAGGAAAGACAGAAGTCGGTGCTTTTGGAGCTTTCGAGGTGCAGGGCAAAACCTGCCCAAAGGCAGGCGCTCGGCAGCAGGAAGAAGGCGAGGAAGCTCAAGATTTTTCCCGCCCGCGAGTGGGTCACACTCGGGCGTGCTACCACCGTCGCCAGGAGTAAGGCCGTGATCGCAATCAACACCCCCAACAGCTGGGTCGGCAGCTCGGTGAACATGGCCTAAGGGCTCGCGGGAGGTGTCTTTAAGGTGCCCAGCCAAGTGACGATCGCTTGGAGTTCCTCGTCGGAGCCCTTAAAAGGTTTCGCGTGTTTCTTGCCGTTGTCACCGAGTTGCTCGCGTTGGATGTAAGTCCGCAACCAAGGAGCCTCCCGGCGCTCAGCGATTCCGGCCAGATCCGGCCCGACAAGTTTTTCTATTTTCGAGGTGTGGGTGATTTCTTCGCTGGATATGCTGTGGCAGACATTGCATTTTTGGGCGATAAACTCTTTTTTTCCCTCTGCTTCGTCGGCGTTGACGGCGGTGCCCGTCAGGGTAAGCAGCAGACCCAAAGTAAGACTCGACCCGAGGACTCGACCGCGTCGCCTAATTCTTTTCATGAACTGAAATCTCCCGGTTTTTCCATAGCCGCAATGAGTGTTTTTGGACGGAGCATTTTTGGACGGACACCGAGAAATATACAGCTCGAACCCGGGAAGCGCGCCCTTATTCGGGGCGGGAAAATCCTACCCTTTGGCCCGGGTTTCTTGCTACCCAACTGCGTGTTTCTGCCGTTGTAGAAATCTCTTAGGATTCCGACACACAGCCTGTATCAGGAGGTTTCTATGGGAAATTCCGGACGAGTCTTGCCGGCGATTGCAGCTTTAGTCTTGTTGGTGTGGGGGCCAGTTGCCTATTTCGGAGAAGACTCCGATCAAGAGGCCGACAAAGATTCGAGCCCCACCTATGATTCGGGGCTGGAGCGTGCCGGCCTTGAACGTGTCGGCCTTGAACGTGTCGGCAGTGAGAGCTGCGGAGCTTGCCATGATTTGGTCGGGCCGGCCTTGGCGTTGACCTCCCATGGATCTGAAGGTTTTGCCGCCCGTAGCGATCTGGGCTGCGAAACCTGCCATGGACCGGCGAGTGCCCATATTGAAGACCCAGAGGCCCCGTTTTCGATCTCCAACTGGACGGCTCGAGAATCCGTGGAGATGTGCTCGACGTGCCACGGCGGGGACCACGCGCGCTTTCCCACCAATGCCCACGCCCGGGCGGGGATGGCCTGTATCGATTGTCACAGCGTGCACGGGGAAACCGGTTGGACGGCATTGGACTCGGTAGGTCCGGCAGCCGGGACCGACAGCTTCTTTGCCGGCCGGCGCATTTCCGGGTCTTCTGCGGCCTGTGCCACCTGCCATACCGACGTGGCGGGAGAATTTCAATTCAACGAGCGCCATCGGTTGCAGGAAGGCATCGTCACCTGCGCCGACTGCCACGACCCCCACGGGCCATCCACCCGCACCCACCTGGCGGGTTTCAAACAAGAGTCCTGTGTTGAATGCCATGCCGACAAAGGCGGCCCGTTCGTTTTCGAGCACGGGTCGGTACGGGTCGAGGGCTGCTCGGCCTGCCACACGCCCCACGGCTCACCCAACCGACACATGCTGACCCACCAGCGGGTTGCCGAACTCTGTTACTCATGCCACGTCGAGGTGCCGGGATTCCACATCAGTGGTGGCCGATTCGGTCTCGATACCCAATGCACCAACTGCCATTCCACCATCCACGGCTCGAATTTCAGCCCGGTCTTCTTCAAATAAGGGGCGAGGTGAATTATGAGATTTTCGTTTATGAAACCTTTCGCCGTGGGACCTTCTTCCGTCGGACCCTTCTTCACGAGACCCTCGTTGGCTTTGATGCTGGCGTTGGCGTTGTTGGCTCCCGGGCAGATGCTCGCGGACGACTCCAGCCCCGGTAGCTTCGAGGGCGAGATCTTGATCGGTTATCGGTGGGTCGACGTGGACGGCGCGCAGCGCAAATTCCGAGAGGATCTAAACCAAGAAGACGGCCCGATTCTCTATCAGCTGGACTTCGATCTGGTGCCCGAAGGGGGAGCAGAGGGACAACGTCGGCTTTTCGACCGGATCGAACTCGACATCAACGATCTGGGATCCCGGGCGTTCGAAACCCTGCACCTGGGGGTCCGAAAATACGGTGCTTATACCTTCAAATTGGATCGTCGGCGATCCGAGTATTTTTACGAGGACATCATCGTACCGCCGGAGCTGGCCAGCGTTCGAGCGTCCACGGGCGGTGACTTCCACCATTTCGATTTTGAGCGGTTGCGCACCCGAGCCCAGCTGGACCTATTTCTCTCCAAGAAGGCGACCCTGAGCTTCGACTTCGACCAGCACACGAAACAGGGAGAGAGCACGACGACCCTCGACATCAGCCGAGACGAGTTCGAGGTCGACAAACCGATTGATGAGCGTTTACAGACCTCAACTTTAGGCTTTTCCTACACGTGGGATAAGGCCACCTTGATTCTGGAAGAGAGGCTGCGCGAGTATTCGAATGTGGTCGAGGTGTTTTTGCCCGGGTTCTCCGAAGGTGAAACTCCCGGCCCGGCGACCCTCGACTTTTATTTCTTCGACCAACCCTACGATTACGAGAGCCGGGAGCACGCCGTCAAGGTGGTGGCACGGCCCACAGATCGTTTGGACGTCCGCCTAGCCGCCGAGCAGCACGATCTGAGCTTCCAGCTCGAGGCGGAGGAGGACGTGCAGGGACTGGATTTCCGCGGAAATCCGTTCTCCGGCTTCGCGGGGGGCGAGGGGGAGATTGATCGAGAACTGTCGTTCTTTGACTTGGAAATGGTTTGCTCGGTCACCGAACGAGTTGGGCTGGTGGGCTCCGTGCGACGCTACAGCCTCGATCAAGAGGCAAGCTCGAATCTGGGCGACGATCTCAACACCGGCCGATGGCAGATCGACACCACCGGTTATGAGGCGGGTTTGGTGGTCTCCCTCGATCATGGCTGGACCCTGGGCGCCGGTTTGATGACCGAGAGTCGCGAGGTGAGCTTCAGTGAACTCGAAAACGGCGAGGGGGCAATTCTCGACGATGCCGAGACCGATAGCGACGGCTATTATTTGAATGCCTTGTGGAGACCCCGCAAGGAGTTCGAAATCAGCGCCAAGCTCGACGTCAACTCGATCGATGATCCGGTCACCCTGGCCACGCCCACCGACCGTTCACGCCTTCGTCTGCGGGCCCGGCATCGCTGGTCCAACGGTTTCTCAATGTCGGCGGTCTACCAGCTCACCGATTTCGAAAACGACGGGTCCGGATGGGCGGCGGAGACCGAGAAAATCGCCCTGCGTGCGGGCTGCAACGTGGATGGTGTCGAATTCTCGGTGGGTTATACCCAAATCGACATCGAGCGTGAGATCGATTCCCTGATCAACGAGGTCTTGCTTTTCGATGACCTCTACCGGGCGGACACCGATTTCATCGATGCCCGCATCCGTTGGCGTGCGACCGAAAAGCTCAGCCTGGGCGGTGCGGTCCGCCTCTACGACAACGACGGTAGCTTTGCCCTCGAACGGGAGGAATATCGCGCATTCGCTGAAATTCGGCTGCGTTCAAACTACCTCCTGGGCCTCACCTACCGAAGCCTCGACTACGACGAGGCGGCGCAGAGCTTCGACGACTACAGCGCCGACATTGCCGAGCTGTCGGTGGGTTATCGCTTCTGATTGGTGTCGGTCCGAGGGCCGTCCGGCCGATCTGAGCTGTGCGGTTTAGGTCACCAGGTGTCGACGAAACCGCGACTCTCCGCCCCCGGTGTTTTCTTGTGGGCGGAGGTCAATGCGGAAACGATCACCCGTCGGGTTTCAGCGGGATCGATCACCCCGTCGATCTCCAGGAACGAAGCGGCTTCCGTGGCTCGACCCTGCCGATAGAGCCGTTGCAGCAGCTCGTTGAAGAGGGTTTCCCGCGCTTGTGGGTCGGGCGCTGCCTCGAGTTCGCGTTTGAAACCCAAGCGCACCGCCCCTTCCAGCCCCATGGCGCCAAATTCGCCCTGGGGCCAAGCGACGGTGTAGTCGGGGCGGTTCAGGCTGCCGCCGGCCATGGCCATGGCCCCCAGGCCGTAGCCCTTGCGCAAGAAAACGCAGATCCACGGCACCCGAACCCGGGCGCCGACCACGAAGAGCCGGCTCATGCGCCGCACTGCGGCCTGCTTTTCGCTGTCCGGGCCGACCATGAACCCGGGGGTGTCGCATAGGGAAAGCACTGGAATCCCAAAGGCATCCAATAATTGCAGGAATCGGCCCGCCTTTTCCGCCGCTTCGGCGTCGATGGCACCCCCAAGCACCCGGGTATCGTTGGCCAACAAGCCCAAGGGCCGACCCTCGATGCGAACGAAGGCGGTGATCAAGCTGCTGCCGTAGTCCCGCCGTAGCTCGATAAAAGAGCCTTCGTCCGCCAGGGTTTCGATCAGCGGTCGGGCTTTGTAGCTGAACCTGCGATCCTCCGGTAGGGCATCTCGGAGGGCTTTTTGGTCCTGGGCGGTCCACGCTTCGACATTGCCTTGAAAATAGCCGAGGACTTTCCTAGCGATGGCGGTGGCATCCGCTTCATCCTCGGCAACCACGTCCACCACGCCATTGCTCGACTGCACCTCGATCGGGCCGATTTCTTTGGGGCCGAAAGCCCCCAGGCCGCCGCCTTCGATCATCGCCGGGCCGGCCATGCCGATCCACGAGCTGCGGGTGGCGATGGTGATGTCGGCGCTGCCGAAGAGCGCTGCGTTGCCGGCAAAGCAATAACCGTGGCCGATGGCGATGCGGGGAACTTTGCCGCTGAGGGCGGCCCAAGCGGCGAAGCTCGGCACGGTCAACCCGGAACTCATGGTGAGCACGTCTACATCTCCAGGGCGTCCACCTCCGCCTTCGGCATACATCACCACCGGCAGCTTCAGCTGCTCGGCGACCGCGAAGATCCGATCCAGCTTGAGGTGGTGAAAATAGCCCTGGGTGCCGGCCAAGACGGTGTAGTCGTTGGCGATCACCGCCGTCCATCCGGCCTCGTCGCCGAAGAGTCGTCCATTAACCGTGCCGATACCCGTGATCACGCCGTCGGCGGGAGTTTCCCGGCGCAGCTCCTCCAGGTCCCGTCGGCTGCGTTGGGCCGCCACCGCCAGCTGCCCATATTCCACGAACGAGCCGTCGTCACATAGATCGTCGAGATTCTCGCGCGCCGTGCGCGAGCCCTTCGAGGCGCGCCGCGCCACCGCCTCGGGCCGGGCCGAGTCTTGGGTCTGCTCGAGACGGGCGCACAGCTCGTCGAGAGGCGAGGGGAGGCCGTCTTCAGGCCTATGGGGCATCGAGGCAGAAGCCCTTCAGACCCACCGAAAAAAGGCCCGATGCATCGTGGGTTACGGAGGCTGCGCCGCCACCGAAACCGTCGTCGACGTTTTCGAACCGGAAATCCAGGGATCCGAAGTTGGTGCCTTCGTTGACCAGCGTGGAAGCGTTGAGCTGGAAGGAAAAGTCGTCGGTCCAAATATTGAAGTTGTTGACCATGTTGCCCGCCTCGTCATAGGCCGTTCCGGTCACCGACGGCGGATCGAGCATGGTGTTGCCGCCGAGAGGCAGGTCGAGCATGAAGGTGATCACAGTGCCGCCCGAAAAACCGCCGCCGAGTAAGAAACGCACCTTATAAGCTTCGCAAAACTCACCAGCGTCGATATCAATCGGAATCTCACCGAAGGCGAAGGCCTCAGAAGGTGTCGCTTGAAAATAATCGGCGGTAATCGGTGCATCGGCGGAAATCCGAGCCCAGCCTCGGATGAAACCATCGGAGTCGGCAACTTGACCCCCGAGAACATCTCGTAAGTTCACGGTCCAAACTTCCTTGGAATCCATGCTGCGCTGCTGTTCCACCAGAGGTGTAGAGCTGTTGGAAGGGTGATATTGGACCGTCACGATTTGGGTGGCGTTGTGCTCGTTGCGAATACCGATCAAAGTGGAGTCTCCACCGGGATCCTCGGTGTCGATCCGGAAGTGGGGCAGGATATAAAGGCTGCTCGGCCGCTCGGCTGTGTGGGCGAAGCCAGATGCACTCGGGGTGCTCGGATCGAGAGCCGGTCGATCGATTTTGACCGCAGCCGCCTTGGACGGAGGAAGAATTTCAACCACCGTCTGGGCGTTGGCTGCAGTGGTTAGGAGGAGGAGAGCAAGAGCCGTGATGAACTTGTTGGCCATGAAGAGTAGCTCCTTACAATGCGTTGGCGGCTTTCGGGTGTCCGCTGAGCGGAGAGGTTCCTTAGGGCTCGCCTTGGTGAAATTTCGTGACTTGAGGATATCGAAGGCTGCGGTGTTTTGGCACATTCTCATAGGCTGCGGTGCTTCTGCGACTCGCGAAGTCTGGATTTGGATGGCCGATTGGATCTTTTCCTGCAGGTTTGTGACGTGGCCTACGCCCATCGTCAGTTGATCGTGCACCGGGATCTAAAACCTTCGAATATCCTGGCCGACGACGAGGGCGGGGTTCGTCTGCTGGATTTTGGGGTCGCCAAATGGCTCGACGAGGGGCTCAGGTGCTCGGGAAAATCATCCGGACACTCTCGCAACCCAGAACCAATTGGCCGAGATCCTCCGGCGCCGGGGGAAATTGGAAGTTAATTAGTTGCAAGCCTGCCCAACCCCGTGGTGCGGTTGCTTTGGGGACGGTCCTAGGGACACTTTTTCAGCAGCTCTGAGTTGTTCGCCCACCCGCAAGGATGGGATTGATCTACCTGTTGGCGGGGTGTTTTGAGTGGCGGCGTGTTCCACAATGGATCGACACCGTAGTCTGTCGCTCTTTCACCCGTCCATAGGAGAGCCCCATGTCTGAGTCGAAACAGTCTTTTTCTTTTCGATGGTTAATTGTGTGTTTGTTGTGGGTTGCTCCCCATGCATTGTGGGCTCAAGATCCGGGCAAAGCGGTCTTAGGCAAGCATATCTACCGATCGTATTGCGCATCTTGTCACGGTGCGACCGGGCAAGGGGACGGCAGCCTGGCTGAAATGCTGACGGTCAAACCCAGTGATCTGACCGTGCTGGCGAGAGACAATAAGGGCGAATTTCCCGCCGAGCGAACCCGCAAGGTGATCGACGGTCGAGAGAAAGTGAAAGGCCACGGTAGTGGTGAGATGCCGGCCTGGGGCGACGCCTTCCAAACTGTGTCGGAAAACGAGCAAGCCGTGGTGGAGAAAATAGATCGGCTGGTGCATTTTCTGCAATCGATCCAAGTTAACTAGGGCCCATCCAGGAATGGATTCTCGGTGGGTCGGCGCGGCGCCCTGCGGCCTGGGCGGCCCCCACGTGCTCCGAACTCGCGCCACCGTTGCGCTGCCGTCGCAAATTACTGATGTGTAAGATCTTAAGCCGATCTATGTGCTGTATCGCTCAGACACGCTCGCTTTCCGTGCTCCGCGCGCCGCGCCTTCTAGACCTTCGAAAAGGCCAAAACTGGATGGGCCCTAACTAACGACCGGCGCTCGGCGCTTGTACCCAAGAAAAAACCGGGCTTAAGGCCCGGTTTTTTCGAAGGTGGGTCGAGCGCAGCGGCCCGTTCCCTTTAGTCGGCGATGCTCAGCAGGTCGACAACCTCGTCCACACCCTTGCAGGATTTGACAGCCTTCAGCGCAATCTGGCGGTGACTGTCGTCGTCGAGTTCACCGCGCAAACTTACGCGGCCACCGGTAGCTTCGACTTCGATATCAAAGGCGTCCATTCCAAGCTCGGTGATCAGCTCGGTTTTAACACGGCTTTCTAGCACTGCGTCCTTCACCTCGAGTTCGGCATCGCTTACGGCCTCACCCACGGGAGTCTCGGTGCTCTTTTTTTCGACCGCAAGCTTATTTTTGACCTTGGTGACTCCGTCGACAGAAAGGCTGACTTCTTTGGCCAGCTCCTGATTGGCACGGTTGTCGGCGGTGCCCATCAGAACCACGTGTCCTTGCTCAGCTTCGACATCCACGGTGAGCATGTCCCAACCGATGTGTTCGAGTAGGGCCGTTTTCACTCTCAGCTCTAGTGCGGCGTCGGCAATTTCAGATTCAATTTTTGAGGTGGTGTCAGTGGCCAGGACGGGCAGGGCGGCGAACATCAGGGCGGCAGTCAGCACACCGGTCAGCACGGACAGACTGTTTTTTTGTGTTTGATTTCTCATAAAACCTTCATGGTTGTTTCAATGGGTGGATGGGAAAGCGGATAGATCCCATCGCGGGTAGAAGTTTCTTACGACGAGGAACGGAAAGTCCGGTCCGAGGGCTTACGCAGCTTTGCGCAGCTCTTGAATCAGATCGTGATGTTTTTTGACTTGTCGGAATTGGCTCATCAAGACATCGTTCATGGCAGAGCCGGCGGTTTCGATCAGCAACTGCTCGTAGGTATCTTTGATCTTGTCTTCAGCGCGTTCCGCCTCAATGAGAACGACTTTGGGGTCGCCTGAGTTGATCGCAGCCCGGAAGGCAATCCAATGGCGATGGGCTTGTCCCATGAGGTTGCTGACCTCGGTGGGTTGCTCATCGTTGACCCGGATATAGCTCTTCAGCTCCCGAGCATGGGCGGTGCGAGTGGCTGCAACACCCCGGAAAACGTTCTCCACCGCGACGTGGTCCACCTTTTCGGCGGCTTCGCGAAGCGTTTCCGCGCTATCAGAGTTGGCCTCCACCAACTGCTGCAACGCGTCGATCGTTTTGGGCTCAAGGGAAAGCTTGGTTTCTAACGATTGGGCATTCATAAAGATATCCTTCCTCAAAGTTGTTGCTCAATGTTGAGCCGGCTGATTTGGCCGACGTCATCATTAATATGCAAGGCCAATGCCAGGAAGTGATATCAGATAGAAAGATGGGACAGCATAGAATGCATCTAATTGATTATAAATGGCTTATTGAATTGCCGGCGCCAATTCTCCAAAAGCTCATTGGAGGGATAGAACCATGGGAATTGAAATCCGATCGCAGGAAACGGAAGGATTTACAAAGACTCTTGCAATAGATACAAGTGAAGTAGATGCCAGGCGGACAAGGCCTCACCGCGGAGTCGGACCTGCGGTGGGGTCTGGCGAAACCGGAAGAACTCAGAAGTCGGAGTCTTCTCGGTCTTGGTAGGCGCGGAGCCGGTTATAGAGAGTTTTTAAGCTGATCCCCAGCTGTTCAGCAGCCGCAGGCTTGTCGCCGTCGTTGGCCTCGAGGGTGATTTTGATCAGCATTTTTTCAGCTTCTGCGATCGACATGCCAGGGTGCAGCTCAAGGGAGCCCTGCCTTTGGCTGGTTCCGCCGGTGATTTCGAGCGGCAAGGCATCGAGGTCCAAGACCTCGTCGGCGATGATGAATGCTCTTTGCACCGCATTGCGCAGCTCACGTACGTTGCCCGGCCAAGGAAAGCTGCGAATCGCTACCAGGGTATCGGGATGAAAGGTCTTTGTGACCCCTGCATCTTTCGATTGTTGCGCCAAGAAATGCTTGGCCAACAGCTCGATATCCCCCTGTCGCTCCCTCAGTGGAGGAAGATCTACGGGAAAGACCCTCAGTCGATAGAGCAAGTCTTCCCGCAGAATTCCTTCCTCTACCGCTTCAAATGGATCTCGATTGGTCGCCGATACGATGCGCACGTCGACATCCATCAATCGGTTGCCGCCGACTCGGGTCAGCTTGCCGGTTTCAAGCACTCGAAGGAGCTTGACCTGCAGCTCCAAGGGCATTTCGGTGACCTCGTCCAAGAATAAGGTGCCGCCGTTGGCTTGCTCAAAGAGACCCGTGCGTTGGGAGTCGGCGCCGGTAAAAGCTCCCCGTTCGTGACCGAAGAGTTCGCTTTCGATGAGGGTCGGAGAGACGGCGCCGCAATTGACCGCCACGAAGGGCTGTTTTCGCCGTTTGCTCAATTGGTGAACGGTTTGGGCGGCCAGCTCTTTGCCCGTACCGCTTTCCCCCACCAAAAACACCGTAGCTTCGGTGGGAGCGACTTTCTCCAACAGCTTGTACATCCTCTGCATGGGTTTGGACGTACCGACCATTTTTCCGAAACGACCCATGGACAGCAGCTCGCCGCGAAGTTTAGAAATCTCGTCTTTGAGCTCACGGGTCCGATTGACACCCGCCAACAAGGTCTTGAGCCGGGCCTCATCGACCGGTTTGGTCAAATAATCGTAGGCGCCCAGGCGCAGGGCTTCGACGGCCGTGTCCACCGACGCCTCGCCGGTGATCAAAATGAATTCGATTGAGGCCTTCTCCTGGACGAGTTCCAGAATTTCGGTTCCACGACCGTCGGGCAGCATCAAGTCGCTGAGAATGACATTGGGTTGAAAGGAGTCGAGTACCCGGCGAGCTTCCGCTAGGGTCTGTGCCGTACGCACCTCGAATCCTTCCAATTCCACCAGGGTGGCGAGGGCGTTCAGAGTGTGGCGATCATCTTCGAGTACCAGAGCTTGGGTCATGATTTTGGGGTCCTCGAGTCGGGGGCGGAGGCCTTGGCGGCGCGTTCGATCAGCTCTGTCAATCGATCCACTTCCTCGCAAACAGCCGTCACCCAACCCTGATTTCTTTCCTTGAGATCGGCCAAGTGGTCGAGGTCTCCCGCCACGCTTCGCTTCAATAGGGTCAGGTTGAGTTGGATACCATTCAGGCACCCACGGGCGTCATGGAAGAGCCTGGAAACGGGCTGCTCGGCCCGGGTTCCGTTGGTGTCGGTAGTCTCGGGCGATGGCTGGGGGGGACGATCCGGTTCCACTATAATTCTCAGCTTCTCTTAGATGATTTCTGGCTTAGGCCTTCTTGAATCAGGCGTCAAGTCCAGCCTCTTCGATTCGGGCTTTCGGGGCCGTCGGCCGACGGGCTGTCAACCGCGGCGCGGGATTAAGATGTTACCCCGCCAGATTGCAAGTTCTTCGATTTGGTGTGCAAGATTTGCAAATTTTTCAAGATTCCCAATTCCGAGGGTCGCGACGGATTCCTTCGGATTCCTAGTAAATGCTGAAATTAAAGATGTTAGAATTAAATCTATTGACTGAGTGCCCAGTTGGCACGGGCTGTGCTGTTTAGGAAGATGAACTGAACGGAAGGGCGCCTGGGCCGACCGGTCACTCGGTCGAAGCTCAAGCCCCAGCAACAGAGACAATCGTAGGCCGTGACATGTGGGGGTGTGGCTCACGCCGTGCCGGAAAGGAATCTTGATGAGCAGTGCAGCATTGGATGAACCGATTGAGGGGGTTTATAGCTCTTTCGGAATCGTGCAGGGAAAGTTGAACTCATGGTGGGAGACGGCGATCGCTCTGTTACCCAACCTGGTGGTGGCCATCGTGGTCATTGTCATCTTTGGGTTGGCCAGTCGCCTTTTGCGGAGTTTGGTTCTGCGGTTTTTGCTGAAGATGACGAACAGCAAATCGATCGCAAGGTTGTTGTCCACCCTGGCGAGCTTGACGGTGATTTTCATCGGTCTCTTTGTCGCGCTCGGTGTGCTGCAGCTCGATAAAACAGTAACCTCGCTGCTGGCCGGTGCCGGTGTGGTGGGTATTGCTCTGGCTTTTGCCTTCCAGGACTTGGCGGCGAATTTAATCGCTGGTGTGTACTTATCATTCCAACGCCCGTTTGTGATCGGAGATCTGATCGAAACTCAGGATACGTTCGGGGCCGTCGACGCAATAGATCTGCGCACGACCCGCATTCGTACCCTGGATGGGCAGATCGTGCTGATTCCGAATAAAGAAATCTTCGAAAATAAGCTGACAAATTTCTCGAAAACGGGTGTTCGGAGAGTCACCCTATCTGTGGGTGTGTCCTACGGCGAAAACCTCGAATCCGTACGCGAGATCGCCAAAGAGGCGGTTTCCGCCCTCGACCTACGCAGAACCGAAGAAGACGTCGAGTTTTTTTATGAAAGCTTCGGCGCCAGCTCGATCGACTTCATCGTGCGCTTCTGGATCAATCACCGGCGTCAGTCCGAGTATCGGGCCGCGGTCAGTGAAGCGATTATCGCGATCAAGAAGGCATTCGACGCCAAGGACATTATGATTCCGTTCCCGATTCGGACACTCGACTTCGGGATCAAGGGCGGAGAGTCTTTGGCGCAGGTCCTGCCCCTGCCGTCCCAGAGCCCATTCCCGTCGGGTCAGCCGACCACTTCCGGGGAGGCGTCCAAAGCGATCTCCTGACCCTAGCGAAATCCTTACCCTTTTCGCCGGTCACATGCTCCGCCGGTGAAAAGGTAGTGCGTGTGGCTACATTTCTTCCTGCTCTTGCCGCTCGGTAGCCGCGACGGATCGACCGTTCCGGCTGATCTGGGCGGTCGGAACAGGCGGAAGCAGACTGTTAGACTTCCGTCTCGGCCCGACGCCCCGACGGTTTGAAATATAGGAGCTGAAATATGCCAACTGAAGCCAAACGAATTCCCCCGTCGTTGACGACCACGATCCGATCAAGCGGGCAAGACATCTTGCAGGAATGGATGCGTGAGCAAATGAGCGCAGATTCCTTGCGCCTGGATCTGATTGACGAAAAGACCTTGGAGGTCGAGTCGCAGGAGTTCCTCGCGGTACTCTCTTCGGCTTTGGGCTCGGAGGACTTTGTCGATTTCGAGCGGCCGGTTTGGCAACCGGTGTTGGCCTTTCTCGACGAGCTTTCGCGAGCGCGAGATCACGCCGGCTTTTCGTCGGTGGAAACGGCTTCATTCGTGTTGTCTCTCAAACAGCCTCTTTTTGCTCGGAGTCTGCAGAATCCGGAAAAGGAAAGCTCCAAGCAGGAGATCTGGTGTGTGAATCGGGTCTTGGATTACCTGGCTCTCTACACCACCGATCTATTTCGGGAACGCCGGGAAGCCACCATTCATCGCCAACAGGAGGAAATGGAAGAGCTTTCAACCCCGGTGGTCAAGATTTGGGACGGTATCCTAGCGCTGCCCCTGGTGGGTACTCTGGACACCCGTCGTAGCCAGATGGTGACCGAAAGCCTGTTGGAGGCCATTGCCAACACTGGTTCGGAGATTGCCATTTTAGACATGACCGGTGTGCCTGCCATCGACACCCGAATGGCCCAGCATTTGATGCGCACGGTCGCCGCAACAAGGCTGATGGGGGCGGACTGCATTCTGAGCGGTATTCGCCCACAGATTGCCCAGACCATTGTGCACCTCAAGATTCAACTCGGCGACATCAAGACCGAGTCGACGCTCGCCGCGGCCTTGAAGTCCGCTTTTCGCCAGTCCGGGCTGAAGGTTATTTCTGAGGGCTGATCATGGACCGAATTCCAATTGCAAAAATTGGATCTTGCCTATTGGCGACGATTCAAGTCGATATGCACGATCGTTTGGCACTCGCCTTGCGCGAGGACCTGGGCCGTGAGCTGTTGCGTACCCAAGCCAACGGTGTATTGCTGGACATCACCAGTCTCGACACCTTGGATACCTTCATCGCGCGCCTGCTAGCAGGCATCGGTGCGATGGCCAGACTCTTGGGTGCCCGCACCGTGCTGGTTGGAATGCGTCCGGCGGTCGCCATGACCCTGGTGGAGCTGGGTTTGAGTCTCGAGGGAGTCCAGACTGCGCTCAATGTGGAGCGGGGCATGGCGTTGTTAAATTCTGCCCATCACTAAAAACAAACAACTCGACAGAACAACAACACAAGAATAGAACGACAACACAGAAACGAAAGTAGATTCGAAATCTTATGGTAATCCCAATCGAAGTGGTTTCGGTGCAGACGGACCACGACCTCTCGCGGGTGCGACGGGCCGTGTCGTCTTGTGCATCGAGCCTGCACTTTGATGCCATGTCGCGCACTCGCTTGGTGACCGCTGCCAGCGAGCTATCGCGCAACATGTTGAAGTATGGCGGGGGAGGATTCGTGCAGATTGATAAGTTGAGAGATACATCGATGGTGGGTGTCCGTGCCACCTTCGCGGATCAGGGGCCTGGAATGGCTGATATGGATGAAGCACTTGCCGATGGATTCTCGTCCGGCCTCGGCCTCGGCCTCGGATTGGGTGGCGCTCGTCGGTTGGTCGATGAGTTTCATCTGGATTCGAAACCCGGCGAAGGCACGACGGTTTCCATCGCGACCTGGGTTAGAAACCGATGAGTCTGCCGAAATCCATGGTGATGAAATCGGGCTCGACTGTGGCGTTGCCGATCGAGGAGCAAAGCCACGTTGCCGCTGCTCGTCGACAGGCGCAAGCCGTGGCTTCGTTGCAAGGATTTGATGAAGAAACCCTAGGCAAGTTGGCTTTGGTCGTCACCGAGGCTGCTACCAACGTTCTCATTCACGGCAAGAATGGGGAACTCGTGATCTCGGCGATGGAGCAGGGCTCCAGGCGCTGGATCGAGGTTGTGGCCATCGACCAAGGGCCGGGCATCGCCAAGCTTGGACGTGCCCTTTCCGGGGGCGCGTCGACCAAGGGTGGGTTGGGTGAAGGTCTAGGGGCGATTCGGCGTTTGTCCGACTCCTTTGAGATCTTTGCACCGCCTAGCTTGGGCACGGCCATCGTTTGCCGGTTCTTCGCTCCGGAATTTCGGGATTGGGATGCCGACCTTCCGACCTTCGGCGCTGTTTGTCGCGCCAAGAGGCATCAGCGAGAATGCGGCGACGGTTGGGCCTATCACTCCCCTGTCGAGCGTGAAAATAAGGGTTTGTTGCTGCTGATGGATGGAGTTGGCCATGGCAAGGAGGCCAACCGCGCCACCACCGCAGCCCTGGATCTCTTGGCGAACTCGAGCGCGGAGTCCCCCGCCGAACTCATGGGCGAGTTACACGAAGGATTGAGGAATACCCGTGGCGCAGCCGCTGCGGCAGTGGGGTTGAACGCCGAGGATGACGAGATCGTCTTTTGCGGTATCGGTAACATCAGTGCCTGTTTGCTGACCCCCGATGGGCGATATGGCCTCACCAGTCTCAACGGTGCGCTCGGTCAGGGTTCCATAGAGCTACAGGAGTTTCGCACTCGATGGCCGTTGAGATCGTTGCTCATTTTGCATTCCGATGGCGTGTCGTCCCGTTGGTCTCTCAACGAGTTTCCGGGCCTGCGTCTGCGTCATCCATCGTTAGTTTCTGCCGTTCTATACCGAGATTTCGGTTATGACCACGACGACGCGACCGTGGTCGCGGTGGCCCGCCGTTGACTCATTTCCACATCTGAGAATCACACCGTGCGCATCACCATCCTGACCATCGCCATCCAAGCCGAGCATGATCTGGTGTTGGTCCGCCAGCGTTGTCGCCAATTCGCTCGCCAATTGGGACTCGATACCAACCGTCAGACCCGGCTCGCCACCGCCGTGTCGGAGATCTCTCGCAACGCTTTTCAATACGCGGGAGGCGGTAAGGTGGAGCTGATCGTCGATCGGGACCAGGCGCAGCTGATGGTGAGAGTGTCCGACTCGGGCCCCGGCATTCGAAATTTGGACAAGATCCTGGCAGGCAGCTACCAATCGGAAACCGGTTTGGGCTTGGGAGTCACGGGCGCTCGTCGCTTGGTGGACGAGTTCGAAATCGAGTCGAAACCCGGCGTCGGCACGACGGTGACCCTCAAGTTTAATCTCGGCACTGCGGTGCCCGAGGAAAGCGAGCTGCTGAGCCATGTGGACGAGCTGACGCGGACACCTTCCGGGGATCCATTCAGCGAGGTTCTACAACAGAATCAGGAGCTGATGAGGGCTCAGAACGCGTTGGCGGAGGTCAATAGGGATTTGGAGCAAGCTCAACGGGCGAAAGACCGATTCCTGGCCATGCTTGCCCACGAACTGCGTAATTTGCTCAATGCTTTGCGCAGCTCGATGGAGGTCCAGAAACGCCGGCCGGACCCAGAAACCCGTGAGCGCATGGAGCAGATCGCGGACCTCCAAGTCGAGCATTTGGGGCGCCTGGTCAACGACCTCCTGGATGTTTCCAGGATCATTCGCGGTACGCTGGAGCTGCGTCCTGAACCGGTGGATGCGGGCGAGGAGATTCGGCGTACGGCGGTGGCCTGGGGAGAGCGCATCGCGGGCACTGGGCGCAAGCTGACCACCAAGATTCCCGAGGGCCCGATTTGGGTGACCGCGGATCCTACCCGTCTAGCGCAGATCGTCGGCAACCTGCTTTCCAATGCGCGTAAATTCACCGATGAAGGGGGTTCTATTCACCTGGCCGTCGAGTCGAACCCACAGCGGGCACGCATCCGGGTGGTCGATGACGGATGCGGCATGGAAAAACACCAGCTGGAAGAAGTTTTCAACGCCTTTGCCCAGACCTCAGAAGCCAAAGAGCGAATGACCGGTGGGCTGGGCCTGGGATTGGCGATCACCCGAGCCTTGGCCGAAGCCCACGGCGGTACTCTATCTGCGGAGAGTGCGGGTCCGGGCTTGGGCACGACAGTGACTTTTGAATTGCCCATCGGCCGCCCTCCGGCGGAAGAGAGTTCCTCCTCCATCCCAGTGCCGAAAGCGTCCGGTTGTAGGATCCTGTTGGTGGATGATCATCAGGCGTCGATTATGGGTCTTTCCGAATTATTGAAATTGGAGGGTCACGAGGTGGAGCTTGCTGCCGACGGGCCCCAGGCCCTTAAAATGGCTCGCGAATCTAAGCCCGAGGTGATTCTTTGTGACCTGGGCCTGCCGGGCATGACCGGTCACGAGGTGGCCCGAGAGTTGCGCAAAACCGGCATAGACGCGCGCCTCTTGGCGCTGACCGGATTCGTGGACCTAGCCTCCAAAGAAGAAGCTCTGGAAGCCGGCTTCGAAGCGGTTCTGGCAAAACCCATCGACTTACAGCAGCTCAATCGCCATTTGATGGCCCACTCAGTTTGAGCTTAGCGGGTTACGCCCGCAAATTTCCGGAGGCCGAGCCGCTTGTTAGGGTCCATCCAGGTTTGCGGTTTTGAGGATATAGAAGGCGATTTGTGGAATTCCGAAACGTCAACTTAGAGTCGCCCGACCAGGGACCGCATCTCATCCCACAGCTTTGTCGTTTCCGGGCCTAGAGGATATTTGGTGGCGAGGCGGTCGATCGAAGCCGCCACATCTTTCATTTCCCTGACCTTGCGCTCATATTTATCCCGTGCCCCATCTTTCGAGCCCACGCCGATCCAGTCCCGGAACCCTTTCGACTTGCCGATTGCCCGTCGGTAGGCGCTTCGGGCGTCGTCGGCTAGATCGGACATTTCTTCGAGCAACTCCTCCAATCGTTCTTCTTCATGGTTCGTGTCGCGGTCCGTGCGATCGAGGAAGTTTTCGTAAACGTCTTGGATCTGGTCGCTCTTGCGGACCAATGAGGACAACGTGGATTCGATCGACGGTGGAGGAGGAGGTGGATCCTGGGGCGGAGGAGGCCTGTCGATCGGCGTGACTGTGGGGCCCTCAGGGCCAACCGGCGGTGGCGGTGGAGGCGGTGGAGGCGGCTCAGGTTCGTCGCTTCCCTGGACCAGTCTTTGCCAGGCAGCCGGGTTGAGGGGGTTGAAATTCGGGTTCGTCAGTTGGGCGAGCAGGATTTTTTGCCCGGCCGGGTCGAGGAATTTGACCTCTAGGGCCGTGCCGCAGGTGTCGCGGCGGATCTCCGCCCTAGAAAAGCCGAATCTGCCCATGGCTTCTCGGCCGTGGACATCGAAACAGGTGATGCCGGTTATGTCCCCCAGAGAGTTGTTCTCCGCAACAATCGATGCGCAGCCGAGCTCGCCGTGGACGAGGTGATCCTGGGCGTCTGAGTAGGCGAGCTTGAGCGCCCGGCCCAGGGCGTCGTATTCTGTTTTCAGGTGAGCGTAAGTCGTTGAGCGAAGCCTACCTGGGCCGACGAAATAGCGCTCTTCAACCGGCCGTCCCCAGCGATCCCTCGAAATCTCTTTGATGGCATATCCCTCATTCGGGTGGACGACAGATTTGCCCCAAACGTTTTGGTAGTGGGTTTCGCGAAGGCGGTGGCGCGAGTCGTAGTCGTAGAGAATCGAGCCGATGCCCTGTGGGTTCGGCGTCGGTTGGCGATCGGCATTGAGGCAGTCTTCCCGTTGCAGGTTGCCGAAGAAGTCCCACCGCCGTGAAATGACCGCACAGCCTTGATTCGGGGGCCCGCCGTCAGCGCGAAAGAATGCGGTTTCCAGGGCAAATCCCCGGGCGTCCTTGTTGAAGGTCACCCGCGCATGTCCTCGTGCGCCGTCACCCAAATGGCCGGCGCTGTCGGTATACCAACGCTCGATGGGCCGCCCTTGGTCGTCGTATTTCGTGTTTTCGGTCTCCACGAGATTTTCCTCGGTATTGAAGCGTTTTTCCGCGATCAGCTGGCCGCGTTTGTTGTATTCGTTGATCGAGTGGGCATAAGAATTCTCGACGTCTGAAGTGAGTTGCCCGCTACGGTTCAAGAAGCTGACGGAGAGGGTCTCTCCGGCAGATCCGAAAACCGCTCGGGTTTCCGACACCTGGGTGCCGGGAATGGATTCCCCCAGGCTGTCGAGGAACTGGCTTCGCTCCACATTGCCCCGGCCGTCACGTTCGAATATGCGCCGCGCGAATCTTCGCAAACCCTGAGCTTCCAGCAGTTTGTTCTGGGTGAAGAAAGCGCCCGTGGATTCAAAGGAGTCGGCTCCTAAGGGGCTTTGTGGAATGCCGCACACCGGCTGTTGTCGATCATCGAAGAACGAAGTCTCGATTTCCCGGCCCCGATCATCGAACAGCCTCGCGACCCGGGCGTATCCGCGGGCCACGTTGATCGGTTTTTCGTCCGGCCCCAAGAAGGATTCCGTCAGCTTACGGTCCTGGTCCCAATATTTGCCGACCCACCGGGCCTTGCCTTCCGCATCGGCGGTGAGTTTCAGCTCCGAATTAAGGCATTGCAGCTCAATCACCCGGCCTTTGGTGTCGTAAACCGTCTGCACTATCTCGCAACCATTGTGCGCAGGAGTGGGCTGGTCTTCGGTGTCGAAATAGGCCTCGCGGACGACCCGGGCTGCCGGCGCATCGGCTGAGCCTAGGGAGTTGGCCTTGGATTTCTCGACCACGTCTTCGAGGGCAGGGTAAGAACGTTCCAGACTTGCGAAACCCAGGAAGTTGAAGACCAGCTCTTCGGACGGTCCCCGATATTGCTCCGCGATAATCCGACCCTGGTCGTCATAGACCCAATTCACGCTGGCCAGCTCCCGCTCCTGTAGTTCCTCGTCGAGCAAGGTCATGGTCTTTAGGTTGCCGGCCGAATCGTAGTGGTAGTCGAATCGGGCGGCTCCATAGGAGCTGAGCTTGCGACGACCGTCGGGATCGTGGCACGAAACTGCGGCCAACCGATTGGACTCGTCGAAACGCAGCTCGTGGATGGCGCAGCCGTCGATGCCGAGCGCGGGGTGCAGCTCGGAGTCGAGGGTCACCTGGCGGGTAAAGCGGCCGAGTTCATCCAAGGCTTCATAGCGATATCCGAACGCGTTGCGTTCGTCGGGGCGGGGATCTCCGCCCCGGTCGAGGAAGCGGTGTTCGAGATCCCGGCCGTCTGCGTCGCGCCGAACTTTGACGATTGCAATGCCGGTTCGGGTTCGATCACTGGGAATACCGCTCTCGTTGACATAAACCTGGGTCTGCTCTCCCTGGGAGTTGGTGATCTGGTGGGCTAGCCGCCAAAGCACGTCACCGAAACAGTTGTAGGCGGTTTCTCGGTTCAGCCGGCCGTCCTCTCCGTGCTTGAATTGGGTCATGCAGTGTTTTTCCGGCAAGTCGATCACCGGGTCATAGGAGACGAAGGTTTCCTGCAACATGTTGTAGGGAGTGGGCTGTAGATCACCACCCACAGCCTCCGCCAGCACCACTGGCCCCAGGCGTCCGCGGCGGGTGACCCGCATCGAGCTTTGGCGCCGTTTCACGGTATCGAGGCTTAGGGGTCCTACGCCTTCGAGCATGCCGTGGCGGTTGACGAAACTCTCGTAGAAGGTCACGTGGGGCCTGCCATAGAGCCACCAGCCGATGAAAACGCAGGCGATTAAGGCCAGGCCCGCCGCCAGGATCGCCATGCGGCCGAGCCATCGGCGCTTCCTTCGCTCTTCTTCGGCCACCAAGGAATGCTTGACCAGCTCGCCTTCAAGGCCGCCGAGTTCCGACCCGGACGATTCCATCAGCTCGGCCGCGGCCTCGAGCAAGGGGCCGCTGGGCAGCAAAGCGTCTTCGGATCGGCCGGCTTCCTGCCAGAGGTCCGCCCGCGACCGCAGCCGTGTTCGCAAGGCCAAGGCCTCTCGGTTTTGGTCGATCCAATCCCGCGCCCTGGGCCACATTCTGAACAACGCTGCATGGACCACGCCGAGGCGGATTTGGCCGTCGGTGGAAAGCCGGCGGACCAGCAGGCCCCGCTCGGCGAAGCTGTCGATCAGGGCTCGGGCGTGGGGGTGGCTGGTGAGTTCTTGCTCTAGGGCCCAGCGTCTAGTGGCGGGTTCTTCGGTTTCCTGGCGAAACTCCACCAGAAAAGTGAGCACATGGCCCAGGGCTTCTTGGGCGGACCGTGGTAGGGCCTGGAACGCCGCTTCTGCGTGCTTGGCCAAGGAACCCTCGACCCCGCCGAGCTCTTCATAGGCGGCCAGGGTCAGCAGGCCGTCTTCCGTCCGCCGTTGGTAAAGCTCCTCAAGGGTGAACTCCAGGAGGGGCAGGGCTCGGGGATCCGCCGCGGCAGCATCGCGCAACAAATCGTCGAGCCTGAGACCGCGGACCGTATCTTCTTCGAAACGCAGGCCGGCGATGCGCGCGGGTTGACGCACGATGCGTCCCAAGGCCTGGGCCGAGGGTGCTTCCAATCGATATTGGCCGGGCCCATCCGTAAGCCGTTTGAACGTTGGAATTTCCCGAAAACGGGGGATGAGGTCGTCCCGCAGTGTGCCGAGGGTCCAAACCGTGCCGCCGGCGGCGAGCACCGACAGGGCATGTCCCAGCCTGTGGAGGTCGTCGTCCGCGAGCGCGGCCGCCGTCCACAGGTCGTCGAGATGGTCGAGCACCAGGGCCAACCGGGCTTGGGGCTCACGCTCGAGGCCCTCTTCCTGTTGGGCTCGGCAAGCGGTGAGGAACATGGCCGAACGTAGCAAGGGCACCACCGACTCGGGCTGTTCAGCGAGCTGGCGCCCGAGTTCGTCGCTGTCCACCTCCGAAACGATCTCCGGCAGGGCCTGTGGATCTGCCAAGGCCTTGGCTAAGACTTTGCACGGATCCCGCTCGTCGGCGGTGGCGAAGTCCACCGTGGCACAACGCCAAAGCCCCACGCCTTCGATGACTCCCGGTGAAACCAAGGACGGCAAAACGCCGGCCTTGACCAGGGACGACTTGCCGCTGCCGCTGGTGCCGGTGACCAAAACGAAAGGTCGGCCGAGGGCCGCCTGGCGCCGAAGCGCCTCCAACACCTGGGCCACCTCGTCGGTGCGTCCGAAAAAGATCGGCGCGTGCTCGGGCTCGAAGCTCGCCAAACCGCGGAAGGGTGAGCCCTGCTGCCAGAGGGGAGGCGGAGCGTCGGTGGCTAAGCCGGCTTCCTTGGCCCGCCGGGAGATCAGCTTGCGCAAATGGTCTTCCAAGCGAGTCTCGAAGACCGAAGCACCCGGGAACTCGTGAATCGCGCCGACGAACGCACCTTGGTTGTCACGAAAAGTCTTTTGCACCAGCTCATCGAGCGCCTGTTTTTGCCGCAGGTTTTCCAGCGCCCGATCATGGTCGGTCAAATCGGTGACCGGTTTGGCGGTTTTGCGATACACCAGAATGTCCGGTCGACCGCGCTCGCGGAAGCCTCGTAAGGCGTCTTCGATCTCGAATTCGGTGCCCGAAGCGTAGGTGGTGCCGTCGGCCCGTTGCAGGGCGTCATGTAGACGGGTGCCGAGGCGCGACCAGAGAATGAAAACGGCAATGTCGGCTTCGGAGGGTCTCGGCAACTCTTCTTGGAATCCAGCTGAGGCCCGCAGCGGCTCGTGTTCCCAAAAAATCGCGTCGAGAGCCACCCGGCCCGCCCATTCGTAACGCAGACGTTCGATCACCCGCGCGGCGAGCTTTCGCTCTTCGCCGACGTCCCCAGGAGAAGCCACAAAGATCTGCAGGCTCAGCATGTCGACCCCCAACCGATCCCATCTCCCGCGACGGTCTCTGAATCCACGGCGCGGCTGCTCATCTGCCGGCCGAACGGTGAACGCTCTCCGGGGAGATTCCAGGACGATCGGTAACTATCGCACGGTAACTATCGCTACCCTGTAGAAACAAGTATTGCTATGAGAAACTTATTCCATTGTTGAAAGGGTTGTCAATTGGCGGACCTGGCAGGATAGGCTGCATCTATCCGGGCTAAGAATCGAATTCGGCCGGAAACGATGCGGTGTCTTCCGCTGCCAGACGATTGCCGACCACATTCCGATGGATCTGAAGAGTTGAGCTGAATCTGGAGCGATTTCTATGGCGAAGAACTTGGTGGGTGCTGGAATCCAACTTGGTTTTCTGAACTTTCGTTTTCTAATCTTCGTTTTCTGAACCTTCGTTTTTTCGACCTTCTCTGACCCGCTTGGAGACGAAAGTTTCCGAGCAGACTTGAGCCTTTGAGGAATTGTGACCATTCAAAAACAGCCGTCCGACATTCGCGCCCCGATTTACCTCACTGGAGCCACGGGTTACGTCGGCGGACGCCTAGCGCCCCGCCTCTTGGCCCGGGGTTATTCCGTCCGCTGTTTAGCTCGATCGCCTCGAAAGCTCCAGGGACGACCTTGGGCTGACCATGCCGGGGTCGAAATCGTCGCAGGTGATGCCGGCGATGAAGAAGCTCTCGTAGGCTCACTTCAAGGATGTTCGTCCGCGTTTTACCTGATCCACTCCATGATGGCGGCCGGTGAGGAATACGTGGACCGCGACCTTCGGTTGGCCGTGACCTTTGCCCGTGCCGCCGAGCGGGCGGGCATTGAGCGAATCATTTATTTGGGCGGTTTGGGCGAAACCGGGGACCACCTTTCGGAGCACCTCAGCTCTCGGCGCGAGGTGGAAGAGGCTTTGGCCTCCACGGGGGTGCCGGTCACCGTGCTGCGAGCGGCGATTATCATCGGCTCGGGCTCGGCGTCCTTTGAAATCCTACGCTATTTGGTGGAAAGACTACCGGTCATGGTCACCCCGCGTTGGGTGAAGACCGAGTGTCAGCCGATCGGTATTGAAAATGTTCTCGACTATTTGGTCGGTTGCCTAGATGTCCCAAGCACAGCAGGACGCACTTTCGACATTGGTAGCGACGACATCGTGACCTATTTGGAGCTGATGCACATCATGGCCGAGGAGCGAGGGTTGAGCCGACGCCTGATCGTGCCCGTGCCGGTGCTGACACCCGGTTTGAGTTCCCGCTGGATCCACTTTGTGACTCCACTGTCGAAAGAGATCGCAAGACCCTTGGCCGAGGGAATGCGCAATCGGGTCGTTTGCCGAGATTTAAAGATTCGCGATCTAATTCCGTTGCGGTTGCTTGGGGCCCGCGAAGCCATCCGCAATGCCCTCGGGCATACCGACCAGCGATCCGTAGAAACGTCCTGGACCGATGCCGGGCCGGTTCCGGGAGATCCGGACTGGGCTGGAGGCACCACCTTCGTCGATCGCCGGGAGCAGTTGATCCATGCATCGCCAGGGCAGGTCTTCAAGGCGATCTGTCGGATTGGTGGCGGTAATGGTTGGTACGCCGCTGATTTTTTGTGGCGTTTACGGGGTTTTATGGACCAATTGGTGGGCGGGCCCGGCTTGAGACGTGGACGTCGGGATCCGGAACGGTTGAGCTATGGCGACGCCCTGGATTTTTGGCGAGTTACCGGGATTTCCCAAGATCGCCACTTGGCATTGAGCGCGGAGATGAAGCTGCCCGGTGAAGCGTTGCTCACTTTTGAACTCGAGCCCATTGAAGAAGGCCTGACCCGGCTGACCCAAACCGCTAGATTTCTGCCCCGTGGACTCATGGGATTGTTGTATTGGATCACCGTTTTACCCTTCCACGGTTTCGTTTTCCGCGGCATGTTGGGGGGTATCCAACGGACTGCTGAGGACGCTGAGTTAAAAGACGGCGGGGCGGTTTCTGCGCGGAAATGAAAGCCGAGACTTGTCGCGAGCATCGAAGAGTGGTCAATGGACGGGTCTTGCAGGATCGGCTTCATCTGCCCGGGCCAAGAGCTCGGATTCGGCCAGAAAGCGCGCAATTTCCTCGGCCGCCAGTCGATTGCCGGCCACATTCCAATGGGTATCTCGGGGTTTATATAAACGTTGGTGTCGGCCGGCTTCCAAGAAGGCGGGCAATAGATCGAAAACCGGGATGCCGGCCCCTTCTAAAGCTCGGACCATCTCGGTGTTGGGTTTCTCCCATGGAATTTCACCGTCGACGCCCATCCGCTTGATCACGATTTCCTGGAGATTTCGATCGACCTGCAGCTCGTCGGGCAGGAGGGTCACCAGGAATCGGCTGCCCTGCCGTTCGGCCGTCCGTTGCATGTCGCTTAGCGTCGAGACAACTTCTCCCAAACTAGTGTCCAGCATCACGCTGCCCGGCAGGAATCGCCACGCGGCGCCGGTCCGCAGCTCCAAAAACACTTCTTCCAAAAAGGTCGGTTGGTTGTCGTGATAGTCCGTGAGATGAAAACCCACGGTTTGCTTTGGCCAAATCAGAAAGAGATAGCGAAAGAAATCATGGACGAGAAACCTTCGGGCTGAAGCTTCCCGGGGACGGATATGGAAATCGTTGCCGATAAAAAAGCCGACCATCACCAAATCCGGCTCGAATTCGAGAGCTTCGTCCACCAGCAACTGGCGATAATCCTTCACGTCGAGTCGCGGGATTCCCATGTTGATCACTTCTACCGAGCTGGACCCCCTGCTGATCGAGTCGTCGATCGAATCGTCGAGCAGATCATCGAGCAAGGTCAGGTAGTTGTGCTCGTAGGGAACGACTCCGTAAGCGAACGAATCGCCGATCGCTACAATCCGCGGGCCGTCGTGATTCGGGTCGGGCTCCAAGTCTTTGAATCCGAGGGAATTGAGCCGGAAACCGTAATCCTTGGAGTAGGGCGGCGGTCGAAATTGCTGGTACGAATCGGAGGAAAAAATGAAGCTGGGCCTAAAGTGGTGGAAGGCCCGGAAGGCCCCCTCGGTGAGCACCAGGGTCAGGAGTAGGATCGCCAAACCTTGCGCACCAGCTGTTATCCAGCGGAATCGAATCACGAAATCGGATCCTTGTGTTGATGTTCTCGAAGCAGGGCCGCTAAGCGGTCGTCTGTGTGCGGCTGATTGTAGCTCATGGATCGGGCCGTTGAACCGTGCCTGATTCCGTCTGAGCCCGGTAGGAAGGTAGGACCGCGCGCCTGTTGAGGCTGGTGAGGGTAGCTTGGGGGGGGACTTGGAGCAGGAGGGGTGAGGATTCACTTCGGGCAATAAAAAACACGAACGACAGAGAGGCGTCGTTCGTGTTTTTTCGTCAGACCGGGCGCGAGCGGCCGGGTCTGGGAGTCTGTCCTAAGCGAGGAGCTATCAGGCCAAGTAGGTGTAAACCAACGCGATGAAGGATCCGAAGGCCCAAAGGGCGAGTTCGATCTTATTGCGGGTGTGGCGGACTTGGGTGTTTTCCATCGCTGTATCTCCTAAGGTCTTGCTGATGACAATTCTAAGATAACGACTTAGGGTTACAATCCGCATTACGCTGAAAATTTCATCGACAATTTACGCTTCCCTCCTAAGAAAGTTGTGACCATGTACACCTCCTTTTGGCAACGGCAATCCCTCCGGCCCCTTCGGCTGTCTATCCTGCTGCTCGCGTTTTTTTGGGTCGCAGCCTTGAGCCAAGCCGGTCTCGCCGGAGCCGGCGAGACCCCCCTTTGTGACGATGTCCAGGCGATTTTCTTCGATCTGGGCGACACCTTGGTGGAACTCGACGGCGGCTCCGGGCTCTTTGTGCTAAAACCCGGAGCTTCCGAAACCATCGCCCAGCTCCAGGCCCTAGGCGTCCGGCTCGGCGTGATCACCAACGTACCTTCAAATTGGGAGCTGGCGGACCTGCAAGCCGTGCTGGAAGAGCCCGAGTTCCTCGACGAATTCGAGGTGGTGGTGCTCTCCTCCCAAGCCCCGGCGTCCAAACCCGATCCTGCGATCTACTTACACGCCCACGGCCTGATGATCGATCCTCCGCCGATCACCCAAACCGCCTTCGTCGGTGAGACCCTGGGTGAAATCGCCGACGGCGAGCCCGCCACAGAAGGCGCCAAAGCCGTCGGCATGGTGGGCATCCACCTCACCAACGCCGCCCCGAGCCCCTTGGCCGACTACACCGTGTCACCGGATAACCTGCCCGGAGTCACCGAAATCGTAGAGTCCTTCGGCCGTCCCGTGTTCTGCGACGGCTTCGAATCCGGTGACCTTTCGAGTTGGTGAATATTGAAGGCTCTCACATGGGGTTCATCGAACGGACAAGATCTTCACGTAGTCCAGTCTAAAAACTCAACTCCACCACTCGGTGGTAGGGAATGAAACCGGCGTTTTCGACCGCCTTGCGCGAGCCGACATTGCCGGTTTCGCAGGAGCAGATGGGTTTTAGGCCTTGTTGGTAGGCCTTCTGTTTCAAGATCGTCAACAGGTAGGTGCCTATGCCTTGGCGACGGTATTTCTTGTTGACGATCATGCCCACGTCGGCGAAGGGTGGCCATTGCTCGCGTTGGCGGAGTTCGCCGGTGCCGAGCAGCTCTTTGCCGACTTCGAGCACGTTCAGGATGCCGGCGTCGATCACCATTTTGGCGTAACCCAGGGGGCCGGCGAAGTGGGTTTCGACGGTGTCGAGGTCGATGAATTCGTCGCCGCCGGTCAGAAGCGGCAAAATTCTGGGCAGGTCGTCATGGGTGGCGGGTCGGAAGATGTGGTTTTTATGCCCTTCGAGTGTCGGCTCGACCCGGTGGTGATCGGAGAAGAGGTAGGTGTGGGCCTTGGCCTGTTTTTGAAGATCCAGGCAAAGGTTGAAGTAGAAGGGCTCCAGGGTGGCGGCGAAGGCGGTTTCGACGCCGTGTTTCTCGAGGACTTTTTCGAAGATTTCGGGAGCGTCGCGTCGTTCTTGGTTCACCACATGGAATTGCATCATCCGGTTTTCGGCGTCGAGCACAAAATACCCCACGCATTGCCCTCCGGCTCGGAGCTCGAAGTGGTCCGAGCCGGCGATCAATCCATCTTGCCAATAGGCGTCTTGTGGTCCGGTCAGGGTCGTCCAATAGTCCTGTTGCATGGATGCAATTGCAGATGGATCGACCTGGGTGCTCTCGATGTTCATTCCGGCTCGCTTCCTGGTTGAAGGGGTTCGGCGGGATTAGAGCACGGCACCCTAAACTGGGCAAGACGACTGGGCAAGACGACTGGGCAAGACGGTTGGCAAGACGGCAGAGCGAGCCGGGCTTGCCGTTCAAGACGACTTGAAATGGATCTACGGAGCTTCGCCTTCTACCGACGACCATTCGAGCAGGCCTCCGGATTCGAAACCGTCGGAGAAGAGGTCGGTGGTCGACAGGACTTCGTGCACGTCCAACATGGTGTAGGCCGCTCGATAGAATTTGTCCTGGATGAATACTCCGTGGCGAGGGATGAAGAAGCTCAAACCGTATATGTTCGAGGGGTAGTAGTCTCCCCAATAGTCGACATCTGTGAAAGGCGCACAAGGGAGCGAGTTGGGGTAGGTCTGCCCGCCGTCGGTGATCTCGGGCAGCTGCAAAGGGCCCCGGGCGGCGACGTTTTCGAAGCTGACCGTGGCGAGGGGCGTGAGGTCGAGCAAATATTCGAATTTGGTGCTGAATAGGCCCGGGCTGGTCATGAATCCGTAGTACCCCCAAGTACGACCGTCGGAGCTGGTGGAAACGTCCAGGAACTCATAGAGCTTGCCGACGTCATGCACTTCTTGGGCTGCCATTGGGCCGTCCAGGGAGCCACAGGGTCCGGGGCCGGGGTGCTCCAGGCAAGCATCGATGTTGTAGATCTTTAGGGTCTTGGAGTCTTCCACGAAACCCAGGAAATGGCGTTGGGTCGCAGCGGGCAGCGAGAATAGGGCCACTGCTCTGGAATTAGAGTCGAATCCGGAGAAAAGCTCTCGGGCGTCCGCCGGATTTTCTGGATCGACCTCCCAGAGAGCCAAACCGAGGGGCGTGGCGATGAGACCGCTGCCGTCCGCCACCGCGGCAAGAAGTCGGCCGTCCTTTTGCATCAAAGACACGTAATTGCCGTCGCTCAGGCCACCGACGCGACCCTCCAAGGTACAAGCACCACCACCGAGGGAATCTGAAAGATCGTAGACGTAGGTGCCGTCGCTGGCTCCGACGAACGCATAGTTGCGACCGCCGTGCTCGATCAGCTCCACTTGACGGGCCACCAGATTTGAGACCTGGCAGTGTTGAACCAGCGTGCCCGGCTCGATGAATTCCCAGAACGAGAATCCATGTCCGCTTCGGCCGGCCAAACCCACCAGAATCTTCTCTTCGGAGGTTTGAATCACGTCGATGGATTCCACGTAGGTTTCCACTTTGGTCGACACGGGCATTTCTTGGAAATGCCCCATCCAGCCGTCGCGGAATGCGATTTTATTGGGATTAGCAGGGTCGAAGCGTAGATCCCAAACTTGAAAACCGACGTTATACGCCACGAAGAGCCAGTCCTCGTTGCCGTCGATTCGGGCGACGTCGGTAAAGAGTTCCAAGCCGAATTCAGCGCTCGGTATTTGGCTGCCGAGGGCACGATAGAGGGTGCTATCTCGATTTCCGGGAATCGGAAAAGGTACCCCGAACACATTGCTTGCAGGTCGGAAAGTAAATTCACCGGCCGCATTTCGGGGCCAAAGATACTCGTCCGGACCCATCTCAGCCCGAGTGGCCGGAACGGGGCGTCCGCCGCTTAAGGCCCCGCATTCTTCTCCAAACCCGACAGCCAGAGGGTCTCCAACCCCGAAAGCCAAGGGGCAGAAAAGCCCAGACACAGTGAGGAGTATCGTGGCGACAAACGCCGACGGGTTTCGCGCGAGGAGAGGGGGGCTCAGCTCAGACATTTGGGATCTCCGGGGCCGGGCGTTTTGCCCTGACGCAAAAGGTCTCAAGTTGAATCTGGGATCAAGGTTCTAGCTACCCAGATCGCTTGGCGGAGGGTCGTTGTAGGCGACAATGTAGCATAAATAAAATGTCATGCAAGCATTTTATGCTGCAAAGCTATATTCTGGTTGGGCTAAAGGGGGGAACCGACCAAAAGAAGATCAGGTCTTGGGCTTGGATTTGTGAAACAGCTCGGCTTGCTCGTGCAGCGCTGCCATCTCTTCGAGCGCGGCTCGAATCTCCGGGTCCAAGTCAGGCTCTAAAGAACCGGGGCGTTAAACCAAGAGACCGCCAGCGGCATCAAAAGATGATGAGGCTGCGCGAGCAGATCGGCGCGATCGTATCGCCGGGCAAGCGCAGCTCCGAGCACCCAGAGGATGCCTATCCACCAGCTCCGGCGATCCGCGGCGATGGCCAAGATCGCATCGCGCCGGCCGAATAGGAATCGAATCCATTGGGGCATGATCGCCCGGGAAATACCCTAGCGTTCACCGCTACGGGGCGTGCCGGACGAGGGTTGGTGGCCCTGGGAGGAAGTGTTGACGGTGCCCACGGGAACGTTGCGGGGGTTGGCTCGGCTGACTCCGTCGCTAACGATCTCGATGTCGCCGGCCTCGATCAATTTGGCCAACGGCGGGTGCTCGGCGGCCCGATCGGCAATCTCGCCGTTTTTGAAGGGGCCGAGATGGATGGCTTTGCCACCGGGCAAGGGAACTTTGATCGGCCGGGCTGAGGTATTGCGAATCGTTTTCATGGATGTTTTTCCTTATTTGAATTCCTGGGGAGGTCGGGAGATCCACAATCAGACTACTCGACCCTCCGTAGAGTCGTCAACGAGTCGGCCCTTGGAGATCGAAGGATCGGGGAACCTTGGCCTCTCTCATGCGTTAGTAGGTAGAAAGCCGAAACACTGAGTCCGTGAGTCAAGAAGTCACGAAAAGGATGCACTCGATGAGAGATTTAAAGAATGCCCTTCGCTCCCTGCGTCGCTCACCGGGGTTCGCCGTTGTCGCGATCGGCATTTTGGGCCTGGCGATCGGGGTGAACGCCGGGATCTTCAGCGTCATCGATACTGTCTTGCTGGATCCGCTGCCGTTCGAAGATGCCGATCGGCTGGTCTACATCGCCGCGTCCGCTCCGGGCTCGGACCTTCCCGAGGAATTCGGGGTTGCGACCGAGTTTTACGTCCAATATCGGGAGCAGTCGGAGCTCTTGGAGGAGGTTTCCACCTTCAACTCCTTCACCAGCACCCTGCGGACGGACGACCGAGTCGAGCGCATTCGGATGTCGGCTCCCACCCCCACTCTTTTCGACACTTTGGGGGTCGGTCCGATGCTCGGCCGGCTACCGGTAGCTGCAGATGAAGACAACGTGGTGGTGATCAGCCATGCTCTGTGGACGTCTTGGTTCGGCGGCGACGAGGCGGTGGTGGGCAAGAGCTTTTACGTCTCGGGCAAAGACCGGACGGTGATCGGGGTCATGCCTAAAGACTTCTGGTTTCCGAACGACGGCACCCTGCTTTGGTTTCCGGGTGTGATCCGTGTGGAAGAGCTGCAACCCGGTCGATTCGGCCGCAACCTTGTGGCGCGCATGGCTCCGGGGGTAGAGCCCGCGGCCCTCGCCACCGAGCTCGACATGCTGGCCAAACGACTGCCGGAGAGATTTGGCGGCTCGGCAAATTATGCTCGTCTGATCGAGCAACATCAGCCGGTGATTCGATCCTTGGAGCAAGAGCTTCTCGGAGACATCGCCACTCCCCTTTGGATTCTCCTGGGCTCTATGGCGGTGGTTCTGCTGATCGCCTGTGCCAACGTGGCCAACCTCTTCATGGTGCGGGCAGAGCGTAAGCAGCCGGACCAAGCCATTCGCCGGGCGCTCGGCGCGGACAGATCGCGGTTGATCAGTTCCCAGATGGCAGAAGCGGCGGTGGTCGCCATGTTTTCGGGTTTGCTCGCAGTTTTGCTGGCCTGGGCCGCGGTGCCGCTGCTGGTGAGCGCCGCACCGGGCAATATCCCGCGACTCGATGGCGTTTCCATCAGCCCAGCGACTTTGCTCTTCACCTTTGGCGCTTGCGTGATCGCGGCCTTGCTCTGCGGACTGGCGCCGGCGGTGCGCTTCTCGTCCCCCAATTTGATGACCATGCGCGAAGGCGGACGGGGATCGACGGGCCGTCGAGATCTCGGGCGAGGTCTGCTGGTGGTCGCCCAGACCGCCCTCGCCTTGGTGCTCTTGATCGGCTCTGCGCTTCTGTTCCAAAGCTTCGAAAAGCTGCGCAACGTGGATCCGGGTTACGACACGGAGGACGTATTTACCTTCCAGATCGCCCCCGAAGGCGCCCATCTCGAAGACGCCGAATCCTATGCGCGCTTCCATTTGGGCTTCATGGACCAGCTGAAAGCGCTTCCCGGGGTGCAATCGGTGGGCATCGTTGAAAACGTGCCGTTGAACGAAGGCGTGGCTTCCCGCCGATTTGTAACCGAAGGAAGCCCGAGGGAGGAGGACGCGGGCACCATAGTGAGTTTCACCTGGGCCGCCGGCGATTATTTCGGCGTCATGGGCATCGATGTATTCCAAGGCAGAACCTTCACCTTGGACGATCACTTGGCCCATCCGGGCAATGTTCTCATCAGCCGCTCAGCCGCGGACCTTCTTTGGCCGCGTCAGGATCCGATCGGCAGGCGTTTGCAAATGCAGGGTGAGGAAGCGTGGGAGACGGTCGTCGGCGTGGTCGACGACGTCATGCAATACGGCTACCGTCAGGCGCCCGAGCCGATGGTTTACTTCCCGCTGATCGGTCAAGACCCGGGAAATAGCCGGCCCCTCTCGTCCCCGGCCTATGTGATCAAGACCCCCCGTGCGAGCGACATCGGAACCGACGTTCGAGCGCTGGTCAAAACCGCCGCGCCCGGCGCGCCCATGTATCGCACCTACACCATGGACGGGCTCGCGGCCGACTCCATGAGCGAGCTTTCTTTCACCATGATGACCATCGGCATCGCGGCGTTGCTCGCCCTATTTTTGGGAGTGGTGGGTCTCTACGGCGTGCTCTCCTACGCGGTGGCGGAGCGGACCCGCGAAATCGGTTTGCGCATGGCCCTCGGCGCCGAGGCCAGCCGTGTGTCGCGAATGATCGTCGGGCAGGGAGCCCGGTCGCTAGGAGCCGGAATCGTGCTCGGTGCCCTGATCGCGGTGCTTGCGTCGCGCACCCTTAAGAGCTTGCTGTTCGAAATGCAGGCCTTCGACCTACCGACCTATATCGGGATTTCAGCCCTGACGCTGGCGGTGGGTTTGGTGGCGACCTATTTGCCCGCCCGCCGAGCTTCGAAGGTCGATCCCATGGAGTCGCTGCGGGAATAAACGGCCGCGAAGGCTGCCAAAAGGCTCGGCAGGGAGGGTCGGGTGAGGTCGGGAAGTATTGCCATGGGGAGAGTATGGCAACGGTGTCGCCCTCAGAAAAGTGGCATAATCGTCATTATTAACGACGATCGCGGCATCGATTCTTCCGAAGATGTATTTTTGGGATCTATTTCTTCGAATGCGATGGTTCGGCCCGGTGGTGAGGTCTGAGCAATAGGCGCAGCTCGACCGCTTCACCATATCGGATTGAGTTGCTCTCAATGGCCATGCGGAGAGCATTCTTCGTCAACGGCCGAAGGCTATAAGACATCTTTGACACCAAGCGGAGCTTGTCGATTCGCTTGGATATCTCGCGCAATGCTTCAGCCGACCAATACCGGTCCTGATCCACCATTTTGGCAATATCAGCAGCATTGGCTCGCCGAATGCGCTTTTGCTGGTACTTGGTCATCACTGACATGTGGAGAAGGATAGACGAAAGAGGGAAGGGATGACCAGAGCCATCCCTTCATTTTATGGGGTCACCCGGTAGGCAGAACACCGCCGAAAACACCGCTAGACAACTCGGTTTTGACTTTCATTGCCGACTCCTTGGTTCGGTGAGCTTTATTGCTTCACCCGATTTGGAAGATAGGCAGATTACTTCAATGTCGTCTAGTCCTTTGCCTACTCGCGCCAAAATGTGTTCATGGTAGGCAAATCAATCTTCCGTGTTTGGCGTTACTTTTTGAAACAAAACCATTTTATGGTATGCGCCCGGTCCGAATGAGCAGGCTAGAAGTGAAATCAACCGAAGTGGAAGATGCCAAGTCGGTTTAGCTGAATGCTCTGCCTGGATCAGCTGTTTCTTGGCAACATGCCGGGCATTTCCGCTAACTTTTCGCCACCATCAACACATCGGGAGCCTGTGCGGAGTCGCTTCCGCAGGCTCCCACCCTTTTTTGACGACCCATGGGCCAGTGATGACCGTAGACTTCAAGCTTTCGACCCTCGCTACCGATCCAGAGCTGTTGCTCAGTCTCAAGTCGACCGATTTCGAGCAGCTTTTGGAGCTGCTCACCGCAGCCGAGCATCCCGAGTCGTTCAGGGTGTTGTTCTGGCTTGTGCTCCGGACGCTTCAGACTCATCCAGAGCTGCACGCATCCGTCTTCGAAGCGTGGATGCCGAGTGAAGCAAGCCTGGCCCGACTGCTGGAAGATGTGGGAAAGGATGGGGCACGCATCGTCCTATCGCTTGAAGGTGTCAGATCCGAGCTCGAAAGAGTGTGGCAGCTGTGCGACGAAATCGGCGTCCCCAACCTGGTGCCCACGACCGAGCCCCTAGAGGCGGTCGCACTGGCTCCCATGGCGGCGTTGTTTACTGAGCGTCAGCTCGACGAGCTTATTGCGGCCGTAGCTCGAGGTCGGCAGTGGAAGGATCCTGCCGAGATCTTGGGCGCGGAAGGCGACCAAGAATTCGATCTCGAAGCGTTAATTGGTCTGGCCCAAGCGCGCCTGGTGAAAACGAAGGGCGGTGAGGCGCTCAATCTTGTGGTGTTGCGGCTGCTGAGCATCGCCGACCAGGTGAATTGAAATTCAACGGAGCTATTGCCTGCCCGTTAGGTCGGGTGCTAGCGCACATGGGTATGGCGGAGTATGGAGACATGCTCCGCCAATTTTTCTTGGACTGACCTCTTGACTACCTGGCAGCCGTAGCCCGAAACCTTGCTCAAGGATACCGAAGGGAGGCTGGTCCGCGTGGTCCCGGTCAAGATCAACGGTGAGGGCCCAGTTCTTGGATTTTGTAACGTTTCCGTTTCTGAAACGTAAGTTGGGCTCACGGTGTTCACACCGCAACCCGATCCAGGAGAGCCCCCAAATGAAATATAGCTTCAACTTCATCCTGTGCCACGGCCGAGCCTGCGGCCGAGGAGCGGTCTGAGATGTCGGCCGCGAATACGAGACTTCAGACCGACCGCAGACCGCTGAGGCTTTGGCCCGGCGTGGCCATTGTGGTTTTGCAGTGGCTGGCCCGCTTTGTGGTTCCCGTCGTGGCGCCCGACGCCATGCAATACGGTGTGATGGCCGGGATGCTCGGCGGCGTGGCCGTGGTGTTCTGGTGGCTGTTCTTCAGCCGGGCCCCGTGGGTTGAGCGTCTGGGAGCAGTGGCATTGATGGCCGCAGCTTTGGTCACCGGTTCCTGGTTGGTGCACGAGTCAGTGGCGACGGGAATGATGGGAATGATGTTCCCCCTCTACGCCATCCCGGTGCTGAGCCTCGCTTTCGCGGCTTGGGCGGTGCTCGGACGAGATTTGACCGGACGGACTCGCTGGTTGACCATGGCGATTGCCATTTTCGTTTCTTGTTTAGTGTGGACCCTGGTGCGGACCGGTGGCTTTACCACCGACCTCGACCACGACTTTGCCTGGCGTTGGGCTGAAACCGCCGAGGATCGCCTGCTGGCCGATTCCGCTGACGAGCCGATCGGAGCTGCTTCGGTCGCCCCCGCGGCTGGGGACGGTGCCGTGGGAGTCGATCCGTCGTGGCCCGGTTTCCGTGGGCCCGACCGTGACGGGGTCGTGCCTGTCGGGGTCGCGCCCGGCAAGCGCATCGCCACGGATTGGTCGACCCACCCGCCGGAAGAGCTGTGGCGTCGACCGATTGGACCCGGTTGGTCCTCCTTCGCGGTCGACGGTCACTTCATCTTCACCCAAGAGCAACGCGGCGACGAAGAAGTGGTGTCGTGTTACCACGCCGAAACCGGTGAGCCCGTGTGGATGCATCGCGACGACGCCCGTTTCTGGGAGTCGAACGGTGGCGCCGGCCCGCGGGCCACGCCGATGCTGCACCAAGGCCGGGTTTATACCTTGGGCGGCACCGGCATTCTGAATGCCCTCGACGCTCGCGACGGCTCGGTGATTTGGTCGCGCAACGCCGCCGAAGATACCGGCATGGCCGTTCCCATGTGGGGAATTTCGGGCTCGCCCTTGGTTTACGACGACGCGATTGCCGATGGCCTGGTGATCGTGGCGGCCTCGGGCGCGCTGGTGGCTTACGACTTGGACACCGGTGAACCCCGGTGGACCGGCCCGAGCGCTGGGGAAGGCTACAGCTCACCCCACCTGGTGGAGATCGACGGGGTAACGCAAGTGCTGCAGCTCAACGGTGACGGTCTCGTGAGCGTGTCTCCCACCGACGGCGCCCTGCTGTGGCAACATGACCGGTCGGGTTATCCGATCGTGCAGCCGGCCCTGACCGAGACCGGGGACGTTTTGATCAGTGTCGACGACCGCAGCGGATTGCGCCGCCTGACGCCCAAACACGGATCCGACGGATGGTCGGTGGAAGAAGGGTGGACTTCGATCGGACTAAAACCCTATTCCAGCGATTTCGTGGTGCACAAAGGCCACGCCTATGGTTTCGACGGCAATATTCTCGCCTGCATCGATCTAAAAGACGGTCAACGCAAGTGGAAGGGTGGACGATACGGCCTGGGTCAGCTGGTCTTGCTGGCGGACCAGGACCTGATGGTGGTGGTTTCGGAAAAGGGCAATCTGACCCTAGTTCGCGCCACGCCCGACGGCTTCGAGGAGCTGGCGAAACTGCCGATCTTCAAGGGCAAGACCTGGAATCATCCCGTGCTGGTCGATGACCTTTTGTTGATTCGCAATAGCGAGCAGATGGCCGCCTTTCGCCTGCCCCTCGAAGGCTCCTGATCCGGCCCCATGGTTGGCCACGGAATAAATTCCGAGGCTACCTTTGCCTTGGCCCCTGCGGGGACGGCCCGGAACCGGAATGTAGGGCCGCCCGAAGGGGCATGGCGTATGTAGCCGGGGGCGCCCAGCCGGGGGCGCCCAGCCGGGGGCGCCCAGCCGGGGGCGCCCAGCCGGGTGCTGTAGCCTCGGGCTCTAGCCCGTGGTGCCTTAGCCCGTGGTGCGCTTCCGCAGACTCGTTCAAACGTTCGCGTCGAGAGATTCTGGGCGCATTTGAAAGGACCCATTGGATGCCTGAATCCCTATCCCCCTTATTCGCCTCCACCGAGCTGGCCGCGCGGGTCGAGGGCGCAGAAGCACGGCTGATTGCCGACAGCACCGAAGCCATCGTGGCGCGCGGTGTCGACCAGGCGATAACCCTGCCGATCGCCGGTGGCGTCGCGAGTTGGGCCGGTCCGGGCTCGCCGCTGAATAAGGTCGCGGGTGTCGGATTCTCGGGACCTTTGGACGGGGCCGAGCTGACGCAGGTCGAGCGGGCCTTCGCCGAGCGCGACACGGCTGTGCAAATCGAGCTGTCGTGTTTGGCGGAGCCTTCCATCGCGCCCATGCTGTCGCGGCGGGGTTATTCGCTTCAAGGTTTCGAGAACGTGCTCGGACGTCGGTTGCCGATGGACGGGGCTCCTGCGGTCGGCGAACTCGAGATCGAGCAAGCGAAGAGTTCTGAAATCGAAGTTTGGATCGACACGGTGGTGACTGGATTCGCCCATCCCGACGTTCAGGGTGTGCCGTCGAGCGAATCTTTTCCGCGCGAAGCGTTGCAGCAAGTCTTTCAAGATATGGCCGGCACGCCTGGATTACGGAGCTACCTCGTCCGACGGCAGGGCGAGATCGCCGGCGGCGGCAGCATGCGACTCTTCGACGGCGTCGTCACCCTTTGCGGGGCGGCGACTTTGCCACAGCACCGTCGACGCGGCGTGCAAAGCGGCCTGCTGGACCTACGCTTGCACGAGGCGGCTAAAGCCGGCTGCGACTTGGCCGTGGTCACCACCCAACCGGGCTCCAAATCCCAGCAGAACGTGCAGCGAAAAGGTTTTCATCTGCTC
The DNA here is from genome assembly GCA_965366625.1 of uncultured bacterium. GTDB lineage: Bacteria > Acidobacteriota > Thermoanaerobaculia > Multivoradales > J023 > JAUIJL01. The sequence goes on from CBDUGP010000026.1 coordinate 61,307, forward strand.
TACACCCGGGCCGTCTTGGTGCGGAAAGCCTAGCCGGCAGCCGCGGCTTCCGCCGGTGCCACAGGGGTTTTCACGCTTTCACGGTCGGCGGGTTTCTCGGGCTTCGGGTTGCTCGAGTCTTGTGGGGCCATCAAAACTCTCCTGCGCGGCAGGTAGAGGCCGTTCTCGTAGTCCTGCAACCACCGAATAATCTTTTCCCTGGAGTTGCACACCAATGACCACGCCCGGCTGGGATTCGCCGCGCCGCAGGTCAGCCGCACGGTCATGGTCTCGTCGTTGAACTCGGTCACCAGGGCTTTGGGCTCATCGCGACTTTCCAGCCAATTGTCGTCGTTCTTGACAATTTCGATGAATTTTTCGCGGATCTTTTCGACATCGGCCCGGTAATCGATTTTCAAGTAGATCGCCTGGACCAAATAGGGATCGGTTTTCGACCAATTCTCGAACCAATTGGAAATGAAATAACCCACTGGAAAAATCAAGCGCCGGTGATCCCACGTCCTGACGATGACATCGACGTAGGTGATGTCTTCGATGCGGCCCCATTGGCCTTCCACATACACCGTGTCGCCAATTCGAAAGGGTTGCGCTAGGGCGATTTGCAAGCCGGCGATGAGATTGCCCAAGACAGCTCGGCCGGCGATACTCAAGATCACCGCCAAGGCACCTGCCGAGGTCAGCATGGTCACGCCGATGGTGTGAAAGATGTCGAGCTGTAATAGAACGACGGCGACGCCCAGAAGGGCCAGCACCAAAAGAATCACGTGACGCGCCACGGCGACTCGGGTCAGCAACCGACCCCGGCTGGCGGATTCCTCGCCGTGATGGCTGCGAATTCGCTCCTTCAGCACCCGGTCGACGAAGAAGGTGATCGCCCGCATCACCAGCCACACCAAAGCCGATACAAAAAGGATCAGCGCCATGGGTTCAAGCACGGTGGCGACCTCACTCGGAAGCCCCAGGATCCAACCGAAGGCAAACCAAATCATCAGCGTGCAGAGGGTCATGGCCACCGGCCACTTTAATCCGGCGCAGAGGTTGGCGACCGCCGGTGAGTAGTGTCGGCTGCACCAGCGACTGGCTAGGGTGCCGGCCAGATACCCAGTGATCGGAGCCAGGATCAGGGTCAGCAAGAGCCCGAGCCATTGCCAAATCGGCAACCTTAGATGCCATCTCTCCCGTGCCCAGGTCGGCATTTGCTGGGCCAACCCACTCGGCCCGTGGGCTGCCCAAAGGGCGTCGATATTGTCGACGGTTTGAGCCGAGAATCGCCAAAACGGAGGCCCTTCAGGAGCCTGGAGACGATGAATGTTGATCGGAATCGGCCTGCCGTCGACTTCGATCGAACCCAAGCGAATACCCCGCCGAGCCTTGCCGGTCATTGGACCGTTTTGCCCGAGGGTTTGATCGGCGATCAAGCCGTCAGCGCGATCGGGCACCCGATCCCAATCGATCCAAAGCTCTTGATTGAGAACATAGAAAAAGCGCTCTGCCAATAGGGCGCCTTGGGCTTCATCGAGATTGCCCAGCAAGCGGAAGTCGAGGGCCAGGGCCGCTTCGCTCCAATTTTCTTGGCGAGCGGAGATGACGAAATGCTCGACACAGGCTTGGGGAGTTTCCAAGTTGATGCCGCTCTTCAGCTGGAAATCAGTGCCTCTCGAAGGCGCGGGAAATGTCGGCTCGGCAGCGCCCGGTTCCTGGGCTGTTAGGAGACCTGCGGTCAAAAACCACGCACAAACCAACCCGGCGAATCCGAGTCTCCAGAGCGGAGACCGTGTGGGCTGTGGGTTAGGGGCTCGGCTCAGTCTTGCCGAGGTGGGCCGTCTTGCCGAGGTGGGCCGAAGTGAAGAGCGGTAGATATGGGGTTCGTGGCAATTGACGTTCGAAGTCTGCACGGAAAATGAAGCTCCCTCGTGTTTTATTCGGCTCGCGGACGCTCGGAATGCCCGGCTCGGTGAACTTAGCGGGTTACGCCCGCAAAACCTCCCGAGTTAGGGGGGCAGGGCTTGCCCCGGGCTTGCCCCCACCCGGGCGAGGCGAAGCCGAGCCGCTTCTTGAAGGAGAGCGGGAGGGCAAGCCCCTGTCCCACATCAAGTCATTGATAATCAATGGTTTGTGGAAGTTCCGAAACGTCGGTTAGCCAGGTCGATTTTGAAGATGGGAGCGCCCAGAAGAGTTGGGCCTTGCTGAGGGATGTAATGGCCAAGGGAGGATGGGCCGCGTTACATCTGGACGCTCACTCCTTAGAAGGGAAAGCAAGAAGTAGGCCAGATGGTGCGTGAGTCGGCCTTGGGTTTCAAAAGCCTTGGCAGGCGGCATCTATTGGCCGGAAACGGCAATGCCGGGGGCAGAAGGGGCGAGGATTTTCGGCAACTTTTTGGAAAATCTACATCCGTTTTGTCGTTTTTACAGAGGTCTGGATCTCGTCGGGCACGACAAATTTTTTGGAACCGAACAGTGGAGGAACCGAACAGCGGAATTCGAGGGTCCATTCCAAATCGCTCGTCACGGTCGCGAAATTGGGTTGCTTTACCGGAATATAATCTGGCCATCATGGAGTTGTGCCGATGACCTCAAATTTCGCTTCCGAGCTGAAGCTCATGCGTTTGTCCAATGCCTTCCAGATCTCCTGTGCGGTGCATACGGCGGCGCGGCTCGAGCTCGGGAGCCATCTCGATGCGCAGGGAAAAACCGTCGACGAGTTGGCGAAGCTTACCGGCGTCCACTCTCGCGGGCTGGGCGCTCTGCTCGGATTCTTGGTTCAGTTGGAGGTGGTGGCGGAACTCGAACCAGGTCTTTATAGATCCACCGATCTCACGGACCGCCTGTACCTGGTGGACAACATCGCCCAGGGGCCCGAGGGGCTTGCCGCCTGGGCGGGCCTAGAAGGAGCTTTGCGGACGGGCCAGACGCCGTTCGAGGCCGTCCATGGCATGCCGTTCTACGACTATGCCGCCCTGCGTCCCGAGCAAAGTCATCGATGGAATGAGTGGAATTCCCATGCTTCGAAGGCTCTGGCGCCGGCGATCGCTGCGGCGATCGAGCTGGCGGGTGATGAAACCCTGGTGGATATCGGCGGCGGGGAGGGTCTTGTCCTGGGCGAGATTCTCGACTTGCATCCCAATTGCCGAGGCGTGCTCTTTGAGCTTCCGTCGGCGACCGGCAACGTGCATCCTCTGCTCCAAAACGAGCCCCATCGAGTGGTGCGTGGCAACGCGCTGGAAGAGATCCCTTCGCTCGGAGAGGTCTATCTGCTGTGTCGGGTGCTGGTCAATTGCACCGATGACGCAGCCGAGCGCCTGCTTGCTCAATGCGCTCGGGCGATGAAAGCGGGGCAGCGATTGATAGTCTTTGAACCTCTCCAGCCGGAACTCGGAGATCCACTCCGAAACGCCCAAGCCGCTTCCGATCTCAACCTTTTCGTGCTCTGGGGCGGCGGTCAGCGCACCCGGGCGGAACTCCAGGAACTCTTCCGTCGTGCCGGTTTACCGGCTGCCCGGGAGCTACCCAAGACCTCCATGGGCATCACCGGTTTCGAGATTCACCTCAGCTCGGATTAGCCGTGGTCGAATTCCGGCTGTTTTCGATCGCGGTTTTCACTAGGCGCTCCAACATCTCGTAGGGCTGGGCACCGACGACCGCCAATCCGTCGATGACGAAGGTGGGCACGCCCGTGACCCCCGCCTCGCGGGAGTCCTGCCAATGGGCATCGACGGCTTCCTTGAATCGACGTTCGGTGATGACCGATCGGGCTTGCTCGGCGGGCAAACCGACCGTGGTCGCGACCTCTACCAACACCTCGATGTCATGCAAATTCAAGCCGTCCACGAAGTAGGCGCGGAAGAGGGCATCGTGGATGCTGGAGCCCGAATGCGGGCTGGAGGCCGGATGCTCAGTGTCGGCCCATAGCGCCAGCTCCTGAGCCAACCGCGAGTTGTAGGTGTGGGTGCGATCACCCCAAGGCAAGCCCTGGCTTTCGGCGACCTGCCGGAGTCGGGCGAGCATGCCTGTAAGGTCGAAATTTCGACCGGCGAAAAGCGCTTCCAAGCTCTTGCCCCCGGGCGGTGTTTCGGGATGTAGGGGGAAGTGGATCCATTCCACGTCCAGGTCAAAGTTGCTGACCAAGCGCTCAATACGCACGGTACTGAGATAACACCAGGGTCAGACGAAGTCGGAATAGATCTGCAATTTCATAGTGTCCCCATTGTCGATTCGGCGGTTCTTGGAATCACCCTACGTTTGGGCGACTCTAACAGGCAGACACTACCTATGAGGAAGCGGGCCGATTGGATGGATAGCGAGGAGCTGTTGACAACGGGAATGGCTGGTGTTAAAAACTTAACACGATGTTAATTTATTAACATCGACACGCTGCCGAAGCGAACCGACACGACACGACACGGAGACCGACCATGGCAGAGCTCGATCATCAACTGAGCCGCAGAGAACGTCAGATCATGGACATCCTATTCAAGCGTGGCCAAGCCACCGCCGCGGAAATCCGGCAAGGCATGCCGGAAGCCCCGAGTGATTCGGCGGTGCGTACCCAATTGAGGATCCTGGTGGAGAAAGGGCACATCCGCCATCAGCAGGACGGTCCCAGATACCTGTACAAGCCAACCTTGGAAAAGGAGCAGGCCAAACAGTCGGCTTTGAAACGGGTGGTGAGCACGTTCTTCGACGGCTCGGCGGAGCAGGCGATGGCCGCGCTCTTGGACAGCTCGAACCAAAAACTCTCGACGGCGGAGCTCGACCGCATGGAGACCCTGATCCAAGCGGCGAGGGCCCGGGAGGACGTCCGATGAGCGATCTGCTTGTAGTTCTGCAAACTTGGGTCCGCGAAGCGTCGATCCACTTGGCGCTGGTCGACCAAATCGCCAAGGCGACGGTCCTCCTGCTGCTCGCTTGGGGTTTGGTCCGCCTGATGCGGAAGGCGTCGGCTTCGGCTCGACACCAGATCTGGACGGCTGCCTTGGTCGGAGTGCTGTTGCTGCCCCTGCTCTCGCTCGCCTTGCCCTCCTGGCATGTCCCGGCCCTTTCCGCCGGTGCGGAAGCCCTTTTCGAGACTTCTTTCGAGACTGCGCCGAAATACCATGTGAATCGAATCGAGGCCGAGTTGCCGTCTGTAGCGGCCCCGGCCCCGGGCCGAGTGCTAGTCCATTCCACAGGCAAGGTCGTCAGCCATCCGGGCGCGTCCAGGGGGCTTGCGGGCGTCTCTACTTGGCTGGTCTTGGGGTGGGCGGCGGGGGCCCTCTTCTTCTCCCTGCGTCTGCTGATCTCCTATTTGGCCGCCTGGAAGGTCTCCCGCGACGCCGTGCCGGTCACGGACGGCGACTTGAAGGTCGAGGTGGAAGACCTTCGCCGGCAGCTCAATATCCGCTTCGAGGTTCGTTTGGTCGAGCATTCGAAGATCACGATGCCGATGGCCTGGGGCCTCATCCGACAGACGATTCTGTTGCCGGAGGCTGCCCGCTCATGGACCCCGGAGCGTCGGCGCGTAGTGCTGCTGCACGAACTCGCCCATCTCAAGCGATGGGATTGTCGGACGGTTCTGCCGGCGCGAGTGGTCACCGCCTTGCACTGGTTCAATCCCTTGGCTTGGATCGCCATGTCGCGTCTGCAAGCGGAGCGTGAATTCGCCTGCGACGACCTGGTGTTGACCGCCGGCACTCCCGGCCCCGACTACGCCCAGCACCTGCTCGACATTGCCCGGGCAATGCAGCCTTCGCTTTCACCGGGCTTGGCGATGGTGGCCATGGCCCGACCGTCGGAACTCGAGGGGCGTCTGTTGGCGATCCTCGACCCGAATTTGGATCGCGGCCGCAAGGGTCGGATGACCCGTGTGGCGGGCCTGTTGACGATCGGGCTTCTGGTGTTGCCCTTAGCGTCTTTGCAACCGCGTGCCAACGCCGAAGCCGGTTCGTCGGAGAACGGGGATTCAGAGCCGGGTGATGTGGGCGGCAAGTCCATGGATTCGGCCACCAAAGCGCGGGTGCTCGAGGCTTTCAGCGCCGCCCTGCGGGACGACGATCCCGACGTACGAGCCCAGGCGGCCCATGCCCTCGGCTCGATTGAGGACCGCAGCTCCGTGGCTCGGTTGAATGAAGCCATTCGGGACGACTCCGAGCAGGTGCGGGCCCAAGCGGCCTGGGCTCTCGGCATGCTCGAGGATCCGTCAGCCGTGCCGGCTTTGACGGCGGTCCTTGCCGACCCGTCCGTGGATGTGCGTAGGCAAGCGGTATGGGCGCTGGGCATGATCCAGAGTGAGGTCGCGGTCCCGGAGCTGAACGCGGTGATCGGCGATGCCGACGCCGGGGTTCGGCAACAGGCGGCTTGGGCCTTGGGCATGATCGAAAGTGATAGGGCCGTCGGCGTTTTGGAACGGGCGCTCGCCGACGACGAGGCACCAGTCCGCGAGCAAGCAGCCTGGGCGTTGGGAATGATCGAAGGCCCCTCCGCAATCGGATCCCTCAGCTCGGTGCTCGCCGACGATCCATCGCCCAAAGTGCGTCGGCAAGCAGCCTGGGCGTTGGGCATGATCGGTCACGAATCGGCCCTGGATGTCTTGCTCAACGCCATGTCCGACTCCGACAAGGACGTGCAGAAGCAAGCCTTCTGGGCCGTCGGTCAAATCTCCGACTAGGTCCATTTCCGACTAGGTCCATTTCCGACTAGGTCCATTTCCGACTAGGTTCAAGAGCTGATGAGAAGGCCGGTCCAACCGGCCTTTTGATTGGCCTGGTAGTGCTAATTTTTTAACACTGAAGCTCACTCGTTTTTTGCAGCAGCAAGCCCCAACACCTCAGAAAGGAAAACACCTTGAACACTCCCTCCAAGAATTATGCAAAGACTTACACCCACCGATACTTTGAGTTATCCATCGCCGGTTTGATGGCCGTCGCTCTGGTTTCGCTCTTCCTCGCCGCGACCTCGGTGGCGAGCCCGCCCAAAAGCCTGGACCAACTGATCGGCCAGCTGACTTCGGTCGATGCCCACGAGCGAGCCATGGCCGCGTGCGAGATCGGTGAATTGGACGGACGCGATGTGAGCCGGGCCGCACCGGCCTTACTCGCCATGCTCGGTGACGACGCCGTGGTCGAAGGGCGCCTGTGCCGAACCTGGTCGAAGTCTGGGGATTGGCAGCCGGAGCCGAGTTCGCCGGGCCGCGAGGCGGCCATCGCCCTGGAAGCGGTCGGCGAGCCTGCTATCGACCCGCTGATCAAAGTGTTGCGGTCCGAAAAAGCAGCCGCCCGCGAGCATGCCGCCTTCGCCCTCGGTTTGATCGAAAACGAGCGTGCCATCCAACCTCTGATCGCTGTGTTGGCAGATACAGTCGCCGCGGTGCGCGTCCAAAGCGCGTGGGCGTTGGGCATGATCGAGCATTCCTCGGCGGTCCAACCCCTCGCGCGTTTGGTGCAAAGTGACGACGACACCGAGTCCAGGAAGCAAGCCGCGTGGGCGTTGGGCATGATCGAAGATGCCGACGCCGTATCGGCCTTGACCCAAGCAGCCGACGATGGGTCCGCCGAGGTGCGTCAACAGGTCGCGTGGGCCTTGGGCATGATCGAAGATAAAGGTGCCGTGCCCGCCCTGGGCCGATTGATCGAAGACGCCGTCGCCGACGTGCGTGAGCAAGCCGCGTGGGCGTTGGGCATGATCGAAGACAAGAGTGCGGTGCCGGCGTTGGCCCGCTCCATCGGGGATCCGGCACCGAGCGTGCGCGAAAAAAGCGCGTGGGCCCTGGGCATGATCGAGGATAAAAACGCCGTTCCCGCCTTGGCGCGGGCGATCGAGGATGCGCAATCCGGAGTCCGTGAGCAGTCGGCGTGGGCCTTGGGCATGATCGAAGATACCGACGCCGTCGACCCGCTCCTCAACGCCTTGGGCGACGACGTCTCCGGCGTGCGTCAACAGTCGGCCTGGGCCCTGGGCATGATCGAAAGCCCTGCGGCTGTAGAAGGTTTGATGCGCGCCCTCAAGGACTCCGACTCCGGTGTGCGTCAACAAGCTGCCTGGGCCTTGGGCATGGTGGAAGACGGTCGAGCGACCGAGGCCTTAACCGAAGCCCTCGAAGATGACGATGCCGAGGTGCGCAAACAAGTCCTCTGGGCCTTGACCCGCTGCGTCGACGGCGACGATCCCGACATCGACTACTCGGAGATCGCGGATCAAATCCGCAAGTCCATCAGTGTAGAGCGTGAAGTGTCACGGGAGGTCTCTCGCAGCAAAGACGAGTAGCTTGGTTGGGCGGACCACAAAAAAGGCGACAGCCCGGGTGGGCTGCCGCCTTGGAGCTACGGGAGCTGGGCTCAGTTGATTTCGTAAGTCTCCGACTTGGAAAAACATGACGTAGAGATCCACGGACCCCAATCGTAGCCCGGTAGCTTTTTTCGCCAGCATGGGCGACCGCAAGGAAGATTCGACCAAGCCTCGCCTTTGGAGAGAATCCGTTGGCCCAGGAATGGACGGTCCGCGCAGGAAGCTTCGTCACCCTCGCGAGCTTCGACCGCGACCTTGTCCCAGTCGAGATTGACCAGGGTGAGCTTATGCTCGGCGGCAGCGACGCCCAAGGTCAGCAGTGCTGCCACCAGCGTTGAGAGTGCAACTAAGATCCAGAGATGTTTCATCGATCAAGTCTCCAGGATTTCTGGAGGCCGGCCTCGAATTGTCGATTCAAGGCCGACCTTCGTTTGGGATGTTCTCAGGCTCGCGAGTCGATGACCGGGCGGATCCGACTCTTTCTTCCGCGCTCGATGGGATAATCGGTTTGGCAGCGCAAAACGTTAATGACATCGATCGGATTTATTCCTGCCATAAAATCGTCGATTTTTGTTTTAACGTTTCGTCGCCTCGCAGCGTTCATTATGGCAAGGAGGATCTGATGCCGGAAAACGCCCACATGGGTCGAAAACCCAAGCGAATCCCCGAGCCCCTTTGTGCGGCCGTCCCGGGCAAGGATTGGGGACCGCCGGAGTTCGCCGAGTTCGAGGAGCTGTTGCAAGACGAACTCACTCCTCGGTGGCTCGGGCAGGTCCGAAAGGCAAGAGCCCTGGCCGGCGAGGCCGAAGACGTGGTTCAAGCCTTCCACGTGAAAATTCAGAAGAGCTTGATCGAGAAATACAAGCCCGAAGTATCGGAGGCAGGTGATACCTCCTTTATCGCCTATCTGGGAACTTGCTTCAGGCGCCACCTGGCGGACGAGTGGAGAATCCACCAGCGGGAAGGTGGGCGCGAGGAGCCGTTGGACGAGGAAAATCACCGGGGGCATGTGGTGCATATCAATGCCGAACGCCAAGCCGAGCTGCTCGCTTTGCGAGACGCCATCGAAGCCCTGCCGGGTCGACGTCGAAAAGTGATTCGCTTATCTTCGGAGGGTTTTTCTTTCGCCGAAATCGGCAAAGCTTTGGGTATCAAGGCCAATCATGCCCGGGTGGAGGCATTTGCAGCGCGGCAGCAGCTAAAAAGGATTTTGCAGAAAGGACAAGCCAATGTCTGATTGGAACCATCAACAGTTGGGAGATCTGCTCGACGAGGTTCACGGGCTCGAGCTTTCCGATCCCACCTCGGCCATGCATCCTTCCGCGGCAGAACTCGACGCCTATGTCGAAGAGAGTCTGTCTCCGTTCGCTCAAGCCTTGGTGGAAAACCACTTGGAGGGTTGCGAAAGGTGTCTTGCTTATGTTTCTGAATGCTTCGACCGAGACGCAAAGGGCGCGGGCCGGCTGGCCAACGTGCTGCCCTTCGTGCAACGGATTCGCTCTGCGGCTTCTCCCTGGCTGGCGGCGGCCGCTGTTTGGGTTTTGGCCTTGCCGTCCGGAGTTTGGCTTTCGAGCCATTTCTTGGCCGATCCTGTGGTGATCCAAACCCGGGTCGCGGACACTGGAGCCAACGAATCCGCGGTTCCGGCGCCGGCGTTTGAGTGGAGGATGCCGTCTTCGAACTCCGAGAGCCCCGAGAGATTCGTGGGATTAGACGATCTGGTATCGCGGGCGCAGTTCGAGCAGGCCGTGCAAGAGCTGAAAGAAACCCTAGGCCGATTTGCCGAGCAGCGAGTCGGCGATTCGGACGTCTCTCCGGTCCGGCTGGTTTCCTTGTCCACAGAGGATCAGCAGCTGTTCCTGGAGCCCCTGGTGGAGAAGTTTTCCCAACTCGCAATCCAGCGAATGGTGGAAGAGGTCTATCCGGATCTGAGACAACAGGTGGCCTTAGCCCTGGCCGTGTCGGAATCCAGCCAACCGGAACCCCGCAATACCAGCAAGGCCCCGGGATTTTTGAGAACTGCAAGCACTCAGACTCAGGTGACGGAATGAGAGTCCTTTTGAGGAGCACCACCATGGAAAAGCCACAACATTTGGGACTGTTGATGATCTTGCTTCTGGTGTTGGCACAGACGGCCTTCGCCGATGCATGGGTGGCGTCGTCGGGCGTTTCGCCCATGACCGACCGCCAGTGGTTCACCCTGAGCGTGACAGGGCAGCCGGGCCTCGAAGGAGATTGTCCCATCTTGGGGGTTTCGTGTCTGGACCACGAAAACGTGGTGGCGTTGTATTCCCCATGGCCGGTTCAGCCGTCGGTGGGGGAGGAGAAGCGGCAATGGGTGAGGTTGCGTTTCGACAACGCCCCGCCGAGAGAAGAGCGTTGGTTAGTGGATGACGACCGTCACACCCTCATGGCGCCGAATCCCCTCGAGCTGGCGACGGTGTTGCAGGGAAGCGATCGACTGTTGGTGGAATTCACCACCATCGACGACGGCCGCCGGGTGGTCGAGATTCCCATCTCCGGTTTCAGCACCGACCGCGGAAACCTCTGGAATCACTGCTCCTGGGGCAACTTCTTCGCGGAATCCATGACCGTGACCGGTGAGCCCATCTCGCAATGCTCACTGCGCTCACCCACCTTCCCGGACAACCTGCGCAAAATGCTGCAAGCCGTGCCCACCCAATTCGACGTGATCGTCCGCGCCACCGTCGACGGCCAGGGTCGCTTGGTCCACCCGTCCGTGGCCGGCGGTGAAAATCCGCCCAATGAGCTGATTCAGAAAGAATTGCTCCGCGCCGCGAAACTCAGCCTGTGCGAAAGCTTGCCGGCCGGGGAGAGCGTCAACATCCGCTATCGATATCAATCGGATGGGGCATCTTAGGAATGATGGGCGCAGCCACAGCCTGTAAAAAAAACAAAGCCGCGCCACCGGGTTCTCCCGAGGGCGCGGCAGTGTTCACGCACTTCTAGAATTAGAATTCTAGAATTAGAAGGCGCAGGCGCAACAACCGAATTCGCACACTCCGGTGCCCGGGCCACCGCAGAAGTTGTTGCATTGGTAGTCACGGAAGCAATAGATGGTGTACGGAGGGCAGCTGTAGTCGTTAGCGGCCTCTTTGGTGGCGATGGTGAGCGCCGATTGTGGCAGCACTTGGTCCATTGCGTCGGCGGTCATGTTGGCCTCGGCTTCCGCCGATTCCAGTCCAGAAGTCGCCTCGAGAGACTTCTCTACGGCCGTCTCTACACCGTTGGCTTCGGTTTCAGGTAACTCTTCTGCGAGGGCGATGGGTGCAAAGGCCAGGACGAGAACGAGAGCAAGTAGGATCTTCTTCATCGGTTTCCTTTCGGGTCAAGGGGCATAAGATAGTCGGCGTGGAGTGTCTACCGTAGAGTTCTTATGTAGATCCCTAGAGTGACCGCCGATCTCACGACTAAACGCGAGCTGAATTATACACAGCTGACAAGTGGTTCAGCTAAAAAGAACAGCTTCGATGGTAGTGCGAACTTTCACTTGAGATCCCGTAAGTGACCAACGATCAGCTTTCTCAGGCCGAGGCGGCTTGTTCTTCCTGGGACGGCTCTTGCCAGCGTCCGACGCGCCGGCGCGTGACCCAGCCCGATACTGTGACGTAGGTCACGGGGATCAGAATCAGGGTCACTAGGGTGGAGGCCACAAGGCCGCCGATGACCACCCGCGCCAAGGACGCTTGGATCTCGGCGCCGACACCGAAACCCACCGCCAGGGGCACCAAACCGAGCACTGTGGTGGTGGTGGTCATGAGGATGGGGCGTAGCCGCAGGCGTCCGGCTTCGACCATGGCGTCGGCGGCACCCATGTGTCGATCCCGGCGCAGCAGATTGACCGCGTCTACCAGAACGATGGCGTTGTTGACCACAATGCCGATGAGCATCACCAGGCCCATGAGGCTTTGGATATTCAAGGTGGTGCCCGTGAGCAAGAGCGTGGGCACCACGCCGATCAAGGACATGGGCACGGCCACCATGACGATCAGCGGATCGAGAAAGCGCTCGAATTGCCCGGCCATGAGCATGTACACCAGGGCCAGGGCCATCAAAATGGCGACGATGAAGTCGCGACGTCCCTGCTGCTGCTCGCGATATTGACCACCGTAATAGAGGCTGAATCCCGCCGGCATGGGCAGATCTGAGAGCTGCGCTTGCAGTCTTTCGACCGCGACTCCTAGGGCGACGCCGTCCTCGAGGCCGGCGGTGACGTAGGTCACCCGTTGGCCGTCGACCCGTTCGATCTCGGTGGGGCCCCGGGCCCGATGCCTTTTCATGAGCATCGAAAGGGGCACCACGGTCCCTGAGGGCGTGCGTAACGAAATATTGTCCAAGTCGCCAGTGGACAAGCGGTCCTCGGGTTGTAGGCGAACCACGATCGGGAATTCATCGCCGCCTTCGCGCAGCCGGCTCGCCTCCAGACCACCGACGTTGATCTGCACCGTGCGCGCGACTTCGCGGACGGAAAGACCCAGCTCGGCGATGCGTTCGCGGTCGAAAATTAGACGTTCTTCGGGGCGCCCTTCCCGTCGGCTGACCCGCACGTCGGTGATGCCCGACACTTTTTCCATGAGTCGCTTGATCTCCGACGCGAGTTCGCCGGCCCGGTCCAGATCCCAGCCCCGAAGTTCCAACTCCAAGGCGTCCTCACCGCTGCCGGAGCTGAAAATCCGACGCAGAATCCACAGTCCGGGTTGGGCGTCGACGCTGATTTCGGCGCCCGGAATTTTGTCAGTGACGTGAGCTCGCAGGGTGTCGGCCATTTCTTTGCTCGACCGTTTGCGTCGGTGCTCCGGTGCCAGCTTCAGCTCGACCTCCGCGTTGTCGCCGCGCACTTCGGTAGAGACCAAATCCACGTCCTCCATGGGTAGCACCTCGAGCACACGGGCTTCGAGTTCGTCGAGGTAAGCACGTACGACCCCGATATTGGTGCCCCGGGCCATTTCGATCTCCACGTCGATCTCGTTGGCGTCCGTGGGCGGTGCCAGCTCCACAGGGATCAGCGGCCAGAGGGCGAGGGCTCCGGCCAACAGCGCGGCGGTGGTCAAGAAAACCCGTCCACGGTGCTGGAGCGAGACCCGCAAGCGGCCCATGTACCAAGTTTCGAAGCGTTGGAACGGGGTCGGCCCGCGATCTTTCTCGGTGCGTTTCTTAGAGATTTGCAGGAAGCGTGACGCGAGCATAGGTACCAGGGTGAGGGCCACCAGGAGCGAGCAAACGAGGGCAAAGACCACCACCAGGGCCAGGGCTTGGAAGAGGGCGCCGGTGGTGGTGCGGGCGAAGACCACGGGCAGGAAGATCACGCAGGTGGTCAACGTCGAGGCGACGATCGCCCCGGCCACCTCGCCGGCTCCCAGACGAGCGGCGTCCATGGGCCCCTCACCGTCTTCCTCGCGTTTGCGGACGATGCTTTCGAGCACCACGATGGCATTGTCGACGATCAGGCCGACGCCGAGGGCGAGGCCGCCGAAAGTCATTTGATTCAGGGTTAGGCCGCCGAAATAGAGCAGGCCGAAGCAAGAGATCACCGAGATCGGAATCGACACGGCGATGATGCCCGTGGACGAGCGATTGCGCAGGAAGAGATAGAGCACCAAAATCGCCAGGAGTGAGCCCCACACAGCCGCGTTGCGCACGCCGTTGATGGATTGACGGATGAACTCGCTCTGGTCGGAAAAAATGGTCATGTGCACGTCGTCGCGCTCAGCGTTGATGCGCTCCACCTCGGCACGAATGCCTTCGGCCACGGCCACGGTGTTGGCACCGCTTTGCTTTTGGATGCCCAGGCTTACGGACGGCACGCCGTTGGCCTCCGCCAGATAGCGAACGTCTTCGTAGGCATCGCGTACTTGGGCCACGTCGCGCACCCGGATCGGCAGATTGCGATCGCCGTCGGCCACGCGGGTGATCACCGTACGTTCGATTTCTTCCAGGGATGCGTATTCGCCCAGGGAGCGCACATAGAGATCGTGGATGCCGCTTTTGACGTTGCCCCCGGGCAGGGTGACGTTTTCCCGGTCCAAGGCGTCGCGCACGTCGAGGGCGGTGAGCCCGGCGGCGCGCAAGCGATCACGGAAGAGGTCGATGCGAATCTCGCGGTAGATGCCACCCTGCAGGGTAATGGCGCCGACCCCGGGGATTTGCTCGAAGCGGCGCGCTAAGTCTCTTTCAAGAATCAGGGTGAGGTCGTCGAGCTCGCGGGTGGAGGTCACCGCTAGGCTCACCACTTCGATGCGGTCGAGATCGAGCTTCAACACCTCGGGGGCCTCGGCCTCCACCGGCAGCTCGTCGCGCAGGCGGTCGAGTGATGAGCGTAGATCGTTGGCGGCTTCGTCGATGTTGGTGCCGCGGGCAAATTCCAACCGCACGCGGCTCGACCCTTCCTCGGAACGAGAGGTGATTCGTTCCAGGTTGGGCAGGCCAGAGACCGCGTTTTCGATCGGATCGGTGATGATCTGCTCGATCTCGGCCGGGCCGACGTTGGGATATTGCACCCGCACGGTGAGCTGGGTCAGCTCCACTTTGGGCAAGAGATCCACGGGCAAGATGCGGAAGCTGACGATGCCGAGCACGACGAAGATCAGGAAAGCCATGGAGGTGGCTACTGGACGGCCGATAGAGAGGCGGGTGATCGAAGCCATCTCAATCCCCTCGCTGGTTGGTAGCTTGCCGGTCGGCGCTGGGCGCCGCCTCCGCGAAAGAGGTGGCAGACCCTCCGGAGGTGTCCGCGCCTTTGGGATCACGCAGCAGCTTGGGATCGTCGGGAATCCCGGCGCCCAGGGTTTGGGCCAAACGTTTTTGCTTGTCGAGGAAGCCGCGCAGGAGATCCTCCCGCTGCAGACCTTGAAGATCGGCGACCCGCTCCCAGGTGGTGGGGCGGACCCTCGCGGAGGGGGCGTTTTCGCCCGCCAGCAAATGCTGGCCGACGGTGACCACCCACTCCTCGGGCTCTACACCGCGGAGGCCCACGGAGGAGCGGCCCGTGGCCAAGACCTCCACCGTTCGCAGCTCGACGGCGTAGGCTCGTTCGGACAGCTCGGGCGGCGGATCATTGCCCAGATTTTCGATCACATAGACGCCCATCAAACCCGTTCGCGGGTCGTCCCAAAGGGCGCTCGACGGCACCAGGGTGGCTTCCGCGGTTTCGCCGTAGAGCAGATCCACGCGCACGAACATGCCCGGGCGCAAACGTCCGTCGTGGTCTTCCACGTCGATTTCGCCCACGGTGCTGAAGCTGCCACCTTCGAGAAAAGGTGAAATCCGTGACAGCTCGGCGCGCAGAGGCTCGACGTCGGAATCCCTGGGGCTGACCAGTGCGGTCTGCCCCGGCTGTAGAAAGCTGAGCATGTGCTCGGTGAGTGGCACCTCGACCATGACCCGGTCGAGACTGCCCACTTGAAAGAGCACCGTGTCCGGGTCCACGCCCATGCCCACCTCGACTCGACGCCGTCCGAGATTGCCGGTCAAGGGCGAGCGCACCACGGTTCGGTCGAGATCGGCCTTGCGCTCGTCCACCGTGGCGCGGGCTTCATCAACCCTCGCCGCCGCCTGCTCGGCCGAAGCCACGGCGGCGTTCAGACGTGCTTCCAGGGTCTCGAGGTCCAGGTCGCTGACCAGCTCCTGCTCGGCCAGAGCCCGGCTGCGAACCACCTGGGCCTCGAGTTCGGCCAAACGTGCCTGGGACTCTCGCTCCGCGGCTTCGGTGAGTCGAAAATTGGCCTCCGCTTGGCGCAGCTGCTCGCGCACCGCATCGTCGTCGAGGCGCACCAAGGCTTGTCCGCGCTCAACCTGTTGGCCGCTGTTGACCAATACCTCCACCACATGGGCGGAAATTTTCGGGCGTACAGCGACCTGATTGCGGGCCTTGACCACGCCGTTTAGACGTTCTTCGAGCGGCAAGGTGCCTGAGCGCGCCTGGAGAGCCTCCACCGGCGGCGCAGGGCGATCCGCAGCCTGCTCGGCAGACTTGTCGCCTGAGCCACAGGCGGAAAGGAATAAGGCCGTCGTGATCATCACGGCTGACGTTTCGATCAGGGCGACAAAAGGAAAGGAAAAGGGGGATTGTTTTCTCGGCTGCATATTGTGAGATTTTAGAGCAGTGTCTGGCGCCTTTTTGTAAAGATCTGGTTTGATTTGAAGGTGCGGCATGGTGTTTCGTTGGCGCGAATGGCTGAGCGGGCCAGTGGCGGGGGGACGGAGGTCGCCGGTCTCGACTCGACCAGCGTGCGCACAGCATCAACAATACCCACAATACCCACAATACCCACAATACCCAGGTCTTTGGCCATATCCATCGGGTGTAGGGCCGATCAACTTGATCGGCCCCTTGTTCATGGTTACAGTCTTCGGTAGCGAGTCTCTTTTGGGCTTGCTGCCGGAGGATTGTGCTTGTCGAAATTCGGGTTTTTCAACCTGCTCCCTGTTCTATTCTCTAATCTGTCCATGGGTGGGCGGTCGTGCCTTGAAGCGGCGCTTCGAGTCGGGGTTCTCGGGTGCACGATCACCTTGGTCTGCCTTGGGGCCGCCGAACCCTGTCTCGGTGCGGAGCCGGAGCCCCTGACGGCCACTTTTCGGCATCGCCGTTGGACCACTGAGAACGGGTTGCCACAAAACTTCGTCAAGTCCATCGCCCAAACCCCGGACGGCGCGTTGTGGATCGGAACGGGCACTGCTTTGGCGCGGTTCGACGGCACCGAGTTCGAGGTCTTCGATCGAACGAGTTCGCCCTTGCCGTCCATCGACATTGTGCGTCTGCAGGCGGATCGGCGCGGGGCCCTTTGGATCTGGACCCCCGGCGGTACGGCGGTTTGGTCGGAGCAGGGATTTCAGCTGATCTCCACTCCAGTGGAGCTAGACGTCGCCGGTGGCGGGTTGGTCTTGGAGACCAGCTCCGATCTTTGGCTGCTGGGTGGGCCGCGCATCTGGCGCAGAGAGGGAGAGGCTTGGGTCGTTGTTTTTGACCGGCCGGGCGCGGGGGCCACCCCGCAGCAAACGGCTTCCGACACCCTGGCCGTTTTCCCCTGGGCAGAAGGTTCCCTGCACGGCTGGAGGTTGGACCGATCCGATCCGCCGGTGCCCTTGCGAACGGAAGGCGGTCGAGCCGTCGACTCAGATGGGCCTATCCTCCTGGACAGGCACTTGCTCTGGGTAGCCGATGGCAAAGTCTTGAATCGGTACTGGATCGACCGTCAGTCCTTGGAGCTGAAGGCTCTGGATCCCCTGGTCCTGCCGTCCGCCCCTTACACCCTGCTGCAGGGCCGATCCGGGGAGCTGTGGATCGGCACTTTTGCGGGCCTTTATCGGCTTTCAGGGGACCGGCTTTCAGGAGACCTGGCGTTTTCCGAGCAAATAACACTGGAAATTGCCGACAGCCGGATCCGATCTTTATTTGAGGACCGCGAGGGCAGCCTGTGGGTCGGAACCGATGGCCACGGGTTGATTCAAGTCTACGGACCGACCAAATTCGGTGTGCTTTCGGCCGACCAAGGTTTGCCCCACGATGTGGTTTGGGCCGTCGCAGAGGATCCCCATCACGACCTTTGGGTCGGCACCCAGAGGGGTTTGGCACGGGTGCAGGGAAGGCGAGTGGAGGAGCTTCATCCTTCGATTTTCGGCCACCAAGTCGTCGGCTCCTTGGCTGTCGGACAAAATGAGGATATGTGGGTAGCCGGCGAAATTGGCTTATTCCAGGTGCCGATCGATGTGAAGCGCCCGCCCCGCTTGGTTGCCGAAATGCTCGGCATCCGCGGGCGCATTCTTGTGACGCCGTCGGGAGTCTGGTTCGGCGGCGAAGGCAGCCTCCATCAACTCCATCCGATCCCCGGTGCGAGCATCGCGACCTTTCCTTTCCCGAATTCGAAACCGCGCATTCGGGATCTTCATCTAGACTCCCAGGGTACCCTGTGGGTTGCCACCCTCGGCGCCGGCCTGTGGCGACATCGTGCGGGGGAGTGGATTCCTTTCTCGGCCGAGGGACTGCCCAGCCACATCTCGAGTTTCCTCGAAACGGAAGACGGATCGATTTGGATCGCCACCCGCGAACGCGGCATTCTGAGATTTAAGAACGACGAATTTGTGGAGCTGACTCCAGAGCATGGGCTCTTCGACGCCACCATTCACCACATCGTGGACGATGGTGTGGGGTTCTTCTGGATGTCCAGCGATCGAGGACCCTTCAAGGTCGAGAAAAAGGCGCTCGACCTGGTGGCCGAAGGTCTTGAATCGACCTTCGAATCCGAGTTTTTCGGCGCTGGAGACGGCCTCAGATCGGTGGAATGTAACAGCGGGTTTGAGGGCGTTCTCCAGCTCCAGGACGAACGTTTGGCGTTCGCCACCATGGGGGGAGTCGCTTTCACCGACCCCGTGCATCCGCCGAAGGTGGAAGCTCCTCCAGGCATTGAAATCGTCGACCTAGCCGTGGGATACGACCATCGTCGGCCCCGGTCGCCGATGGTCCTAGGCCCCGACGAGCGAGATATCGCGGTGAAATTCAGGGCGATCACTTTAGTGGCTCCCGACAAAGCCACCTTCCGCTATCGCCTCGAGGGCTATGACGCAGCCTGGAAAGCCGGGCAAGAAGGGCAAACCGTCTATTACACCGACTTGCCCCCTGGCGAGTACACCTTTCGGGTTCGAGCTGCAAATACCGACGGCGTATGGAGCGAGCAGGATGCGGTGTTGGAGCTGGTCCTGCAAGCCCATTGGTATCAGTCCCCGTGGATGGGTTTCGGTCTCGGGTCCGGGGGCTGCCTGCTGCTCTGGTGGTGGTATCGAAAGCGCCGAGTCCAAAGCGTCGATGCAGGGTCGGCTGCCGGCTCAGATCCCACCCTGGAAGTCCGATCACCGCTGGCCGCACCCCGAGTGGCTACGTCCGAAGTCGAAGCTGAAGCCGCCGACGCCGTGTTCTTACGCCGTCTACAGGAAGCCGTCGAAGCGAATCTGGCCTCGCAAAGCTTCGGTGTCTTCGAACTCGCCGAGCAGCTGGCGGTGAGCGAGCGCCATCTGAGACGAAAATTGCTGATCCTCACGGGCGAGAGCCCGTCGGCGCTGATCCGTCGCTTTCGCATGGAACGGGCGAGGCAGCTCTTGCAGCAATCCGCCGGTAACGTCTCCGAGGTCGCCGCCGCCGTGGGTTTTTCCCACCCTAGCCACTTCTCCAAGCTTTATCGCAAGACCTACGGCAGACCACCCTCGGCCGACCTGCGCGAGCGCGGCGCAGATTCGGACTGATGATAGTGAACCGAACTCGGGGCGCGCGTTGGGTGGCCAACGCGTGTCGGGTGGTGCGCTCGTAGAGCATCATGAAGACCTTTGTTGGAGGTGGTGGCGATCGGGCCCGAGCACAAAGGTTGCGCGTTCTCTTCTAAGCATTTCGAATGGATTGACGAACTTAACTCCCAAGCTGATGCAGGCGTCAGGGATCTTGATTTTCTTTGGAGAATTTGACGGAATTTCATGACTGACTACGACATGATTCTTTGCCAATGCGGTGGCCACCAAATAGTAGTCGGCTCTTTGCAAGAAACCACTAACAGCTACTTGTTCATATCGCGGCTCAGTATTGGCCCACTCGGCAGCTTTTCCTAGGGCCGGAATCACTTGTGAATCGAGAGCTGGAAAAAACGATCCGCCGTGTTTCCTTGCCCAGTCCCCTAGGGCATCGTCACCGGCTTCAAGCTCGTCGCCGACCTTGTCGATGCTGAGAACGGATCCTTCGACATTCCTTTCAAGAATCCAATCCCAAAAAGCAGGGCAGAAATCAAAGCCGTAGTGAAGATTCTTGGCTTGGATAAAAACGTCGCTATCCAGCAAATAGGCCACTAGACCGGCACTCCAAGTGTTGTGCCCAGATCCTTAAGCGTGCTGACCTTCTTGATGCCGAGCAGGTGGAAGGCGTCGCTGTAGAGGGTCTGCCCGCTAAGAGTGCTGACGATGACCGAGGTGGCAAATCGTCGGCTTAGGCGTAAAGGTTGAGTCGTGAAGAAGCTGCCGCCCCCCGATCCCGCCACCGGCCGGAGCCGGCGGAGTTCGACTTCGTATTCCAGCCACATTTGCTCTCGAGAGATCCATCCTGCGTCGTGGAACCGACGAAGGATAACTAGTGTGCTGACCTTGAAGAGGCGGGCCAAGCGGTGCACTTCGCCCATTAGATCTGCTCCTGACGGATTCCCTACCGCCTTTAGTTGCGCAAGAGGAACTAGTACTTCGGCCGCAACTTGATTGCACCATCTTTCGACGCGATGGTCGTGCGACGAGCTGGCCTGCGAACTCGAAAGGGCAGATTGGCCAAGCCAGAGGTGTGCGATTTCATGAGCTAGGGTGAACATCCGGGCGGCTTTAGTGTCTTTGGAGTTGATGAAAATTAGCGGGGCCAGATTGTCGGCAAGCGCGAATCCCCGGAACTCAGCAGGGTCCAGGGGCCGGTGGGTATTGTTGCCGACGATACCGCTACACATGACCAAGATGCCGGCATCCTCGGTTTGAGAGATCAGTAGACGCAGAGCCTCTTCCCAACTGCCGAGCTTGCTACGCTCCTCAGGATCGAAGCCTAGGACGTGCCTAATGCTATTGGCGGCTCTCGTCGTTTCGGTTTGGAGTTTGGCGGATCCAACGAAAGAGCGTCGATCCTCACGATGGGTCTGGGCAAATTCGCGGTACCAATCTTGCCGTTCCAGGCAAAGGTTGATCATGTCGAGAAGGTTCGGACCGAACCCCCTGATGCCAGAGCTGCCCATCGTTCGGAAATCAGGGATGGGTAGCTCTTCGATTGGCGGCTCTGACAGGAAAAAGTATCCGATCGGTGCGTGGGTCGTTTTGGCGAACGCTTCCAGCTGCTTCAGCGTTGGCTGTAAATCGCCCTTCTCCCAGGCATCGAGCTTGGGGTAGCGCTTAAAGAGCTCCTCCGTGGATAATCGTGCTCGCTTGCGGGCCCAGCGAAGCAGCTCAGGATTTAAATTGACCCGTGGCATAGGTTCAATTTACCTCATTCTATCGATCCGAGTCAGTCGCCCGGACATCGATCTCAACGATTCTGTGGCTTTCGTCGAGACGGCAGACGATGTCCGCGGCGCCGGGTAGGGTGGCCAACGCGTGTCGGGTGGTGCGCTCGTAGAGCATCATGAAGCGGTCGAGGGCTTCGGCGTCCATTAACCCCGTAGCTCCCGGCCGGTGTCGAGCCAACTTTTCCTCCTGCAGCCCGCGCCATCGACGAACGTGATCAAAGCTGGGGACTTCTAAGAAAATCAGAAAGTCAATCTGGGCGAAGAGCTTCGCGTAGCCGTGGTGGAGCTGCTGGTTGACGTAGCGACGCCATATTCCCTGGCTGTCCTCTTGTGCCTCGAGCGGGTTGATCGGAGCGGTCAGCTCGTCAGGGGATTGCGGCTGGGCGGCGACACACCAACCTTCGAAAATGACGATATCGACGGGGGCCTGCAGCCGGGGCCAATGCCTTTCCGGGCGGCGATCATCGGTCGCCTTGTCGAAAGCCGGGATGGCGATCTCCGCCGAGTTCTCCAGGTCCTCATCTGAGAGCCTTCGCAGCAGAGATAGGCCCAGCTCGAAATCGTGGGTGCCGGGTACCCCTCGGACGGCGAGTAGAGGGTGGATCTGTTCGGCTAAGCGGTGGCGCTGCTCACTGCCGAGATAGAGATCGTCGATGGACAAACCGCAAACCCGCCAACCGAATGCACTTTCCAAGAGTAGCTGAGCGAATCGACAGAAGGTTGTTTTGCCCGAGCCCTGGGCACCGTTGACCCCGACTACCATGGGTCGGTTTAGAGACCGGCGCCGGTCGTCGATCACCCGGCAGAGGGGGAGATGAGCGGCCAAGAGAGCATCTCGTTCTGCCGGGCTCAGCTCGAGCTCGAGACACAACCGGTCAATTTCAGCTTGAAGGGCGAGGTCGATGGCTGGAATAGACGGCTTGTCGAGAACAGACCACTTGTCGAGCTCAAGTCTTTTAGTAAATCGATTCATGACCCGCAAAGTGTAGTGCAATCTAGGCCGGTCACGAAAATTTTTATGGCAGCCATCCGTGGTGAGGGTCGGCCCATCTGGGAGCCGAGTCTTGCCGTGTTTCGTTCTTTTTGACCTCTTTTGGCAATTTTTCTCCCTCCGGATCTTTACAAGAAAATGTCTCTGCGCTAGCCTGTCTGAGCGGTAACTCAAGTGCTTTTGTGGGCCTGGATTCAGGCCTATCAGTCAACGTGTTGAATGGAGAAGAAGTTGAACCTCAAAAATTTCTTAGTAGCCTCCCTGTCTCTAGCGGTCGCGGGTAGCCTCGTCGCCCAAGAGCGCCTCGTGCCCAAACAGCTTTCCGGCCCCATCGAAGAAGCACGCTCCGGCGTGATGGCGGAAGTCGCACCGATCGAAGCCGGCATTCATTCCAAGAGTGCCATGATTCCCGTGAGCCTCCAACAAACCAAGAACGGCGATTGGCGCTGGCAAGGTGAGGTTGCGGTCGATAACAATCGCTTCAATATGGTGATGTTCTCGGGTCAAGACAGCTGGACCGTCAACCTCCGCCAACCCCACGCCAAGAGCGCGGCCCCAGCCCATGTGCTGGCCACGGAACTCGATCGTTCGAGCCTGAGCTTGGGAAATAATTCTTTCGAAGGGGATTATTACCATTTCGCCGAAGCCCAACCGGGCAATTGGGCGGTGTCCGTCGAGGTCGACGCCCCGATCGGCGATAAGGGATATTTGCTCTACAGCAGTGACAGCGCCTATCGCTTGCTTTCCTATCAAACCTCAAGGGCTCAACTGGTGGGCCAAGAAATCGGTTTCGTCAGCTACGGCTACCAGAAAGTCAGCGAAGGCCCGCGGATCGAGGCCAACGCCGGCATGGTCGAGCAAGCCTGGCTCCGGGTCACCACTCCCGCCGGCGACGAGCTGCGCTACGCCATGTTCGACGATGGTTTGCACGGTGATCAGCTCGCCGGTGACGGCATCTTCGGAGGCTCTTTCAGCGCCGAGGCAGTCGGTGAATACCAGGCTCAAGTGATCGCCCAAGGCACGACCCCGGAGGGTTTTCCGTTCGTGCGTACTGCGGAGCACGTGGTTCCGGTGATCGCCCGAACCGTGGAGTTGGCGCATGACTTCGCCACTGCTGAGTTGGTGGACAATAAACGTTTGCAAATTTCGCTGGCGGTCAACAACCTCGCCGACGCACCCGAAAAGTACCGCGTTTTCGCGGAAGTCTGGGGTGCCGACGCCGAGGGCCAAATGCAGCCGGTCAATTGGATCGGTGGTTATTCCTACGTCGAAAACGGCCAACTAAATCTGGGTCTCGACTTGCGCTGGATCGGTTTGTCGAAGGCATCCAACAGCTTCGAGCTGCGCAATCTGCGGATCGAAGACCCCGACACCTTCATCCCGGTGGCACGCGCCGAGAGCCTGTCGTTGATGACCCCCAACTTGCCGGCGGTCGCTCGGTTGGTGCCCAAGGCCATGGACGAAGAGATGTTCGTCGGCCCGCGACCGGCGCGTGAAAGCTCCAAAGCCGGTGGCCGTTTGCTCTTGGTTCACGGTTATTGCTCGGGCGACGCGTGGGGCCCGGTGAGCGGCCAGTTCAGCAACGATTCCGTATTCCTGGACACCAATCAGAACCGCTCCCACGACGCCTTCGCCAACCTGATCGCCAGCTTCGGCAGCTCCTACTCGTCCTACGGCATCGTTGCCCACAGCCAGGGCGGCGCGGCCTCGTTGCACCTCTACACCTACTATTGGAGCGGCCTCGACTACGCCACCGGCGGGCGCCTGATCCAAAGTGTGGGTACCCCGTACCAAGGCACGGCTCTGGCCGGCAACGCCGCGGTGTTGGGCCAGATCTTCGGAGTCGGTTGTGGCACCAACTACGACCTCACCTACAGCGGTGCCTCGGCTTGGTTGTCGGGAGTCCCGACCTGGGCGCGCAACGCGGTCAACTACTACACCACGTCCTTCACCGATAAATGGTGGCGTTACGACTACTGCCACTTGGTGACCGACCTGTTGTTGGACGATCCCGATGACGGCACCACCGAGAAGGCCTACGGTCAGCTTTCGAGCGGCATCAACCGCGGTCACAAAACCGGCTGGTGCCACACCACGGGCATGCGCGACGCACCGCAAACCACCGACAGCGGTCGCAACTCGACCATGAACAGCAACGCGGCCAACTGATTCAGAGCCGCTAAATCTCGGTGTAAACGGCCTCCTTCGGGAGGGGGCCTGCGTCACAGAAATGGGTACCAATCACGCAACCCGCTGTTCCCAGTAAT
>CBDUGP010000027.1:0-85677 GCA_965366625.1 uncultured bacterium
ACCCAAAGGGCACTCAGCGGCTGACCGCGGGGGATAGGCCGATCCCCGCTGACGCGGGGGTACCGGATTCGGCGATCTGGTCGGGCAGAGCGGACTAGGCCGATCCCCGCTGACGCGGGGGTACCACAAGCAGGTATTCGACACATGGGTATCTGTTCGGCCGATCCCCGCTGACGCGGGGGTACCGCTCGAACGTCTCGCCGCCCAAATGCTCCTTACGGCCGATCCCCGCTGACGCGGGGGTACCTTCCTCTGGACCATTTGCCAGGGAGAGACGGAGGGCCGATCCCCGCTGACGCGGGGGTACCCGCAGCCAAGAGAACGAGGGCCGGGCTTCGAGCGGCCGATCCCCGCTGACGCGGGGGTACCGCGGAGCGACTGGCTCGCCGTTGACAATCAACGGGCCGATCCCCGCTGACGCGGGGGTACCCGGCAAAAGAATTTTCCAGGTCCAACATGTCGAGGCCGATCCCCGCTGACGCGGGGGTACCGCTGAAGCTCCTCTGCATCCGCTCGTAAACCCAGGCCGATCCCCGCTGACGCGGGGGTACCCATGAACTTCACCGTGTACTGCACCTCATGCGAGGCCGATCCCCGCTGACGCGGGGGTACCGGCCGAGACCCGGACGGAAGGCAAGGAAGGCGAGGCCGATCCCCGCTGACGCGGGGGTACCCTCCCCGCTCCTCTGGGTGCCAAAGTGAAGCACGGCCGATCCCCGCTGACGCGGGGGTACCGAATGAAGCCTTTTCTAAAGGTGTGCGCCCCGGGGCCGATCCCCGCTGACGCGGGGGTACCAGCCCGACTCGCGGGTCGGCTGGGTGGCGGGGAGGCCGATCCCCGCTGACGCGGGGGTACCCCAGCAGGGTCCGCGAAGCTGGAGCCCCAAACGGGCCGATCCCCGCTGACGCGGGGGTACCTCCCGCTTCCTCCCCTTCAGCTTTAGATGAAGAGGCCGATCCCCGCTGACGCGGGGGTACCGCGGTCGACCCAAGGCCCTCATCCATCGGGATAGGCCGATCCCCGCTGACGCGGGGGTACCAGAAGTACGAGTCTGGCGCAGTGATTCCACCGCGGCCGATCCCCGCTGACGCGGGGGTACCCGGGCGGAGGGACTTACCTAGGCGAGGACGAGGGGCCGATCCCCGCTGACGCGGGGGTACCTCAGTGGAACGAGGCGGAGGCGAATGCTCCTGCGGCCGATCCCCGCTGACGCGGGGGTACCCGGATAGTCGCAACTGCACAAGCGGAATCGCTGGGCCGATCCCCGCTGACGCGGGGGTACCCGGAAATGACCGAGCCAGGCTCTTGCTACTTACGGCCGATCCCCGCTGACGCGGGGGTACCAGCTCTCGTTCAGCTGCGAGCCGCCGAGGAACAGGCCGATCCCCGCTGACGCGGGGGTACCCCTTCCTCTTTATCACCGGGCTCATGCTCGGAGGGCCGATCCCCGCTGACGCGGGGGTACCCTGGAGATGACTTGGTGTTCGGTGGTGGTATGAGGCCGATCCCCGCTGACGCGGGGGTACCTTATTCCGGTTCTGGCGAAGCAATACGACACGCGGCCGATCCCCGCTGACGCGGGGGTACCCTAGGGCTGTCGCAAATGGCGGTAGCCATGTTGGGCCGATCCCCGCTGACGCGGGGGTACCGGCCCGATCCGGAGATCCTTTTGCCAGAATGGAGGCCGATCCCCGCTGACGCGGGGGTACCTGAAGGTGGGGGATGAGCTTCACCTCGTCTCTGGGCCGATCCCCGCTGGCGCGGGGGTACCGGGGACACGGGACGATGCGCCCGTAGCGGAGGAGGCCGATCCCCGCTGGCGCGGGGGTACCAAATCCTCGATCTCCGCCGCCAGCTGGAAATGCGGCCGATCCCCGCTGGCGCGGGGGTACCAGATGCAGGTTGAAAGGGCAAGGGCTCGAATTTGGCCGATCCCCGCTGGCGCGGGGGTACCCCCCACCAGCTGCCACCCCCACCGCCGGATCCGGGCCGATCCCCGCTGGCGCGGGGGTACCATTGCAGCCGCGTAGGGTGCGCACAGAAAAAGGGGCCGATCCCCGCTGGCGCGGGGGTACCTGTGCGCCTTTACCGGTGCGCGCTCCGAAGAAAGGCCGATCCCCGCTGGCGCGGGGGTACCTGCCCTTCGCTATGCCCTTGGTATTCGGCATAGGGCCGATCCCCGCTGGCGCGGGGGTACCTGAGTTGCTTGATCCTGTTTGCTCAGGTCTACAGGCCGATCCCCGCTGGCGCGGGGGTACCTCTGCGACAAAATGTCGCACAATTTGGGTTGGCCAAGCCCTTATTGGATTCAGTTTTCAAAGATATTCTATATCCACTACGTCCAGATTTCCTAAATCCCTGGCCCCAACGATTCAAAGGAAACCTTTTCCTTTTTCTTTAGAGCCCGAACCCCGAGCCACCGCCTCCTCCGTCCCCATCAACGCCAAAGCCACCTGCCGGGCCACCTCGGCATCTTGCCCGGCTCGGTGATTGGGGCGACTTGCCAAACCCAAGGTCAGGCAGGCCGCTTGGAGGGAGCCACGGACGTGGGGGTGCTGTTCGAGGAAGGCTTGCCGCAGGCATGCGGCGTGTGGGCTTTGGAAGGCTAGGTCGTGGCGATCGCAGGTTTGGCGCAGGAGGCGGAGGTCGAAGGCGGCGTTCCAGGCCAGGATCGTGGTGTTGCGCAGGAGGTTTTGTAGGGTTGGCCAGAGGGTCGGCCAGGCCGGGGCGTCTTGCAGCATGGACTCGGTTAAACCATGGACCGCCGTGGCTTTGACTTGCACCGGACGCCCAGGACGCGCCAGGCTGTTGAACAGCGGCTCGCCGTTGGAGCCGATCACGGCCACCTCGACCACCACGTCATAGGGACCGAGCCCGGTGGTCTCGGTGTCCAGGCTCGCCCAATCCGCACCGTTTCGCAGGCCGCGGACGTAGGAGAGCGCGCCGCTCACTCGCTTTGTGCTCCGGGGGTTTCGACGTCCTCGGACGCCGAATCCGATTCGGGACCGGCGCTCGGGGTTGGGTCGACGGTGGCCGGCTGGGTGGCGGATTCTTCCGCGGACGAAAGGGCTCGCCGCACCAAGAAAATGCCGTGATGATCATGCAAGTCTTGCCTCGGCAGCCCCAGGGTGCGGAGATTCTGACCGCCCGGCAGCTTGGCTTCGGGCCAGGTCATGAGCACCGAGGCGTTGGGATAAGCCAGCCACCATTCCTCCAGCACCGACCACATCCGTTCTCGCACGCCGCGGCTCATGCGCGGCGCCGTGTACACCCCGGGGGCGATCTCGCACATGCACGACGCTAAAAAGCCGCGAAAACGACCGGGCACTTCACGGGTCACGACCACCGTCATCGGCATCGAGCAGCTCCTTGATTCGATCGATCATTAACGAAACCACCTTCTGGCGACGAAACGTGGCCACGGCCCGTCGGCGCACGCAGCGCTCCAGGGGTTGGCCCGGTGCATCCTGCAAATCCTTCACCGCGCCGAAGGCCACCGGCAGCAGAACCTCCTCGCGGTAGAGGTCCGCCACGTCGAGGGCGAAGGCGTGGCCCGAGCTTTCGTGGATGAAACCGAGCTGGGGCACGGCGCCAGTGGCGGCCACGGCCACCAGGGCCGCGCCCTGCAACGCCGACGACGCGTGGTTGATGGCCTGGTTGGCCTTGTCACTGGCCTCCGGTGACGAGCGGTCGTAACGTCGACCGCGCCAGCGAATGCCGAATTGTTGGGCGATCAACTGGTAGGACGTCTTCACCCGCGACCCCTCGATACCGCGCAGGGCGTCGAGATCGGTGATACCCAGGTCCTCGCCCAAGCGCCAGTGGTACATGCGGTGCACCACCCCGATGCGCGCGTCCGGCTCGGCCCACAGGCGGGCTTGCCGACGGGCGCGATCCGCTTGATCGGGACCCGACGGCAAGCTGGCATAGAACCGCACCCCGCCTTCGCCCACGGCCACCAAACCGCAGCTGTGGCGCGCCAGCAGACGCAGGGCGTCGTGGGTCACGCTGGAGCCCGGCTCGAGCAGGAAACACGACACCATTTGGTAGGGAATGGCGTAGTTGCCGGCACCCAGCTCCTCGTAACCGGCGGTGGCGAAGCGCAAGGTGCCCTGCTCCACGGACAGCTGACCCCGACCGAGCCACATCAACCCGTGACGGTCGACATGGGGCACGCGGGCCCCTTCCAAGCCCAGGCGACCCTTGAGCATCGTTTAGGCCCTCGACGGCGGACGCAGCAACAACATGCCGAAGCCGAACGCGCGGTGGCGTCCGACCCCGCGGGCCAGCAGCCGGGCGAACACCTCGCCGTTGGTGACTTGCAGCTCGCCGTGCAAGACCGCTTCGGGAAAACGCGGTTGGCTGGGTCTTCGACCCCCTCCTTGCCGTTGGTATCGACGGAAAAGCCGGATCAACTGAAAGCGATGCAGGCGACAGCTCTTCAGCTCCGCAGCTCCTTCCAGCTTCCTGGCCAGCCATTGGCAGTAGATCGGTTCCCGGGGTGGACGGTCCTCGTATTCGGACAACTTCTCGGTGGCCTGAATGTAGGCGTCGAGTTCCTGTTTTTCCCGGCGGATCGTGGGGCAGACGCGGACCTCGAAACCCAGGCGTCGGCCCGTCGCCCAGGTGGACGGCATGGTTTTGGTGGCCAGATCCCGCAGAGCCCGGGCGTCGTTGGGGTTGGCGAAGGTATCCACTTGCTCGCGCAGGCTCTGGGAGTCGGCGTCGGAATAACCGAGCACGGTCACCGAGCCACTGCGCTCCACGGCGTGGAAGGGTTTGGGTGCCAGATCGCCGAACAGGGCGGCCAGCTGGCCGTGCAACACATAACCCATGTCGCCGGCCCGTTCGGGGATGTTCTGCACCTTGGCCGAGCGCATGAGGTCGCGGCTCGACACGTTCAATTGCACCATGTGCAACGCGGGCAATGGGGCGAGTTCAGGCATGGGATGTCTCCTCGGTAGGGCTTTCGGGTGGAGCGAAGAGGCGGCCTTCGATCACGAATCGGCGTCCCCGATGTTTTTGCACTCGCCATTCACGATCGTCGAAGATCGGGGTTTGCCGTTGACGCTGAATGCGCGGATGGTCGTCGACTGGGGTTTCGAACCACCAGATCTTGGAACCCGGGCGTTCGCTGTCGGTCGCGGTCGGGGGTGAAAACCGAGACGGGTCTCGGCTCGACGAGTGCCACGGTGGAACCAGAACCAAGGCCTCCACCGGTGACGGCGCCGTGATCCGATCCTCGTGATCCTGCCCGCCCACCAACGGTCGGGACGGCAGACACGTTTTACGACCGATGAACAGTGGCCGAGCCGGATGCCGGAGCGCGGCTTGCAAGTCGTCGAGGGTCGGGGATTCGTCCGCCGGATCGAGGGTCAGGGCCACGGTGTAGGCGGCGTCGGCCAGGTAGTGGGGACGCCGAATGTGGGTGCCGAGGGACGCGCCACCGCGTTTTTCGGGCACCCCGCGGGTGGTCCAGCTTTCGCCCATGAAGTTCTGGCTGAGGTCCACGGTTTGGTAGTCCACCAGCAGCCGTCCGGGGCGGTCTTGGCGCACGGCGAAATCGAGACGGCTTTGCAAGCGTTGCAGCGCCTCGAAATCCCCGTGGACCCATCCCAGGGCGTTGGCCAGCAGGCCGGTGAGCATGGATCGCCCGGGGTGTTCAAGGGTGGGGCGGGTTTCGTCCACGGCCACGCCACCGAAGCTCATCAAGGGAGCGTCGAGGCGTAGGACGAGCACGTCCCGCGGGGTGGGATTTCCGCTCACGAAACCACCTGATCTTGGGCAATCTGGTCGTGGGCGAAGGCAGATAGCTCGGCGAGGTTGACGAGCTTGTCGACGGAGTCATCGAGCGCTTTTGGGTTGCCGAGGGCCAGCGCCCGTCGTCCGTCGCCCGGTTTGCCGTAGGCGACGTCGAGCTCTTGGAGGTGAGCCGCCAAGGCGCTGTAGGTGGTGTCCAGAAGGTCGCCGTTTTTGGCTTGCACGGGTTTCATGAACGCATTGGCCAAGGTGCGCGGGGCCTCGGAGCCGGCTTCGATCATCATCATGTGGGCATAGGAATAGGGTGCGGTGGAGCCGAGCTTGGCACCGGGGCTGACGGTGGCCACCAGATGCACCATGCGCCTGACCACCTCGGCCGCCAAATCCCGCTCGGCTTCGCGCCATTGGTGCTGTTTGCAGCCCGTGAGGTTCGACACCAAGAGCGGCACGTCGACCACCACATAGCTGTAGTAGAGGCCGCTGGTGAGTTCGGTGGAGTTGATGTGGCCGCTGCCGGTTTCACCGCTTTCCTCGAGCAGATCGTCGACCGCGGAGAAGTAGTCGTCCTCCGCTTGCTCACCGTGCACGGTGAAGGCGTGGGCCACGTGCAGGGCGGCGTCGCAGCGCGACAACACGTCGCTGGTGACCATGCGGCCGAACATGGCCGAGTCGAGGCCGGCGTCGAGTAGGGTGAGCAGATTTTTGAGTTCTTCCTTTTTGAACCGGTCCTTGACCGCGGTTTGGATCGCTTTGGTCTCGGCCTCGCCGCCTTCGAGCACCTCCCGAGCCACCTTCAGGCAATAGTCCACCTCGGGACGCCCGAGCACCACCACCTGGCCGGTGCGCAAGACTTCGTCGGGATCGTCCTTTTTGGCCCTGGCGGAACTCTTCTGCAACACCACGTTGATCAAGGCTTCGGCCACCGTGCGCGCCCGGTCCTCGGCGAAACCCTCGTCCACGAGGGGGTCTTTGATCAGGCTTTCAAAGGTGCGCCGCGACCGGACGGACATGGGCACGGCCTCATCACCTTGGCCGGGCACGTGCATCAAAGAATTCTGGCCCTCGAAGCGTCGCCAATGGCGTTTCAAGCATTGGGAGGAGATGCGCGTGCGTGAGACCCCGCCGAAGGGCATGCGCTTGGCAAACCCGACATCGTCGCGATTGAGCAGAGCAGCCGGGTAGCTGGTGAGGGTGTGGATTTGCAGGAATTTTGAAACGTTATTTGTAGTCATTGGAGAACCTCCCAATCAAGCGGTTTTCTGTGCGGTTTCGGAATCGGATGTATTGGATTTGTACTGCTGATGAAAGTAGTCGGTGGCAATGCCGCGGCGGACTTTCTCGCGGTCGGGATCTTCGTCGCTCAAGATCAGGATCGCCAAATCCGCCAGATCCACCCCCTGACCTCGACCTTGAAGCTGGCGAGCGACCCGCCGAGCTTCGGAGAGCAGGCCGTCCCCTTCGGCCCGTAGCAGACGCATGAGTCGTCGCTCGGAGACGTCGGCCTGTTGCATCGCTCGGCCAATCCGGAGCTTGGGCACATGGGTACGATAGGCCACCGCCAAGGCCTGGATGATCGCCATCCATTGGCTGACCCGTTCTTCGCTGGAGCCTTCGTCGAGCAAGGTTTCGGGCTCTAGGACCGTGGCGGACAGGCGCCAGAAGGCGGCGTCGAGGACTTGGCGTCGCTTGACGTCGAGCCGGCGGAACTGGGCGATATCGCCTTTGGTCCAAGGGCTCCACTGGTCTTTCTTGTCGGTCTTTTGGAAGTCCAGGGCTAAGCGACCTACCACGCTACGAGCGCGGGCCCTCGGCGATTCCTTGTTCGTGGTTTCAGTCATGCGGCGGTTCCTTCGTGTTCAGAGGGTTCGGACAGTTCGGGCGGTTGAGCTTTCGCCGGCGGAAAAGCCGCCGGTAAGATTTGCCGGGCTTTGAATTTCAACAAGGAGGACGCCTGGGCCACCGTGGCCGGCTCGCGGGCGGCATTGCGGGGCAAGATGTCCACGGCCTCATCAAATAGAGAGCCGGTTTCGCGCCAAAGGATCATTTGCCAGCGAAGATCTTTTTCCTCCGAGCTGAGATCGATGTGGTCGAAGAGGGCATTGAAGAAGAGCCGGTCCACGGTTCGGTCGAGACGCCGTAGCCATGCTTGGGCACGATCGTCCTTAAAATTGAGGTCGTCGGTGCCCCCTTGCAGCAAGGCCAAAAGTGCGGGTTTCAGCACCCGACGTTGCACCTCGGCGGTGAGCTCGATGCGGCTCTGGGCCAGGTTGGCCAGGTCGTGGGTTCCTTGATCTCGAATGAGGGAGCTGACTTTGCTCGGAATGAGTTCATAGCGCTCGTGGTAACCCCCGGTTTTGCCCTGGCCGCCCACCAACGCCATGAAAACCGCGATCATGTCCGTGGGCTCGTCCTCGGAGAAATTGAGGGTCGGTGGGCGAAGGTATTCCGGGGAAAAGAGCAGGTCCGAAACTACGCGATAGTGAAACCCTCGTTCGCTCAGGGTCAGGGCCGCGAGTTCGTTCTTGTCTTTGCCCTTCACCCGAATCGGGGTCCATGGGTCACCCATGTTGCCGTTGAGTTCCTTGGCAGCGACCCGTGCGGAGTTGGTGGCGCCGAAATAGAGCATGGCTGTGTCGTCTTCGAGCACCACCCGCACCCGTCGGCAGACTTCGAGGTACCAGGGGTCGAGCTCATCCAAGTGCAGAATTTCGCCGGGTTCGCCGGCCCACGGGATCAGCCAGAGCAGGGCATGGCCGTCCACGTCGGCGAAATTGTGGGTTTCAACCACGTCGGCTCGGTTTTTCAGCAAGATGCCGAGATCCCGGCGGAAGCGGGTCGGCCAGCGCAAGTCCGGAGTGAGGCAAACCGCGGGTCGGCTGCCGAAACCACCGTTCATGCGTGCGATGCCGTAGTTGCCCCTGCCGGAGAAGCTGTTGAAGGTTTGGTAGGCCACCAGCAGAATCGGCAGCTGCCGGGCAGCGCTCAAGGGGTCGTCGGAGGCCACGGTCTCGGCCTTGACCTCGTGGTTCTTGGCGGTGACCAGGAGATCGAGCTTGTCGGGATGCCGGGTAGAATTTTTGAGCTTCGAAAGATCGCCTTCCGGCACCGGCGGCTGCATGAACGCCGGCTTGCCGAGATCCTCGACGATCAGGCACCAGGCCTCCGGCTCCGGGGTCAAGGCCAGCAAGAGAGTGCGCCAAACGTCTGCGTCCGCCGACGGCCCGTCCTGCTCCGCCCGATCCAAAGCAATCGCTGCCAGCTGCACTAAAAACGCATGCCATGGGTGTTGGTGGTGGGCCGGTAGACCGGGAAATTCGAGCTCGGCCTCGGACGTCAGCCGGGCCAGCACCGTCGGTAGATCGACCCAGGCCGAAGCTCCCGAAACCTCGGTGATTTCGATCAGTGGGTCTTCCAAGAGATTAAAGTGGGTACCTGTCATGAATCCTCCCTGGGTTGTGCGCACGGGTAGCTACGGGTGGTTAGACCCGGCAAAAACAAAAAGGTTGAAAAATGAACGTCTTTTAACCCCAAAGGGGTTTGATTCCACAGCCCAGGGTAAGCGAAGCGCCACCCTGGGTTTGCAGGCACGCAATCCCGAACCCTGAAGGGGTTCTATAAATGCTTTGCGCAGACTTGCACAGACGCCACTTGGTGCATTTTATCAACATGGGTGGCGCCATGGTTTATAAAACCCCGTTGGGGTTTGGGACGTGATGATCGCCGCAACCCAGGACGGCGCTTCGCTTGTCCTGGGCTTTGAAATGCTACCCCTTCGGGGTAAGGATCTCAGCCGACAGACCGCTGCGAAAGGGGCCGTTCTTTCTCGAGGGTTTGAGGCGTCCGGCTCGAACACCCGACACGCTCTGGCTATTCTTCAAGGAGGCGCCGCAACCCGAAGCGGTCAAAAGACCCGGCAAAAAGAAAGGTTGAAAAATGAACGTCTTTTAACCCCAAAGGGGTTTGATTCCACAGCCCAGGGTAAGCGAAGCGCCACCCTGGGTTTGCAGGCACGCAATCCCGAACCCTGAAGGGGTTCTATAAATGCTTTGCGCAGACTTGCACAGACGCCACTTGGTGCATTTTATCAACATGGGTGGCGCCATGGTTTATAAAACCCCGTTGGGGTTTGGGACGTGATGATCGCCGCAACCCAGGACGGCGCTTCGCTTGTCCTGGGCTTTGAAATACTACCCCTTCGGGGTAAGGGTCTCAGCCGACAGACCGCTGCGAAAGGGGCCGATTTTTCTCAAGGGTTTGAGGCGTCCGGCTCGAACACCCGACACGCTCTGCCTATTCTTCCAGGAGACGCCGCAACCCAAAGCGGTCATAGCGAAAACGGATACCCGAGAATTCAAAGTTGAAACCGTCGTCGTCGGGCACGACCTTTTCCGCCTGGGCCCGGTCGTCGAGTCGGACGTCGTCGTCCAGGTCCAGCTCGTAAGGGCGGATGGATAGGGTCTCGACCGGCCGACCGAATGGGCCCGCGGGAGGATCGGGAAAGCCGACCAAGATGTCGAGCTCGCCGAGCCGGGTTCGAATGCTCTTTTCCAGGTGTGCGAACGAGAGGCAGCCGAAGTGTTCCTTCCAGCGTAGGAGCCCGACCTTGGCCATTTGCACCATGCTGAGCTTTGCACCTGTGACGTGGCGCCAGTGGCTTTTCCACAGCTCGGCTCGGTCGGGGGAGTCGGCATCGAGGGCCTTGAGGGCCTCGGGATGGGTGGCGCGCTCCACCAGCTCCCGGTTTTGGCTCGGCAGGTCGAGGATTCGACCGGCGGGAATCTGTTGGAGGGTGGCTTGCAGGATGCGCAGGTCGGGGTAGACGTTGCCGAGGCCGTGCAGGGTGCGGGCGCTGCCGTTTTCTCGCAAGAGGGTAGCGAGCTCGATGTCGGGGGTCAGCACCTCGACGCAAGGCTCGCGAAACCCGGTAGGTCGACCTTTGATCTCGTGGCGGAAGAGGCGTCCGATACGCTGCAACAACACGTCCATGGGGCAGAGATCGGTGATCAGCAGGTCGGCGTCGATGTCGAGACTTTGCTCCACGGTTTGGGTGGCGATCGCCACAGAGCCGTCGTAGGGGCCGGATCTGCTCTTGGAAAATGTGCTTTCCACGGCCAGGTCCAGGGCTCGACGGTCTTCGCGGGAATAACGGCTGTGGTGGGATGACGGCACGTGGCCGCGGCCTGGCACGGTGATGCCGAAGAGCAAATCGAGCTGATCGGTCTTCGCGGCGCTTTTTTCGAGCTCGGCCTGTACGGCTCGGCAACCCTTGACCGTATTGCGAATCACCAACACCCTGGCTCCTAGGGCGGCGGCGCCCAAAGCGAGCTCGGCGATGCGCTCGGGTTGGTCGATGAGCTTGAATCCCCGGTGGCCGATACGCACTTCTTTGCTCGCGAACCCCTCCGTGGACACTTGGATCGGAGGGTCCAGGGAGTCGCCCCGTTGGATTTGCACCATGGGATAGGGCACGTCGAGGGCCTGTTCGAGGGATAGGGTGGGTCTGCGCCTTTTTCCGGCGAGACTTCCGTCGGTACCCTGACCCGCGTTGAGCAGCGCCTGACGGGCTTCGGAGCCGAGGGTGGCGGACATCAGCAGGGCATGGCCGCCGGCTCGGCGGTGATGCTTCAAGACCTGCTCCAAGATCTTGCGCATGTAGATGTCGGAGGCGTGGACCTCGTCGACGATCAACAGGTGTCGCATCAGGCTCGCCGCTCGCAGGTGGGTGTGTTTCACCTGCAAACCGGCCATCAAGGCTTGATCGATGGTGCCGACCACGAACGCTCCGGCGAGGTATCGCTTGCCGTGTTCGGCCGCCCAGGCGCGATGGGTGGATTCGGAGCGACGGGAGTCTGGCAGTTCCTGGGCGTCGGACCAAAGGACCTCAAAGCCGGGCAGGCGTTCGCCGATTAGACCGTCGGCGCGCAAATAGCCGGGCACGGCCTGGATGACCGCCGGGCGATCGTCGAGGGCGAGCTCGGGCAAAAGCCGTTCGCGGACGAGGGTCTCTACCCGTTCTTGGATTTGCGACGCCGCGCTGCGGGTAGGCAGGGCAAAGTAGAAACCGTCCACCCAACCGGCTTTGAACAGTCGAGCGAAATGCCACAGGGCGCCCTCGGTTTTGCCCGAGCCGGTGCTCGCCTCCAACACTGCGGTCGAGCCCCGGGCGTCCGGTTCGAGTCGGCCGATTTCGGCCTGGGCTCGGCGCGGCGGGTAGTGCGAAATGCGGTCGAATCCGGGGGTGATCGGCAGGGCGGCCCGGGCCCGGGTGACGTCGAGGCCGATGTGTCGCAAGGCCTTCGTGGCTCGCTCCCGGGCGTGGGTCAAACGGTCTTGGTCGGTTGGAGTCTCGAAGGGAAAGAAGGTCTGGGTGGAGCCGACCCAATCGGCGAGATTCAGGACCCCGTTCCAACCGTGTTGAAATGCGGGATCCGTGGGCAGGTCGAGCGCGGGATCGAACGTTTTGGGAAACCAACGTCGAGCTTGCTTCACCAGGCTGAGCAGCTCGAGCTTGGGATCGAGACCGAATGCGGGCTGGAAGAGATCTGGGTTAAATTTAGAAAGCTGTGGATAGGGGGTGCCGTGATGGCAGACCGTGGCGATCAAGAATTTGCACAGCTCTCGATAACGGTCGGGTCCTTGCCCGAGCAAAGGCATCAGGTGGGTGGGTAGGTGCTCGAAGAGCTCGTTTTGAAGAGACGAAGGATCGCTCCTCAGCAGGTTCAGCGCAGCCTGGACGTGGCTGCGGTGCCGGTAGTCTCTGAAATCCGGGAAGATCTGGCGCTGAAAAGGAATCGCGACTTTGCCGAAATCGTGGATGGCGGCGAAGAAAGAAAGGGTTTCGATCAGCGGCTCGCTCAAGGCGTCGAGCCCGCCCAAACGCGCCAGACGCGTTCCCAGTTGGGTGTGGGTCAGCAGCCGCTCGGTGACCGCCGCCACGTCGGCGCTGTGGTCGATCAGCGATAGAAACGTTTGGGTTTTCTCGTCCCATTTTCCCCAGAGAATCCCGTCGGGCCACATGAGCACCCTCCCTCCAAATGATGACCGGCTCAGTCTGCGCTCAGGCAGTATAGACCCGGTCACCCACAAGAAGTTGAGCGCGGCTGCGTCCGCTGTTTGGGCGGCTCCCTAGAATTGGTGCAAGCTGAGGTATTCCGGCAAGCCGTCACAGGCCGAGTGCAAGGAGACCGCCGGCAGGCCGACGCTGAATCGTCCCGAAGCGGAAACCTGTGAAAGCACCCAGCCTTGGCGCACGGCGTCTTCGGGGAATCTTTGGTTCAGGTCGAGGTAGAGCCAGCCGGCGTCGTAACCCGGCGGGGTGAAGAAGGGGTCGTCGGCGATATCGATCCGCTGGGTGGCGAAGGGTAAGCAGTTGAAGAAGATGGGCAAGAAGGGTGGGCTGCACACGGGGCAACCCGGCTGGAAGCAGAGGTCTGCGACTTCTTCCTCTTCGTTGAAGGCATAGGCCTCGCGCTGACCCAGAGGCAAGGGATCGGGCAGTTGGATGCCATCGCAAGTCACCGACTCCACCACTGGGGTTTCTCGCCAAGCGATCAGCTCGGTGCCGCCGGAGAAGGCGCCGCCGGACAGATAGCGCATGCCGAAGATGGACGGTAATGGCTCCCGATTATCGATCGCAGTGCCGTCGACGAACCGACCGTAGAACGTGGCGTCTCCCTCCTGCCAAGGGCCGCTTTCGGTATCCCCGAAGGCTTGAACGTGGACCAGCGACTCGCCGATGGCCGAATCCTCCGAAGTGTCCACGAGGTAGAAGTCGCCCCACAGCTGGTTGTCGTTGGAGGCCACTCCCTGGCCGCCGTCGACGAAGTAGGGGGTGTCGAGGGGGTCCGTCACCAAATCCTGGGGATTGATCAAGGTGCATTCTCGAACGTTGTCCATGGTGACGAATCCCCGTGCATGGCCGTCGTTGTGGTCCTGGCCGTCGCATAGGCCGGTTCCCGAATTGGGCTGGCCGGTGTGACTGCTACGGATCCAATCGAGCAGGTTTGGGGGGATCGCCGGGTTTTGGAAAAAAGGAAAGAAAACATCGCAGTTGGGAAAGCTGCCGTCCCATTCCGGGTGGGAACCGTGGGGACTGATGTTGTCCAATGGATCGGAGCCGGCGTCGGCGGTGATCGGGATGTTGCCGAGAAAGATATCCCGCAGGTTGAGGGTCACCAGATCGTAACCCGTCAGGTAAACGGGGAAGTAAAGGGTTGGAATGCCGAAGTCGGTCCAAAAGGTGAGATTGACGAGGGCCGGCTCGGACCAGGCGTTGTTGATCGAGACCAAGGTCGTGATGCCGTCAGGGTCGTTGAAGTCCACTTCAAAATAGGGCAGCAAAAGCGTTGCGGCGGGCTCGACCGCTAAGTCACATCGGCCTTGGTCGTCGGTTTGGGCGAGGGCGGGCGCGGCGAGCAGAACCGTGGCGAGAAAAACCGTGGCGAGACATGCCGTGACGAGCCCCGTGAGGCTCAGCGAGAAGAGTCGGTGCTGAAAGAAGCTGGACATGAGATCTCCTTCAAAGGGGCTTGGTCCCAAAAAAAAAGGGAACAGGAAGGGCAACGGTCAAGGGCAAAGCATGTAAGCTGTTTTAATGCTTTGGTAGCATACATAGGTCGGCCCGAAGGATCAAGGCCATTCGTCCTATGACGGTTGCGATTGACACCCCATGGAGCTCTCGGTGAGGCCTGGATTTGGGTGGGTTTGGGTCTCAAACGAGGGGGGTGCGGGTGGACCCGGGCCGCAGCTCAGACCAGGAGTCGTCTAACCCCGAGGTGTCAGGGTCGAGCCAGCGTTTCAGAATATTGGTTAGGTCTGCCCGATCGTAGGGCTTGGAGAGATAGTCGTCCATGCCGGCGCTCATGCACCGTTCACGATCGTGGCCGAAGGCGTGGGCGGTCAAGGCGACGATCGGAATATGGCGTCCGGAGCCCGCCTCGCGCAAGCGGATCTGGCGCGTTGTTTCGTACCCGTCCATTTCCGGCATCTGGCAATCCATCAGAACGAGGTCGTATTCTTTTTGTTCCATGGCTGCGAGCACCGCGCCACCGTCGTCGGCGATGTCGACTTCGGCGCCGAGGTCTTCGAGCTGATGCCGGGCGACCATCTGATTGACGAGATTATCCTCCGCCACCAAGATCCTCGGGGCCTCTTGCCACTGCGGCTCGGTCGGCTCCGGCCGCGGGCGGCTCGGCGGTCGCGCCTTTTCGAGCGGTAGGGTAAACCAAAAACAGGAGCCTTCTCCGGGCCGGCTTTCGAGGCCGATCTCACCGCCTTGGCGGGTCACGATTTGTCGGCAGATGGCGAGGCCCAGCCCTGCTCCGCCGTAGCGCCGAGAGCGGGAGCCGTCGACTTGGGTGAAGGGCTCGAAGAGGCGTTCTTGGTCCTTGAGATCGATGCCGATGCCGGTGTCACGAACCTCAAAATGAATGAACGCGTCGACCTTTGAAGCGCAGACGGCGATGCTTCCTTTGGGGGTGAATTTGATCGAGTTGGCCACGAGATTGGTGAGCACTTGGCGTAGGCGGTTTGGGTCGCCGACGACGTATTCCGGTAGCTTTGGGTCCACGGTCAGCTGGATGGACAATCCTTTGAGGTTTGCGCTTTGCCTTTGCAGGGCGACGACTTCGCTGAGGGTCGCCGTAAGGGGAAAACGCCGAATTTCAAGAGTCATCTCATCGACGTCGATTTTGGTGTAATCCAGGATGTCGTCGATGATCTGTAGAAGGCTCCGGCCGGAGGAACGCAGCATTTGCACGCGTTCCTGATCCTGGCCGCTGAGGCGACTCGCCAACAACATGTCGGCGATGCCCAAGATGCCGTTCATGGGCGTACGAATCTCGTGGCTGACGTTGGCCAGGAATCTCTGTCGGGCAGTATTTGATCTCTCGGCCACTTCCTGACTAATACGCAACTCGCGCAGCTCCTTGCGCTGCGCCGCTGCCTGACGAAGGGCCCGGTAGAGGAGGTTGGACTCCAACAGCACTAGGGAGAAGAGCACCATCAAACAAACCAGGATGACCCCTTCTCGGGCGGCGCGAGCGCTTTCGTCGAGCAGTCCGAGGCGGTAAATCAGGATGTGCATCACCGGCAGCACGAAGCAAAAAAACACCAAGGGGCTTTGGCGTCCGAGTTGCCAGTCGGGTAGCTCACGCTCTGAAGTGTCCTCATCGAGCTGATCGGGGAAGCTGTGCAATTTGAGTCGGGCGGCCACAACCACCGCCAGGAACGGCAGATTCCAGATGAAGTCCAGCCCCGGCCCCCAGGGCCAGGCGAAAAATTCCTGATAGATCAGCCCTTCCTGAAGATCCAAATAGCCGGTCATCAAGTGGTAGAGAGCAAGAAAGCCGTAGAGGGCTCGCCATCGATGTCCCCGGGCTTGGGCTGCGAGCACAGCCAGGCGGCTGAACACCAGCAGATCGAGCATCATGAAAAGAAAGAGGGACGGCACCCAGGCGTCGAGGGAGCCTTTGCCCAGCCTGGCAGGAACGAGCAGGAAGTACACCGACAAGCCCAAGATCAGGACTATGGTTCCGCTGGAACGTAGGCGTCGGATCTGGTTGTCGGTGCTGGAGATGGTCGGAAAGTGGGGGTTGAGGCCGACCGCCATGAGCCAAATTAAGTAATAAAGGGAATAAAGGCCGTCGATGGCCAGAGAGAAGCCCTGAACCCTCCAAGCCTCAGGCCAGAAAATAAGCAGTAGGGTAGCCAGCCACCATACGCCGAACGCGTAGGCGAGATAACGCCAGAAGCGGATTTCTACGTGGGACCGAATCTGGCGAAGGCCCAGCCAGAGGGACGCCACCACGGCCGGCAAAAGGATTAGGTTGGTGCGCCTGCCGTAATAGCTCAGCTGTTCCGTGTCTAAGAGCGGAAAGATGTAGGGCAAATGTAGAGCCGCAAAAAGGGCGAGGAATCCCTTGAGGACAGAGTCCCGCGCCAAGAATTGCCGAATGCTGCTCAACCTATAGACCCTGCCTCGATCGATCGTTTGGGTGGGGATTTCCGGCAGTGGGTCGACGCTGTGTCGAGGCCTCTGCCGACTACATCACCTCAGTCTTCCGTTGCTGATTAAGCCGGACCTGCAGCCCGGACCGAATTAGGGTGCAAGCACATATGAGAACACCAAGGGGGCGACGATGGTTGCGTCGGATTCGATAATGAATTTCGGGCTGCTGGTGTCGAGCTTACCCCAAGTGATCTTTTCGTTCGGCACCGCGCCGGAATAGGAGCCGTAGGAGGTGGTTGAATCGCTGATTTGGCAGAAATAGGTCCAGAGCTTGGCCTTGCGTTGAAGGTCTTGCTCAATCAAGGGGACCACGCAGATCGGAAAGTCTCCGGCGATGCCGCCACCGATTTGGAAGAAGCCCAGGCCGCCTTGCTCGGTAATCTCCTGATACCAGCGGATAAGTTCGTGCATGTAGTGTAAGCCTCCGCGTACGGTGTCGAGGTTTTTAACCTCACCTTTGACCACGCTGGCTACGAACATATTGCCCAATGTGGAATCTTCCCAGCCGGGCACAAAGAGCGGTAGGTCTCGTTCCGCCGCCGCCAGCAGCCAGGAATGTTTGGGGTCGATTTGGTATTCCGGTTCGAGTTCACCTGAAAGCAGAAGGCGGTAGAGGTATTGGTGGGGAAGGTTCCGCTCGCCTTTTTGGTCTGCATCCCGCCAGAGCTGGAGCACTTGGGATTCGATCTTGCGCATGGCTTCGTGCTCGGGAATGCAAGTGTCGGTGACGCGATTCAGGCCGCGATCCGCCAGCGCCTGTTCTTCGTCTGCCGTCAGAGACCGCCAATTGTCGATAGTCTCATAATGGTCGCGGGCTACCAGGTTGAAGACGTCTTCTTCCAGGTTGGCGCCGGTGCAACAAATGCCGTGGATTTTTTCTCGCCGGATAAGCTCAGCGATAGAGATGCCGAGTTCGGCGGTGCTCATGGCACCGGCCAGGGTGAGGAACATGGAATTGCCCTGCTCGAGCTGTTTCTTCCAGGCGCGGGCGGCTTCGACCACGGTGCGGGCGTTGAAGTGGCGGTATTGATGGTCTAAGAAGGCTTTAATGACACCGTTGTCGGCATGGGCGAAATCGGACACGGTAGTAGGCTCCTGTAGATTCTGGATCCGGATTTGGGGTGGAGCTGACCACCCGGGTCGTGCGTGCGGATTTTATACTCCTGTGGACCGACAGGAGAAAACCATGGCTCCAAATGGTCAGATTCGGTTAAAGTCCCCGCGCCTAAGCTCGTAATTCACGAAGCACCTGGGCCCAAAAAAAGCAATAAAAATCAAGGATTGAAGCAGATGACGGATAAAGGGCAAAAGGTGACGAGGCGTCCTCGCTCGCTAGGCACATCGGCCAAATGGACGTTGGCCAAGGCTCGGGCCCACTACGGAATCGATGCCTGGGGACGCGGTTACTTCTCGGTCAATGACAAGGGCCACGTGATCGTCGAGACCCGAGAGGCTCCGAGCCCCATCGATGTGAAAGAGCTGGTGGACGAGATGCAAGAGCGAGGCATCGACCTGCCTCTGCTGATCCGCTTCTCCGACGTCCTGCGCACCCGGGTTCGGGAAATCCACGAAGCCTTTCAGGTCGCTATTAATCACTATGACTTTCAGGCGCCGTTTCGTGGCGTCTACCCGATCAAGGTCAACCAGAATCGTTATCTGGTTCAAGATTTGGTCGACTTCGGCGGTCAATTCCACTACGGCCTCGAGGCCGGTTCCAAACCCGAGCTGTTGGCGGTCATCGCCATGCTCGACGACCCTGAAGCGCTGGTGATTTGCAACGGGTATAAAGACGCCGAATATATTGAAACCGCCTTGTTGGCGTCGCGCCTGGGTCCGAAGGTGATCCTGGTGATCGAGAAACCCACCGAACTCAAGCTGATCTTGGAAATTTCGCGGCGCACGGGCATTCGTCCAGTGGTCGGCATGCGGGCTCGGCTGTCGACCAAGGGCGCCGGTCATTGGGAAGGCTCGGGCGGGGATCGATCGAAATTCGGATTGAGTTCACGGGATTTGGTGGAGGCGGTGGAATATCTGCGCTCCGAGGAAATGCTCGATTGCTTTGAGCTGCTTCATTTCCACCTGGGTAGTCAGATTTCGTCGATTCGCAACGTCAAAGGCGCGTTGAGGGAGGGCGGGTGGCTCTACGTCAACCTGGTCAAGATGGGCGCTCCGCTGGTCTATTTCGACGTTGGCGGCGGGCTCGGGGTCGACTACGACGGCAGCCAGACCAATTTTGTCTCGTCGATGAATTACACCCTGCAGGAATACGCCAACGACATCGTTTCCGGCTTGCAAGAGGTCTGTGATCCGGCCGGTGTGCCCCATCCGACGATCGTCACGGAGTCGGGACGCGCCACCGTGGCCCATCACGCGGTGTTGGTGGTCGAAACCTTGGGGGTCGGTGAGTTTCGAGTCGGCGAGCTGCCGGAGACGTTGCCGGAAAACGCAGGTCCGATGCTCCAGAACATGCTCGAAGCATACGATGACCTGACCCCGCGCAATGTGCGGGAGATCTATCACGACGTTTTGCAATATCGGGAGGACTGCCTGAACCTCTTCAACCTCGGGCACCTCTCCCTTGAGCACCGGGTTTTGGCGGAAGATATTTTTTGGACGGTTTGTCGCAAGATTCGCGATTTGGTCCGTTCGCTGCCCTACATTCCCCCTGAGCTTCAGGACATTGAAACGGCCCTGGCCGATACGTATTTCTGCAATTTCTCCCTCTTCCAA
Source organism: uncultured bacterium (assembly GCA_965366625.1). Taxonomy (GTDB): domain Bacteria; phylum Acidobacteriota; class Thermoanaerobaculia; order Multivoradales; family J023; genus JAUIJL01. Next base: position 19,500 of record CBDUGP010000027.1, read on the forward strand.
AGCCTGCCCGACGCCTGGGCCATCGGCCAATTATTCCCGGTGATGCCGATTCACCGGCTTAAGGAAGAGCCCACCCGAAGGGGCATTCTGGCGGACATCACCTGCGATTCCGACGGCAAAATCGATCGTTTCGTGCGCTCGTTTGCCGACGACATGCAGGAGAGCCAAGAGGTGCGTCCGGTGCTCGAGCTGCACGAGCTGAGCGAAGAACCTTACCTCTTGGGCATCTTCTTGGTGGGCGCCTACCAAGAGATCCTCGGCGACATGCACAATCTCTTCGGCGATACCAATACGGTTCACGTCTCCGCCGACGACGAAGGCCACTACAACATTGAGCACGTGGTCGCGGGCGACATCGTCAATGAGGTGTTGGAATACGTCGATTATCAGCGCGAAGATCTGGTGGCCAAAATGCGACGCCTATCCGAGCGCGCCATCCGCAATTCACGCCTGACCCGAGAAGAAGCCCGGCATCTCATGCGCATGTACGAGGCCGGGCTTGCCGGTTATACCTACCTGGAACGGGATTGATCTCGAGAGAGCAAAAACGTTCGAATTGAAAAGGTAGAGCGATGATAAGCGAGCACACCGACTATGACTCTTTAGGGACCATGGAACAAACGGTGGTCAGGGCGCTATGGAAGCGTAGGATTGAGGCGGCTCGGTCGAATCTACGGCTCGACGAGAAATTCTCTGCGGAAGGAAAAGCGTACGCCGAATTAGACGACAAAGGTAACGTCGTCATGCGCGAGCCCGTCGTGAAAAAGTGAAACGACGGAGCCCTTATTAGGTGATGGGGCGTTGATCGTTGATCCGTTTGTCGTAGGTCGAGAAGCGAACGGTGTAGTCGGTGGGGATTTGCTGGTCCTCGGGCCGAAACCGATTGACGAAATCGATCAGACTCGGCTCTGGATTGCCTTGCCTTTTCTCATGGCCGATGAAATCGGAGCGGAACCAGTCGAAAATTTTGTTGAGGGTGACGGTCTGTGAGTCGGGTTCGACCCGGCAGTGATATGGATCGTTGACCCACCGTTCGGCGGCGGCCTGGAGCTGGGTGTCGAGGGTTTCGGCCCGATAGGCATCTCGGCTGAGGGGTGGGCAGCCCACGGAAGCGCAATTCAAGGCGGCGTGGACCCGCGGCTCTTGGAAGGTCGCCAGAATTTTCTCTTCTTCGAGCTTTTTAAGATTCGTTTTCTCACCGCCGACGACGACCTTCATCTTGGAGAAGAAGTTGTATCCCGAGATCAAGCCACTCCAAACGCTGTCTTTTTCAGGCCCTCTGGCGAGCACACCTTCAAAAACCAGGGCGTTGTAGGCGTTGAGGTAGTAGGCCAGGGCATGGTCCGAGGTGGCGAAAAGATTGGGGTGGGATTCCGGGCTGTGGGAATGGATCGAGAGCAAGTAGCGATCGAGCACCGCGCGATCTCGTGCCAAGGCCTGATAGTCCACGAAACCCTTCGAATCAACGAATTGTTGCAAGACCTCTTGCCAGTCGTGGTGTGAAAACTCGGGATCGACAGCTCGGGAGGCTCGATCGTCGTCGCTCATGGTCGGGCCTTTCTCGGAGTCTCTCGGCGAGGATTCTCCATGGACGGAATGCAGGGTGGCGAGAGTGAACAATAGGAAGAAAAGGAGCTGTTGGCGAGCTGCAGAAAAATCCATGGGTTTGGGCTTCACAATCGATCTCCGGGGTTCAAGGGCGACGGCGCCGCCAATCAACCAAAGATACGATTGGGCTGGGTGATCGGATGACCCCCGGGACAAAACCGCAGAAATAGGTCATAGAACCTCGCGGATGCATTGATTTATGAAGAGAATCCTCCTATCCTTAAACCTCATCAGACAATTCGATGCTCGATTCGTCGCCCGCAGATTCGCGCGGATCGATTTTCCGGGTCCTTAGCTCCATCCGGCCATTGCGACGCTCTCGCGAGGCCGGCTTGCCCGTAGACCGGCAGGCCACTGGATAGATCGAGCCGTTCCCAAACCGGTGCCTCGGAAGCTGCTGCATAGCGGGCGGACGTCGCAGCTTTCCCGAGCCCCGAGATGTCTGGAAGCCCTCGCCTTTAGAGTTATTTGTCGGAAGACCTATATGTCACCTTCCCAACGCCCAGCCGTGATGCCGATGGTCATGGCACTCGCTTATGTGCTGCTAGTCGCCAGTCTGGAGCTGGTGCGTTTTGCGGGTTTGGAAGCAACGGCCGGGCGAACCCTCGGGTTGTATTTCGATCAGCTTCCGGTCAACGAATCAGCGATCCAGAGCGAGGGTTTGCTGGTCCGCCAGGTGGTGGAGGGGGGACCGGCCGATCGAGCGGGCCTACGGCCGGGGGATCGGTTGGTGCGGATCGACGGACGTGAGATCACGTCCACCCGTGCCTACCAGGAGGCGGCAGAGGACTTCCGACGCAATCAGCCGATCGAGATCGAGTTGAGGCGCGAGGGTCGGGCGGTGCGAGTCGAAGGATCTCCTGGGGTTCCGGTGCCGTGGAGGGATCACATCCTTTCCCTCTTTGTGGTCCTCACGTGTCTCACCCTCGGTCTTTTGGCCCTCTATCGGCGAGGCTCGGACCTCAGGGCGCGGCTGGTCGCCGCTTTTTCGTTCCTGCTGGCGGTTGAGTTGGCGCTGCCGTCCGGTCTGCTGACCGACGCTCGTCTGCAGGTGCTCAGCCATTCCCTATTTCTGTTGGTCACCGGAATCCAAATGGCGGTGGAGCTGCATTTGGCGTCGATCGTGCCGACTCGCCCGGCTTGGCTCAAACGTCGGCCCTGGGTGGTGGTTGGTTTCTACGCCGTTGGCTTGGGCTCGGGATTTATGGCTTGGCTGACCTATTTGGTGGAAAGCGGTGTGGAATCCCTCGGTTTCCTGGGACCGGCGATGCCTTGGACCTACGCGCAGTTGGAGGTGTGGATCTTCGAGTTGCTGATGCCCATCTGGGCTTTGGCGGTTCCGGGGCTGTTGGCTGTTTCGGCCTTTCGCCACCGAGAGCACCGCGCCCAAGCCCAGGCCGGGTTGATTCTGCTCGGTGTGCTGCCGTGGACGATCTATGTGCTTTGGGGTAGCGGTGCCGGCTTGCTGGGCGGTGAGCTGCCACTTTGGGTTGAGAGCCTCTTCCCGCTGATCGTTTTGGCTTTCCCGGTAGGAATTTTCGTCAGCATTTACCGCTACCACCTATTCGATATTGAATTGGTGGTTCGTCGGACCTTCCTTTACACCGCCTTGATATCGACTTTGATCTTGGCTTTCTACCTTGCTGCGGGCACTCTTGGCCTGCTGTTCTCGAAAGTTACGGGTAATGTGAGCTTGTCGATCTGGACCGTTTCCGGAGCCATGTTCCTGGTCGGTTTGACGTTCGCTTTTCTGCGCAAGGAGCTTCAGCGGGTTATCGATCGGTTCCTCTTTCCGGAGCATCAGGCGCTTCGTCGCCAGTTGGTGCATTTGGCCAGTGAGCTTCCCGCCCAAGGAAATGTGACGGCCATGGGACAGCATTTGGTGCAGCGGTTGGGGGATATCTTCGGTGTTCAGGCGGCCAGCCTGCTGCTTTCGGACGCCAAGAGCGGTCTCTTCTTTACCGTCGCTTCCAGCAACCGCGAGGCCCAGAGTGAAATATCCTCATTGTCGTTCCTGGTCAAACCCGACGATCCCGTGTTGCAGCGTTTGTCCGAGGCGGGGGAGCCCTTGCCGGCCGGCCGATTGCTGGACCGCAGCCCGGTGTTGGCGCAGAGATTGCGGGATCTCGAGGCGCAGCTATTGGTGCCCTTACTCAGTCACCAGCACATGGTGGGGGTTTTGGTGCTCGGTAGGCGACAGGGGCGAATGGGCTTCTCTCGCGAGCATCGGGATCTGTTGAGCTTGATCGGCCATCAAATCGCCACCGCCTTCGAGAACATTCGCCTCTTCGAGTCCGCGACCTTCGAGAGTCTGACCGGGCTGCGACGACGGGAGGCGATCGTGGATCTTCTGAAGACCGAAATTGATCGCGCCCGTCGATATGAGCGCCCTTTGGTGGTGGGCATGGCGGATCTCGATGCATTCAAGTCGGTCAATGATCGCTATGGTCATTTGGCGGGCGACGAGGTGCTCAAACGGGTTGCGGAAGTTTTGGCTTCAGGGTTGCGATCCACGGATGTGGTGGGGCGTTATGGCGGCGAAGAGTTTTTGTTGGTCTTGCCGGAAACCCGATTGGAAGGTGGGCTGGCGGTAGCGGATAAACTGAGGCAGCAGGTGGAGCGCCTCTATGTGCCGATGGACGACGGATCTCGGGTGGATCCTCGAATCTCCATCGGTTTGGCAGAACTCAAGGACCTTGAGCCCGGCTCGGAGGCTCTGGTTCAATTGATCGAAAACGCCGATCGCGCGCTTTATCGGGCGAAGAGTCTGGGGCGCAATAGGGTAGAGCCCTATACGCCGGATGAAGAAGACCCGGAGGCCGAAGAAGAGCCCTCTGGATCCCACGCCGGGCTCCGAGCCTAACCCTGCCGGCACGATTCTCGCTACTCCGCCTATAGCAACGGGCGAGAACGGGTCCTCGCCGACGGACGAGCCAGTGCGCAAACCAGCGCAAAGCAAAGTTGAGCCGACGAGGTGTTCGATTTCGGGATTTGACCGTCCCACGGTCGGACACTTGAGACCCAGCGGGTCTGAGAGCAAACCAGATTCACAAAAAAATTGGATCTAGGACACTAAAAAATAGCGGTTTGAGTAACTCCGGCGGGCAGAAGTCGTATCACCCTCAACACGGTATCGAAGCTCGCTCGACCCAGGCTCAGATCATGGTAAGAAATGCATCGGTAAGTAAATACTGTAAGTCATACTACGGCAAGAATACGGCGTTTCGCCGACAAGCGGTTCGGTAACCCGAACGGCATACGCAGGAGGTAGGCCGATGGCCATGGATGTCCCACGCCCCGATCGAAAAAAAGCCAAGCGCAAGCGCCAAATCATCATCGGCATCTTGGTGGCCGCGGCGTTCATCGCCATCAGTTTCGGCATCAACAGCCTGGAGCCCGCGGCTCGGGAGGTGGATAGCTCGTCGGTGTGGGTGGATACGGTTCGGCGCGGCGAAATGCTGCGCTCGGTCCGCGGCGCCGGCACCTTGGTACCGGAGGAGATCCGTTGGATCGCCGCCGAAACCGAAGGTCGAGTTGAGCGCATCGTGGTCGACCCCGGTGCCGAGGTCCGAGCCGACACGGTGATTCTCGAGCTGTCGGACCCGGCGACCGAGCAGGCAGCGCAAGATGCGGAGCTGGCCTTGAAGGCGGCGATCGCACGCTATACGGACCTCCGGGTCCGACTCGAGAGCCAAGTGCTGGATCAAGAGGCCAATCTCGCCAAGGTCAAGGCCGACTACCAAACCGCCGTCTTGCAGGCCGAGTCGAAACAGGAACTCTTCAAACACCAGCTGATTCCCGAGATCGAACTCAAGAGTTCGAATCTAACCGCCGAGCAGCTCGAGGTCCGTTACGACATCGAGCAAAAGCGCATCAAGAAATTCGCCGACTCGATCGAGGCCCAGCTGGCGGTGGAGAATAATGCTTTGGAGCAAGCGCGGGCTTTGCAAAAACTGCGCAGCGACCGTTTGAACTCTTTGCAAGTGCTTGCCGGCATCGACGGGGTGTTGCAGCAGGTTCCGGTGGAAGAGGGTCAGCGGGTAACCCCCGGCACCAACCTCGCTCGGGTCGCCCGTCCGGACCGATTGAAGGCCGAGGTCCGAATCGCCGAGACCCAGGCCAAGGACGTGTTGTTCGGCCAAATCGCGGTGATCGATACCCGCAACGGCAAGGTGCAAGGTAAGGTTGTTCGTATCGACCCGGCGGTGCAACAAGGCACGGTGACCGTTGAGGTTCGGCTCGAAGGTGAGTTGCCCAAGGGAGCGCGTCCCGATCTCTCCATCGACGGCGAGATCGAGTTGGAGCGCTTGGTGGATGTGCTCTACATGGGCCGTCCAGTTTACGGTCAGGCCCACTCCACGGTCGGTTTGTTCAAGGTCAATGCCGACGGCGAGACCGCCGAGCTGACCCAGGTGCAAATCGGCCGTAGCTCGGTGAATTTCGTCGAGGTCGTGAGTGGGTTGAAAGAGGGAGATCGGGTGATTCTCACCGACTCCAGCCAATGGAACGACGCTACCCGAATTCGGCTCAAATAAGTCTGAAGAAGCCTCGAATAAGGATTGAATCCATAAGCTTGTAACCCTTGACCCTCGAGAACGTAATCCCTAAAGAGAGCTATATTTTTAGGGGCGCCGGCCTCGAAACGAGTTAGGACTGAGGAGAGAGATCATGAGCAAAGAACCCTTGATTCACCTTGAAGGTGTCAAGAAAGTTTTCTATACGGAAGATGTTGAAACCCACGCCCTTTCCGGCATCCACCTGGATATTCATCCCGGAGAGTACGTGTCGATTTCCGGACCCTCTGGATGTGGCAAATCCACCTTGTTGTCGATTCTGGGCCTGCTCGACTCGCCGACTGAGGGGACTTACGTTCTGAACGATCAGAGTGTGGCCAATCTCAGCTTGTCGGAGCGAGCTCGAATTCGGAATCGCGAGGTCGGATTCATCTTCCAGGCCTTCAATTTGATCGGTGACCTGACGGTTTATGAAAACGTCGAATTGCCGTTGACCTACCGGGGCACTCCGTCTGCGGAGCGCAAGAAGAAGGTCCAAAATGCCCTCGAAAGAGTGGGCATGGCCCATCGCATGAAGCACTATCCGGCGCAGCTGTCCGGTGGTCAGCAACAGCGTGTTGCGGTTGCCCGGGCGGTGGTCGGAGATCCTTCCATCCTGCTCGCCGACGAGCCCACCGGTAATCTGGACTCGTCCAACGGTGAGGCCGTGATGGGTTTGATGAAGGAGCTGCACGAGGCTGGGGCCACCATTTGCATGGTGACCCATGATCCCCGCTACGCCCGCCATGCTGAGCGTTCGATCCAGCTATTCGACGGTCGGGTGGTCGAAGAAAAAGACGCGGCCTGATCGGAGCTTCTTGGAGGGCCGATGTCGACGATCATTCGCACCCGCAACCTGGACCGGTTTTACGAAACCGGTGCCGGTCGTTCTTATGTCCTGCGGCGCATCGATATCGATGTTGAACAGGGGGATTTCGTAACCATCATGGGTCCCTCCGGTGCCGGCAAATCCACTTTGCTGCACATCCTGGGCATGTTGGACGGGGCTTGGCAGGGAGAATATTTCTTCGACGGCCATCCGGTCCACGAACTCAAGCAGAGAAAAAGGGCCGCGCTGCAAGCGGAAAACACCGGCTTCGTTTTTCAGAGCTATCACCTGCTGGACGACCTCACGGTTTATGAGAACCTCGAGGTGCCTTTGACCTACCGCAAGATCAAGAGGGCGGAGCGCCAGAGCATGGTGGCCGACGTGTTGGACCGGTTCCAGATGGTGGGCAAAAAAGATCTCTTTCCGAGTCAGCTATCCGGCGGCCAGCAGCAGCTGGTCGGGGTGGCGCGGGCGGTCATCATGGAGCCGAAGGTCATCTTTGCCGACGAGCCGACCGGCAACTTACATTCTGGCCAAGCCCAGGAAATCATGGAGCTTTTCAAAGAACTCAATGACCAAGGCACCACCATTGTGCAGGTCACCCATTCGGAGAAAAACGCCGAATACGGGAATCGCATCATCCATTTGAAAGACGGTTGGGTCGATCGCGACGAAAAGGCTGCATGACGCTGGACAGGACCTAGTTAGGGCCTGTCCAGAAATGGATTCTCGGTGGGTCGGAGCGACGCCCTGCGCGTGTCGCTCCGAACTCGCGCCACCGCTGCGGTACCGTCGCAAATTGCTGATGTGTAAGATCTTAAACCGATCTATATGTTGTGTCGCTCAGACACGCTCGCTGTCCGTGCTCGGCGCGCCGCGCCTTCTAGATCCTCGAAAGGCCAAAACTGGACGGGCCCTAACTATCGTTAGAGGGTGGAAATCCTGGCTTCGTAAGCAGCCAATCGCGACTCGTCGGCGTTCATGCTGCGAAGCAGCTTCAAGGCCAGTTGAGCTTCGACCTTCTTGCCCGTGGCGATGAAGCTTTCGAGGCTGGCAAGCCCCTGGACGATCGATTGTTGGCGTCGATCCCCCGCCTCCATCTCCGTCACTCGATTGAACATGGCCGCCGACCGCGGGTCTCCCGGAAAGCGGTTGCCGAATCGTTGGGCTACCTCGCGAGCGTTCTGCCAGTCCCTCTGTTGTAAAAATCGCTCGAAACCGATGGTCATGGCATCCGCTTCGGCGGCGTCCCTAATGACGGTGCGAGCCTCTTCGATTCTCCTGGCATAGGTTTGGATCGTAATCCGTGGCAGACCCATGCTCTGGAGTTCTTCTAGGGCTTGTTGGGCATCGTCCACTTTCTCGGACGCCAACCCTTCTTCGATCCGCTGTTTGAGTCGATCGATACCGGCACTGGTCTCACGGCCTTGGGCGGCCCGTTCGACCTCGGCAGCGAAGTCGTCGGTGGAGCTGGAGTAGGGGGCCAGCTTTTGCAAAGCCTCGACCTTACGCCTCGCTTCCACGAGGTTGCCCTCTCGAAGGGCGGTCCGGCCTTCGTTGAGCACGATGTCGATCCGACTTTGGAGCGCCATTTCTTCGCCCAGGTCGTCCACCCAAATCTTGTATTCGGCGAGCCTTGGATGCCGGGGCGCGATTTCCCTCAATGCCTCGAGGGTCATCCTGGCGAGCGATTGTTTTCTTTGCTGGATCGCTCGAATCAGCATCTCTTCTGCGGTATTAATCCGCTCTTGAAGGCGTTCGTCCTCCGCCGTCACGGCTCGCTCCTTGGGGGGTTTGGGACAGTCTTCCTGGTCGAAATCATGCGGCTTAAAAGCCTGAGTCGGAAAAAGGTTGTGGGGTCGGTATTTTATGAAGAAATGGTCCAGGTTCCAATAAGAGTTTCGTGGACCATTTGCACCGGGCCAGACTCTGCATCGGCATTGCGCCAAAATGACTCCCCGTCCGGCTGTTTCAGGTACCGGAAAAGTGTAGCCTTTGTTCATGACGGAGAAAATCGATCAAAAAGCCTGGGCCGGCGATCCGCGCTGGGCCTGGGCCGGGTTCATGGTAGTGACGGTCGCCACCCTTGGGTGTGCACCGTTTATGGGTTTGTTGCGCGACGCCTTGCTCGAACGATTCCCCGAAACGGCCCTCAAGGGGTTGGCCGTGGGGTTGGCGGCCGTCGGTTTGATCGTCTTCATCGGCTCGATTCTCGGTGCAGCACGAAGATCCGATTCCTGGGATTGGAGACGCGGTTTATGGTTGGTCGCCGGGCTGGTGGCCCTGGCCGTTCAGATCTTCGGATTTCGCACCTCGAGCCTCCAGGTGGACATCGTCGAGAAGGTGCATATCGTGCAATACGGTTTGCTCGCATTTTTGGCGGCGGCGGCACTTGGAAACTTTACACAGAGCGAGCGCCGATTGGGATTCGAGCATGTGTGGATGCCGATTTGTCTGGGCACAATCGTCGGTGTGGCGGACGAGTCGATCCAAGGTTTCTTCCAGCTGCGCACGGGAGATATCCGTGACGTGGGCTTGAATGCGTTGGCGGCGTTGACCGGGGCATGTTTTGCGGTGGCGGTGGGTCGATGGCAGCGGCTGGACCTCCGCCCCCTTCCGTCATGGAGGCCAAAGCTGGCCTGGATGACGGCCTTGTGCATTTCGGCGGCGGCGGGTTTCTTTTACCAAGCTCACCTGGGTTATGTGATTCGAGATCCGGAACTCGGACGATTTCATTCCTGGTTCACCCCCGAGCAGCTCTCCCAATCAGCGCTCGACCGTCAAGCCATTTGGGCAGAAAGTCCTCCCACCGGGCTCAAGGTTTGGGCTCGGCAGGATTACTATTTGACCGAAGCTGCCTGGCACGCAAATCACCGAAATGAACGATTGCTGGCCTTGGACTACGCCCAGGCTCAAGTGGCGAATCGGATTTTGGAGAAATACTACGATCCGTTTTTGGACGTGGAGTCCTTCCGCGGCACCGGCAAGCACAGGTGGGATCCCTCGCTGAAAGCGGACGTCGCGAGCAAGGCGGAGCCCATCGATCCAACACAGCACGTCAGCCCTGTATTACGGCATCGGATTTATCCCTGGCGAAAATCGCGCTTCGCGATGCTGTGGGTCGCGACGGTGGTGGTGATTCTCTGGCTCGGTCACCGCACAAATCGTGGGGGCGGGTCTTCCGGTGCTGGGCAGCCCAAGAGGTCGACAAAAAGAACGCGGCCACGGGGCCGCGATAAAGAGGAGGGAGAGAGTTTTCGAAGCCCGGTGGGCTTCAATCACGTCTTTGCGCGATATTAGTGTGTGGCATAGACCTTTCGTTCAGGATTACGAACCAGCGGAATTAGCAAGACCAGTGCCTTGTCACAAAAAGAAAGATATGCGAATATAACTATGGAAGAGGTCGTTGGGTGTCTAACCGGCACCGAACGCATCCGAACAACGAGGTCTTCCTCTCCCTCCCTCCGGTCATGGGCCGACCGGAGGTGTTTTTTTATGTGCTGATTTCGCGGATTCCGAGGGACTTAGGGGGCTATGCCCACAAACCTCCGGATGTAGGGGCGAGGCTTGTCCCCGCCCGGGCGAGGGGAAGCCGAGCCACTTCTCAAGGGAGAGCGGGAGGGGGTCAGCCCGTCCCTACTCCAAGCCTTTTATAATCAATGGCTTGCGGAAATTCCGAGAGATCTGGTCAAGAACCCCTGAGCCGCTGCTCCATCTCTTCCATTCGCCGCCGCAGCTCGTTCATTTCGTCCAACAAATTGTCGGAACCGCCCGGGTTGGACTCTCCGACGCCGTGGCCGGCTCCGGCTGGCCCCGGGTTGCTGCGCCTGGGCGCGGTGGGTACCTCGGGGGCCGGGGCGGACGACTTCCAATCGGTTTTCATCCGTCCATAGGCTTCGAGGGCTTGGCCCAAATACCAATTTAAGAAGTCCTGCTTTTCGGGGTCTGCGGCCAAAATAAGGTGGCGCAAGAATTCCACCGGCGGCCCTGCCTCGCCTTGGCGCGCTTGTTCGAGCACCACTTGGGTCAAGACCCTACGGGTTAGATCCTCGCCGGACTTGGCGTCGATGACCCGGAAGTCTTCGGCTCTTCGAACCCGGCCGGCGACGTCCTCTAGGGTGACGTAGGAACTCAGCTGGGTGTCGTAGAGGCGTCGATTGGGATAGCGCTTGATCGTGACCATTTTCTTTCCTGGCGTAGGCGGGTCTGGGGGTGGCTCCGGAATGACGGCTCGCCCCCGGAGGGCCCCGGGGCGGCCGGCACCGGACGCTACCACGGTCGGCTTCGCTCGGCGTTGTTCGGCTTCGTTTGACGGTGATGTTGACGGTGATGTTGACGGTGGTCCCGTGCCCAGCCGACGTGACCCGGTGATCTGGTTTGTGATTGACACACCGAGATGCCTTTGTTACTTTCCCGTCGTCATGGGGACGATGAATTTTAGCGCACCGCGTTTCGACGCGAAGAAGGCCAAGAAGCCGGGCATCATGCCTGGATAGCTCTGCTTGGTCGAATCGCATCCCCACTAAGCCGGCTTCCAGGTTGAACCTGAGGCCGGCTTTTCGCATTTAGGACGTTTTCGCCACAACTCAAACCCCAGTCAGCCCTGCCGAATCCCTAAGGATTTAGATGAACCCTCTCGGCCTACTTCCTACCTCCAGCCTTGCCACAGACCTCTTCGGATCGAAGCCGATGGGTTTGGCGCAGCCTGTGGTTGAGCTGCGAAAGCAGGGCAAGAAGAAGGTGGAGAAGAAGACCGAGCAAAAGCTCGATCCGGGGAGAGGACTATTCGTTTAGCAACGCGCAAATGCGAGACGAAAAAATGCCGGCCCCGACTTGGGAGCCGGCATTTTTTTTGGCCATAAACCACAGATCAGAAATCAGGACCGATCGCGCGTCGATCGATCCCGGCAAAAACTAGGAGAAAACCATGACCGCTATTGCCCCTGCCTTGACCGTCGCCCCGACCGCCGCCGTCGAATGTCCCGAGTGCTGCGCCGAGGTGGCGCTGACCCAAACCCCGGTGTTGCACGAGATTTTGCCCTGCTCCGAGTGCGGAGCGGAGCTGGAGGTGATCGGAATCGATCCGCCGGCCGTCGATCTTGCCCCAGAGGTCGAAGAGGATTGGGGCGAGTAAATCGCCCTCGTCTCAGAAGACAATCACACGCGATCTCCAGATTTAGAAGGAGTTGGACCATGAGAGTCGGAATGCTCGTCGATCGTATTCGAGCCGAGGAAAAACTATTGATTCGGGAGCTGGAAACCCGCTCCGAAATGGAATTCGAGCTGATTTATCATCAAGATTTAATCTTTGACCCCGAGGATTCGGAGCGCTGGCGTCGATTCGACGCCATTTTCGATCGCTCCGTTTCCCACAGCCGAGCCCTGGCGGCCTTGAGCTTTTTCGAAAGCCTCGGGGTGACGACGATCAATTCGGCGTCGGTGACACGTTTGTGCGGGGACAAAGTTGCGACCTCATTGGCCCTGAGCCGGGCTGGGGTTCCGCAGCCGAGATATCGGGTGGCCAGTCATCCCGAGACGGCGTTGGCGGCCATGTCGGAACTCGGTTTTCCGGTGGTGATGAAACCCGCCGTGGGTTCTTGGGGCCGTTTGTTGGCCAGGGTCGGAGATCGGGACGCGGCGGAAGCGATTCTCGAGCACAAGGCGACCCTGGGCGGTCCCCAACACGGAATTTTTTACATTCAAGAGCATGTGGACAAACCGGGTCGTGACCTGCGGGCCTTCGTGGTCGGTGGACGGACCCTTTGTGCCATCGAGCGCAGCTCCGAGCATTGGATCACCAATACGGCTCGGGGAGCTCGGGCGTCGGCGCACCCGGTCGACGAGCATCTGGGGGTTCTGTGTCGCGCCGCGGCCCGCGCCGTGGGCGGCGGAATGGCCGCCGTAGACGTCTTTGAATCGGAGCGAGGGCTGTTGGTCAACGAGGTCAACTCGACCATGGAGTTCCGTAACTCCATCGCCCCCACGGGAGTCGACATTGCCGCTCGCATGATCGACTTCGTGATCGCCGGCGCTCAAGGCGCCATCCTCTCGGAGCTGGCGAGCGAGCCGGTAGAGCGCCCAATTCCGGTGACCCAAGCGGTTCCAGAGCCGCTTCTCCTGGTGCCTGCGCCATGTTGAGCCCAGCGGAATCGGAACAGGACCGGCCGTCAGGCTCGCGGCCGTCAGATTCGCAGGCATCGAGCCAAACCTCCGAGCACCCTGCGGCTTCGTGCGTCCCGCTGAAGGTGGCCATTGTCGGTGGCTCCGGTTATGTCGGCGGCGAGCTGTTGCGACTGGCGGCGGGGCATCCCAATCTCCGGGTCGCCCAGCTGACGTCGGAGCGCTTGGCGGGGCGTTTCGCCCACACCGCCCATCCCAATCTCAGGTCCCACCCGTTGAAGTTTCGGTCGATCCAGGACCTCGAACCCTGCGATGTGCTCTTTCTATGCTTGCCCCACGGTCAAGCCATGGGGCGTTTGGGAGAGCTGGCGGAGCTGGCGGAGACGATCATCGATTGCTCGTCGGATTTTCGTCTGCGGTCGTCTGAAGCCCATCGCCGTTGGTATGGGGTGGACGACGCGGCGGGCCCTTGGCGGCAGCGTTTCGAATATGGCCTGCCGGAGTTCGAACGGTCCCGGCTTTCGGGAGCCCGTTTCATCAGCGGCGTGGGTTGCAATGCCACCGCTGTCAATCTAGCCCTTTGGCCCCTGGCCCGAGTGGGTTGGATCGATCGGGTGGTGGTGGAGGTGAAGGTCGGCTCGAGCGAAGGCGGGGCGGAGGTCTCAGCCGCGACCCACCATCCGGAACGGTCCGGCTCGGTGCGTTCGTTCGCGCCCGTCGGCCATCGCCACCAAGCGGAGATCCAACAGCAGCTCGGCCTTCGGGACGACCAGCTCTTCTTCTCCGCCACCGCCATCGAAGCGGTCCGGGGCGTGCTCGCCACCCACCATGTTTTTCTCAATCGAGACGTCGAAGACAAGGAGCTGTGGCGCCTCTATCGACGTGCCTATGGTGACGAGCCGTTCGTGCGGTTGGTCAACGAAAAGCGCGGTCTCTATCGCTTGCCGGAGCCCAAGATTCTGGCGGGCACCAATTATTGCGACGTGGGTTGGCGTCTCGACGACCACGGTCGTCGCTTGGTGGTGATCTCCGCTCTCGACAACCTGGTCAAAGGCGCGGCGGGAAGTGCGATTCAGGCCCTCAACGTGGCCAGGGGTTTCCCCGAAACCGACGGTCTGGAATTCACCGGCCTTCACCCCTGCTGACTTTTATCCAGCTCAACCTCGCTAGGTAGGTAGGGCCTGTCCAGTTTTAGCTCGGTGGGGTCGGCCCAGCGCCCTGCGCGCGTCGCTTCGAAACTCGCGCCACCATTGATGTGCCGTCACAAGCTGCTGATGTGTAGGAACTTTGGACGATTCATAGATTTTACCGCTCAGACAGTCTCCGCTGCCGTGCTCGGGTCGCTGGGCCTCCCAAGCTCGCACAATGGAATTTCTGGATGGGATCTAGTTCACGGAGAAAGATGATGTTGGTGATCAAAATCGGGGGCGGCGAAGGCAATGCTTTGGAGCCCCTGCTCGAAGAGATAGCGCAATCGTGGAACGGCCGACCGTGGGTGTTGGTGCACGGTGGATCGGAGCGTGTGGGGGAGGTTTCCAACGCCCTCGGACATCCACCGCAATTTGTCACCTCGCCGTCGGGATACACCAGTCGGCGCACGGATCGACAAACCGCCCTGACCTTTACCATGGTTTGCGCGGGAGACGTCAACAAACGGATCGTCGAGTCCTTGCAGCGACGCGGGGTCAATGCCCTGGGGCTTTCGGGTTTGGACGGCCGGCTTTTGACGGCGCGTCGAAAGAAGGCGATCCGGGTGGTGGAAAACGGCCGGACGAGGGTGCTGCGCGACGATTACACGGGCACCATCGACGGGGTCAACGCCGACCTGTTGCGGCTCTTGATCGGGCAGGGTTTTTTGCCGGTGATCTCGCCCCCGGCCCTGTCGGAGCAAGGCGAGATGCTCAATGTCGACGGGGATCGGGCCGCCGCGGCGATTGCCAAGGCGTTGGGCGCGCAGTCGTTGGTGTTGTTGACCGGCGCGGCCGGGCTTTATCGGCAGGCCGGGGACCCTTCCACCCGGGTCGATCGGCTGGCCCGTGCGGATTTGGACGAGGCGGGACGGAGCTGGGCCCAAGGGCGGATGCGTATCAAGCTAAGGGCCGCCGAAGAAGCGCTCAGCGGCGGAGTCGGACAGGTTTGGATCGGCGCCAGCGGCCGCGACCGTCCACTGACCGGCGTGTTGTCGGGGCAAGGCACGGTGATCTCATGAACGTTGATCTCATGAACGTTGATTTCATGAAGACGGCCACCGTGTCTCCGTCGTTCGCCGTCGAGCCGGATCGGGTCCAAGCAGTGGATGCGGATGCCGAGAGCCGTCACGGCGGTGGGGGTTATCCGCCCAGGGGCATCACCTTGGCTCGCGGCCAGGGTGCTCGGGTGGAAGACTCCGCGGGACGCTCCTACGTGGATTGCGTTGCAGGTCATGGGGCGGCTTGCTTGGGTCATGGGCATCCAGGGCTGGCCCGCGCCTTGGCCGACCAAGCCTCCACCTTGATTTCGTGCCCGGCGTCGTTCGGCTCCGGGATCCGAGGCCGACTGTTGGAGCGCTTGGCCCGGGTGACCGGCATGCAGCGGTTCTTCCTCTGCAATTCAGGGGCCGAAGCGGTGGAGGCGGCGATTAAATACGCTCGATTGACCACCGGGCGGAGCCGGATCGTGGCCGCCAAACGGGGGTTCCACGGCCGCACGATGGGTGCCCTATCGGCCACTTGGGAGCCGCGCTATCGGCGTCCGTTCGAGCCCCTGATTCCGAACGTGGATTTCATCCCATTCGGTGATCTCGAGGCAGCGGAACAAGCCCTCGACGGCGACGTCGCCGCTTTGATCGTCGAGCCGATTCAAGGGGAAGGCGGCGTGCGGGTTCCGCACGACGAATACCTTCCCGGCCTGAGGCGATTGTGTGATCGCTATGGGGTCCTGTGGGTGGTCGACGAGGTGCAGACCGGATTCGGTCGAGCGGGATATTGGCTCGCCCATCACCATGGGTTGGCCCAGGACGGGTTGACCCAGGACGGGCCGGATCTGGCGGCGTTGGGCAAGGGCATTGCGGGAGGTTTTCCCATGGGAGCGCTGGCCATTCGCCACGGCTTGCCGGCTTTTGCCCCCGGGTCCCACGGCTCGACCTTCGGCGGCAATCCTCTGGCCTGTGCGGCCTCATTGGCCACCCTGGAGATCCTTGAAAACGAGGGTTTGATCGACCGCTCGCGGCAGCTCGGGCGCTGGGCGTTGGACGAGCTTCGCCGGCAGCTGGGGGCGAACGATTCCGTGCGTGACATTCGGGGTCTGGGGCTGATGATCGGCGTCGAGCTTCGCGTTCGAAGCGGTCCGGTGCTGAGGCAGCTGGCGGAGGACGGTATCTTGGCATTGGCCGCCGGGCCGACAGTGATTCGCCTCTTGCCGCCCCTGGTCATCAAGGAAAGAGAGTGGCAATGGGTAATCGAGGGTTTGGTGCAGCGAATCCGTGGGTTGGGTGCGCCATGACCGCGCCGGCTCGAATCCATCTCGGAACGACGTCGTCTCCAAACGTGGCGATTTCCCTCTTGCGCGACATGGTGTCGATTCGCAGTGAGAGCCGGAATGAGGGCGAAGTCGCTGCGTTTTTGGTAGCCCGCATGGCCGAACTCGGGCTCGACAGCTATCTCGATCCGGTCGGCAATGCGGTGGGCACGGTCGGAAGCGGTTCGAAACAGGTGGTGTTGCTCGGCCACATGGATACGGTGCCGGGAGGTCCACCCGTGGAGATTCGGGACGGGCTGCTCTACGGGCGCGGTGCGGTGGACGCCAAAGGTCCACTGGCGACGTTTGTAATGGCGGCCTCCGAACTCGCCCGTCGGCCGAATTTTGAGGCCCTGGATCTGCGTTTGACCGTGATCGGGGCTGTGGAGGAAGAAGTTTCGTCGTCAAAGGGGGCTCGCTTTGTCGCCGAACAACTGCGCCCCGATGTTTGCGTGATCGGCGAGCCCAGCAGCGCTCAGGCTGTGACCTTGGGATATAAGGGGCGCTTGTTGATGCGTGTGGAGCGTCGATGCCCGACCTCACACTCCGCCGGTCCGGAGCCCACGGCGAGTGCGCTTTTGGTGGAGGATTGGAATCGGATCGAAGCCTTTGCCGCCGACTTCAATCAAGGTGTCGAAGGCATTTTCGGCCGTTTGCAGACCGAACTCCAGAGCATTCGCAGCGAGCGATTCGCCGACGAAGAGCTGTGCCACGCCACGTTCGGATTCCGCCTGCCGCCGTCTTTGGAGCCGAAGCAACTCGAGCAATCGCTGCGACTTCTAATGCCGGGAGCCGCCGTGGAAGCTCTCGGGCATGAGCTGCCTTGGGTGGCGGACCGACGAAATCCTTGGGTTTCTTCGTTTTGTGCGGCGATCCGTGGAGCCGCCCGATCCCGTCCTAAATTGAAATATAAAACCGGCACCAGCGACATGAACGTGGTGGCTCCGAGGTGGCGGTGCCCGATCCTTGCTTACGGTCCGGGTGATTCGTCTTTGGATCACACCCCCCAGGAGCACGTGTGCCTGGAGGAATTTCTTCTGGCGATCGAAATCTTGACCCACGCCTTGGAGCTTTGGGGCGTCCAATTTAGAGTTCCGTCCTCAGAAACTCACCGTAAAGGTTGAACCCTCGCCGATTTTGCTCTCAACCGTCAGATCCAAATCCAGCAGTCGGCATAGGGAGCGGGTAATCGAAAGACCTAAGCCGGTGCCCATGTACTGGCGCGAGGTGCCCGAATCCACCTGTTGAAAAGCCTCGAAAATCGAGTCGAGCTGGTCGGCGGGAATCCCGATTCCCGTATCGCGCACCGCGATGGACTTCGGGCTGCCGTCGGCGTGTTGAAATAAGATCAGAGTGACCTTGCCTTCGTGAGTGAATTTCAATGCGTTGGCGGTGAGGTTGACCAGGATCTGGCGCAAGCGAGCCGGATCGCTTTCGATTTCTGCGCTGCGATAACCGGCGGCTGCCGCAGGGTCGCCGCCGTCGTCGGTGGTTGTGACCTCGTCGGTGTCGGCCTCCGTGGCCAGGCCGACACCCAGCTTAATGCCTAATCGCACCCCGGAACGGGCCTGGGTTGCCATTTGGACGGCGACCTCTTGGATCAAAACCCGCAGGTCTACCTTTTCTCGAACGATTTCCATGTGACCCGCTTCAATCTTTGAAAGGTCGAGGATCTCATTGATCAAAATCAATAAGTGTTTTCCGTTGTCTGAGATTCGCCCGAGAAATTTGAGATCTTGCGCCGAAAGGTTTCCGCTCCTATTCTTTTCCAACAGGTTGGCAAAACCGATGATGGAATTCAGCGGCGTTCTGAGTTCGTGGCTCATGCTGGCCAAAAAATGACTCTTCGCACGGTTGGCGGCTTCCGCGAGTTCTTTGGCGTGCCGTAGCTCCTCTTGGGTGCGAACCAAGCCGGTGATGTCGGTGGCGACCACCGCAGCGCCCACCTGGCGAGATTCAGCCCGCCAAGGGGTACACCGGGCTTGAAACATGACCTTGCCGGAGCCGGTGGCGAAGCTGGTGGTGACCTTTTGCCCTTTCAATGCCTTGGAAAGGGGCTCGGCGATCATCGGCAAGAGGTGCGCAAGCGGATCGCCCAACGCGTTTTCGGGAATGCCGAGGGTTTCCAGGGCCCTTCCTGACGCGACCGAAATATTGCCTTGCATGCCGGTAGCAATGAGAGCGATCGGAGCGTTCGAGACCACGGTTTCTACCAGGTTTTCGGTCTGCCGGGTTTGACGCCGGTGGATTTGCAGCTCGGCTTCGGTTTGCAGCTTGTTGAGCGCCAGCTCCCGTGACCCCTTGCGCAATCTTTCCTCTAGGTCTTCGTTCTCAAAACGCAGGGTCTCGGCTTGTCGCCTCCTCTCGGCGACGTAGGGCAGCCAGCGGAAAAGACCGATCGCCAGCAATAGGAATCCACCAAAGAATCCGACCATTTTTTCGGCCACGGACTGCATTGGGGTCTGGCCGAGAAAAACGAAACCATTGAGGGCTGGAAAGTGGTCCGAGATATCGATCAATGAGCCGAAAAAAAGCAAACCCGAGCCGATCAACACGGGCCACCAACCACGGTCCTCGGCCAGCCGATCACGTTTGCCGGCTCTCCACAGCAACAGCATGACCGAGCCGGTCAGGACGGCAACGAGGATTTCAAGAAAAAGACTGCCGGGAAGCATAGTTCTAGGAACCGGACGAGATTACGAAGGCCGCGCGCCGTTCTTTTTGTCGATCAAGTCTTGGATCGTGGTGACCAAAAGAACATCGTCGAGAATGGGCTTGCTGATGTAGTCGTCAAATCCTTGGGTGAGGAATCGCTCTCGGTCCCCGGTCATGGCGTGGGCGGTCAAAGCAATGGCAGGCAAGTGGGTGAGGTCCGGGTCCGATCGCATTCTTTTCAGCACCTCGATGCCGTCCATGCCCGGTAGGGAAATATCTAAGAGCACCAGCTCGGCGCCGCTGCCGGCCAGCCCCTTGAGGGCGTCCGGACCGGACTCGTATTGCACGATTCTGAAACTTTCCTCGAGCATCGCCTCCAACAAGAGCCGGTTGTCGGGATTGTCTTCAATAACCGCGATACATTTCATTCGAGCGTATCTCCATGAGCTCCGGATGCTGGTCCGAGGGGTCTTTCGGTGCTAGGTGAACGGTTCGGGAAACGGGTCTCAGCGATGGTCGAGCCATGCTAGCACGGGGTCGTGTGGCGGTGATTCTTAACCGGGTACCGGTCGAAAGGTCAAGTGAAAGGTCAAGTACGATATCCTCTGGGTGTCCCGCCATCGTCGGGACGACTGCTGGGCATTCTATGGCTCTCCCTCGCTTAACGAGAGGATGCGTCGAGAGAGGATGCATCGAGAGAGGATGCATCGAGAGAGGATGCATCGAGAGAGGATGCGTTGGCGGAACTGAACGATTGGAGGTTGAGATGGCTGTGGAAGACCCGACGGCTGTGGAGCTGCTCGATGAGTCGATTCTTCAGACACTTTCCATGCTCGGAGAGCGGAGAGGCAAAGACTTGTTGGGGCAGCTGTTTGGGCTGTTCTTGGAACAAGGCCCCAAGGGTTTTACCTCCCTACGACAAGCCTTGGCCAGCGGTGATGCCGTCCAGGTCAAGAGCACAGCCCACAGCTTAAAGGGCAGCTATCGCTCCCTGGGCACCCCTCGGTTGGCGGAGTTCAGCCGACGGTTGGAGGAAATGGGTAGTAGCGGCGAGCTCGAAGGCGGGGAATCTGTGGTCGCAGAACTCGAATCCTGCTTCGCTCAAACGAGCGAAGCCTTGAGGTCTTTTTTGAGTTCCCGCGGATAGTCGTCCTGCGATAGTCGTCCTGCGATAGCCGTCCTGCGACCCAGTCGGATCGTGAATTTCGATGGCCCCATTCAAAAAAGTTGAAACATGCCTAGCCACCTCACCCAACGATTGCATTTCAAAGCGACCCTAAGTGTGATGTTGGTGGTGCTGGTGGCGATTTTGATCGCTGTGCTGCCGATCTATTTCAGAATTGGTAGCGACCTGTCTACCGACCGGCAGCGGGTGGTAGAGAATCTGGCCGCACGAGTTGCCGAGCATGCGGCGGTCGGCGGCGAGCTGCGCGGTGCGGACCAGCTCGAGCATTGGATTACCCGCGTAGCCCACGACCGAGAAGTCCGTTGTCTGGTTGTTGAGGACCGTGAAGGGAACGCCCTGGCGTCGTTCATCCGCGACCCCAAAGCTCTTGAGAGCTGGCAGTCGGGAGATCACGAGAGTCTCTTCGTCGGCGAGCAAATGATTCGCGACGGGGCTGATCGAGTCCTGGGTCGGGCCGTGGCAGTGATGGGCCGGGATGTGGTTTTGCACACCCGATTCGGGCTGTTGGGGGCGATCGCATTGTCGTCGATCATCGCCATGGTGGTCAGCGCTTTCTTGGTCGCGCCGGTGGTCGGTGGGCACAGCCGACGTTTAGAACGATTGGTGGAGGCGACGGAGAAGATCACCCTCGGAGACTTTTCGGAGCCGGTGTCCACCGGAGCTTTGGCGGATTCAGGAACCGACGAGATCGGCTTGTTGGCTGCGGCGTACGAGAATATGCGCCTGAAGGTCAAAGAAAGGGATCTCGAACGTAGCCGTTTTACCGCCGATCTCCAGAAGCTGGTGGAAGAAAGAACCCGGGATTTGGCCCGTGCCAAAGAGGTTGCGGAGGAGGCGAGCCGGGCAAAGAGCCTTTTCTTGGCCAATATGAGCCACGAAATCCGGACCCCCATGAACGGCATTGTGGGAGTGACCGATCTCCTGCTCAAGACCGAGGTCAGCACCCGCCAGCGGGATTATCTGATGACCATTAGCTCGTCGGCTTCTTCCTTGTCACGGATCATCGATGACATCTTGGACTTTTCCCGCATCGAAGCCGGCAAGCTCGCGCTCGAAGATCTGGATTTCAACATCGCGCGCCTGGTGGACGAGGTGGTCGAGCTGTTGGGTCCCCAGGCGGCATCGAAGCAAATCGACGTCACGGTCGCGCTGCCGGAGGACATGCCGCCCCGATTGACCGCCGACGCTTCTCGGGTGCGCCAGATTCTGGTGAATTTGGTTTCCAACGCGGTCAAATTTACCAGCGAGGGAGGTGTCGTCGTGCAGGTGGTGGTTCACCATGACGACCGGCAGGGCACGTTGCAGATGCGGGTCAAAGACTCGGGCATCGGCGTTCCCGAAGAGCACCTCCAAAATCTCTTCGAAGCTTTTACCCAAGCGGATAACTCGACCACCCGGCATTTCGGTGGCACGGGCCTGGGCCTGGCGATCAGCAAGCGGCTGGTGGAACTCATGGGAGGTCGAATCGGAGTCGAAAGCGAGGAAGGCAAAGGCTCGACGTTCTGGTTCGAGATTCCGGTCCGGGTGTCGTTTGAGCCTTGGTTCGGAGAATCCTCGATCATCGAGCTGCCGGCGAATTTCGTCGAAGAGATTAAGGAGGAGGCCCGGGCCGCAGAAACCAAAGGCTACGTCCTCGTCGCCGAGGACAACCCCGTCAACCGGACCGTTGCCTTGGGGCAGCTCGAGGAGCTGGGATTCAAGGCCAAAGCGGTCGAAAACGGCGAGGAAGCCTTGAAGGCGATGGAAGAACAGGCTTTCGACATCATCTTGATGGATTGCCAAATGCCGCGCTTGGATGGTTATGAAACAGCACGGCAAATCCGAAAGCGAGAAGCAGAGCAAGGGGAGAGTTCCCCGATTCGAATCATCGCCGTGACCGCCCATGCCATGAAGGGGGATCGGGAGCGTTGCCTCGAAGCCGGCATGGATGATTACTTGGCCAAGCCGTTCCGCAGCAGTGACCTGGCAAAGATGCTTCGGCGGTGGTCCGCATTCGGTAGCCGCCAAGAGACCCTGGCCGAGAAGCCCTTGGTCGAAAAGTCGTTGAACGATGATAGGACGGGACCTTTTGAGGCCTATGACGCCTCCGCGGCATCCGAGGAGCGACCGCCATTGCTCGATGACGTCATCTTGGAGTCATTGCGCGAACTCGGCCGCAAGACCCGTCAGGATATGTTGTCGAGGGTGGTATTGACCTATTTGCGAACCTCCGGAGAGGTGTTGGAAAAGCTGTGCCGGTCTTTTGAGACCGGCGCTCTGGAATCTGCCCTCGAGGCGGCACATTCGCTCAAAGGCAGCGCGGGCAGCGTGGGTGCCTTGCGGGTCTCGAAGCTCAGCGCGGCGATTGAGCGAAAGTTGCGTACCGAGGACGAGCAGGTAAGTCCAAAGGAGATCGAGGATCTTTTCGCGGCCCAAACCGAAACAGAGGACGCGCTGAGGCAAGAAGCCCGTTTAGGGGCAGAGTGATGGCGCCGTGACCCACCGCGTGATCCCCCGCGGGACCCAGCGCGTGACAAAAAACCGGAGTTCGCGAGATGGAAGCTAAACCTGCAGCCCCGCGATAGGATAGAAAGTCGGATGACGAGACGTTTGGATGATCGTATTTCAATAGCTCTAGCAAAAATGGCAGCAGCCATAGTGGGATTTCAGTGGTAGACGAGACTTTTACCATCCTCTTGGTGGACGACAACGAAGTGCGGCAAATCATTTGGCACCCGTTGCTCGAGCATGAGGGTTATCGAGTTTTGGCGGCGGTCGATGGCGAGGAAGCTCTCCAGATCATGTCCCGAGAACTGGTAGATCTAATTCTGTTGGACGTCAAAATGCCGGGCAAGAGCGGATTCGAGGTGCTCGAAATACTCCGTGAGCAAAGATCGGCCGAAGAGCTGCCGGTCATGATGATGACCGGTCTGGATCAAGACGAAGACATCATCAAAGGTTTTCATCTCGGCGCCAACGACTATGTAGCTCCTGAAGCCGTCGGCCAAGATGTGGTGTTGGCACGCATTCGGGCACAGCTCAGGAATCGGATACCGGCTCGCTCCGCGAAGCGAGTCCAAGAAGAAAGTGAATCCGACATCCCCGGCCCCGGGACCCTCTTGGATGGTAAGTACCGTCTCGACACCCTGATCGGTCGAGGCAGCTTCGGCGCCGTTTATCGGGGCACCCATCTCCAATTACAACGGCCAGTGGCGATCAAGCTCTTGCGGACCAATTTCGGTAGCGACGAGGTCGCGTTGGCACGTTTCCAACAGGAAGGCATTTCACTTTCCCGTTTGGAGCATCCGAACGCCGTTTCCGCGCTCGACTTCAACGTCACACCGAAAGATGTCGCTTATATGGTGATGGAGCTGTTGCAGGGCCTCAGCCTCGACCAGTTGCTCAAACGTCGAGGTCCCATGAGCCCTCGACGGGCGATTGGAATCGCTGTTCCGGTCTGCGACGTTTTGGCGGAAGCTCATTCTTTGGGCATCATCCACCGAGATATCAAACCTCAGAATATTTTCCTGCACAACGATCGACGGGGTGAGGTGGTCAAAGTGCTAGATTTCGGTATCGCCAAGTTGGTGGGAGATGCCGACCTCCAGCAGCAGTTGACGATCGAGGGAAATAGCGTCGGGACCCCGGCTTATATGGCCCCGGAACGGTTCACCAACGAGCCCTATGACGGCCGGACAGACGTCTACAGCCTGGCGGTCAGCCTCTACGAGATGCTGGTCGGAAGGACTCCCTTCGCGGGCGCGGATGGTAATTTCTTCAAGTTGATTCGAATGCATGTGGTGGAAAGACCTAAGGCCCTTTTGGCCCTGAGGCCGAATCTTTTGATGCGATTGAATGACGTCGTGATGCAGGCGCTGGCTAAAAAGTGTCCGGACAGGCCGACCGCCGCCGAAATGGCAGAGGTGCTTCGGGAGTGTTTGACCGAGTTGCCGGCTGACGTGTCGGGCGCCGAGGACGAGGATCCAGCAGTCAAGAGTGACTTTCAGGCGGATTCCGAACTCCCATCAGACCCCACTGTCGAGTGGCGAGACGAGCCTTCCTAGGAAGCTCATGGTCGGCCGAGGCAAAACAAGAACCATGGTCGGTGAGCCGATCCAACTCGGCGCTGAGACCGATCGGGGAGCGGATTGTTGAGCAGCAGTGAGTTTTCCACTCATTGGTATTATCAGGAACTCTTCGACGCAGCTCCCGTGATGTACGTGATCACCGCCATGGGGCCGGGTAGAGCCCCGCGAATCGTCGATTGTAATAAGAGATTTCTCGAGGTTCTGGGCTACGAGCGGCGCGAGGTGATCTACCGACTATTGCACGAACTCTACACCCCCGCCTCTCAGCAGGACCTTAAAGCCTCCGCGGAAAAGGCGTTGGAAGGCAAGCTCTTGGAAGAAGAGCGCGAGCTGGTGCGTCGAGACGGGCGAGTCGTTGAAGTGCTGTTGCGAGCCCGACCCCAGCGAAATTTCGACGGCGTGGTGACCGGGACCCATGCCATGTTCGTGGACATCTCGGAGCGTAAACGTCTAGAGCGAGATTTGCGCAGAAGCGAGGAGCGGCTGCGCTCGGCCCTCGACGCTGCCAGCATCGCGATCTGGGATTGGGATCTTCGCACCAAGAAGCTCTGGGTTTCCTCGGACCTCGACCAATTGGTGGGTTTTTCATTCGTGGAAGGCATTACCGAGGCCCCGCATTATTTCGAGCGAGTGCACCCAGAGGACCGTGATCGGTTACAAGCCGAGATTCGAGCGTCGCTGCATGAAGGGCAGATGTATCGAAGCGAGCACCGTATTACGTCGCCGGAGGGACGCAACATTTGGTTGTTGGGAACCGGGCGAGCGATCCAGGGGAAGAACGGCCGAGTTTCTCGGATGTCCGGATCGGTGACCAATATTTCGGCGCAAAAAGAATCAGAACTGGCGCTGAAATATCGTCTTGAGGTGGAAGAGCTGATGGTCTCCATCTCCTCCCAATTTATCCACCGATCCGAATCTCAGATCGAAGAACAAATTGCCGATATTTTCCCCCGCATCGGTGACCTCTTGGAATGTCGGCGGGTGCTGATGGTCCTCTTCGATCCCGACGACGGCCGTCCCGTGGTGCATCATCGCTGGCGTTCTGAGGAGGTGCCGCCGTTGGAGCCCGGGGTTGAGCTGATCTGCAATCTGCCGGCGGCTATCGAGAAGCTGCAGAGTCGACGGGTGGTGGAATGGGGTGGGTTGAGTGCCGTGCCGGATGGCGCGAGTGACGACCTGGCACAGCTGCGGAAGCTGTCCTTGGAGTCTCTGTTGGCGGTTCCCATGGTGGTCGGTGGGGAAGTCGCGGGTTTCATAGGTTTCGGCGGATCCGATCGAGGGGGCTCCTGGCCTGACGAGGTGGTCGCCCTTTCCCGATTCGTCGCCGAAGCCTTGGCTTCCGGATTGGAGCGACGGCGCAACAGCCAATTGGAGCGGGCAAAAGAGGCCGCCGAGCTGGCGAATGAGGCCAAGAGCCTTTTCTTGGCCAATATGAGCCACGAAATCCGTACCCCGATGAACGCCATCATCGGTATCTCCGGCCTGCTCTTGGACGCCGATATCCCCGAAGATGAGCGCAAGAAAGTGGAAATTCTGCGCTCCTCAGGAGAGGGTTTATTGGTTTTGATCGACGATATCCTCGATTTCTCCAAGATCGAAGCGGGCAAAATGTCCCTCGATCACACCCCCTTTGATCTGACGGAGGTGGTCGACGCCGCGTTGATGCCGTTGATGCCGAAAGCCGGCGCCAAAGGCATAGAAATCCGCGCTGATGTGACCCGCCAATTTCCCACTCGGCTGTGTGGTGATCCCTCCCGGTTGCGGCAGGTGCTGATCAACCTGGCCTCCAACGCCGTGAAGTTCACCGATCAAGGTCATGTGACGGTCCGCGTGACCCAGGAATACTTCAATACCGATGGAGTAGGGCTGAGGTTCGAGGTTATCGACACCGGCATCGGCATCTCTGAGACTTCTAGGGAGCACCTATTCGATCCCTTTACTCAAGCCGATAACAGCACCAGTCGGCGCTTCGGCGGCACCGGTTTGGGGTTGGCTATCTGTTCGCGTTTGATCGAGCTGATGGGGGGGCGACTAGGCTTGGAAAGCGAGGTCGGAAAAGGCTCGACGTTTTGGTTCGAGCTTGAGCTGGTACCCAGTCTCAAGGCTCGCAAGGCGCGAAAGGCTTCCAAGCCCCGGGCGGTCGTTAAGCCCGAAACTTGTCGCCTGCTCTTGGCAGAAGACAATGAAATCAACCAAATGGTGGTGATCAGCCAACTGGAATCCATGGGTTATCAGGTGCACGCGGTCAGCAACGGTTTGGAGGTATTGGAAGCCTTGGATGGCGGCTCCTACGACGCCATTTTGATGGATTGCCAAATGCCTCAGCTCGACGGTTACGAAACTGCGATCAAGATTCGAGAGTTCGAACAGGGTGGCGAGGATGCCATTCCGATTATTGCGGTGACCGCCCACGCGATGAAGGGAGATCGCGAAAAGTGTCTCGCCGTGGGCATGAACGACTACATCTCGAAACCCTTCAAACAAGAAGACTTGCATGAGATGTTGAGCCGCTGGCTAGCGCAGACCTGACCTTTAGTCCCACGCCATCGACGGCCCGGCCCGAGGGCCTGCTCATCGATCGAAATTCGTTCTAATGTTGGGTCATGGAAGATGCCTCGGGCATCGACTTGGCCGAGGTCGCTGGGCGGGAGCTGACCTCGAGCCGGCGGGCCGGTGGCCGCATCGACACCACTCCAAGAACGACATCGCGACGTCGGTCCGCCACATGCCTTGAGACGACAGCCCTCGATGACTTCGGGGGCTGTTTGACGTTTGCAGGCCCTCAGGGGTCGCCCAGCACGGGATAGCCGGCGTCCAACAGCAGGCGGTAGACCGTCGGCAAGGGCAACCCGACCACGTTGGAGTAATTGCCTTCCAGACGGTCGACGAAAAGGGCCGCCAAGCCTTGGACCGCGTAGGCCCCTGCTTTGTCCATCGGCTCGCCAGTGCCGACATACCAATCGATTTCCGCCTCGGTGAGTGGGTGAAAAACCACTTGGGTGGTGACCACGAGGGTGGTCACCGAGGGAGCGCGGGTGGGATCGAGATCCGGCTTCAGCAATGAGACGCCCGTGAGCACCTGATGCTTGCGCCCGGAGAGCCGACGCAGCATGCGCCAGGCGTCTTCGTCGTTCACGGGTTTGCCCAATAAATCACCGTCGATCGCCACCACCGTATCCGCCGCCAGCACCAGCTCCCCGGGTTCGCTCTGGGCCCGAGCTTTGGATTCGGCCAGCCGCATCACATAACGCTCGGCTCGTTCTTCCGGCCATGGGGTTTCGTCGATATCTACCGGTCGAACCTGCGGCGTGAGCCCGAGCCCGGCGAGCAGCTCGCGGCGACGCGGCGAGCCCGAGGCGAGGATCAAACGGAATGGGTCTTTCACGGGGGTGCGTTCCACGGGGGTCGGATCGGGTCTGGATACGTTGTTCATGGGTCAGGGATAGTAACCTCGAATCGATTTGGCTTCGAGCCCCTTCTTACCCGGCAGCTCGATTTCCACTTCGCGGAATCCCTCGGCGGTGGACGAGCTTTGATAAGCGATCAGATATTGGGATCGCAGCTCCAATTGAATGGCGTCGTAAACCTTCTTTAGGTCTCGAACGCTGTCGATGAAGAATAGCTCGCCGCCGGTTTCATTGGTGATGCGTCGCAGCTTGAGGCGAATCTCGCGGGCGCTGGGCAGATTGAGACCGATGATGTACACCGCAACGCCGGTATGACGGGCGAATTCGATCGCATCCTCGAAGGTATATCGACTGGAAGAATCCTCGCCGTCGGTGAGCACCACCACGGCTCGTTTGCCCTTCAAGCCACTGAAATAGTGCAGGGTGAAGATAATGCTGTCGTAGAGGGCGGTTTCCCCCTCCGCTTCCAGGTTGGCCAAGCCGCCGGCGAGCACTGAGGTGTCGCTGGTGAAGCGCACTTTGAGCTGAGGCTCGTCGGCGAAAGTCACGAGGGCAGCGCGGTCCCGTTCTTCCATCACTTCTTCCAAGAATCGGTAGGCCGCCTTTTCCACGTCGGGCAATGAAGTGACCATGGAGAGAGAAGTGTCGATCACCAAACCGGCCCGAATCGGCAGATCTCGCATGGTGTCGAACCGGCGGATCTTCTGCGCCTTGCCGTCTTCGAGGATATTGAAATTCTCTCGGGTCAGGCCCTCGACGAAATTTCCTTTGCGGTCCAGCACCGAGGTGTAGAGCTCTACGAAGCTGACCCGCATTTCGTCGACATAGTCCGGGGCGTTGATGAATTGAACGTCCTCCGCCAGGTCTCCGTTGCTCAGAAAAGCGCCGGCGCGGATATAACTCAACTCGCTGGAATCGGGAAGCAGAATCGGCTGCTCAAACGGCGGCTGGTAGAGGGTCGCGACCCGGGTGTCGTTCAAAAACAGCTCGACCCGATCGAGACGCTCGCCTTCGGGTACGTCCACCTCGACGTGGGCTCGAACACTGTTGCGATAAGCCTTTCCCCTCTGCGGCTCGATCAAGCGCACGCCGAATCGATGGGGGCCGGAGTTGATCAACACTTCGTCGATCGCCAGCTGGTTGCCGTCGGCGTCGAGGGCGACCGCGGCCAAGGTGTGGATGGTGGGTTTGTCGCCCAAATTGAGTTCGACGCTGTAGGGCGGGCTGCTCTTGCGCATCACCGGCCGGTCGTTGAGCAAAAAGGCGACCCGGGCGATGCCCTCACCGCGGGTTCTGGCCTCGACCCGCATGCGCCCCACTTGCAGCACTTCGGGCAACGAGAGAATGCGGATGGTGTGATCACCGGTGGAAATGCTGGCATTGGCCTCGGCGAGTCGATCGGCGAGCGGCGTGGGTGCGTCGAAACCCGATGCGGCGTGGGGACCGTCG
The DNA here is from genome assembly GCA_965366625.1 of uncultured bacterium. GTDB lineage: Bacteria > Acidobacteriota > Thermoanaerobaculia > Multivoradales > J023 > JAUIJL01. The sequence continues at coordinate 48,869 of CBDUGP010000027.1, forward strand.
TCGAAAACGGGGTCTTCGAGGTCTTCGAGGTCTTCGAGGTCATCCAAGTCGGCGGTGATCAGTTTGCCGTCCTCATCGACTCCAATCGCTTGCCGCGTGGGGTCGACCCTCGGCACCACCAATTTCATTTCTCGCCGGTGAAATTTGTGACCGTTGGTATCCTCGACTTTGACCACGTAGCGATAGGTGCCCGGTCGCAAATAGCGCTGAACTACCAAGGGCAACTGGTCTCCGGTGTCGGCCTCGGGGAAGTCGAAGCGATAGCGGAATTGGTCGAAGAGTTCGCCCTTGCGCAGGATCTCTCCGTCGACCAGCAGATTGAAACCGCGGTAGTCGCCGACCTGCGTCACGGTCAGCTGATCCTTGGGCACGGTGATCAGGTTTTGAACCACCGTCCGGCTTTGGTGACGACCGGGAAATCCCATTTCGAGGTGACAGCCCTCGAGCAGCTCGGCATCGTCGGGAATGGCGGTGGATCGAGCCTTGAACGTTTGCACCCACTCATCGTTGGGCGGGGTGAAGATGTCTTGACGGTCGAGCAGGCGCTCGGTGTCCACCGTTTGGGCCAGGGCCGCCAGTAAGTCGTCTCCTCGGATGCACTCGAACCGCAGGGCTCGCGCCAGCTGATCCTCACTGGCCCGGATGCTGGTGGTGAGGGACATCAGGCTGTGCAGGCCGTCACGGGGATGCCATAGGGTGCCCGCCGATTTCTGTCCCCCGAACACGCTGAAGACCAGGGTGAAATAACCACCCACCAGATCTGAGCCCCGTTCGTAAGTCCAAATATCCACCGGCTGACGCAGGAGATTGCAGGTGACCTTGGTGCGGCGGCTCGGCGCTCCGAAATAGAGCATCATGCGTGCACGTTCGGACTTCAAGGTGCCGAAGGACTCACGGGCCAGTTTGACCCGTTCGCTCCATTGGTCTTGTAGCTCGTTGCGCACGGTTTGGGGAAAGGGGTCGCGGGCCTTCCAGAATCGGCGGATGAACGCGTCGCGTTGGTAGTCCTCTGGAATGCTCAGAAAGACCTCGCGCTCGGTGGGCGAGATCAAAGGTTCCACATCTTGAAGGAAGGATTGATGGCGCTCCGCAAGCTGCTCGGCATCCGTGCTTTCGCTCGTCGGAGCCGGTTCGTCTGGGGCGGGTTCGTCCTGGGCTGTCGTGTCTTGTCCTGGAGGGCTCTGAGTCGGGTCGAGTTCGGATCGGGAAGGCTCTTGGGCGATCGAAACCCAAGCCACTGCCCCAGCCAATACCCCAGTCAATACCAATGGCGCGGGAGCGCCCCAACGACCGAAGCGTCCGCCGGAACTCACGGGAAATACCCCCGCAAGGTCTTTGCTTCATGGCTCTTATTGAGGGTCCGGACCTCGATTTGGCGGAATCCGCGGCTGCCGCTGGTATTGGACGATTGGTAGGCCAGCAAATAGCGGGATCTGAGTTCTTCCTGAATGGTGGAGTAAATAGCGTTCAGCTCTTGCACATCGTCCAAAAAGAAGCTTCGGCCGCCGGTTTGCTCCGCGAGCTTTTTCAGCTTGCGCCGCGCTTCGCCTTCGGATCGCGGAAGCTGTAGACCGATACTGTAGATCGAAACCCCGGACCGCTGAGCGTATTCGAGCACGTCGTCGAATTCGAATTTGCTCGACTCATCCTTGCCGTCGGAGAGCAGGAGGATCGTGCGTTGGCCACGGATGCCGTTGAAGTAGTAGAGGGAGAAAATCAGCGCGTCGTAGAGCGACGTACCCCGTTCGGCTTTCACCCCGGCCAATCCCGCGGCCAAGGTTTTGAGGTCGTTGGTGAAGTCGCTGGTGAGATGGGGATGGTCGTTGAAGGTGATGGTCGTGGCCCGATCCTTGGGCGTGATGGCTTGCTCGAAGAATTGCAGCGCGGCGTCGCGGGCGGCGAACAAACGGTCTTCCATGGACGCCGACACGTCGAGCAAGATGGCGGCGTGAATCGGTAGATTTTCCACCAGCTCGAAGCGCACCATCTGCTGGGGCACCCCATCTTCGAAAATGGAGAAATGGTTGCGGTCGAGCCCAAGCACCGGCCGATTGTCTTTGTCCAACACCAGGGTGTAGAGCTCGACAAACTCGACGTCGATTTCTTCCAGGTTGTCCGGGGCGTTGATGAACACCAGGTCCTCGGCCATGGCCCCGTCCGGGGTATAGGCCACCGCGCGCACATAAGCCACCGGCTCCTGCTCGGGCAGAACGATCGGTTGCACCCACGGCTCTTGGAAGAGGGTCGAAACCTTGGTTTCGTTGAGGTAGAACTCGACTTTTTGGACCACCTCACCCTTTGGGATCGCAATATTCGCCTCGGCCCGTAAGCTGCGTTTGTAGGCCCTGCCCGGTCGAGGCTCCTCCAGCCGCACGTCGAAGCGGTGATCGCCGGAATTGAGCAAGCTCTCGTCCGAAGCCAGGATGTTGTCCTCGGAGTCGTAGGCTTCGACCCGCAAGACCCGCGAGCGGGGCACGTTGCCCATGTCGAGCTCGACATTGAACGGCGGCTTGCGTTTGGTCAGGATCGGTTGATCGTCGAGAAAGAAGCTCACTTTGTCGATATCCGAGCCGGTGGTGAGGGTATCGATGCGCACCAAACCGGTTTGCCATTCACCGGTCATGGGCACGATTTTCACCGTGGTGTCCCCCTGGCGGATCGCGGCGTTGGCTTCTTTCAAAATGCTCGCGGTTTTTTCGTCGAGCACGGCCGGCGGTGGAAGGTCCATGCGTGGCACGGTAATCGGCACTTCCGAGCGGTGATACGCGCCGCTGCCCAGATCTTCGATCTTGACCATCAGAGTGTAGTCACCCGCCCTGAGATTGCGCTGAAAAACCAACGGCAGTTGATCGTTGACGTCCTCTACCGAAAAGTCGAATTGATATCGGAAGCTGTCGAAGAGTACGCCCTCTCTGAGGATCTCGCCGGTCAACAACAAATTGTAGGACCGGCTGAGACCGTCGGCCATGACCACCGGAGCTACCGATTCGGTCGCCACGCCCAAAGCCCCTTGCACCACGGTCCGACCTTGGTGCCGACCCGGATATTCCACCTGCAGCTGAGCGTCGAAGGTCGGCGCGCCTTCGGGCAGCTCGGTGGTGTAGGTGGCGAAGGTTTGCACCCACTCTTTTTGCGGTGCCGAGGGCGTGCTGGTGATGCGTGCCAACAACACGGGCCAGCCCATGTCTCCTCCCTGGCTCTGGATGAAGGAGACGGCGGCGGCAATGGCCTCGGCGTCCTGAATACGGCAACGGGTCTCGATGCTGCGCCGGGTGATGGAGTCGCCTTCGAGGGAAAGCTCCTGCAGGCCGTCACTGGGCTCCCACAGCCTGAAATCACCCACTCCCCATTTTTGGTAGAAAAGCAGTAGGAACTCGAAACCCACTGTGTCGCTGCCGTCGTAATACCAAACCTCGATCGGAACCATCAGGGGTTTGCATCGAACCTCGATACGGCTCAAAGGGTAGCCGTTGGTCAACAACACCTTGGTGCGGTCGTCGAATTTGCCGTTGAAATATTGTTGGGCCTCACGCAAACGGATGTTGTAATTCTCGCGGAATTCATTGCGCGCGGAGTCGGGATAGGGATCTCGGACCTTCCAAAAACGCTCGATGAATGCGTCCCGCTGGTAGTCCTTCTTAATCTCCACAAAGAGGACGAGTTCTTCGTCGGAGATGATGAATCGCACGCTCTCTACCCACTGGCGATATTTATCCGGCAGGGCTTCGACTTTTTTCTCTAGGGCGCGACCCTTGAGCTTCTTGTCGCGCTTTTTCTTCTTTTTCTTTTTCGGCTCATCCGGTTGGGCCTCGTCGGATTGGGCCTCGTCGGATTGGACCTCGTCGGATTGGACCTCGTCGGGTTGGAGTTCGTCGGATTGAGCCTCTTTTTGCTGCGGAGGCTTTTGCTCGTCGGAGCTCTGTGCGAAGCTCGGCGGCGCCCACAGGACCGTTGCCGTCGCTAGGAGGCAGAATCCCATGAGCCCCGACCGGAGCGTTTTGCCGGTGAGTCGGAGGGCGAGTGCGGATGAGCTGTAGTCCATGATGACATCCTAAGCAGTCGGGGGTCGGTCTGCAATCTTGAAGGGACGAACGCCCGCTGTCCAAGGGCGGACTGGAGCCAAAATGAGCGCATATTTCGATCACAACGCCACCACCCCATTAGACCCTCGGGTGTTGGAGGCCATGCTGCCTTTTTTCATCGAACGTCACGGCAATCCGTCGTCGGCTCACGGCCACGGTCGAGCTGCCCGTGCGGCGGTGGAGCATGCCCGGGGGCAGATCGCGGCCCTGTTGTCGGCGTCACCCGAGGAAGTCGTTTTCACCTCCTCGGGTACCGAGGCCAACAACGCGGTGATCTATTCGATCGCCGAAGCATGCCAATTCTCGGGGCATCTGCTTTTTGCCGCGTTGGAGCATCCTTCGGTTCGTCAGGCCGCCGAGTGGGCCGCTAAGGGTGGTATGGAGTTGACCGAACTCGATCCCGACCCAACGGGCGTGGTAAGTGCGAGCGCGGTGGAGTCGGCTTTGAGGGACTCGACCCGGCTCGTTTGTTTGATGCAGGCCAACAACGAGTTGGGCACGCTTCAACCGGTGGCCGAGGTGGCGGCGATTTGTCGTCGGCGGGGCATTCCAGTGCTCTGCGACGCGGTGCAGGCGGTCGGCAAGATCCCTGTGGACGTCGGCCGGCTGGCGGTGGACTATCTTTGTTTGGGCGGGCACAAATTTCACGGCCCTCCCGGTATCGCAGCCCTTTGGGTCCGTTCCGGCGCGCCGATGGCATCCCTGTTGGTGGGAGCCTCCCAAGAACGCGGTTTGCGCGCCTCGACCGAAAACGTGCCGGCGGTGGTCGGTCTCGGCAAGGCGGCGGAGCTGGCGCGCCTCGAGCTCGATAACCGTCATCGTCAATTGACGGCTTTGCGGGTCCGTTTCGAAGACCAGCTGAAGGATATTCCCGGGGCCGTGGTCCATTGCTCGGAGACCGAGCGTCTACCCCACACCAGCCATGTCGCCTTGCTCGGCATTTCCGGGCACCAGCTCATGTTGTGGCTCGACCAACAGGGGTTCGCCGTCTCCACCGGCTCGGCGTGCCACTCGGGCAAACCCCAACCGAGCCGGGTTCTACTGCGCATGGGAGTCTCCGAAGAAGAGGCCTTAGCGTCACTTCGCATCAGCTTTGGGCTGACCAACACGGAAGCCGAGGTCGACGCTTTGGTGGCGGCGCTGGGTCGCGGCGTACGGGCTCTCGGATGAGGTTCGCTTCACCCTGATCTCCTTGGCCCCGAGATCGACAGTGTTTCGTCGGGCTCAAGGTCCCGGATTTGACTTACAGCCTGGATTTTTTCCGAGCAAGCGATAGTATCGCCGTCGTTGAATGCTAATGACGAGTTCACCGCACCTGGTGGGCGGGGCAGCAGATAGCCCTATTTGATGTTGATGCCGGCTGGGAGCCCAAATGGCCCGGATTTCCCGAATCCTAGAATTCGGTTTCATGTTGATGGTCGGTCTGAGTGCAGCCCAAGTGGGCTTGGCTCAGGGTGAGCCAGTTCAAAGTGAAGCCGCCCAAGACCCTTCCGCGCATGAGCGCCGGCTCTACCAGATCACCAAGTCGACTTCCCCGGCGATCACCATCGATGGTCGCTTGGACGAAGCCGCTTGGACGGATGGGCTATCGCTGGATTTGCTCTACGAATGGGAGCCTGGTGAAAATATTGAGCCGCCGGTCAAGACCCGGGTCTACGTGCTTTACGACGACACCCACCTTTATGTCGCCTTCCGAGCCTACGATCCCGACCCGAGCGCGATTCGTGCCCACTTCATGGACCGTGATGAGGTCTCGACCTTTGTCCAGGACGACCACGTAGTTTTCCAGGTCGATACCTTCGACGACCAGCGGCGTGCTTTCCAATTTCGAGTGAATCCCTACGGCATCCAGGCGGATGCGGTCTTCAACCAAGCCGTTGGCGAAGATTTTTCCTGGGACGTGGTGTGGCGCTCCGCCGGCTCGATCGACGACCAAGGATGGTCGGCTGAGCTGGCCATTCCCTTCCATCAGCTGCGTTTTCCAAAGAGCGAAGAAGCGCAGACCTGGGGGGTCGATTTCGGGCGATCCTATCCCCGGCTGGTGCGTCATCGAATCGCCGCCAATCCGTTTTCGAGAAGCAACAATTGCCTACTTTGTCAGGTACCGAGAATCGCCGGCTTCGAAGGTTTGTCGCCGGGGCTCGGTCTCGAAATCGCGCCGACGGTAACCGTCAACCGGGTGGATGTCGCCCCCGAGCTGGGTGCAGACCTGGAAAGTGGTGACGAGGATACGGAGGCCGGGCTCAGCATCCGCTGGAGCCCGACCACCAGCTTGACCTTGAACGCCACCCTCAATCCGGACTTCTCCCAGGTCGAAGCCGATGCCGCGCAGCTCCAGGTCAATGAGCGGTTTGCCCTGCAATTTCCCGAGAAAAGGCCGTTTTTCCTCGAGGGCGCGGATTTCTTCGGCACTCCGATCGAAACCCTATTCACCCGTTCGATCGCAAATCCCGAGTGGGGTCTCAAGCTGACGGGCAAAATGGGAGCGTCGGCGATCGGCTTCTTGGCCGCTCGGGATGAGATCAACAACGTCCTTCTGCCGGCCAACAACTTCACCCGATTGATCACCCTCGACGGTGGGGTCGACAACGCCGTGGCCCGCTGGCGACGAGATATCGGTGATGCGTCGAATTTTGGTTTGATGATCACCGACCGAGAAGGCGACAACGGCTATCACAACCGCGTGGCTACCGCCGACGGAGACATCTTCTTCAACCCACGCAATCGCTTCCAATGGCAAGCGTCGGTTTCAGATACTCAATATCCCCTCGAAGCGGCGCTCAATCTAGGCCAACCCGCTGACGCCTTCGGTGGCCAAGCCCTGCAGGGCATCTATTTCTACGGTGATCGACTATGGAACGGCTCGTTGGGATATCGGACCTTCAGCCGAGGATTTCGCGCAGACTCCGGATTTGTGCCCCGGGTAGATTTTGAAACCTGGCGCGGGGATCTATTCCGCACGTTCTGGGGCGAGGAAGAAGATTGGTATACCAACGCCTATCTGGGGTTCCTGGCCTTGCGTACCGTAGACCAAAACGGCCGTCTGACCGATCAAAAGCTCCAGCTGAGCAGCTCGGTGAGTGGTCCCTTGCAATCCAGCTTCAACTTTAGCGTCGCCAACCAAGACCAGATCTCCGGGGATTTGCTGTTCGAGGATCTGGCTCAATACAACGCCGAATTAGAAATGCAACCCTCGGGCAGCGTGCGTCTCGGAATCGAGGCGGATTGGGGCGAAGCCGTGGATTTCGTCAATAGTCGCCAGGGGGATCTGCTGCAATTGGAATTTGAGCTGGAATTGAAAATCGGCGACCACATGAATGCCCAAGTGGAGCTGCTCCAGCGTGATCTAGACGTCGAAGGTGGGCGCCTATTCCGGGCCGAGCTGGCCCAAATGCAACTGGTCTACCAATTCGACGCCCGAATGTTCATTCGCGGAATCTTCCAATACGAGTCCATCGATCGGGATCCATCGCTCTACCTCCAGCCAACCGGCCCGGACTTCGAAGAACTTTTCAGCCAGCTACTCTTTTCCTACAAGATCAACCCACAGACCGTGGCCTTCCTGGGTTATACCGAAACCCGCCTAGGTCTCGACGGCTCCGATCTGGAGCTGGACGACCGCGCACTCTTCTTCAAGCTCGGTTACGCCTGGATTCGTTGAACCCAGACCGGCCAGGCTCAGACCATCGGCACTTCCAAGCGGAAGATCGTGCCTTGGGGTGGGTTGTCGGTGACGAAGATGTTGGCGTGGTGGTCGGTGACGATGCGGTGCACGATCGAAAGGCCGAGCCCGGTGCCTCGGCCTTTGGTGGAGAAGTAGGGTAGGAAGACCCGTTCTCGATCCTCGGCGGGGATGCCCCGGCCGGTATCCGCTACTTCCAAAACGATGCGTTTAGGGCCGACTTTGGACGTCAGGGAGACGGTGCCCGGTGGTTCGGTGGCGGCGAGGGCGTTGTCGATCAGGTTGATCATGACGCTGCGCAGCTGCTCGGGGTCGAAGAAGACCGATTCCGCCCCTTGGCCGACCTCGAAGTTCAGCTCTACCCCAGGTTTGATGCCCTGATGCAAGCGCACCAGCTCGCCATAGAGGGTAGGAAGTTTAACGCTCTTGGGTCGCGGTTGGGGCATGCGGGCGAAGCGTGAGAACTCATCGACCATGGTCTTGAGGCTCTCCACCTCGCGCACGATGGTGACCACGCCCTGTTCCAAGAGCTCGCCCAATTTGGGATCACCCAGTTGGTGTTTGCGCAACAAGCGCTCGGCGGTCAATTGGATCGGGGTCAAGGGATTCTTGATCTCATGGGCGATTCGACGCGCCACCTCGTTCCAAGTGGCCATCTTTTGGGCTTGGATCAGCTCGGTGAGATCTTCGAGCACCAGGACCCGTCCTCCGGCGGGAAGACCGCTGGGATCCGGCAACATGGTGACTTTGACTTCGAGGGTTTTCCAAACACCACCGATGGTCAGCTGGAGCTGACGGCGCATTTGCCCGCCGGCCGTAAACTCTTCGCTCAGCAAATTCGCCAGGCGTCTGCGCTCCGGATCGGACCACACTTCCTTGAGCGGTCGACCGACCACATCCTCGGAGCGTTGGCCGAGAATCGCCAGGGCTGCGTCGTTGCAGGAGAGGACCACGGAATCCGGTCCGATGGCCAAGACGCCGGCGGCCACGTTTTGGAAAACCGCCTGCTGCCTGCGATTAGAGGACACCAGCTCACGATGCTGAAGCTCCACCAGCTCGCGGTTGCGCTTCAACTCCCGGGTCATGCTGTTGAAACCGTCCACCAACACCCCGAGTTCGTCGTCCACCGCCACTTGGACCTGATGATCCAAATCGCCTTGGGAAATTCGCCGGGTGCCGTCCGCCAGGGCTTGGATCGGCGCTGTGATGCGTCGGGCCAAGCGCATGCCGATCGACGAAAACGCGAGCATCACCAAGAGCGTGACCATCAACAGAATCGAGAGAAAAATGGCACGCAGATCCTGCCTCTGCACGGTCATCTGCAAATACGCCTGATGGGCTTCCACCAAGACCCGGCTCTTGCGTGCCATGTCTCGTGGTAAGACCGTGCCGGTGATCACCACCGTGTGGCGAGGGCGTACGGGCCCTTCGGTGTCCGTTTCGCTGATTTGGCGCGGTGCGGCGAAGGCGGAGAGCATCAAACGACCGTCGATATCCAGGCTTTCTTCGGGAATCCGCCATGCGGAGCCTTTGCGGATCGCCTCTTCGAGGAAGTCGGTCCGTCCGCGGAAATTGGGCTCCCGCCGAAAACCCACCGAGAGATCGGCGGTGCCGTGGATATATTCCAGATCGTCGAAAACCGCCAGGTAGTGAACTTGAAGCTCTTCTCGCAGCTGAATCAGGCGGCGTTGCAGGGCCACCTGCTGGTCGAGGGCGCCGAGATCGTAGGTGATCACCTGTTCGAGCACCCGGCGGGCGGCCCGCTGGTTGTTGCGCTGAATTTCTTCGGTCAAATATTCGGCGGTTTCCCGGGCTTGCTCCACGACCTCTTCAATCGGCAGGGAAAACCATTGGTCGAAAGAGTCGAGCAGCAATTTGGTGGCGAACGGGAAGAGGATCAACACCGGGATCATCGATAGGGAGATCGCGGTCAACACGAGCTTGGTCTTGAATTTTGAGCCGAGAATTCGGTTCTGTCGCTCGAGCAGCAAGCGGAAGAAGCTGCGTACCAGAACCAGGAGGATCGCCAGGATCAAGATGAGGTTGGCGTACCAGAGGACAAACAGCAGGAGCTTGTTGGCGGCCAGCTCGGCGGGCACCCCTCGCCCGCGCTGCAACATATAATAAACCGCAGCGCACACCGCCAAGAGGGCGGTGAGGCCTCCGAAAATAAATCGCGTGTCTTTGCGATGCCGGAGGATTTGCTCGCGCAGGTCCATGGGCCGGGGTTATCTCGCCAGGTCGGCGATGCGGAAGCGGTCGGTTTTGGCCCATTCCGTGGCCAGAGTGCGGGGAATAAAAGCGAACCACATGCGGGTTCCCAATTCGGCCCGGACGCGCAGCTGGAGCCGCTCGTCGGGATCGCGACCGGCGATCGAAAAAATCGGAAAGTCCGTCAGCTCGGTCATCGCCTGATGCAGCTGATCTGGATCCCGGACCACGCGGCTTTCGATCAAGCTGCCATCGTGTTTGAAATTCACCAAATACTCGTTGGTGACCGCGTTGAACATGGCGATCACCTGCAGACGGCCACTGGCGACGCTTTGGTCGAACCAAGATCGCCGATCCCGTTCCAGCTCGAAACGGAAGATCAGATCCGTCGGCAGCCCGCTTTCGATCCTGCGCCGGAAGTCTTTGTCGAATGCGTTGACCAAGCGAAAGGTGGTCAGCACCTGTTGATCCTGAATTTTGATCCGCAGGTCTTGAATTCCAGCCTCACCGGCGGCTTCCACGGACACGCCTAACCACAGGGCGAAAAGGCCCACGGGCAATAACCAAGACAGCATCAGCATGCGGGGTTTCATCACCGAATATTCACCATCGAGAGAGAACTCTAGCATTTTTGGGTGCAAGGGTCCGTGGCGGGGGGCCAGTTGCTGCTCGGGGGGGATTTCAAGGGAAGGATCGGTTCCAGCCCGATCCAGGCTACAATGTGGCGCTTCGTGTCGCCTTTAGGAGATTGTAATGGCAGAGCAAGAATATACCCGCAACTTAGCGAGCAATCGCAAAGCGTTTCACGAATATCACATCCATGACCGCTTCGAGGCGGGCATTGCCTTGACCGGAACGGAAGTTAAGGCTGCGCGCTCGGGCAAGGTGCAGCTCAAGGAAGGCTTCGTCGAGTTTCGCGGCGACCAGGCATTTTTGTCCGGGGTGCACATCAGCCCCTACAGCCACGGCAACCGCGAAAATCACCTGCCGGATCGTCCGCGCAAGTTGCTGCTGCATCGTCGCGAGCTGGACAAGCTGTTGGGCAGGAGCCAAACCAAGGGGCATACCATCGTCCCCTTGTCGATGTATTTGAAGGGCAATCGAATCAAAGTGGAAGTGGCGTTGGTGCAGGGCAAGAAGCTCTACGACAAGCGCCAAGCGGCCAAAGAGCGAGAGTTGAATAAGGAAGCGCGCGAAGCCATGAAGGTGGCGACCCGCTATTAACCGCAGCCTGACCTGATTTTTTAGCAACAGGATTTTCTCAGCAACATGGCTTTCTTAAAAGACCTGCCGCCGACCGCGGCCTTGCTCGAAGTGTTTCGTGCCTATCCCACGACCGCCAAGCCGCTGCTGGAATTCCACCAGGCCCTGCTGCGCGGAGAGTCACCGCTGACCCCGGCGGAGCGGGAGCTGATCGCAGCTTATGTTTCAGGGCTCAATGCTTGTTCCTATTGCCACGGCATCCACACCGCCACGGCCGAGGCATTCGGGGTGCAAGAGGGTCTCTTGGACGCCCTGCTTAGGGACGTGGACTCATCGCCCGTGGACGAGAAAATGAAACCCATCTTGCGTTACGTCCAAAAACTCACCTCGGCGCCGAGCCGGATGACCCCGGCCGACGCCGACGCGGTTTATGCCGTGGGTTGGGACGACGCCGCCCTGCATACGGCAGTGAGCGTTTGTGCTCTATTGAACTTCATGAATCGATTGGTCGAAGGTCTCGGTATCGAGGTTCCGGCGGGTTACCACGCCGAGTCGGCCCAGCGTCTGAAGGGGGTCGGTTACGCCGGTCTGATCGAGATGCTCGATGAGCCATGACTGCGGGCCGTGCTCTGCCTGATTCGGAGACCGAGCCGCGTTTCCACTCGACTTCGTTGGTCATCTGGTGTTTGTCGGCCCTTTTGCCTGTCGCGTTGACCTCGAATCCCATCTATTTGGTCGTCACCCTGATCTTGGCGTGTGTGCTTTTCGGGGCGGTTGCGCGAGGTTCTGAGGATGCTGAGGCTTGGGGTGGTTTTGCGCGCTTCGGCGCGTTTTTCGTCTTGTTGTCAATGGCCTTCAATCTCTTCTTCGGAACCGGCGGTGAGACGGTCCTGGTGGAGCTGCCCTCCTGGAAACCACAGCCGGACTCGCCCTTTCAAATCGGGGGTTCCTTGACCCTCGAAGGCCTAATTTTGGCTTTGACCTCGGCCATGGCTTTGGTCACCCTGGTGTTGGTCCTGGCCTGCTTCAACTCGATGGTCGACCACTACTTTTTGTTGCGCAGTGTGCCGTCGTTCCTAAATCAGGCCGCGACCGTGATTTCCATCGGATTGGCCCTATTGCCCCAATGGGTTCGGGCCCAGCGCGAGATTCGTCAAGCCCAGGCCCTGCGCGGGCATCAAGTCCGAAAGCTGCGGGATTTTCTGCCGATGATTTGGGCCCTTCTTTCCGAGGCCTTGGAAAAAGCGATGGTGTTGGCGGAGTCCATGGAGGCCCGCGGTTTCGGGTCCGCCGGCGCTGCTCCGCGCCGCTTCCGATGGGCTTTGTTGATGGCTTTGATTTCGGTCTTCGGCGGTTGGTTGATGCTCGATCTGGGTCCCCCGAGGTGGATCGGAATCTCGTGCATAGCTCTGGGATCGGTCATCCTGATCGAGACGCTGAGGCGCCTCGGACGACGCAGCCGTCGGACTCGCTACCGGCGCCAGCCATGGCATCGGCGGGACGTTGGGTTGGCCGCCTGGTCATTGGCTGCTGCCCTGGCGTTCGGAGGCTTGGCGACGCGCTCGGCCTTGGCCTACGACATCTTGCCCTTGGCCGGCAGCCCGCCGTTCGATATTCGGGTGTTGGTTCCGCTGTCGGTCTTGCTCGCCCCGTGGGTTCTGCGGTCCCGATTCGGGGCGGGGATCGATGGAGGAAGTTCGTCGTGAGGGCGCAGATCGAGATCGAAGAACTCACCTACACCTATCCAGGTGCATCCGCGCCGATTTTGGAACGATTTCATCTCGTGGTGGGGCAGGGTGAGCTGCTGCTGGTGGCCGGCAAGTCCGGGGTCGGCAAGAGTTCTTTGTTGCGGGTCTTCAACGGTTTGGTGCCCCATTTTCACGGCGGCAAGTTGAGTGGCTCGGTTCGGGTTTTAGGGCGCGATCCGGTGCGCCTGGGGCCGCGGGTGATGAGCGATTGGGTCGGTTTCGTGAATCAAGACCCCGAGGCTCAATTCGTAGCGTCTTTCGTTGAGGACGAGCTGGCTTTCGCGATGGAAAATCATGGCGTGAAGCCCGACGAAATGGGGCGACGGATCGACGAGGTTCTGGACCGCATGTCGATGGTCCACCTGCGTCGGCGGCGGGTCGATTCTCTATCCGGCGGCGAGCGACAGCGGGTTGCCGTGGCCGGGGCTCTGACCCTGCGGCCATCGGTTCTGGTGCTCGACGAGCCGACCTCCCAGCTGGACCCGGAAAGCGCCGAACAGGTGCTTCTATCCCTCGACCGGCTCAAAGCTCAAGGCCTGACGCTGATCGTTTCCGAGCATCGCTTGGAGCGCATCGTCGGCAGGGCCGATCGGGTCTTGTTGATGTCCGACGAAGGCCCGCACCGGATCGGCAAACCGGCGAAGATCTTGAGCGGCTCGGCTATGGCTCCACCCTTGTTGCAGCTGGCGTCGGCGTTGAATTGGGAGCGTCCACCGGTGACCCTCGAACAGGCTCGATCCCATCCGCGGTGGCCGGAGTTGGAGCAGCAGCTCGCAAAGTTATCTTTGACCGGCATTGAGAGCGAGAGCCCCGACGGGGCGTCGGAATCGGACCCGCAAAACGCGGTGACGGTGCAAGCGCTCGAATATCACTATGCCAATCAGCATGGGGGCATGGCCGCCCTCGACGGCGTCGAGTTCAGCTTGCCCAGGGGCACATGGACGGCGTTGATGGGCCGGAACGGATCCGGCAAATCGACCCTGATGAAGTGTTTGATGGGCATCTTGCGCCCCGAAATCGGGCAAATTCGCCTCCATCCGAACGCCGACCTCACCTTGGACCCGACCCAATCCCAGCTCTCCGAGCTTTGTCGTTGGGTCGGTTTTGTGCCCCAGAACCCCTCTCGTCTGCTCTTCCACGACACCGTCGACAGCGAAATCGAATATGGATTGAAGGGCGATCGGGAGCGTGAGATCTGGCGTCGGCTGTCACCGTCCCTCGGTTTGGACGGGTTCGGGTTCCTGCATCCGCGGGATTTGAGCACCGGTGAGCGCCAACGATTGGCGGTGGCGACGATCCTGATCATGGGGCCCAGGCTGCTGCTTTTGGACGAGCCCACCCGCGGGCTCGACGTTTCGTCGAAGGAACGTTTCAGTGACGTGTTGCGCGCCCTGGTGGATGAAGGCATCACGGTGCTGACCGCCTCCCACGACGTGGAATGGGTCGCGAGAACCGCTGATCGGGCCGTGATTTTGGAGGCCGGTAGGGTGATCGACTCGGGTTCCGTGCGCGAGGTCCTGGGAGGCAGGCACGGCCGGACCAGGCCGGAATTCGAATTTGTGCCACAAATGGTGGGTTTGACGGGGCAGGCACGGTGGCTGACCCCGGAAGCATTGTTGGCTTCGCTCTCGGAGCATCGTCCATGAGCCACAATTCGTCCATGAGCCATAGGTGGGGTGATTTGCTGTCCGCAGCGACCCTGGTCGTGGCGTCCGCCCTCGGATTGTGGGGTCTTTTTCGACCTCTCTTCCTTTCCGCCGGCGAACTCGGCCGAGACGCCATTGCCGGCGCGGGCAGTGAGCAAGCGCCGGTGTTGATCTTCGGCTTGCTGGCTCTCTGCTTGGTGGTGGTGGTCGGCAATTTGGAGACCCGCAGAATGGACGCTCGGTCGGTGGCTTTGCTCGGCGTGCTGGTGGGCATCAGCGCCTGCTTGCGCCTGGTTTCAGGCCCCCTCGGAGCGAGCGGCTCGTTTTTGCTGCCGATTCTGTGCGGTTATGCCTTCGGTGCCGACTTTGGATTCCTGCTCGGCGCCCTGGCCATGTTGATGTCCGCCTTGTTGACCGGCGGCATCGGACCGTGGTTGCCGTTTCAAATGTTCGGGGTCGGCTGGTGCGGCATGGTGGCGGGTTGGCTGCCCCAAATGCCGGGCCGTTACGCCCGATCCTGTGCGTTGTTGGCGGTTTGGGGGGTGCTGAGTGCCTTTGTCTTCGGCGCGTTGATGAATCTGTGGATCTGGCCCTTCCTGACGCCGGACGTTTCAGATCACAGCTTCGCTCCGGGCCAAGCCTGGAAAGTCACGGCAGCGCGCTTTGGAGCCTATTATTTGGCGACGTCCAGTTGGTGGGATGCGGGCCGGGCGGTGGCCAACGGAGTGCTTCTGCTGGTGGGTGGCCCGCCGATTCTGCGCTTATTCGAGCGTTTCCAACGCCGGCTGCAATTCGAGACCGCCGGCCGGGAGCTTTCCCCCGACCGGCCGCTTTCCCCCAGCCGAGGCTCGTTCGACGCTCAATCCGACGCCTGAGCTTTTACACCCTTCGATTGCACCGCTTGGGCACCCACCCTTTTTGACCTCGGAGATCAAGGCACCCGCGTGCAGGGCCATCTTCTGAGGCTCAGTCTTTGATGCCCAGGTCTTTGAGGCCCAGGTCTTTGATCAAGTCTTTGAGTTCCTGCCGACTGACGGGTTTGGCGAGCACTTCGTTCATGCCGGCTGCCAGACAGCGTTCGCGGGTGCCTTCGAGCACATCGGCGGTCACGGCCACAATCGGAAGCCGGTCCCTGGACCAATTCTCGCGGATTAAACGGCTGGCGTCGATGCCGTCTAATGCCGGCATATGAATGTCCATAAGAATCAAGTCGAAGGACGCTTCCCGGGTGGCAGCCACCGCTTGCTGGCCGTCATCCGCCAGTTGGGCTTTGTGGCCCAGGGATTCGAGCATGGCTTCCGCCACCAGTCGATTCACGGGATTGTCGTCGACCACCAAAACGCTCAGGCCGCGGGAGCTATGGGATGGAGGCTGCGGGTCCGTAGCCGGAGTCGGTTCGGGCTGAGTCTCGGGCTCATGGCATGGCAGCTCGACCGTGAATACCGAGCCCTCGCCTGGCGAGCTTTGGACCTGGATATCACCACCGAATAGGTCCACCAAATGTTTGGTGATCGCCAAACCGAGCCCCGTGCCGCCGAATTTGCGAGTGGTGGATGCATCGGCCTGTTGGAAGCTGCCGAAGATCCGCTCTTGACGGTCTTTGGGAATTCCGATGCCGGTGTCGCGAATTTCGAGCACGAGCCGGGACCCGTCCGGACTCCTTTTCATCGTGCTGATCAAGCCCACCTCTCCTCGGCGGGTGAATTTGATCGCGTTGCCGAGCAGATTCCAAATGATCTGGGCGAATCGGGTGGGGTCGCCGACCATGGAGCGGGGGACCTCGTCAGAGATGGACAAAGAGACGTTCAATCCTTTGTCGAGCGCCTGGGGGCGAACGAGATCGACCGCTGCTCGGATCGTCGACCTTGGGTCGAAAGGTTGAGACTCAAAGGAGACGTGGCCCGCCTCGATGCGCGAAAAATCCAACACGTCGCTGATCAGGGTCAACAAGAGGCGCCCGCTCTTTTCGATGGTTTCTACCTGCTGAGCTTCCCGGTCCGGCAGCTCGGCGTTTCTGAGCAGGGAGGTCAATCCGATGATGGCGTTGAGCGGGGTTCGAATTTCATGGCTCATATGGGCCAGGAAGTCACTTTTGGCTCGATTGGCGTCCTCGGCGGCTCGTCGTGCTTTTTCCGATTCCAGCGATCGGCGCGCCACCTCTTCTTCGAGCCATTGGGTCCGGCCTTGCAAGCGCGCGGTCCGGACCCGGATTAGGCCGATCGTCATCAGAGCCGCACATACCAAGGAGAACAGGCCGAAGACCGGAGTGCGCCAGAAAGGAGGATGGACCCTGAAGCTGGGTAATCGGACCTCCGTCCAGGGCTCCTGGTATCGACGTCCTCGGACTTCTAGACCGTAGGTGCCGGCTGCCAGGTTGGCCAGCTCGAGATCCCGATGGTCCAAGGGTTGCCAGGCCTCGTGCAGTCCCCCCAATCGATATTGGAGGTCCAGGTTCCTGCGGTGGGCGGAGGTCACCGCGCTCACTTCGGCCTTCAAGGTGGTCCCTTCCCTAAAGTCTCGCCGATCAGAACCGAATGGCAGCCCGTCGAGGGTCGGCCGATCGATGCGCAGCAGGAGAGGGGCGTCAAAGGCGGGGTCTAAGCGTGGATCGAAGTGGCTCAACCCTTCGGCGGTGCCCATCCAAAGAGTGCCGTCAGGGTCGGCGAAGAAACCTCCGGCGTTCGACTCCCAACTGGCGTATCCCTCAACTTTGCCGTAGTTGCGAAAAGCATGTCCGTTGAAACGGTCGACGCCCCCGGCGCTGCCGACCCACAAATTCCCTTGGACATCGAGGCCCAGGGAATAGACGGAATCGTTGGCCAGGCCGTCGGCGGTGGTGAAGGTGCGAAAGCTGGTGCCGTCGAAGTGGGTCAATCCCACCGAAGTGAAATAGCCGAACCAAGCGCCACCCTCGCCGTCAGGCTCGATCCAATAGGGATTGGGTGCGGCCAAACCGTCTTTTTCGCCGTAGGTGGTCCACTTCTCACCGTTCCAATGGGAGAGCCCGAGGTCGCCGGATACCCAAACTCGGTCCTGGGAATCGATCGCCACGCGCGGATCTCTGAAGGTGTTGTCGGGTACAGGGACGGCTTCAAAAGTTCCGAAACCACCCTTGGCCAACCCGAGGGAAGACACTGCGAGCCAAAGAGTGCCCTCAGAGTCGAGAACGAGGGCGCCGACCGTGCGATTCGACATCCATGCCGGATCCCTATGGATCCCTTGGTCGTCGATATAAGCCAGCCCGCCGGTGGTGCCGACCCAGACCCGACCTTGAGGGTCCTCGGCGAGGCAAAGCACGTAGTTGTGGGGTAGGCCGTTGCGCTGGGAGTAGGTTGTCCAAGGGCTGCCGGGGCCGTCCCAACGGCCTAGCCCTAGAGCCGTGCCGGCCCATAAACGACCTCGGGAGTCGCGCAAGACGGGACGGACGTTGATCGACGGCAGTCCGTCCTTGCGCGTGTAGGTGGTGAAGGCGCGGCCGATCCATCGGCTCAGTCCCCCGAGTCCCCCGAACCAGAGGACGCCTTCGCGATCTTCGAGCACCGATCGCACGTGGATAATGGGCAACCCTTCGTCGGCTCCGAACCACGTCAGCTTGCCCTCCCACCATTTGGCGGCTCCGTTCTCGGTGCCGATCCAGATCTCACCCTGCCGGCCGGCGGCCAAGCTGACACCGCTCCAATTCAAGTCCGGCAGACCGTCGTCCGAGGTCAGCTCCAGGATCTGTCGATCCTGCTCAAAAGCGAGCAAGCTGCTTGAAGTCGCAACCCACAGTCGTTTGGAGCTGTCGAGCGTCAAGGCGGAAATCGATCGATTTCGGAGGGCGACCTGCTCGTGCAATCGACCGTCGGCCCAGCTGAAGAGACCCTTGGACGTGCCGATCCACAGACGCCGAGAGGAGTCTTCTAAAAGCTCCTGAACGCTTTGCCCAGCGAGCGCTTCGAGCCTTTCAAAAGAATCGCCACGGCGGCGGGCAAAACCGCCGACAGTGCCGCACCACAGGATTCCGTCGGCGGTCACGGTGAGGGAGAGGATGTGGTTGTCGGGCAGGCCGTCGGCCACGGAGAAGGTCCGCAATTGACCTTGGAAAAAACGACTCAGCCCTTTCGAGGAGCCGATCCAAACGGCACCCTCCGGGTCTTCGGCCAACGCTGAGACGCGATCACCGGCCAGCCCATCGCGGATCCCGAAGGACTGGAATCGCTCACCGTCGAATCGATTGACGCCTGCTTGGGTGCCGATCCAGATATAACCCTCTCGGTCCTGCAGCAAAGAGGTCACCGAGAGCTGGGAGAGCCCGTCTTCATTAGTAAAAGTCGTAAAAGTGTGCTCGCGAGCGGTCGTGTCATGGGCCCAGGAACTGGCCAGAAAAACGACGACGCACCCGAGCCGGAACCACTTCAGCAGCGTTGGCCACCGGGTTGAGGACACGTCGAGATACCTCGTCAATCCGGCGGCAGTCTTTTGGGCGAGCGCTTTTTCCATACAAGGACGGACTTTTTGTGGTTTAGGTCCCAGGATAACAGCTGATAGTCGTTAGACCCGGCGACAAATCATGACCTCTTGCGGATCCAGGGAAACGGCAATCTGATCCCCCACTTGCCATGGGCTCTGGGCCAGGGCGAGGGCCTGTAGCTTCAACCGACCTTCAATCGACAGGCCGACCGATTGCACACCCGCTTCCTCGGTGGTGGAAATGACCTCTGCCGCCACTTGCTTCGCGTTGTCTTCCGGGCCCAAAGGCTCTAGGTGCAAGGATTCCGGTCGGATCAGCAGCTCGACCGCGAGACCCTCGGGCAGGTCCGTGGACATCCTGCCCAGGAGGCTATCGACACCGCCGTGTTCGACCGTCCCGGAAATACGGTTGATCGGGCCGAAGGTCTCCGCCACCTCGGCGCTGGTGGAACGATGATAGACCTCTTCCGGGGTGCCGCTTTGTACGATTCGGCCCTCACGGATGAGGCTGATCCGATCTCCGGCGACCATGGCTTCTCGTGGGTCGTGGGTGACCATCAAAGTCGCAACGTTGGTTTGCTGCAAGATGCCTAGGGTCACGTCTCGGACCTCCTCCCTCAGGCGGGAGTCGAGGCCGGAAAAAGGCTCGTCGAGCAGCATGATTTCCGGTTGCCGGGCCAGTGCCCGGGCCAGGGCCACCCGCTGCTGCTGGCCACCGCTCAGGGTGTGGGGCATGGCCGAGGCGTAGTCTGCCATGCCCACTTGCTCCAAGAGCCGGAGCGCAGACCCGCGGCGGCTCGCAGGATCAGCCTTCGGCATGCCGAACACCACGTTTTTGAGCACGTTCAGGTGGGGAAAGAGGGCGTAGTCTTGAAATACGAAACCCACCGCCCGATCTTCGGGTTTGATGTGTCGGCCGTGACCGGCGACCTCACGATCACCGATTCGGATAGAGCCGCTCTGCAGATGCTCCAGGCCGGCGACCAAGCGCAGGAGGGTCGATTTGCCGCTGCCGGAGGGGCCCAGCAGGCAGTGGACCTCGCCTGTGCGGATTTCGAGGTCGACCTGACGCGCGGCCACAAAGTTGCCGTAAGCGTGAGAGACGTTGGAAAGGCTGAGGCAAATCTCGTGGGTCATGGATTCGAGTCTCCCGGCCGTGAACGGTCCAACAGGCGCGAGAGGATGGCCACCGGGATCAACCCGACCAAAATCAAAGCCAGGGCGCCGGTGGAAGCTTCATCCAAACGCTCGTCCGACGCCAGCTGATAAATCCGCACGGCGAGGGTATCGAAATCAAAGGGGCGCAAGATCAGGGTGGCCGGCAGCTCTTTGATCACGTCGACAAAAACCAATAGGGCGGCGGAGAGAATCGTGCCCCGCAGCAAGGGAATGTGCACGGTCCGCAGCATTCGCAAAGGCGAGGCCCCCAGGGTTCTCGCGGCGCCGTCGATGGACGGTTTGATGCGCGTCATTCCGGCCTGGAGAAAGCTCAGGGATACGGCGAGAAAACGGGTTTGGTAACCGTAGAGCACGGCGACCAGAGTGCCGCTCAACAACAGACCCGAGCCGGAGTCGAAAAATCGGCTGGTGAAGGCGTGCAGCCGTTGGTCCGCCCAAGTCACGGGGATCAAAATGCCGATCGCGATCACGCCGCCGGGGATGGCATAACCGATGCCCGCCAGCCTGGCCATCAAACGCATGGGCCAAGTGGGCTGTAGCCGGCGACCGAAAGCGACCAATAAGGCCAGCAGCACCGCGGCCGAGCTGGCGAGGGCCGCCAGGGTGAAGCTGTTGCGGCCGATGTCAAAAAACATTTCCCGGGCGCGGGAGTCCCCGGAGTGCCAGGTTTTGGCAGCGAAGAGCACGAGTGGAATCAAGAACCCACCGGCGACCGGCAGAAAACAGACGATCCATGCGATCACCGCTCGGCTGCCCGACAAGGTCCAGGACGGCAGGGTGCGATAGCGGGTCGAGGTGTGGTGGAAGCGGGCCGCCCGTCGCGCCCAGGCTTCGGCCGCCAACAGCAGGGCGATAAAAAGCAGCAGGCAGGCGGAGAGCTGGGCGGCGGCGGTCAGGGCGTGGGGATTGGTGAGCTTGAAGGTGCGGTAGATACCCGTGGCAAAGGTGTCGACGGCGCAATATTCCACGGCTCCGAACTCCGCCAAGGTTTCCATGAGCACCAGGGACAAGCCGGCAAAAATCGAAGGTCTGGCCAACGGCAACGCGATCCGGAAGAAGCTGCGCCAAGCCCCCAAACCCAGGGTCCGGCCCACTTCGAGCACGCAGACGCTCTGTTCGAGAAAAGCCGAGCGTGCGGCCAAATACACATAGGGATACAGCCCGAGGGAGAGCATGCACACCGCGCCCGGCAAGGATCGCACTTGGGGAAACCAATATTCACCCCGCGACCAATCGAAGGTTTGGCGCAGGCCGGTCTGGAGCGGACCGCTGAATTGCAGTAGGTCGGTATAGGCGTAGGCGGTCAAATAGGTGGGAACCGCCAAGGGCAGGAGCAAGGCCCAACGAAAACTCCGGCAACCCGGGAAACGACACATGGTCACGGTCCAAGCCGTGGCCACCCCCGCCAGACTGGTTAAAACGCAAACCCCTGCCGCCAGCAGCAGGGTATTGCGTACGTAGTCTGTGAGCACCGTCGACGCCAGGTGTGACCAAAGCCCGCCGGAATCGGCACCGACTTTGGCCATCACCACGAAGATCGGCGTGGCGACGAAGAGCGTGATCGATCCTAGGACCGCACGGCTTTTCCAGCCTCCAGGCTCACCGCCAACCACAGCGGTCCATGGTCATGAGCGCCTGTTGATTGCCGGCCCCGAAGACCGAGGCGTTGACCGGGTCTTCTTTGAAGCTGCCGAAAGTCACCAGCTCGGGAGCGGGCTCGGTGGAGGTCACCACCGGATACTCCTTATTGCCTCCGGCAAAGATTTGCTGGGCCGCATCGCTGGTCAGGAATTCGAGGAATTTGATCGCGTTGTCCCGGTTGGCAGCGCCTTTGACCACACCGGCGCCGGAAATGTTGACGTGGGTGCCGCGATCGCCTTGATTGGGGAAGAGTACCGCCACCTTCGACGCCGCCTCTTGGTCTTCCGGCGAGCCCGAGATCATGTGGGCCAGGTAGTAAGAGTTGGCCACCGCCACATCACCCTCGCCGGCGGCGACGGCACGCACTTGGTCGCGGTCTCCGCCCTGGGGTTTGCGCGCCATATTGGCCACCAAGCCCCGGCACCATGCTTCGGCCTTCTCTTCGCCGTGGGCGGCGATCATGGAGCCCATGAGGCTTTGGTTGTAGATATTCGACGAGCTGCGAATCAATACCCGACCCTTCCATTTGGGGTCCGCCAGGTCCTCGTACGCGCTCAGCTCATCGGCCTGCACCCGGTCCTTGGCGTAAACGATCACCCGAGCCCTCTTGGTCAAGCCGAACCACAGACCTTCCGGGTGGCGCAAATTCTCGGGGATCCGCTCCGTCAGCACCGGCGAGTCGACGGGGTCGAAAATGCCTTCCAGCTCGGCCTGGTGGAGACGCCCAGCGTCGACCGCCACAAAGAGATCCGCGGGGCTTTGCTCCCCTTCGCGTCGCAGCCGCTCCAACAGGGCCGCGGAATCTCCTTCGATGATGTTCACGTCGATGCCGGTCTGCTGTTTGAAAAGGGAATAGAGTTCATCGTCCACATCGTAGTGACGGGCCGAATACACGTTGACCACGCCGGCATCCTTGGGAGGTTCTGCCTGGGCCGCCGTGGACGGTTCGGTGGAAGCACCGGGCTCACTTTCGGCACCCGAACTGCTGGGCCCTTCCGGAGTGGAGGCGTCCGGAGTCGAGCAGGCGACGACACCGCCAAAGATCAAAACGAGACAGAGCAGCAGCTTGCGGAACATATACGGCCTTTCAATGGAATATTTGCCCTGGGTTTGCCGGACTTGGAGTTGGGCGAGTTCGTGAATCAGGGCCTTTGAGGCAGGTAGTTGAGACGCATTCTCAACAAAAGGGTCTAAATACTGGACCAAAATTGTTCTATTTGTCAACGGTGAGCGCTGTGCAGCCGGCGAATCAGCAGGGCGGTTTCTTGGACCACCGGGTCGTCGTCGGATTCCGCCACTCGGTGGATCACCGGATAGAGGTCCTCCAGGGACTCCTCGTGGATGAACCACAGCGCTGCGGCGGTCAGCCATGCGGCATCGGCATCGCCGGCCGGGCGTTGGATGTGGCGGTCGAGCACCTCGGCCACCGAAGGAGCTGAGATTCCGTAAAGCCGATAGGCGATCCGTAGACGTTCTCCTTGGGGCAGCTCGTCGATGACCGCGAAGACCCGTTGGCGCGTGGTGCCGACCAGCAGGTTGTCGAGGTATTCGAGCGCGTGCACTCGATGGTCCGCCCGATTGCGCCGGATGCCTCGGTAGGCGGCGCGGATTTCCGCCACTGGATGTAGGAGGCCGAGCAACGCGAAGATGTTGCCGAATCGCCGCTTGAGGCGGTCTTGCAGCAATCGCTCCAACAGCCGAGCCGAGCTGTGACGTCGGCTGCCCTCCAGGCTCCAAAGATCCAGGCGGGTGCGCAGAAATTGGTGGCATTCAACACTGATTTGGCCTTCGATCAGGCTCGGGTTCGGGGCGAAACCCGCTTGACGCAGGGAGCCCAAGGCCTCAATCACCTTGCGACGCTGCAGCCCGTCACGGGTGGCGAGGCCATCGACCAGGGCTTCTAGGGCCTGGGGTCCGCCGATCCTCGCTAGGGTTTTGGGCAGGGCTCGACGCACCCAAATCTCCTCGCCGGGATCGAACATGAAATGTTGCAGGGCCGGAATGATCGACTGACCGTAAGCGACCAATGCCGAACGGGCTTCGTGTTTGAGCCGTCGGCGGCGCAAGAGCGACACCAGAATCGGAGCGTAGAGGGGAGAGGCTCGGCCTTGAAGGCATCGCTGCTCCACGGCATGCACGGCGGCGCGGGTCACCTCGAGTTCGGAATCGTAGAGCAGCTGCACGATTGCGGCATGGTGGTCGGGCTCGGAAAGCTCTCCCAGGGCGTAGGCCGCTTCGCTGCGGTTTTCCGGATCCGGGTCGGCGACCATGGCTTGCAGGGTTCGGTCCGCCTCGGCTCGCAGCTCGGGATCCTGCTGGGCGGCCAAATAGGCCGCGGCCACGGCTCGTATTTTAGGGTCCCGATCCTTCAGTCGAGAGCCCATGGTGCCGCATAGATCAGCCGGTGCGATGGCGGCCAACGTGCGGATTGCGGCGGCCCGGATCGACGGATCGGGGTCCGACAAAAGCTTTTCCACCCACGGTGACGCGTCGTTTCGGCGGCAAGCTCGGAATATCGCCAGCGCCGCCGAGCGCACCTCGGCCGCGTCGTGGGCGAGGATCCAAGGGGGGATCAAATGCCCTTTGTGATGGCTGCCCAGCAATTCGAGGCTGTGGCGCACCTCGCGCGCGTCGGGGCTGCCCAATCCGGCCACCAGGATCTCGAGGGTCGCGGCGTCTCTCAGGTCCAAGGTTTGGGCCCAATCCCGATCCGGCACCCGTTCGAGCAAACCTTCACGGAACGAGGCGACATAACGTTGACGGGTTTGCCCCACGACCCAAAGCCACACGGCCACCGTGATCAAGGCGAGCCATGCGGTGTTTGGTACCGACAGCCGGCCGAAGGTCACCGACAACAAAACCACCGCGGCTAGGCCCTTGGCGGCCCGCTGCACGAAAACGTCGACAAAGGCCTTGGCCTGGGCCCGTTGGGATTCGGGAATCGGTAGGAACAGCAGCTCGCGGGTGGCTTGCTCCAGGGAATAGCGCAGACCGTTTTCGGCAATTTTGAGCCCCCAAACCGCTGCTGCCATCAGACCGGGGGCTAAAAAGGCGGCGAACAGAAAGAAGGCGGAGCCGATGCCGTTGGCGGTCGGCAGAACCCGCAGCGCGAATCCCATACCCAGATGGCGGTGGATGCGAGCTGTGAACGCCAGTTGGAAGAAAAGGGCGGCTAAACCCATGACGCTGTAGAGATTGCCGAAGGCGGCGGTGCGTTGCTCGAGGCTGGTGGTGTGCTGCTCCACCACCCACGCAAATTGCAAGTCGACAATTTGTGCCACCAGGGCGGCCAACAACATGCCGAGGCTCAGGCACTGCAAATATTTCGAGTTCTTGGCCATGGCGAAACCCGAAACGGCGGAGGGCGTGGGATGCGGTCTGGTTCGAGCGCGAGCGGCCCCGGGGCGTAACCAGGAGCCTGAAAATGCGAGGGCCGCAGCCAAGATCAGCAGCAAGAACGCGGCGGCGAGCAGTGCTGCCCAAGGGCCGGCGGGCCGGCTGCCAAAGGACGCCGAAGCCGTCCAGCGCGCGATTTGCCCACCGGCCACCGAACCCAAAATTCCGCCGGCCCCGACCACCGCAAAAAGCCGGCGAGCCTGACGGGGATCCAAGCGCAATCCGGCAAAGCTCCAGAATTGGCTGACCAACAACACGCCCACCATCGCGGTCCACAGGTAGAGGCCAACGCTGGGCCAGATGGAATCGGGGGCTTGATGGAGCCACCAACCGAAGCCGGGCAGGCTGAACGCCACCAAAATCGCGGTAGCCGAGAGCAGCCGATCGATCGAGAATCGGACGGCGAGCCGTTGATAGACGACCATCAGCGGGTAGGTGCAGGTCGCCACCAAGAGGTAGGCCAAGGGCAGCTGCTCGGAGCCCAGAGCGTCGATGAAGGTGGACTGGCGAATGGATTTGGCGGTGTATTGAAACGCCAGCAGCAAGAAGTGAAACGCGAAAAGTGTAAAGCACACCCTGCCCTCGCCTGGGCGCAAGTCGAGACCCAATCGGCGCAGGTGGTGAGCTGGGTCGGCGGTGGTCATCTAGTCGTATGTGGTATTTCGTGGGTCGGAGCTGAGCCGGCGATCCGCGGGGGCAGTCGGATCGTTCTTGGGCAAGGGCAAGGCCCGTTGATTAAACCACCGCTCGACCCGGGAAGCATGGGTCTTGCGGCCCTGAATGGCTTGCCGCCGGCGCAGGATTTCCCGCCGATGACGCCACAGCCAACCATAGGCCGGCAAAGACGAGCGCTCCCTCAGCAGCACCCAGCCGATCGCCAGCAGATCGCGCCACACGGTCGGAATCGCGGTGCGCAGGGCGTTGCCCCCGGTCTGGTGATACGCGCGCAACAAGTATCGGTTTTTGAGCGAGTGAAAGTTGATCGCGGCCGGCAAGGCGGCCCGTCCTTTGGGCACCACCCGTCGGCGATGCTCGGCCACGGCGCTCGGCTCGTAGAGCACGTCCCAGCCCCGCTCCTGGAAGCGAAAGCAGAGTTCGGCGTCCTCGCGGTAGGAGTGGAATAAGGTGTCGAAGATTTCGTCACCGGCCCCGGGCTCATCTTGGGTGGATTCATCTTCGGTGGGTTCTTCGCCGGCCGTGTTTGACGGAATGGCGACGTCCTCGAGGGCAGAGCGTCGATAGAGGGTGGCGGCACCGGTGGCGCCGAAGACCCTTTCCGGCTGTGAGAATTGGCCTTCGTCGAGCTGCCCCGAGCCCCGGTCGAGGTGGCGCCAGGTCCGGGTCAGGACCATGCCGCAGGCGTCGAGTCGAGCCTCGGACCCATCTCGACCCGGGCGCAGCAATCGACCCGTCACCGCTGCCGCCGAGGGATAGGCCCGGGCTCGATCCACCAGCCGTTGCACGAATTCCGGCTCCGGGCAGGCGTCGGCGTTCAAGGCCAACACGTATTCGGCGTCGGTCAAGGCCAGAGCGGCGTTCATGCCGCCGGCGAAACCCAAATTACGACCCAGAGCCCGAACCGTGCGCGGCAGATCACCCAGGGGCAGAGTCTCGGCCAGCTCGACTCCGTCATCCCGGCTGTCGCAGTCGACCACCACCACATCCAAGGGACGATGGCTTTGTTGGGCGATCGCGGCAAAGCAGGCGGGCAAGTCGGCCGCAGAGTTGTAGGTGACGATCAAAACCGAGACCTGGGGCGAACTCTCGCAGATCTCAGCTCGAAGGGGTGCCGACGGGTCTGAGCGCCGGCCGGACCCTAAGGCGCCGACTCGGGGCATGACGGGGTCGGTGGATGGTGGAATCTGTGAGCCCACAATTTGGGCCGTCGCCAGCCGCTCAGGCATCCAAATAAGACGCTCAGCAATCCCAGGGCCGCGCCCTTGACGGATTCGGCCCGGCGGGGTCGCCGGAGAGGCAGGGCCAGCAGACGCGCGGTCATGGCGAAGGGTAGGGTGAGCCGAGCGAGCCAAATCCACAGCGCCCCGTGGTGACGCCGCAGGTAAATTTCCAGGTTGCGATAGTAAATCCACAGGAAAGGTCCATAACCGAGGGCCGGAACCGAGCCGCCCTTGGCGTGCACGAAACGGGCGCTGGGCACGTACAGCAGAACCTCGCCGGCGTCGGCCAAGCGTTTGGCCAGATCCACGTCCTCGAACCACGCGGGAAAAAATCGTTCGTCGAAGCCGCCGTGCTCCAAGAAAATACGTCGACGCAACGCCAGGGCTGCGGCCGCCGGCTGTTGGACGGGCGTGCCTTCCGCGGGTTCAGAGCGCGGACCCCGGCGTCCGCCCAAGAAAAGGGTCTGCAAAATGAGCGTGAAAGGCGACGGCAGGGGCTGGAGCTGCCAACGGCATTGGGAGCTGCCGTCGGCATTGACCAACGCCGGGGCGAGGCCGGCGGCGTCGGGAAAACGTTCGCAAGCTTGCAGCAGCGCGTCCCAGGTTTCCGGTCGGGCAGAGATGTCGGGATTCAAAATCAGAACCCATTCGCCGCTCGCCCGGTCCACCCCGCGATTGGCGCCACCGCCGAATCCCAGGTTGCGCTCGGGAACGATCCACTGCACCCGCCCCGCCGAGGGTGTCGCCGGTTCGCTGTCGGCCGCCCCTCTCGCGCTGTCGCTGTTGTCGACCACGATCAGTTCCAGGCGCGGATCGTCGGGCCAGGTCGACACCAGGTCTTGGACCTCGGCCTCATTGCGCCAATGCACGACCACGGCGCTCAGAATCGGTGGCGGAGCTTCGGCTCGGGGTTTGGGGTTGGATACGGAACTCACCGCAGCATCATAGGGGGTTCGTGTGGACCCGGTCCAGCGTGAGAGGGGCAGCTGAGGTTGCCTAGCTGGATTCCATCCAGAAATGGAGTTTCCGATGAAACTAAGGCCGGATGGACCGAGGACAGAAGCGAGCGTGTCTGAGCGATACACCCAAGCCATCGTCCTAAGTTACTACTCTTCAGCATTTTATGACGGCACCGCAGCGGTGGTGCGAGTTCGGAGCGACGCCCGCATGCCATCCGGCCGACCACCGAGAGGCCAAATCTGGCCGGGCCCTGGCTGGGCTTTAGCGGCGGGTCCACGGCTCGAGGTCCACGGTCGCTGGACCCAGGTGGGCGAAGGAGGGGAGATGTCGAAGCGTGCGTCCGGCCGCGGCCACCAAACCGCCGGCGCCTCGCAGGTCGGCGGCCGACAGTCGACCGGCCAGGTCTAAAAGGTCGCGAGTCGCGATGCGCGGCCAGTGGCGCCACCAGGATCGACCCAAAATGCGCGCCAAAATCAAATGGCGGTTGGCGTGGATCAGCTGGCGTCCGCCGAAGGGAAGGCGCCGACCGCTGACCGAGCCGGCGTGCCGCGCCCGGGCTTCGGCCACACAAAAAGCGCTCCAACCCGCGGCCCGTAGACGGGCCGCGAGATCCACGTCCTCGTAGTAGGCGAAGAGGACCTCGTCGAAAGGGCCCGACTCGAAACGACCCGATTTGAAACAGACCTGCTCCAAGGCCTGGCGGCGATAGACCGTGGCGGTGGCGGAGGCGCCGAAAATCTCCGTCGGCGCCCGGAAACCCTCGAATTCGAGGCCGTGGCCGATTTGCACTGCTTGCCACCAACGATTCCATCCGATGCCGCAACCGTCGATCGTGTGACCGTCCCACCCCAGATTGACCCCCTGGACGGCTGCCGCCCCGGGGGTTTCAGCCAAGCGATCGAGCAAAATGTCCAACCAGCGAGGTCCGACCACCGCGTCGTCGTTGACGGTGGCGACGAACGGTGTGTCGACCTCGGCGAACGCCGCATTGTTGGCCGCGGAAAATCCCGGCCGGTCGACGTTGATCCAACGGTCCACGTGTTTCCGGCTCTCGCCGAGGGGCAAGGTGTCTGGATCCAGCGCTCGGGGCACCACCAACCGGATCTCCGCAGCTCCGGCCCGCCGCAGGGCGTCCAGGCAGGCGGCCAGGTGCGGGCTTTGTCCCAAGGTCGGGACGATGACGCTGCAGTGGGATCGAGACACTCTCAAAACCAATCGAGCTCCGTGCGGTCGACCATGATGCCCACTTGCGGGTCCGCCGGTCCCGTGGGGCAGCGCAGGCTCAGGGTCGCGCCATCGGGCCAGTCCAAGATGTCGGTTTCGAGGGTCTCCCAAAAGACGAACTTCTTGACCGATAAGACCGCCAGCTCTCGGTCGTCGGCAAAGATGTGGATCGTCTCGGGTCCGAGCTTCTCGCGCCGGGCGATCAGGCGGATTCGAATTCTTTCGCCGCCGGCAACGATCTTCGCCCGCAGCTCGCCGCGCGCTGGAATCATCCATGCCCCGACCTTTGAGGGGCGGGAAGGAGTCCAACGTTCGGGCTCCAGGCGTCCTCCCTTGCGGGCCACCCAACCGTCCTCCCAGTGAACCATGGTGGTGGGCAGGGCATTGGCCAGCAGAGGCAAGGCGATCGCGATGCCTAGGACCCATGAGAATGCCGCCTTGCTCAGGTGCCCCTTCGACATCCTCTTGGGCAGCCACGATCGTGTCCAACGGATCCAACGGGAACCCGGCTTTCCTGTCCACAGGCAGATCGGAATTAGAGCCAGAGACGCGACGATCCAAATCCAAGTTGCCGGTCGCGGACGCACGGTGGAAGGAAAGAGGCGCGCCAGATCGCTTTGTAACATCCAACCCAAGCGATGCAAGAGATGGTTGCTGCCGTCGGCGAGGTGGTAGGTCCAACCCGGCACCACCAGCCAGAAGATCGACAACACGGCGGTCCATGCGATCAGGCAAGGGAGCATTAAACGCAAGCCAAAAGCTCGGCGTTGCAGCAGGGGCACCAGGCACAGTGCCAACAGCGGCAAGAAAACCAAGGGATAGCGGAAAGGCGGAGACCATCCGCCGTACCATTCCAAGCGCGGCGCGAGGGCGATCAAATAGGGCGTGGTCAGGGCCGTCAGCCAAATAAGGAAGGTGTCTCGGCGCCGGAGCAAGAGATAAACAGCCGGCAGGATCAAACACCAAATCGGCGCGACGGCAAAGAGGCCGAAGGCACAGTCGTAAAACATGCCGAAAGCTCCGCGGGCATAATCCGCCGGGGGGCTGAGGAAGAGCTGCCACTCGGCGCTGCTGTACATCTTCAGGGGGTTGCCGTAACGCTGAGCGTTGAAGACGAGCAGGGCGGTCAGCAAGGCCGTGGTGCCCAAGGCCAAGGCCACAATCAACCGGCGACGGCGACGAAGAATCAGCAGCGCCAAAGCGGCAATGGGCGCGGCCACCAACAGAAATCGCATTTTGAGCAAAGGCAGCAGAACCACCGCCAAGGCGATTTGAAACACTGCGATTTGAAGCGCTGTGATTCTCAAAGAGATCGGCGCCTTGAGTGCAGACGTCTTGAGCTCAGACCATGGTTCCTGAGCCTCCCGGGTCTCGTGAGCCCTGAGCCGGATTAAACCGTCGACCGCCACCATCAACAAAAGGGCCGCCGGAATCTCGACCCAAAGCTGATGACTGTAAATCGTGGCCGGGGGAGCGAAAGCGAGCACCGCCCAGGCCCCGAGGGCTCCGGTGCCGCGATCGGGCCAAAGCAAGAGCGCCACCCTCAAAGTCAGCCAAGCGAGGGCCGCGGTCGAGATCACCATCGCCAGGGCCGCTCCGAGGCGACCCGCCAGACCGTAGAACGGGGCCAGAACCAGGGGCATGAGGGCGTTGTGCCGGGAGTAGAACCGACCGTCTGCGCCCTGCGGATCCCCGGGCTGCGGCTCGATGGCGCGCTCCATGAAATGGCGCCAATCTTGGTTTCGGTAGTTGTTGCTCAGCTCAATATCTAAATCCCGGCTCAGGCTGTGGCTGAGCAAAAGGTAATAGGGCTCGTCGCCGTCCGGCTGGCGGTGCTCGAGGGCCCAAGGCAAGATGGCGGCGTGGGCGAGCAAGGGCAGCAGCAAGAAAACCCAGCCTGGTTTGCCGGTCTCGGAATCCCTCTTGCGGGTTTTCTCGAGGTGTCGGCGTAGCTGGGGGATCCACGAGAGCATCAAGACTCCGAGCATCACCAACAACGCCGAGGCCCACAAGATGTCGGTTTGGGGCCAGCCGAGGCGAGCCCTGAAGGGCAGGCTTAGGACGGTGAGGGCCAATGCCAAAGGCAGACCGGTGGCTATCCGGGCATGGATCCGCCGGGCGATTTGGGACAGCCCGATCCAAATCCACGGCAGAAAAAGCAGGGTCGAAAAGAACGGATCGTCCCTCGGCCAGGCGTATAAGACCGTGGCGGTCATGGCTGAACCGCACAGCAGATGGATTGCTAGATCAGGAACCCGGTCCGGAATGACTCGGCCCGCAACGTCTCGGCCTGGACGCACGCCGTCCGTGGAGTTGGGAGCCTGGGAGCTCAAGGCAGGATCTCCAGACGATGAATCCGAATCACCACGTCCTTGGGCAAGGTGTCGAATCGGCGCAAGATCAAACGCCGTCCTTGGACGGGTCGATCCAGGTGCACGACCGTCCGAAACGTTTGGCGAAAGAATTGTCCGTCGTCCGTCACCCGATGGCTCCAAGCTTGGGCTGTGGACGGCATCTGGCGGACCAGATCGGGCCGTCCCGAAGCCCAATCGTCCGTGTCCGAGC
This sequence comes from uncultured bacterium, assembly GCA_965366625.1. Lineage (GTDB taxonomy): Bacteria > Acidobacteriota > Thermoanaerobaculia > Multivoradales > J023 > JAUIJL01. The sequence continues at coordinate 80,756 of CBDUGP010000027.1, forward strand.
CCGCGTGAACGGCTTCATCCACCAATCGCTGATTTTCGCTGTCGATGTAGATTCGAAAAACATCGGTGCCGGGCTCGAGGGACGCGCCGTGCACCAGATCCGTTTCCAGCACCACGGTGTTTACGGGTGTCGACGAAATCGGCAGCTCGACCCGGAATTGGGCATGGGAGAGGATTTCCGTCCGCCGATCGATCAGCAGGCGAGAGCTGCTTTCGGTTGTCAGCACCAAGATCGAAAAAGCCGCGGTCAAGACCACGGTAAGGGCTCGGCTGCCCAGCCAGGGAGCCGCAAAAGCCACCATCAACAGGGTCAGAAACGGCCACGGCGAGCTTTGCAGCAGCTCCAGCCAGGCGAGCGCCGGGGCCGGACGGAACCACGGATAGGCCGACGGCACCAGCAGGGCCGACAACAGAATCGTCGCGCTGAGCCGAATTTCCGGTTGGGCGAGCAGCCGGGCTGAGCGCGGGGGCTGACGTTCAGGTCCCGAGTCTTTGCTTGGAGCGGGCCGTGGGCCGACGAAGCGGTAACCGACACAAGCCGCCGTGAGCCCAGCCAGAATCAGCAAAGAATTCAGGCTCCACCCGGGGCCGGCCGCCGCCGCGCCGCAAGCGACCAACATGGCCATCGAGCTGTGGGTGGCCCACGCCAGAGCCCGAATCAACAGGGCGGCGAAACACGGTAGGGCCAAGAGGGTCCACGGCAGCGGCTCGCTGCTGAGCAGGTTGGAATAGGGGGCCAGGAGCAGGTCTCCATGGACGAAGGATTGCAAGGCGACGGCCCAAGCGAAGAGGCCAAGGAAAGGTAGGTTTTTCGTCCGCCAAAGCCGGGAGGCGACGAAACCCAAGGTTCCGGCGAGCAGCAAACCCACCCACGCCCCGCGGTGGGGGCCGTAATGCAGGGTCCAACCCACGAAGGCGCACGCCGTGCCGATCGCCACCAGCCACGACGAATTGTCGTCGGTGCCGAGGCTTCCGAGGGCCACACCGCTCAAGCCGAGGATCCAAGCGACCGAGGCGGCCAAGAAAAAAGTCTCGGGTCGTTGTCCGGGATCCCGCTGCCACCAACCGAAAGTCGCTACGGCGCCGCCGGCCAGTCCGGCGGGCCAAGTCACGTTCCAAATCCACAGGGTGAGATCCCTCACGGCTCGGCCGGCCGACTGCTTGGGTGAACGATCGGCGCTTGGGGTCTGGTGGGGCGCCGAGGGGTAGGCACCGGAGGGTGGGGGAGTGGACATCGGAGGTTTGATTTTATCTCCGAAGTCTCCGTTTATGCGGTTCGGGTGCGAAAGGGGCGAATTTGCCTGCCTGCGCGCATTGACGCTGGTTGCGGGCCGTGGATATGCTCCGCCCGCCATGTTATCCAGAGACCTTCTTCGCAACGAGTCCGATCGTGCCCGTGCTCTTCTCGCCAGCCGGGGTTTTGACATCACCGCCCTCGACCAATGGCTCAGCCTCGATGCCGAGCGCCGATCCGGCTTGGTGGAAGTGGAAGACCTGAAAAGGCGCCGCAACGAGTCGAGCAAGGCCATCGGCCAGATCAAGCGCGAAGGGGGCGACGCCTCCGCTCAAATCGCCGAAGTCGGTGAGATCAAGTCGCGCATTGAAACCTTGACCGGCCGTTTGGAGGAAGTCGAGGCCGAGTTGCTGCAAACCGAACTCGGCATTCCGAACGTGCCCGATGCCTCGGTGCCCGAAGGCGCGGACGAAGCTTCGAATCGAGAAGAGCGTCGTGTGGGTGAGCCCCGGACCTTCGATTTCGAGCCCAAAGCCCATTGGGATCTCGGCCCCGAGTTGGGAATTCTCGATTTCGAGCGTGGCGCCAAGCTGGCGGGAGCGCGTTTCACGGTCTACTGCGGCATGGGCGCGCGTCTCGAACGGGCGCTGATCAACTTCATGCTCGACCTGCACACCGGCGAGCACGGTTACACCGAGCTGTTGCCGCCCTTCATCGTCAATCGCGACGCCCTGGTGGGCACCGGCCAGTTGCCGAAATTCGAGGAAGACCTTTTCCGTCTCGAGCCGAAGGGTCTCTTCCTGATCCCCACCGCCGAAGTGCCGGTGACCAACTTTCACCGCGAAGAAATCTTGGACGAGGAAACCTTGCCTCTCCGGTACACAGCCTTCACGCCGTGTTTCCGGGCCGAAGCCGGCTCCCACGGCAAGGACGTCCGCGGACTGATCCGTCAGCATCAATTCAACAAGGTCGAGCTGGTGCAGATCACGACCCCGGAGCAGAGTTTCGAAGCGTTGGAGCAGCTGACGTCCCATGCGGAGAAAGTGCTGCAAATGTTGGAGCTGCCCTATCGGGTCATGACCCTTTCCACGGGCGACATGGGTTTCTCCGCGGCCAAGACCTACGATCTCGAAGTCTGGCTTCCCGGCCAGAACGCCTACCGCGAGATCTCCTCGTGCTCCAACTGCACCGACTTCCAAGCCCGTCGGGCCAAGATCCGATATCGGTCCAAGGGCGACAAGCCGCAGCTGGCCCACACCCTGAACGGCTCCGGGCTGGCGGTCGGTCGTACCCTGATCGCCATTTTGGAAAACTTCCAACAAGCCGACGGCTCGATTACCTTGCCGGAAGTCCTGCGGCCGTATCTCGGTGGACTTTCGAAAATCGAACCGAAAGGGTAGGCTCGTACACCCGCGGCGGACTCGTCCAACGAGTTCGTCGAGGATCCCGGAGGGATGGCTGAGTGGCCGAAAGCGACGGTCTTGAAAACCGTTGACCATTAACGTGGTCCGTGGGTTCGAATCCCACTCCCTCCGCCACATCGCCCCTCCCTTGCTTGCAGACGTTTATTCCCGCCGTACTCCTGGTGGGGGAGTACAGCGCCACTCCCTGCCCTACGTCGAAGCCCCAAGCACCCTTTCCAGACCACTGCCGAATCGTAGTTTCTCTCTTGCATCAGAAGCTCTCCGTTACGATTGATAATGTCATTGTAGCATATGCTGGCCCGCAACGATAAACCTGGAGCGTATTGCGCTACCGCAAGCGGCCTGGACAGCCAGCCACCGCCTCATGCCAAAAGAGCGAGGCGGCTGATTTCTACGGGGTATTGGCCCGCTCAGCCAATGCAGCGTACAAATCCGCCAATTCACGGGCACGTTCCGTATTTCCGATTTCCTGATAGAAGGTCTGCGTCAGGGCAACCATCCCTTTATAATTCTCGGAGGTCATGGCCTCGGGATGGCGGGCGTAAATCGCGAACGCTTCTTCGTAAAGGGCTTCGGCGCGAGCCGCGTTAGCGTGAGGATTTTCTGGCTTCGTTGAGGGGGCAAATAGAAATGCAAGATTGCCCAGCTGTTCGGCGCGTTGGATCGAATTCCGTCCGTACACGCGTTCGGCGATATCGATTGCCCGCTCCATGAGGTGGAGCCCCAACTCAGGATCTTCTCGCCATTCCTCCAGGGCGGAACCCTCCAAAAATGGAATGAGAACGCCCGTCTCTTCATGGTGATCGATCGCGCTGATGGCAGCAACCGCGTCAGCATATATGTCCCGCCGTCTGCTGCCAGGGGTTGCGATATCCCATACGAGCCTTGCCTCAAAAGATAGCGCCAATAGCCGGGCGGCGTCGGGGGAACGCTCCGCTGTTTTTGCTTGCTGCTCGCAGTCTTCAATCATCTTCTCAAGCTGGGCAATTCCTCGCTTTTTCCCTGCGAGCCATGCCTCTTTGATGGCGTCGGATTGTTGCTGCGTCCCTCCCCCGCTCTTGGCAAAAATATGCATTTGAGACATATAGGTGCCGTAATGGGTCAACTGCCTGGCTGCTTCCAGGTTTTGCGGCTTGCAGCTATCTTTCGCAAGCGAGGGATGGCTGATCAACAAGGATGTTCCCATTGTCAAGCAAAGCGCCAACATGTTTTTAGTATTCATCTTGATCTCCATCACAGCACGGGAAGATTACAGGCTTCGGCCACTACAAATGAGATGCCGAGCGAATTTGGGTAATTGCCGGGCCCAGCAGTTTCGGTCCAATCCTCACCTTGCCCCGACACATGCAAAGCCTCGTGGATGAGCAGCGTTGCTACTGCCTCATCCCTAAAGCCTTCGATTGCGTCACAGACGTAAATCTGTGGCACATGTTTACCCGGACTCGCATAATAGGCTGGGCGACCGTCGGGCTCGTCACAGCGGTTAAAAGGCTGGATGTGTTGGCCATCAAGCCATTGAATTTTATTGAGCACGGTAACACCGTCAAGCGGGAGGGGTGAGTTTGCAAACAGTGCGGCACATTCTGGGAGGTTCTGGAGCGCCTGAATCGCCTTTACTTTTGCTTTGTTGATTTTCCGCTTTTGACCATCGGAAACCTCGCCCGATTGTGGGGTCGCCCCAGCAAGGCGACCATTGCCGCGAAAGCTGCCGCCTGGGTCGATGATGTCCGGAGGTCCACCGTTTGGGTCACGGCGGGCCCAGCCGTTGCCGCCTGCCCCTTCGTCCGGGCAGCGGATCTCGAATTCCGTTCCATTGTTCCAGGTCCATTCGATGCAGGTGCAGCGCGGGTCAAAGCTGCATCTGACTGCTTCTACCGCATTGGCGGGAAAAGCTAGAGAAAGCATTAAGAGCGCAGAGATGCTCACGGGTCTTAGCGCATCTCCTAGACGTGAAATCTTGACGCACGTCCGGAAACCTCTCATGACGGGGGTCCTCACTGGCATTTGTGTGTATGGCGGAGTGCCGTGAGGGAGCGTATGGCAACGGAGTATTTGGTCACAAGAGGGGCTTTGTCTGTGGATTTAGTAGAAAGGCGATGCGGAAGGGAAGCTTTTTGGGAAGGCAGGGTCAAGTCGTCCAGCCTTCGGGATCGAGCCTGCCTGGCTCCTACTCATCAGCACCGAACTCGATGAAGACGGGCAGGTCGACCGGTCCTACGATCCGCGAGGTTTCCTGACCTCCGAATGCCATCCGGAAAAGGGCGG
>CBDUGP010000028.1:0-84514 GCA_965366625.1 uncultured bacterium
CCCGGCCGCCCGGCCGCCCGGACCCGCCAAGGGGCAACCTCGCGATATTATCCCTGGTTTTATCCTTGGTCGTTGCGGATTCTCGCAACCCAGAATTGTACGAAATCCGAGGGCTGGATATGGGGCACGCATCGGTCGAGCATGTTTGCCGCGGCTTCCCGATCACCGGATTTATAAAGGGCGACGGCTAGGTAGAATTGCAGATCCGGCTTCTGGGAGACGATTTTTTCGGCGCGCTGAAAGTAGCTCACCGCGTCGTCCCAGAGGGATAAGCGATAGGCCAGCTCCGCCGCCAGGTGTTGGGCTTCTGCCCAGCCGGCATGACGGTTCGCCAGCGAGCGAACGGAGTCGTAGGTGTCTTCGAAGCGATCCCGGGCGTCGGAGCGCAGGATTTCCCAACCCGAGGCCAGGACATCGAGTTCAACGGGGCCTGGTCCTGCGGAGCTGCTGCTGTTCGTTGTCGGCTTCAAGGGCTCCGTCGGATTGGGTTCCAGTACCGGGGGCTCTTCTTGAGTACTGGCGGTAGGCGTATTTCGGCGCTTCTTGCGTGTTTCCTTGGCCAGGTCGCGAATCGCCCGCTGTTGTTTTTGCCCTTCGCTCATGGTCGCCAAGGTTTGATCGGCAGCGGCCCAATCCTCGTTGGCGACATGGCATCTCAACGTGAATTCCCGGGCGGCCTCTACCGTGTCGACGGAGAGGCATCGGGAAAGGTCCTCAAGGGTGCTCGGCCCACAAGCGCCGACGGTCGCTTGCGCACGCCCCCGTAAGCATGCGGTTCCCGAGTAGCTCGGATGGGAAGTGACCAACCGGTCGGCAATTTCCCCAGCCTCCACAGCGCGGCCTTGCTCCAGCATCAGCTCGCCGAGCAGGATTCGCCACAGCGGATTTCGCGGGTCCTGTGCGATCAGCCGATCGAGCACTTTTTGCCGTTCCTCGGCGGGTTGGAGACGGAGCTGTGAAGCCCTCTTTCGCTCGGCGAGAGCTTTGAAGGTGGGAACGCCGGCGTAGATTTCCAACGGGGCCAGCTCTTCGAGCCATGCCTCCAGTTGGCGTTGTTGAGCCTGAGGCAGCGCGGAGCGGCTATAACCCTGGAATCGTCGTTCAATTTCCATCAACCGAGCGACGGTCGTCAGGAAGTCGTCCCTCCTGCCTGCTTCTGCTTCTTCGATGGCCAGACGTGCGACGCAGTCACCGAGACGGTCCGTCCGTTCCAACATGCCGAAACAAGCCAAGCGAAGGTCCTTGATGGCCGCGGCGTGGTTGCCGAGAGAGGCAGATCTCAAGGCGTCTTGGTATAAGCGCTCATGAAAGCCGTCGAGTTCTTGACCCTGGAGCGATGTCGGTCCTGTCAGCGAAAGGCTCAAGGTCACCAGGAGGGTGAGAGCCCAAGAATTCGTCAGCGAGCAGGCGGCGGTTGCGCTCGCCCAGCGCGGTGGATGGCAATTTGATGAGAAACCGTTCATGGCTGAAGCTTATTACAGCCGCGCTCCGATGGCTCGGCCCTTTTAGCGGTAGGCCAAGCGCCTTAGCTTGGCAACCCAGCCTTGGTTATTGGTGCCGGAAGGAGTGGTCGGACGCTGCTCAACCGGGGGTGTCGGATCCAATGGACGATCCTCGAGGACTGCCCGGGGGTGGTTTTCGAATAGGGCCTCTGCTACCGCGGCACCCCATTCCTTGGCCACGCGTTGACGGGCGGCGGATAATCCGGGCGGACGAATCCGCGCGTCGTGAGCATCACTGGAGACGAATCGGACCCAGCCTTGATCCATCATCTGGTCGGCGGCGCCTTGAATCACGGGGCCGAACTCGCCCGTCAGGCTCATGGCCGTGAGCTGCAGCAGACCGCCGTGGTCGACAACGGCCGCCAACAAATTGGAATCCGCAACCAGCCAGGCGATCCGCTCGGGATGGGCGATGATCGGACGCCACCCGGCCAAACCCAGCTCGTACACCATTTCCACGGGATCGGGCCCGAGGGCGTGGCTGCTGAGTTCCAGCAGCAGATAACGAGATCCCGCGAGGGTGAGCAGCTTGCTGTTGGGCAGCTGGTCGATTTCGGCCAGACTCTGGGAGTGGATGGCGATCTCGCCGCCGAGGAAAACCTTGAGTTCATTGCCGAAACGGCGATGGACCGCTTCGCACAGGTGGCGGTGGACCTGTTCGAGCCGGTGTCGGTCCGCATTTTCATAACGTTCGTGACGCAAATGTGGGGTTGCCACAATGGCTCGACAACCCTCCCGGTGGGCCATCTCGCACATCCTAAGGGACTCGGCGAGGTCATTCGCCCCGTCGTCGACTCCGGGCAGGAGGTGGCAATGCAGATCGATCACGTGCGGGACCGTCAAGCGGCGCTATTGCGCGTCGCACCAGGCTGTGCTTCCTCGTAAACTCCGTAGTAGCGGTATTTACGCTGATACCCACCCTTGGAGGTGCTGTAGCGGTTGAGCACAGAGCCGATGATTCTCATGTCCGAATAACCCATGCGCTCGCGGCAGAATTTGGCGTCCTCACGCAACAAGGCGCCAGAGCGGGCGCAGATGATCACCCCGTCGGCCATAGAGCCCAAAATGATGGCGTCGGCCACCGGCAAAATGGGGGGAGTGTCGATCAAGATGAAGTCAAAACGCTGCCGCAGGTTCGCCAGCAGCTCTTTCATTCGATCGCTGGCCAACAGCTCAGACGGATTCGGCGGAATCGGTCCCGACGGGCAAATCCAGAGATTCGGCGCTTCGGTTTCAAAAAAGAGGCTGTCGAGTTCCACATTGGCGGTCAGGTAGTTGACCAAACCCATGCGGTTGGAAATCTTGAAGACCTTGTGCATCCGGGGACGACGAAGGTCGCAGTCGATGACCAAGACACGGCGACCCAGCTGTGCCATGACCACCGCCAGATTGGTCGTAGTCGCCGTTTTGCCCTCGCCCGGCTCCGCTGAGGTCAAAGCGACCATGCGCAGCTCCCCGGCGGTGGACAGCAGCAGCGCCGTGCGTAGGGAGCGGTAGGCCTCACTCACCGCCAAGCGCGGGCTGTGGTGCGGCAGCAGCTCGATCCGGTGTTCGTTTTCGCCTTTGGTACCGGCATTCGCCTTCTCGTTGCGACTGCCGTAGCCATAGCCATAACCATAGCTGTAGTTGTAGTTGTAGGAGCTACGACCGTAACGGACCCGCAAGCCGGAGCCCCGTCGGCTCTCGTCCATGTCTGGAATCACCGCTAGGGTTGGAATTCCCAACAGCCCTTCGAGTTCTTCCGGGGTTTTGACCGTTCGATCGAGATACTCCAAGAGCACCACGAATCCGACACCCATCATCAACCCGAGCAATAGGGCTTTGGTGAGATCCGCCTGCAAATAGGGTGAGAAGGGCACGGCGGGAACGATTGCTCGGTCCACGATTCGGACGTTGGATTCTTGGGAGGTCTGAACTCGCGAGGCCACCTCGGTCTCGGATTGCCGCTTGACCAATTCACCGAGCAACTCTTTGCGCGTATCGATGTAGGTCGTTTGGTTGATGTATTCCAGGGCCGCGGAATTCTGCAGCCGGGCGTCGGCAGCCAGGGTTTGAAGCTCCGACTCCAGGGACTCTTCCTCCCTACGGGCTTTTTGTAGGGCGCCGTAAGCTTGGCCCACCCTTTCTCGATAGACCTCGTCCAAGAGCTGGCTGAGCTGGGACTTTTTGTCGCTGATTTTTTGCTTGAGGCTGACCATCTCCGGCCATTCGGGAGTGTAGGTGTCGAGCTTGGTTTTGTACTCGCTCTCGAGCAGGATGATCTCGGCCTTCAAATCGCCCACGAGGGAGCTGGACTCCGATGGCGGCAGACTGCTCGGCGGTTGTTGTTGAATCTCTCGGTAGGTGGCTTCTTTACTGATCCGGTCGGCCATCACCTGGTTGTATTGCTTCTCCAGGGTCTGTCGCCGTTCGATCAACGCCTCCCCTCCCGGATCGAGAGCAAAGTCGCCGTCACTGGTGTAGGCGTTGAGCTGTTTTTGCCGTTCTTCGATTTCATTGTGAAGGGTGCCGATTTGGGCGGAAAGGAAGCTCGATGCCTTGCCGACGGTCGACGCTCGATTCTCGATGCCCCATTCGATGAAAACGTCGGCGTATCCGTTGGCGATCCTCGCCGCCAGCTCCGGTGAGCCGGAGACGTAAGACAGCTCGACCAATTGGGTCTCTTTGATCGGGCTGACCGACAATCCCCTCTGAACTCTTTCGGCCAATTGGGCCAATTGGGCGGTGGAATCAGGATTGTCCCCGGCGTCCCCAGAACCCAAGCTGGTGGCTCGGCTGTTGAACGTGGGATCCTCGTGTAGGCGTAGGTTGAGCACCACCCGCTCCGCCATGCCGCGGCTTCGCAGCAGACGGTATTGGGTTGGGTAGTATTCGAGATTCCACCAGTCTTCGAGCCATCCGGCTTGCCCCAAGGCCAGCAATGAGAGCCGCTTCCGCTCGATTTGAATGGTGGTGGTGGCCCGATAAATTTTCTCGGTCAGGGAATAGCGGAGCACCGCGTAGGTGCCGGCGATCAAACAGCAGGCTACCAACAGCAGCCAGCGCCGACGGATTGCAGTTAAATATTTGGTCAGGTCGATAGCTTCGGCGCCGACGTCCGGCCCCGAAGAACTGCTGGTGCTGACCAGATCTCGAAAGGGATCTTGGGATCGATTGGCCATCAGAAGAAGGACTCTTTTACGACGATGAGATCCCCGTCTTGGAGTTCGATGTCGGGGATTTTTCCGTTGAGAAGCTTGCGATAGTCGATATTGATCTCGAATCGTTGGCCGTTCTCGTCTTCGCGTTTGATCACCAACTTATTCGAGGCCGTTTCGGTCAGTCCACCCGCTCGAGCGATGGCCGTGAGCAAGGTCACCCGTTTGTCGTCGCGGAAGGTCAAGGTGCCTGCCGTGGCCACCTCCCCCAAGAAATGAATGGCCATTTCTTGGACCGGCAGAACATGGATCAAATCGCCGGCATAAATGGGCAGGTTGACGTTTGGATCACCGGCCAGGAAGAGGTCATCGACGCTGACTTCGACTTGGTCGGTTAAACCGTTGGCGGCTCGGCGGCGGACCAAAATCTTCGAGCCTGCCTGGTCGGACATGCCACCCGCGTCGAGCAGCACGTCGATCAGGGTCGACCGACCGGGAATCACATGGTTGCCGGGACGGGCCACCGCGCCGAGCACGGAAACCGGTTGGGATCGATATTCGTTGACCGTGGCTGTGACGGTCGCGCGGCGCAGGCCCTCGGCCAACAGGCGCTCTCGGATTCTATTCGCGAGTTCGGCTTCGGTCAGTCCGCGGACCTCGATGCTGCCGATCGTGGCGAGTGTGATGGTGCCGTCATCGGCGACTTGTTGCTCGCTGTCGAGATTTGGAAGCTCTTCGACTCGAATCGTCAAACGATCTCGTGGGCCGATTCGATAGGAGCCGACCGCTGAAGCTCCCGAGCCGGAGTCGGTCAGCGAAGTTTGTGCCGAGGCCACGGACGAGCCGAGGTCGGAGATGGAGGTCAGGGCGCCGAGGAGCAGCACTGTAGGGAGAACTGTAGGGAGATGTCGTGAGCCCATGGCTAAAGGCTATACCAGGTAGGGCTTAAACGCGAGCGACCTACCAAATCCCTTCCGCTTCTCCGAGGCTCAGGCGGCGCGCCAGCTTTCCGAGATCGACGGCGACACCGTAGGTAGAGAATTCCCGATCCAAATCGTCGTTGTTCGAGTCGTAGTCAAGGGAGGTTCCATAGAGGGTCAGACTGAACAAATTGCCCACCGGGAGCCGCAGAGCAGCGCGCAGCTCGGTCACATCGTCGGTGCGATTCGGACCACCGCCGAGGGCCTCGTATTGGTCCTCACCGGTGGCGTAGGTGAAGTCGACGTAGCCACGATTGCCTTTGAAGCGGGTAGTAATTCCGGTGCGTTGGCTCAGCACGTGGGATTGAGCGGCCGAAACCGAATACGACAAGTCCCGATGCCCGAAGAGCAGCAGCTCGAGGCGCCGCGAAGCATCCCAGGACAGCTCTATTTTTCCCACTAACTCGTCCAAGGCTTCGAGGTCCGATCCGGCGGTCGGCTCTAGGTCGACTTTTTCAAGGTCACCTACCAGCTCGAAGCGGCCGGCCTTATATCCCAGCTCCAGCAGCACGGCGGATCCGTCATTCGATAGATTTCGCGACTCCGGGTCGAAGTCTGCGGATAGATCCTTAAAACCGAGCCCCAAGCGATAACCCTGCTTGGACCTCAGGCGAGCCCCCACCGCCACATCGTCTTCGGAACGGTTCAGGGCCCGAAAAATGGCCAAATCGTCTTCGTTGTTGCCGTATTCCTTGGACCGAGCCCGGACCCACACGTCGACTCCCCGGGCCACCTCAACCTCGAAGCCGACCCGTGCGAGATCCTCTTCCACGGTGGTCAGCTGTTGGACTTCGGTGGAAAAGATGTCCTGGCGTTCGGTGCGCCGGACCGACGCTTCGAGCTTCAGCCGGTTGAAGAATCCGAACAAACCGGCCCCGTAGCGGCCGTTGACCCCACTCTTATCGTCGTTGTCTTGCCACCAGGTGTACTCCGGCAGGGCGTGGATGGCGAGCACCAACTTGGGGCTGGTTCTGGCGTAGGCCTTGAACCCGGCGCCCGCGGTGGCGGTGAAGTCGTCACTTTCATCGACCGAGCCGTCGTCGTTCAGGGTCTGAATGGTGACGAATGAGGCATCGCGCAGGCCGATCCAAGGTTGAACGCGGAAGGGACCCGCAGACCAACGCGCTGCATCGTAGGATTCGTCGAATGACTCCTTGGAGGGAATCGAGGCATTCGCTTCCTTTCCCACCGGGGAGTTATACTGCGCTCGAGCTTCCCTTCCGCCGACCGAGAGCAGGACCCAAAACGCGATAAAGAGCGCCCCGGCCAGGGATCTCGGGGACCTACGGTTTGCCGTGATCTTTTGCCTCCTAGCTGTCATCGATTCTCCTCATATGGCCTTATTCCACGCTGAAATCTCTTTTGCTTTGCTTCGGCTTGCCCGTCCCGGATTCCAACTCGGAGATTCGGGGCGATGAGTCGCCTGCCGAAGAAGGTCTCGCGCTGGCTTTCTGCTCGTGCGGAGATGATACGACATTCCGAGCCCGGGTCGACCCTAGCGACCCTGGTGCTCTTGGCGATCATCGTGCTGGCACCCCTTCCCTATGCCGGTGTGATGCCCCGAGACCGCGCAGCTCTGCAGGTCGCGGCTTTTATCGGCCTGGCGATTTCGATGGTGGTCAAACGCCGCCTACAGCCCCTCTCGGCGATCCGAGTGCCGCTTCTTGCGTTGTCGAGTCTCGGCCTGCTCGGGGTCGCTCAGACGCTGCCGTGGCCTTCGGTCGTGGCGGAGGTGCTCAGCCCGTCGGTCCATCGGCTGTGGCTCGAAGCCGCTGAAATCCAAGGCCTCGAGCCGCCGAGCTGGACCCCCCTTTCGTTGGCGCCGGAAGTCACGCGCCTGACCGCCCTGCACCTATTCGCGCTCGCCGCGTGTTTCATGGCGGCGTGCCTCCAAGCCTCGGAGCGACCCGCTCGCCGTCTGCTCACCCTTGGCCTCATGATCGGGGTGCTATTTCAGATCCTCTACGGTGCCGACAAATGGCTGACTCGCAATCCGATGATTTGGGGATTGGAGATGCCGGGTGACGCGTCGCGCTTGAGGGGCACGTTCGTCAACGCGGACCACTTTGCTTTCTACCTCGGCATGGCGGTCAGCTGCGCTTCAGCTTGGTTGTGGTGGGGTTTGCGCAGAGCTTTAGACACCAAGTTGGAAGCGGAGCGTCGGTTGATCCAATTCGTGATTCCCTTGGCGACTTTCTCTTTCTGCTTTGCGGCGCTGGCCTTCTCCGGATCTCGGGCGGGGCTGGTGGCCGTGGTCGGAGGAATGGCGATTCAGGGAGGGGTCCTGGCGCTGCGCTATCGCCGCTGGCAACTTGTGGGTGTTGGTGTGGGGTTGTTGGGCCTGGGGTTGGCGGCGGTATGGATGCTCGGCTGGAATCGAGGGGTGGGCCGGTTGGTGGAGACCTCCGCCTATGAGATCACTTGGAATGCCCGTTTTCAGGTTTGGTGGGAGAGCTTGGATCTGATCGCTTGGTCACCTGTGGTCGGCACCGGTTTGGGCTCGTTCCGACAGGCTTTTCCGCTGGTGCAGCCACCCACCTTGCCCGGATCTTGGCGACACGCCCACTCCGACGTGCTCGAGCTGGCGATCACTGCCGGCTTGCCTGCCCTACTCTTGCTCGGATGGGCCGTGTTTGCGATTGCCGACCGGCTTTGGTTGGTGCTGCGCAAGGGGCGGCGATCCGAGGATCGGATGTTGGCTCTGGCTGCCTTCGGTGCTTGCGGCACGGCCATTTTGCATTCGTTGGTGGAGTTTTCGCTGACCATGCCCGCCAATGCCTTCACTTTGGCTCTGCTGGTGGGAGTTGCCTGCGGCACGCCGGTGTTGGTGCGCCAGAAGCGGGACTCGCAGACGGTATTTCTGGATCCTGCGGTTTCCGCCGAGCCGAGGAAGGCTTCCACCGATGCCGGCTTTTGACGCGTAGCCAAACGCCGCTGAACTCAATGCCGCTCGCCGGCCTGGTCGGTCAAAAGCCAGAGATCACCGGCATGGATGGTGCCGCCGGCCACAAAGTGGATTTCTATGCGGTGGGCTTTAAGGGCTTCGACCACGACGGGCACCTTGACCACATCTCCCCGGCGGACGGGTATGGTCACCACCGCTCGACCGTCTAAAAAGACTTTGATCACCGCACCTTCCGAAGGGGCTTTGAGCACCTCGAAGGCAAATCCCGGAGCCGTCTCCGCGGGCAGAATCTCCAGCACCGGACGCCCCGGCTGCTTCCAAGCGAAAGAGTTCCAACGCAAGGCGGCGGTCTCGTTGATTGCCGCCCGGGCAATGTCGGCGCGGGCTCCATCTCCTGAGGACCGAGCTGCCTCGAGTTCCGTCAGCAAATAACTCGGATGGCGACGATAGTTTCCGATCACCTGGGAGAGGGCTTCGTTGGCGTTACCCAGATCGTTCTGGCCGAGAGCAACGCGAGCCTTAGCGACCAAATAGGGTGCCCAGGCTTCTTGAGCCAGGGGTTGGGCGAGCTTTTCGAAACGCTCGGCCTGGTAGAAATCTTCGGCCAGGCAAGCCGCGAGGGCCGCTTTTGGGCGGTCGAGTTCTCCGACGGCGTCGATCAGCTGCCTCAGCTGGGCGGGCGGAATGGGCTTCTGGCCCAATTGACCGAGTTCTAGCGCCCAATCTAGCCACGCCCGCAAAGGTCCGAGGATGCTGTGGCCGTGCAATCCGGGGGGATAGGCCTCCAGCACCTGATTGACCATGGGTGCGAATCGTTGGGACGGCGGGGCCCCTGCGATCACCTGAAGGAAGCGCGACCGGCCGTTGAAGAAATCGCCCAACTTCACCCGTTGCTCGGCCTCCAGCCGTTGGGCTTCGAGCTGTTTCTCCACTGCATCCAGGTGACGGGCATGCACGATCAAGAACAAACCCCACCGTTTTTGGGCTTCGTAGCCCTTCTCGAGGATGCGCCAAGCGGCGGCGTTCTCGGGCACCACCGAAAAGGTCTCCTCCGGGCTCAGGCGCAAGCCGAGCCATGAGGGGAGAAGGGCTTCGAAAGCCCTTAGATCATCGCGAAAGACTTGCGCCAGCAGATCCCGAGCCATGGCCTTTTTGCTCTCTGAAAGCCCGAACCAAGTTTCCAAATAGGCGGTGGCGAGCAGCCGCCGGGGCTCGGGATGGCCGGCAGCCCGTTCCGTGGCTTTGGTCAGCGGTACTTCCCACGAAGCGGCTTCGGTATAAAGACGCCGATCCCGGCTCAGGGAGTGCTCCAAGTAGGTCGACGCACCGATCAGCATCGGCGCTTGCCAAGAACTGGGGTCGTTGTCCAAAGCCGATTGTGCCAAGGATCTGGCGATCGGCAGGCGGTCGAGGATTTCCTGTCGCAGCTCGGAAGTTTGGCCCGCCTCCGGCTGCCACAGGCGGGCAAGGGAGTCGTAGATCAGGCTACGGGCAGTGAGCAAGCGGCTGTGGTGGGCGGTGCCTTCGCGTTCAACTCGCCGAAGCGCCTGGGGATGACTTTGGTCGATCCCGGCTTTTCGCAGCTCACCCAGCAGCTCCTTTCGGTTTTGGGCCCACGAGGTGGCGGACCCGAGGGCCAATAAAGCGCCGAGCAAGGCTGCGGCCACAACTCCGTAGGCAAGCGCGGTGTCGTGGCGGAGAAAAGCTGGAAGCCTCGAAGAGGTCACTCGGGGGATTTGCTCGCTCTCTTGCATTTTTCTCTTCGACGATTCCGTGACAGATGGTCTGGATGAGCGACTATAGTATGCCAAGTCAGGCTGCCGAGCCTCGACTCGCCGTCGGCGCAACACGGCGACGCGGTGAGCCGCCGACGGGAATGAACATGGACTCCCTTGCCGAGATCACAAAAACCCATCCTCCAGATACCGCTTCTCGGGATCTGCGAAATCTTCTGCTCTTTACCGGCTTCCTTGGGTTGGTTTTATTGGTTCCGGGGCCCTCGTTCGACGAGCCCCCCGGGCCATTCGATCACCTACTGCCGGAAGGCAGCGACAAAGTCGTACATTTTGCCCTATTCGGATTGGAAAGCTATTTTCTTCACCGATTCCTTCGCCATGGCTCGGTTTTCAAAGGTCTGGCTGGGGGTTGGATTGTAGGGGCCACGTGGGGTTTGGCCTTGGCGATGGCCGGGTTGACGGAGATCTGCCAGACCCTGGTGCCCGGTCGCTCGGCGGATTTCTGGGACGTGGTTGCCGACAGCTTGGGCATTCTGGGCTGGTGGCTCATGGCCCGTGTTTTAAAAGGGCAGCTCTAGGGGCGCCTGCTATGCCCACGATTGGAATCGCTGGATTGGAAATAATGAGAATCGAGACATCATGAAAGTTACTGAGCATCTAGAGAGGGCCGACCAGCCATTGATCAGCTTCGAGATTATTCCGCCGTTGCGAGGGGGCGATCTCAAGCAACTTCTCGGATTGATCGAGAGCTTGGTCCAGCATCGGCCGCCCTTTATCGATATCACCAGCCACGCGGCCGAGGTCATGTACGAAGAGACGCCCCAGGGCATCCGTCGGCGGGTGAAACGAAAGCGCCCGGGCACCTTGGGCGTTTGTGCTCTGATGCAGAATAAATACCAGGTCGACGCCGTGCCCCACGTCCTCTGCCAAGGCTTCACCCGCCAAGAAACCGAAGATTTTTTGATCGAGCTGCGCTACTTGGGGATCGACAATGTGTTGGCGATTCGTGGCGACGATTCCGGATATAAGAAACCTCTGGATCATGGTCGAACCCGCAACGCTTGCGCCGCGGATCTGATCCAGCAGATTTCGGACATGAATCACGGGCATTATTTGGAAGACGATCTGCTCGATGCGGACCCGACCAGCTTCTGTGTCGGCGCAGCGGGTTATCCCGAGAAACACTTCGAGGCTCCCAACCTGGATTCAGATATTCGCTGGGCCAAGAAAAAGGTGGAAGCCGGTGCCGACTACATCGTGACCCAGATGTTTTTCGACAATCGATATTTCTTTGAATACGTCGAGAAATGCCGCGCAGTGGGCATCGAGGTGCCGATCATTCCGGGGCTCAAAATTCTCACCACCAAACGGCATCTACGGAGCATTCCGCGGACTTTTCATTGCGAAATCCCTCCGGCGCTGGCGGACGAAATCGAAAAATCGAAAAAAGAGCAAGTCCAGGCGATTGGCGTGGAGTGGGCCTTAGCCCAGGCCCAAGAGCTGGTGGATAAGGGTGTGCCGTCGGTCCACTTCTACATCATGCAGAGCCCCACGGCGATCAACTCCCTGCTGCCGCGTCTTAAGCTGTGATCCGCGCCCGGACGGTGATGGTCCCGGTCCTGATGGTTCTGGGATGCTTTGGCTTTGGATCCTGGTGCCCTGCGGACGACGGACGAGGTTTCGAGGGGTGCCTGGCCACCTCCGGATCCCGAGATCTATTCGCGCACAATCCGGACCGGCTCTTGGTGCCGGCGTCGGTTTTAAAAGTGGTGGTGGCGGCCGCAGCCATGCACCATCTCGGACCCGACTATCGTGCCGAGACCTGGGTGGTGGCAGAAGGTGCGCTGAACGATGGGGTGTTGACGGGCGATTTGGTGTGGGTCGGCGGCGGCGATCCGACCTGGAATCGGCGATTCCACCCCGCGGACGCGCGGACGCCCGTGCGCGAACTCATTCGCCGGTTGAAGCAGAAAAGTCTGGCTCGGGTTCGAGGAGATCTGGTGATCGACGGGTCTCGCTTCCCGGGTCGCCCCTTCCCCGCGGTTCGGGCGATCAACGAGATCGCCTTTGGATTCGCTGCCCCGACCGCGGCGCTGGCCGTTGATGAAGGTTCCTTGGGTTTCTATATCGCGCCGGGAAAGTCGGTGGGAGCGCCGGCGATCGCCCGACCACAGAATCCGGGCGACGTGCCCAAGGCTTTGGATTGGATCAACCACATGGTGACCGCGCCGCCGGAGCGAGACGGCCGCGGCACGGTTGACTTTCAGCCGGTTTGGAACAGCATGACCCTCAATCTGCGGGGTGAATATCCGATCACCGAGCCCGCTTATACCTTGAGCTTGGCGGCTCCCGACGGCGAACTCTATGCCGGTGAGGTGATTCTCGCCGAACTCCGAGCTGCGGGGATCCAGGTCGAAGGCCAGGTGAAAGTTCGCCGAACTGCTTCCGTAGGTGGCGAGGCTCAGATTCGGCTGGCGTCTTGGACCAGCCCGCCCCTTTCACAATGGCTGGTGCCGATTCTTCAGGAGAGTCTGAATTGGTACGCTGAAATGCTTTTGCGTCAGCTAGCTCTGGCGACCACCGGTGAAGGGCGGACGGACGGCGGGCTCGACCAAGTCGCCGCCTTCCTGACCGAGACGGTGGGTGTGGACGACGGAGCTTTTCAGCTCGACGACGGCTCGGGCATCTCGCCCTACAACTTGCTCACCCCCAGGGCGGTGGTCGAGGTGTTGGCTTGGAGCCGTCGTCAGGAGTGGGCAAAGGTTTGGCTCGACTCCTTTGCGGGTTCTAAAGTCGGGACCCTCGAAGCGTGGCCGGCCTTGCCGCAGGACATGGTGGCGAAAACGGGCACCCTGCGCCATACCCTGGCTTTGGCCGGATATGCGCGCCTCGGCTCACCATCGGTGGCAGAATTTGCTTGTTTTCTGGGCCATCGCCCCGACCCGCGACCCGCTCTCAGACGCGAGCTGGTCACCAAGGTGCGCGCCGCCGTCGATCGGCCCTGATATTCTGTCGACGGAGGATCCTCATATGTTCAAAGATGAATTTGTGCCGGGACACGGTGCCCAGTCCGAGGTCTGTCCAATCCCATGAGAAATTCTCACTCATGAGCCATTCTCAAGACGACGTTTCCGTCTTGGTGGTTTGCACCGCCAACATCTGCCGGTCCCCGGTAGTGGAGGCTCTGTTGCGTGCCAAGCTTTCGGAACGGGGGCTTTCGAGCTGGCAGGTTCGTTCGTCGGGAACCATGGGCGTGGAGGGCTGGCCACCGGCAGCGGAGAGCGTGGCGATGATGGCGATTCGGGGTATCGACATCACCGGCAGCCGGTCCAGCGCCACCAGCGCCGAGATGCTCGAAGCGTCGGCGCTGGTGTTGTGCATGGAGCAGGTGCACGTGGAGATCATGTGTCGTCTCCACCCGCCGTCCTGCAGCCGGGTCTATCGCTTGGCGGATATGGCCGGCAAGCCGGGTGACGTCGCTGACCCTTACGGTGGGCCGACCCATCTCTTCGAGCAGATGGTTCGAGAGGTCGACGAGCTGCTGGAAAAGGGATTGGGCAGGATCATCGAACTCGCTTCGGGTTCACCGCCCGCTAGTCGTTGATTTGCGCGCCGGTGCCGGCCAGCTGCACGATTCGATAGGGGCCCTCGCCGAGGGTGGACTCGTCGAAGGTTTCACCCCGCTCCTCCGCAAGATGTTGCATCCAACCCAGGTATTTCTCCCGGTCCATCTCCAAAATTTCGACCTTGCCGCGCGCAATGGCGGTTTTGCCCTTGGCGTCGGCGGGAAATACGATCACATCGTCTTGCACTTTGACCCGCAAACCGGCGTCATGCTCATCCCGCAGCTCCATCCAGCAACCCTTCTTCGGGCAGACGTCCGAGACCTCGCCCGAAACCTCGACTTCTTTGCCCTCGAAATCGTCGGGGCTCGCCAGGATCTCGGCGATCGAAGCCGTGCCGTCGCCGCTGACACCGTCGCCGTAGGAGGTAGGTCCCTCGGCCCACAGGGTCGCGGGGAACAGGGTCGCGGGGGCGAGCCAGCACAGGCAGAACAAGGCCCAACCTGCGAGTTTTTGATTGCGGATTTGAATATTCATTTTTCGAAGATCTCCTCGAAGATGGGTTGAGGCCCCCACCCGATCATTTTTTCGGACAGGTGGCATGTTCTGAAACTCTTTTCGAATCTTGTTTTTGTATCGGCTGGAGACCGGCGCGCCCTGATCAGTCGCGAGTCCAATCTTCCACCGGCAGACCGGCGACCGTGGAAAATTCTCCGGATCGCGGAGTCACCAAGGTCAGGTCGTGGGCCAAGGCCGTGGCCGCGATCATCAGGTCCGAGGCGCTGAGATCTGACCCCGGAGCTTGTTGGGCCGCCAACACGGCGTATTGTTCCGCGCATCGATCATCGAACACCAGGCTGCCGAACGGTTCGAAGAATCGCTGCAACAGCTCTAAATGATGGGCTACGTCGTCTGCGGCGCGGGCCGCTTCCAAAAGTTCGGCTTTAACCACGGCGGAAAGCCGAACTCCGGCGGGCTCTTGGTTGGAAAGTCGGTGCAGAATCGCTTTGGAGCCCTTGAGCAGAGCGAAACAGGTTCCAGAGTCGAGTAAATACATAGGGCGTCCTCAGCTCGACTCGGTCCAGCCGCCGACCACTTCGTTGAACCAGCCTTCGGGCCAACCGCCGCCCATCTCCTGCTGCACCAGCTCGGCCACGTAGCGGGACAAGGTGATGCCGCGGAGTTCGGCCCGACGTTTGATTTCTTCGGCGATCTCGCGCGGAACGTAGAAATGGAGCTGCGGCATCCGATCCTCCCGTCGGCCGGCCACTCTAAGTCCCTGAAATAGATGGCCCTAGGGTGTCCGGTGGCGAATATATTCCTTGTATTCTACACCAAAGTTGGGGCTATTTCTCTGGTGGGACGAGGAGCGGAGGTAGGGAAGGGAGGTCGCGCCCTCCGGACTTGCACAAAGGGCGTTTCTGAATGGGCCCGAGCTAGAGGCCAGATCTCAGGAGCGCGCTTTGTGGTAAAGCGAACTCGGAACCATGAACTCGAACATCACCTCGAGACCGAGCTGCAAAACGTCCCGATCTTTGAGGGTGTATTTTTCTTTGGGAACGAGATCGTGGCCGTTGATCCGTGAGCCGTTGGTGGAGCCGTGGTCGGTAAATCGCCACAGGCCGTCTTCCATCACCAGGTATCCGTGGACCTTGGATACCGAATCGACCTTGATACTGATGTCGTTATTGACGGAACGGCCGACCGAAATGAGGTGGGCGTAGGGATTGCCCGGCCGTTTGCAAACGAAAGCCACACGACTCAGGTAACGCAGGACGGAAGCGCTTTTCACGGACATGGTCAGGAGCTGAACTCCGGATTGCCCCGGGTCCATGCCCTCGTTTTCGGCCTGATCTACTCCGCGGTAGACCACCATCAAGGCCGGAACTGGAAAACTTGCTTCGAAGTCTTCAAGGCTCAGCCGGTTGGCTTCACGGCGAATGTAATCGTAGGAAACAAAGCCTTGTGCATCTGCATCGGCGCAATACCAGCCGTCGTGCACTTGATCGGTCATCTCAGCAAACCTCAAGCTTCGCCTTTCGGAGCAGGGACCTTTGGTCTCTCCAGGCGAGTGGACTATGGCCGGAGGATAGCACGGTTGAGGAGTCGGGCGTAGAATCACGCCCATGCACCCAATTTCACGACAGACCCCCATCCTTCGACCATTTCTCACCTCGATTCCCGTGGTTTCGACGATGTTATTGATACTAGTACTGCTCCTCGGTCTGGCTGGATCGGTTCTCGCGATCGGCCCGGCCCCAGCCGTTGTCGATGCCGCCGTTGAGGTCCCGTCCGACTTGGACGCCTTGAACTCGGCGAGCACCGGCGGCGTACGGGCTGTGGATAGATCATTGGCTCGATTGTCGACCCACAAGCGCCTGTTGATGATCGCCGCCCATCCCGATGACGAAGATACTTTTGTCCTCGCCCACGTGGCTTCCGCCGGCGGTGAGGCTGCGTATTTGTCATTGTCCCGCGGTGACGGTGGCCAAAACCTCATCGGCTCGGAACTCGGTGAGGGCTTGGGGCTGTTGCGCTCGCGGGAGCTCGAAGCCGCCCGTCGGATCGATGGCGCCAGGCAGTACTTCACCCGCGCTTTCGACTTCGGTTATACCCGATCCCTCGACGAGACTTTCGAGCGCTGGCCACGGGAAATCTTGATGCAGGACGCACGAAATGTCTTCCGGCGTTTCAAACCCCAGGTTGTGGTGGCGGTGTTCCCACCCGATTCGAGGGCCGGTCACGGTCAGCACCAAGCCTCGGCAGTTGTGGCGGAAGAGCTGTTCAAAGAGATGTCCGCGGATCCTTCGCTGCCCTGGAGGGTCGATAGTTTCTATCGGGCAAGCTGGTGGAATCCCACGGCGGCGACCCTAGAGGTGGATCTCGGGCGGGTCGATCCGCTCACCGGCCGCTCGACGTTCCAAACCGCGCTCGAAAGCCGGAGCCGTCACCGCTGCCAGGACATGGGATTCGAGCAACCCCCGGGTAGCGCCACTGCCGGTCTGATTTGGCAGGGCGGAAGCTCCGTCGAGCCGCCCCAAGAACTCTTCGGCGAATCCGATACCCGTCTCGCGGCCATCGCAGCCCCGCTGCTCGCAACCCCCGAAGGGCGCGAGCTGGGCCTCAACGTCGAGCGTTCCTTAGACCGGGTATCGACCCTCGCCGAAGAGACCCGAGCGGCTTTGGTGCCCGCCCGTTTAGAAGCCACCGTGCCCCCGTTGTTGGAAATCGTGCGAATCTTGGATCGGCTGCGCTCGGAAACCGCCCCCCAAGCCGACGAACCAGGGGCGGCCGAGTTCGACCAACGGCGGGCGATCGTGCACGAGTTGATCGTCGAAAAATTGGCCGTCGCCCGCCGTGGACTGTCGGCGGCGGCCGGCTTCGTGGTGGACGCGATCACCGATCGCGACCGCTTGGTGCCCGGGGAAACCGTCGACGTCCGGTCACTCTTCTGGAGCAGCGGTGCGGTAGAGGTTGAGGATCTCGAGATCGAGGTGGCCGGGCAGGGAGCTTGGCGGTTGGTTTCGAGCCGACCTGCCGAGCCCGCCTCAGGTCGATTCAAGGTCGAGGTCACGGACGAGAGAGTGCTGACGGTAGAGGTGCCCGAGCATGCGCAGCTTTCCGTACCGTATTTTCTTCGTCGGCCGAAAGTCGGAGATCTCTATCCTTGGCCCGAGGGGGAGCCCGAACTGCACACTCGCCCCTTTGAAACGCCGCCGTTGAGTTTGGTGTTTCGAGGCAAGCTGCAAGGGGTGCCAATGGAATGGCGACGCGAGGTGGTCTACCGATATCGCGACCAAGCCTTGGGAGAGGTCCGTCGGCCGTTACAAGTCGTGCCGGCCCTTGAGGTGAGTCTCGATCGAGACCTCGCGGTTCGACCCCTGGTCCCGGGCCCGGGCGCTTCGGACGGCATCACCCTGAACGACATCCATTTGAACGACATCCATTTGAAGGTGGATCTGGTGCGCAATCAGGGACCGGAGCTCAAGGGGCATTTGAAGATCGAGGCCCCCGCAGGGTGGTCGTTCCCGGAATCCGTGCCTTTCGAGCTCGTCGGCCCTCGGGGTCAGCGCCAAGGGCTCGAAATCAAGATCCAACCGCCATCGGACCTCGGGCCCGGGAGCTACCCGATTACGCTCTCTGTGGACGGGGCAGTAGGTCGTTCCCTTCAGCGGATCGAATACGAACACATTCGCCCCGTGGCGCGGCCGAGCACGGCTCGCCTGACGGTGCGAGCGGCGCCGATCCAGCTGCCGCAGGTCCGGCGGGTGGCCTACGTCCGCGGTGCGTCGGACCGCGTGCCTGAGATGTTGATGGAAATCGGCCTGCCCCTAGAGCTGCTCACGGCCGAGCAACTCTTGCTCGAAGATCTCGACCGCTTCGACGCCGTGGTCATCGGCAGCCGCGCGTTTGAAATCGAGCCGACCCTGGCCAAGGCCAATGGACGCCTGCTGAGCTTCGCCCGCTCGGGCGGCACGGTTTTGGTTCAATACCAGCAATATCAATACGTCCAGGGAGGTTTCGCACCCTTTGCCTTCGACATCCAGCGCCCCCACGATCGTGTGACCGACGAAACCGCGACGGTCCGGCTGCTGCAACCGGATCACCCCTTGCTCAACACCCCCAACGTCATTTCAGAGTCGGATTGGCAGGGCTGGGTACAAGAAAGAGGTCTCTATTTCGCCGGCACATGGGGCCCCGAATGGACACCCCTGCTGGCCATGTCCGACCCGATCGGCGACCCGGGAGGCGCGGAAAAAGAAGGCGCGCTCCTGGTGGCCGACATGGGCGAGGGTCGTTACATTTACACCGGATTGGCCTTCTTCCGTCAGCTGCCGGCGGGGGTGCCGGGGGCCTACCGCTTGTTCGTCAACCTGCTGACGCCGAGGGCGGATGGCTAATTTGACGGAGCCGTTTCAAAGGGAGCCTACATGCGCAGCTGTGCCTTGCTGACCATCGAAAATCTCGACGGCTACATCTTCGATGACGACCTGCTGCTCGAGCCACTCGAACGGCTCGGATTTCGGGTCGAGAGCGTGCCTTGGCGCGCGACCGACGTGGATTGGAAGCAATTCGACGCGGTGATCGTGCGTACCACGTGGGACTATACAAAGTATCCGGAACTCTTCATCAAAGCCTTGGAGGGCATACATCGCTCCGGGACCCGACTCGAAAATCCGTTGGAGCTGATCCGATGGAATCTCTCCAAAACCTACCTTCGCGATTTGGAGCAGCGGGGCTTGCCCGTGGTGCCGACCACGTGGTCGCGGGGAGCGAGCCTCGAACAGCTGGAAGCATGGTGGCAGCACTTCGGCGAGTTGGTGGTCAAACCGGTGATCAGCGCCAGTGCCAACGACACCTATCGCATCTCCTCCAAAACCTCGCGTGTTGACTTGGCAGAAATTGCCGGCCGCTTCGTGGATCGCGACTTGATGGTCCAACCCTTCATTCGCTCAGTCGTCGACGAAGGAGAGACCTCGGTGTTCTTTTTCGGCGGGGCTTTCAGCCATGCTGTCCTCAAATCTCCCAAGATCGAGGACTTTCGGGTCCAGGAAGAGCACGGGGGGCTGATCCGCAAAATCGAACCGTCGGAGGAAGTTCTGGCGTTAGGCCAAAGAGTCTTGGCGGCATTGGACCCGGCACCTCTCTATGCACGCATCGACTTCGTGCGTCACGACGGTCGCTGGCTGTTGATGGAAGTAGAGCTGATCGAGCCGTCCCTCTACCTGCGCTACGATCCAGCGTCGGCCGGCCGTTTTGCCGACGCCCTGCATGCCGCTCTCGTCGTGGGAGCCTGACCCTCATTCGCTCGAAGTGACCCACGAAACGCCGACGGACGCGCCCACGGAATCAATTTCGAGGAACCGATTTCGTTCGATCCACCGCGCCACGGAATAAATTCCGAGGCTACCCTTGCCTTGTCCCTTTGGGACGGCCCGGAAAGGCACCGCTGTCTCAGCCTAGCCGGCCCCGCCAAAGGGCAAGATCTTCCTGGGTTGGGCTGGCTAAGAACCTGGTCGGTGATGGGGGGACCCAACGCCACGGAATTAACTCCGAAGCGGGGACGCCTCCGACGGCCCAGGTTTTGCCTCCTGCGAAAGGCGCCCGGAAGAAATGCAGGGCAGCCCCGCCAGGGGCAAGGCCAAGGTAGCCTCGGGCTTCAGCCCGTGGCGCGGTTGGGCTGGCTAAGGGGACCCAACGCCACGGAATTAACTCCGAAGCGGGGACGCCTCCGACGGCCCAGGTTTTGCCTCCTGCGAAAGGCGCCCGGAAGAAATGCAGGGCAGCCCCGCCAGGGGCAAGGCCAAGGTAGCCTCGGGCTTCAGCCCGTGGCGCGGCTGGTGGTCGCTAAGAACCTGGTCGGTGGACCCACCTAGGGGGTCAAGACGAAAAAATGGCGGCGACTCTGCATCGCTCCCCGAATGCAGAATTTTTTTGACGGGTTTTTGGCGTGTCCTCCGCCGATTCCATTACGCGGACAGCTTGGTCAGCCTCGGGATCGCCTGCCCCTTGTCGGTCCCGAAGGCCCCTTCTAGCCCTGGGTGAGTGGTGTGGGTCCGCGGCACGTTCCGCCCTCGATTGGAGCCCCGTCATGAGACCCCTGCGTTTCTTAGTTTTCTTCGTTCTCTTAGCCCTACCGGGCTTAGCCGCCGCCGACAATTCCCTTTGCGGTTGCGACACCCGTTACGACAACTTTTGTTATTACCTGTTCAAGCCGAACGGTTGTGGTGCCACGTCTCCCTATGGCGTTTGCGATCTCAACGGTGACGGCAACCTCGCCGATGCCGACTGGGATGCCGGCTGGTTTGCCTACCAGGCGGAATGCGACGGCAAATGCCAATGCTTGCAAGGCATTGATGCCTTGGGCCGACCCATCAGCCCGGACAACGCCAATTGCGGCACCAAGGTCTGTGGTCTAAACGACGAGGTCTTCGAATGTCGGCAGGACGTGGGCTGGACTAAAATCGGTCGTTGCAGCGATTGCCGGTGCCCCAATGGAATCGACCAAAACAACCGAGCGATTCCGGTGGAGCTCACCTTCTGCGGCTATGAAACCTGTGGCAATAGCGGTCGCAGATGGCGATGTAGTCCCAGCGGGAGCGGCGCACAGTGGGTGGATATCGGATCGTGCGGCGATGCTCCGCCCACCGATCCGCCGCCCACTGACCCGCCGCCCACCGATCCGCCGCCTACCGATCCGCCGCCTACCGATCCGCCGAGCGATCCCGACATCACCCTCAACACCGGCCCGAACGCCAAGTTCGGCACCAACTCGGCCATGTGGATCCAACATCCGTCCAGCGAGCTGGCCGATCTCAACGTCGGCGATGCCAAGAATCTCGGCTTCCACTTGGCAACCCTCGGCGAGGTGGACGACTCGGCGAATCCCGCCGACAAAGTCATCCCGATGATCGAAGCCGCCCATCAGAGGGGCGTGATCCCCATTTTGCGCTTGTGCGTGGCCGAAGCGTATTGCGCCTATACCGATCATCCCGAGCGGGTGGTGAGCCTGATCGACTCGATCTTGAGCTCCGGCCGGGTGCACGAGCGGTTCTACGTCATCGCCGGACCCAACGAGCCGCCCCGGGAGCGCTGGATGTACAGCTCTTCTTACATTCCCGATCCCGAGCCCGGTCAGTTCTTCACACCGGACGATATCGCGACCATCGCCAACGACATGAAGCGGTTCTCCGACGTGATCGTGAAAGCCTACGGCAACCACCACCAGGTGAAGCTCCTGAGCCCTGTTTTTGATTGCCACAATCCGTACACCCCATCGTTGATTCGGTCATTGGCGGCGGACCAAGAGTTCGATTTCCATGACTTTGACGGTGTCGGCGTCAACTCGTACAACCTGCACGGATATCTGGCTACCCGCTATTTCAACTGGTGCCGCAGCTACCTGAAAAGATACACCGGCACCATGACTTACAATTATTTTCAAACCGAGACCGGGATGTTCGAGACGCGGCTCGAAGCCGACGACGGCAACGCCATTCCCAGATCTCAAGGGTTGGACAATTTGCGGCGCTATTTCTCCGTGGTTCGGCGCGAGTCGCAGTTACGGGCCAGTCTGCTCTTCAACGGCAATGCACGCAGCCACGACGACGATTACGACTACAACGAGATCAGCTCCAGCGAGTGGGATTATGTGCTCACGGACTGCGGCACGAATTGCCCGAGCGGCCATTCCATGAGTCTCGAAGTCGGCCTCGACGGATTCGATGGGGCCAGCCCCCTTCTGGTCGGACCGTCAACGTTGGAGAAAAGCGGCGGCAGCCCTTGGGGACCGAATCTGACCCATGGATCCCACGCCTCCAACCCGATACCCAACAACGACACGCTAGGGGATAGCTTCGGCGTCTATTCCCCCGGAGAGGGTGAGCTGCTGGAACAGCTGTTGAGTGATCGCTACGAGGACGGACGCCTTTACACCTTCCGTAGCGTCGCCGTAGGCAGCGAGCTTCGTAGCGGCGCGTTGCCCTACGTGCTCGGTTATGCCGCGGTCGACGACGACCCGACCAGCTTCCAGATGCTGACCGCCGCCGTGGTGGACCTCGACGGCCATACGACTTGGATCGAGACCGACGGCGTCGGCTGGGCGACGGCCGAGAGCGGCCCGGAAATCGGCCGCCAGATCATGATCCGCTTCGGCGACGATGCCCAGGGTGGACGGGGCGAGGTGTGGGTCGATCAGGTGGAGGTGATCTCTTCGCTCTTCACCCCCGATCCGCCGACATCCCTGGTGGCGGCTTTCGCGACCGATCCCGATCTGGGCGTTGCGCCCCTGACCGTCACTTTCACCGACACGTCCATCGCCCGAGGCACAGACATCACTTCTTGGGCCTGGGATTTCGACGGCGACGGCACCGTCGATCATACGTCGACCGATCCCGAGAATCCGGGCGGCACCTTCACCTTCAACGAAATCGGGCAATACACTCCGACTCTGACGGTGACCGACGGCCAATTGGAGCACACAGCGCGTTATTCGAACCACATTTGGGCCACCCCCACTCCGAGCTTGGATGTGACGTTTACCGCCGGCTCGACGGTTGGCACGGCGCCGTTTAACGTCGCCTTCAAGGACACCTCAACGGTCCTCGGCGGGCATATCGCCGATCGACTTTGGGATTTCGACGGCGACGGCACGGCCGATAAGAATGAGGTCCAGCCGACCCATACCTTTGAGCAGCCGGGGACTTACATCGTCACCTTGACGGTGACCACGGACGTCGGCCTGAGCGGAAGCGCGGAGCTGGCGGTGGAGGTGCACGAGCTCGGGGGTAGCCAGGGAGCCACCCTGGGAGAGAGCTTCGACGACGGGGCGAGCCTCGCCCATTGGTCGACCCCGGGGATCATCGCCCACGACAGCGGCAGCCTGCGCCTCGATGCCGCCGCGGCACTCGATCTCTACTCCCCGTACCTCGTGCCGGCGGTCTCGGCCGACGACCTCTACCTGGCCTACCAGGTGCGCACCGACGGCGGCGCCCTGCCCGGAGTCGAGTTGGAGCTCTATGACGAAGGCTTCAACGCCTTTAAGCGTGTGACGCCGTTCTCCACCGACGCTCGTGATGTCCACGGAATTTGGGGTCCGGAGCGGACGGCGGGCTTCTATGTGGACGACGAGTATTGGATCTCCGGCACTCCCCATGTACCCGCGTACCTGCGGGTGGTTTTTTCCGCCGACGCCGGCTCGACCTGGATCGACAATGTTTGGCTGTCGACCCACCAACGACCGGAGGCGCGCATCATTACCTACCGAGGCGGCGAAGTGGGTGAGATCCAAATCCTCGACGCAACGGGCAGCTATGACCCCGACGACGGCGCCCTCTCGTACCGCTGGTGGCAAGTCTCCGGACCGTCGGCACCCGTGCTCGGTACCGAGCAGGAGCTGGCCCAGATCCCACGAGAGCTGGAGGAGACGGGCACAGTGCGCGTGGCCCTACAGGTGACCGACGCCCACGGTGCGCCCAGCCTGGTGGTGGAGAAGGACGTTCTGACGGTGGTGCCGGCCGGAACGGACGTGCAGTGCGAGATCACCGATTCCAGCGCTTGGAGCGACAGCTTCCTGCTGGACACGGTGACGATCACCAACCACTCGTCGACGCCGACTTCGGGCTGGCAGATGGTGCTCACCTTCCCGCATCCGGTGAGCGGCATCGACCTCTGGAACGGCCACTGGACCCTGTCGAGCGACGGCCGGGTGTTGACCGTCACCAACAAGAGCTGGAACGGCAACATCGATCCGGGAGAGTCGGAGACCTTCGGCCTCGAAGGCGACCACGGTGGCACCTTCACCGATCCGACCTGCGTTTCCGTCCCATAGTCGACAAACTCGGCCGCCGCCTAGAGTCCGGCCACTGTCCTCGCGAGCCTGTCAACGGGATGTAAGAAAGGGGCGGCCCCCGCGGGCCGCCCCGACACCGACCGAAGGCCGCGGTTGGGCGCGAGGGATGCGCTTTTCCGGCTCAGAAGAGTGAGCTTTGGCCGCCGTCTGGGGGATAGGTCAGCACGCCGTTTTCGACCCTGGCTTCCGGGCTCAGCCGATGGATTTGGGTTTCTTCGGGTTTGAGCACGTGCACGACCTCGAAACCGTCGACGGTCAAGGCATCGCTGAGGAAGTAGCGGTGGCAGTGGCTGGGCTCGGCTTCGGCGCACATCACGGCTACGGGTACTTTTCGGGCGGCACCTTTGATTCGCTCGAAGGCCAGCCGAAAGTCTTCGTCGACCATGTGGTCGGCGTATCCGCGAAATCCTTCATTTTTCAACCCGCCGTTGACCGAATCAGGCTTTGGCTCTCGATGGCCTCCGAGCTCGAGCTCGTGGATGTAGGCGATGCCGCGTAGCTGCAAGGAGACTGCCAGTGCCGGGCGATTGTATTGAGGGTATCGCTTCGACGAAGGGTAGCGGCGTACATCCACCAAGACTCGGATTTGAAAAGCTTCGAGCTTGGCGATCAACAGCTCTACCGGTTTGTTGGAGTGCCCGACGGTGAAAACACGGGGGTTTCCGGAGGCGGCTTCGGCGGAGTCTTTGTAGATCATGGTGGGTCGGAAGTTCGGATCAGGCCATGAATAGGTAGACCGAATAACCGATGTAGATCGACAACAGCGCGAAGGCTTCGGCACGGTAGAGGCGACCCGTGAGGCCTAAGAAGACCATCAACAAAACGCTGATACCGAGCATCACGAAATAGTCGAGCCTCATAACTTCAGCCGCCACCTGGAGTGGAGCCACCACCGAGGTCAGGCCGAGAATGCACAGCAAATTGAAGATATTGGAGCCGATGATGTTGCCCATGACGATATCGGTTTCACCTTTGCGCCCAGCCACCAAGCTGGCCGCCAGCTCCGGTAGGCTGGTGCCGATCGCGACTAAGGTCAAGCCGATCACACGCTCGGAGATGCCGACCGCTCGGGCCATGTCGCTGGCGCCGATCACCAAGGCTTGGGCGCCGCCCACCAGCAAAGCGATGCCGAATGCGACTCCGAGGGCCGATTTCCAAACCGGAGCCTCTTCGATTTGGCCTTCTTCGAGGCCAACGACCTGATGCTCAGGGTCCCGTAGAAGGAACCAAATGAAACCGATCAAGATGGCAAAGAGGACAAATCCTTCCAGGCGCTCGAGGGCCAAGCTGGTGAGCATCAACGGATAACAGAGCACCGTCACCACGATCATGAAGGCCATTTCGCGGCGTAAGAATCGTCCGGTGGCGGGTAAGGTGTAAAACAGCGCTGTGATGCCCAGAATCAAACCGACGTTGGCGATGTTGGAGCCCACGGCATTGCCCACGGCGAGGTCTGGGGAGCCTTTGAGATTGGCCGCAACGGCCGCCGCCAGCTCCGGCGCTGAGGTGGCAAAAGCCACCACGGTCAGGCCGATGGCCATGGGGCTCATGCCGAAGTGGAAGGCGAGCTTTTTGGCGTGGTCCACCAAAAGCTCGCCGCCGTAAAACAGCAGCACAATTCCGATGGCAACAAGCAATAAAGAAATCAGCACCGAGGGAGCCCCTAATTGGAAGAGCGGTCGGATTGGGGTTCGGGGGCAAGCCCCAGGTCTGCATAAACGGCTTCCGCCAGCTCTTTGAACCGGCGGGTGTGGGCGGGCTCGCCCGGCTGGCCGTTGGCCACCATGGCCACCACCAAGTCATACTTCGGATCCGCAAAGCCTGTGGATGATTGAAACCCACTGTGTCCGAAGGTTCTGCGCGAAGCCGAGGCGCCATAACCGTAAGCCACCAGCTGCTCGCCGTAATGTTTGGAGTCGACAATGAAACCCAGGCCCCAATCGAGCTTTTGCTTGAAGGTTTGATCTTGCATTCCGACGCGCTGGGGAGTGGTCAGAGCTTCCACGGTTTGGGGAGTCAGCAGACGCTGTCCGTCCGCGGTAAGGCCCTTGCGCAGCAGCATCTCGTAAAATTTGCCCAGATCACGGATAGGGCCTCGACCGTTGCCCCCGGGGGAGCAGCCCACCACCGACGGTGCCTCATGCCAACGGCGAAGGATTTTCTGCCCCTTCTCGGTGCCGTACATGTGGGCGATCCGATCGCCGTAGGCAGCGAATCGGTCTTCGGGCATGCCGATCCAAGAATCGTGCATGCCGCACGGCTCCAGAACCTCCCGTCGCACGAAGCGGTCGAAGCGTTCGCCGGCGATCCGTGCCACCACCTCTCCGAGCACGAACCAGCTCGAGGCCATGTGGTAACCCGCTTTTTCTCCCGGTTCCCAGCGGGGCTCGGGGCGGTGACGGCAGATCGTGTCGATGATCTCTTCCCACGAGGCCTCCGGCCAGCCGATGTTGAGCATGCGGATGCCGCCGGTGTGGGTGAGGATGTGGCGCAGGGTGATCTCCCCTTTGCCTTGGGCCTCGAACTCGGGCACGAAACGGGCCACCTTGTCGTCGAGATCGCAGTCGCCCCGTTGCCAGAGCAAAGCGAAAGCGACTGCGGTCACCGGTTTGGTAGACGACAACCAGATGTTGAGAGAATCCTGCTCCATGGGCAGGCCCTCGGCCCGCTCGCCGATCACCAAGTCGGCAAATTCAAAGGGCACCGCCTCAGATGACACAGCTCCGGAAGACACGGCCCCGGTAGACACGGCCCCGGTAGACACGGCCTCAGAAGACACGGCCTCAGAAGACACAGTGCCGCCCGCTCCACGGGAAACGTAGATTTGCACTCCCGAATGGAGGCCGTTTTCAAAACCTGATCGAGCGACGGATTGCGTGAGGGATAGGTCCATCGTAAGACTTGTGATGGGTAGCCTTTGGAGTTTTCCGAGGGATATTTCGACGATCGAGGATCGACTCGTCGCGGTCAGAGCATAACATTTGCCGACACAGCCTGGACGACCAGCTCCGACTAGGCGACACTAGCAGGCCCACCGTATGGGCTTGTCCACCCTTTCCACAGCCAGGAGCCTTCGAATGTTCGACCGACCGACCTGCCGGCTTGCCGCCACTCTCCTCACCGCTCTTCTTTTCCTGGCGGGGGCCGATGGGTCGACCGCGGCAGGCGCAAAGTCTACGGCCAATCACGACGATAAACCGAAGGTGGAAGTGGCGGTTTCGAGCTGGTGGATCGCCGGACCGTTGGATCACCAGATGCCGGCTCTGGCCGGGGCGGAACCAGACGGCGACTTCGGCTACCCCCAATTGCTCGCGGAGCCGACCGTGCCGATTTCGAAGCTCCGTCCGTCGGACGGCGGCAAGGTTTCGGGTTTGGCGGACAGCGTGACTTGGCGATCGGCCAAAGGTCGTGCTGTCAAACTCGACCCGAGCCCCGAGACGGCACGATCGGCTTGGCTCGCGACCCGCATCCAAACCCACCGATTCGTAACCGCGACCTTGAAAGTCAACAGCGGCCAACGATTCAAGGTCTTTGTCGACGGTGTCGAGGTGGCAGAGCAGGCGGAGCTTGGTGAGAAAGCGGACGAGCCGGTCGAGGCGTCTTTGGAACTCGAATCAGGTAGCCATTTGGTGTTGATCAAAGCTTTGGCGGAGCCCGGTGCCGACGCTTGGGCGGTTGACGTGGGGTTAGAGGTGGCCGCCGGGCTCGAGAGCGCGGTGTCGGCCGGCAGAAGCTCGACCCGGCCCTTGACCCTGGAGGACATGCTCGACGTCGCCCGCTACTCGAATTTGAAGCTCTCGCCCGATGGCCGTTGGCTCGCCATGGCCGGGGGTCAACCGTCGGTGCCCGCGGACCACAGCGAGCAGTGGATCGACATCGTCGATGTCGAAAGCGGTGAAATCGTCCGTTCCTTGCGCGGCGGCGAGTCGAATTTCGGTTGGCTTGCGGAGCAGGACGAGCCGACGATTTTCTTCTCCCTGTCCTCGAAGATCAACGAGGAGGCTTCCGACGTCTATCGTTCGAAGCTGCTGAGCGGCGACCGGCAGAAAGTTGCCGAGCAAGTGGAGCATTTGCAGAGCGTGACCGCGCTGCCCGATGGTTCGGGTTGGATTCTGGAAATATCCGAACCGTCGAAAGCAGATGAGCGCGGGGTCAAACGTTTCCGCGATCTTCCCGACCGCTGGGCAGGTTGGCGGGACGCCTCCTATTTCGTGCACCTCGACGAGACTGGGAAGCGCCGTCGTTTGACCGTCGGCGGCCAGTCGACGGGCCTGCAAGACATTCGTTTCGACGGCGGGGCCATGGTGGTGAGTCGGGTTCGTTACGGCACCACGGAACGGCCGTATTCCGAAACCGAGCTCTTCGAAATCGACCTGGGCTCGTTGAAAGAGCGCTCGTTGGCGACTCTGAAGTGGTTCGGCAACGCGGCTTACTCGCCCGACGGTAAGACGTTATTGATCACCGGCAGCCCGGCGCTCTTCGGCGAGTTGGGCAATGTGTCGGAGCCCCACGAATTTGCCAACGAATACGACACCCAAGCATATTTGATGTCGATCGAAGATCCCGCGGCGGTGCGCGCCGTGAGCCGGGACTTCGATCCCGCCATCCTGAGTGCGAACTGGTCCCGGGACGACGGTTTGATTTATTTCGAGGCCCAAGATCGCACCTGGAGCCGGATCTACCAATTCGATCCAGCGGGTGACGCCACCTTCGTCGAGCTTCCTGCGGCCACCGACACCTTGTCGTCACCGACCGTCGCTGGTGATCGCTTGGCCTACGTCGGCTCCTCGCCCAATCGCCCGTACGCGGTTTTCGTACAGAACACCCGTGCCGACGCCCAGGCCCAGGTCTTGGCGGATCCGTCGGCGGAGCGTTTGCAGGACGTCGAATTCGGTGAGGTCAAACCCTGGACCTTCACCTCCGCCGCCGGCGACGAGATCCTGGGCCGGGTCTACTACCCACCGGGTTTCGATCCGGCGCGAAAATATCCCCTATTGGTTTATTACTACGCCGGCACCGTGCCGGTCGATCGGACTTTCG
The DNA here is from genome assembly GCA_965366625.1 of uncultured bacterium. GTDB lineage: Bacteria > Acidobacteriota > Thermoanaerobaculia > Multivoradales > J023 > JAUIJL01. The sequence goes on from CBDUGP010000028.1 coordinate 29,215, forward strand.
GCGGTCGATATCCCAAGGAGCTGTGGGCGGCCAACGATTACGTGGTTTACGTACCCCAACCCAGTGGTGCGAACGGTTTTGGACAGGAGTTTTCAGCCCGTCACGTCAACGCCTGGGGACGCCAAACCGCCGACGAGATCATTGAGGGCACCCAGAAGTTGTTGGCCGAGTCCAACTTTCTCGACGCCGATCGGGTGGGCTGCTTGGGCGCGTCCTACGGTGGATTCATGACCATGTACCTGCAGACCCGCACGGACATCTTCTCCGCCGCCATCTCCCACGCCGGGATCTCGAATCTGGCCAGTTATTGGGGCAAGGGTTGGTGGGGATATCTCTACAGCGCCGCCGCTTCGGCGGAGAGCATGCCGTGGAATAACCCCGAGCTTTATCTCGGCCAAAGCCCGCTCTATTCCGCCGACAAGATCCAGACCCCCCTCTTGTTGCTGCACGGTGATGCCGACACCAACGTGCCCTCGGTGGAAAGCCATCAGATGTATACCGCCCTGAGGCTATTGGGCAAAGAGGTGGAGCTGATCGAGATCGCCGGTGAGAATCACACGATTCTCACCTATCCGAAGCGCAAGCTCTGGTCCCGCACGATCATCGCCTGGTTCGATCGCTGGTTGAAAGATCAGCCCGAGGCTTGGCAGTTTCTTTGGGGTGACGAACGTGAGCCCAAGGGCTGAGATGAAGCGAGGCAAGAGTCGTTCCACACTGAGGCTCCTCAGGGGTCTCTCGGGAGTTGGTTGATAGACTGGCGCGAGGCCCTGCCATGAGTTCTCCAACCGATCCCCCAACCGATCCCCCAACCGATCCCAGGTCCCCTACCGACCCCAGCTTGTCGGCCGACCTGGGCTTGCCGACGAGCGAGCCGGAATTACCGACCCATGGCCAAGATGGCCTGCTGACCGACACCCTGGCCACGCGGGAGGAGTCCCCAGGCTCGGTGACGGCAGCGCCACCCCCGCCTCTGCACATCGGGCCGTGGCGTTTGATCGAGCCGCTGGGAGTGGGCGGTATGGGAGCGGTTTACCTCGCCGAGCGCGACGATCAAGAGTTCGAGCGGCGGGCGGCGATCAAGGTGATCCGTGCGGGGGTCGGAGGCGGTGCGGTGATCCGTCGATTCCGTGCCGAGCGCCAGATTCTCGCCAGCCTGGATCATCCGAATATTGCCCGCATGTACGACGCCGGCTCCCTGCCCGACGGGCGCCCGTATCTGGTGTTGGAATATGTCAGCGGCTTGCCGATCGACCGCTACTGCCGGGAGCATGGTCTTTCGATCGGCCAGCGACTGAAGATCTTCAACAAGGTGTGCTCGGCGGTGCGTCATGCCCATCAGCATTTGGTCATCCACCGGGATTTGAAACCGAGCAACATCCTGGTCGGTGCGGACGGCGAGCCCAAGCTGTTGGATTTCGGCATCGCCAAGCTGTTGGATCCGGACACCTTTCCCCTTCCCCTGGACGACACCCAGACCGGGGTTCGGCCGATGACCCCGAAATACGCGTCTCCCGAGCAAATTCGGGGGCTGCCGGTGGGCACGGCGTCGGATGTTTTTTCCCTCGGCGTATTGCTCTACGAGCTGCTGACCGGCTCTTTGCCGTTCGTTTTTCCGTCCACCTCGGCGGTGGTCATGGATCGAATTTTGAGTTCCACGCGGCCAAAACGGCCGAGCACGGCCATTACTCAAGCGCCCACGGGCCTCGCCGACCGGGAACTCAAGCGTGGGCGCAAGACCTTGCGCGGCGATCTCGACAACATTGTGTTGAAGGCCCTGCGCGAAGAGCCGTCAAAGCGTTATAGCTCGGTCGAGGCTCTGCAGCAGGATCTCGCCAATTTGGCGGCCGGCCGGCCGGTGTCCGCCACCCGGGACTCCATGGCCTACGTGGCGGGGAAGTTTCTGCGGCGCCATCGCCTAGGCCTGGGTGCCTTGGCGGTATTGCTCGCCACCCTTTCCGCGTCCATTGGATTGGTGTCGGAACAAGCGCGAGAAGCGGCGGTGGAACGGGATCGTGCGCGTTCCGAGAATGCCCGGGCTCACCGCATGCTCGACTTCCTGATCGGCACGTTCGACGTGGTGGATCGCAACAGCCATCTGGGCAGCAGTGTGACCGCCAAGGAGATTCTCGACGAGGCCATCCTGCGCATCGATCAGGATTTGGAGCAAGACTTAGACGCCCAGGTGAGGCTGTTCAGAGCGACCGGGAGCATCTACAAACGCCTCGGCCTCATGTCCGAGGCCCGAAATACCTTGGAAAAAAGCCTGAGCCTGGCGGAATCTCACCTCGGCCTCGGCCATCCCCAAACGCTGGAATCGTTGTTGGTTTTGGGTGACCTCTTCGAGTCGATGACCCTCAATGCGGACGCGGCGGAGCAGCAAAGGGAAGCTCTGAGGCGCATCGAAGGTCATTTACGTCGGGATCACCCCCTGCGGGCCCGCGCTATGTTGAAGGTCGCCGGTATTTTGGTTGCCGAAAGTCGGGGTGAAGAGGCCGAGCCCAAGCTTCAGGAGGCGCTCAGCATTTTCGAGACTCAGCCGGTTCGAGACGTGGTGCAAATCGTCGATTGCCGTCAGCTCTTGTCGCGTATCCGTTGGATGCGCGGGGATCTGGATGGGGCGGAAGCCATGTTGCGCACTTCCCTGGCCGATGCCCGTGAGAGCCTGGGCGAGAAGTCTTATTGGGTGGCGATCGCACACCAGGATTTGGGAGATTTCTTGGTCGAGCAAGGCCGTGTGGAGGAAGCGGAGCCCCATTACGTTCGCTCCTACGAGATCGGCTCCGTGGCCCACTCGCGTTCGCCGACCTTCGTGCCCGTGACCCTGCGTCGCCTCGCCTACCTAGCCCACCATGGGGAAGATTTCGAATCCGCCCTGGAACTCTACGGCCGGAGTCTCGACGAGTCGGAAAAGCTCGTCGCGGGAAACTCCGAGAACGTTCTATTCAACATGGGTCTGGTGATCACCCGTCTGCTGGCGGCTCAAGCTTGCGAGCAAAGCGGCGATCCAGAAGGTGCCGTCGACCACTATCGGGCCGCCTTGCAGCCCTCGCTCCGAACCTTGCCGACGGGCACCCAATCCGCAGCCTACAACCATGCACGAGTGTTGATCGGCTTGGGGCGAAAGCAAGAGGCTCGCGAAGTCTTGCTCGAGCTGAAGGAAAAAATGTCCAACCCTGCGGCCGTCGATCGTTTGCTCGGAAGCCTGGAATCGGCCGGCTGACTGGGTTAAAGCTCGATCTCTTCCAAATGCCGGAGCCCCATCCGTAGAGGGATACGGCAGGCGGCGACCGTCAGCACGAGAATCCAAAGGATCACGGCCCCGAGCACCCAGGGAAATCGCTCGCTGCCCAACCGTGGCTCCAGATCGTGCCAGAGCAAAACCACGGCTAGGCCGGCGGTCACCAACACGACGTAGAGCAGGCTGAGCAGGAAATTCAAGGTTCCTCCCATGCCGGACACGATGCGTGACGGATTGTCTTCCTGAAAATTTGGATAGAGGCTGCCCAAACCCACTGCCAGGCCGGAGAGTGCCAGGGTGGTGGCGATCACCGCGCAGACGGAGAGGCCGAATGCCACGGGATTCAAATCCAATTTGAGGGCCGAAAGCACCGTCAGCCCAACGGTGAAGAAAGAAGTGGTGACCACACTGAGCCAAAATTTTTGGCGCACGATTTGACCCATGGTCACCGGCGAGAGCCCCAAAATCCAAATGCGACGGCCCTCGAGGCTGATCAGGGGAAAGATGAATCGGGTGGTCAACGAAGCCAGGATCAGCATCGACGCGCTCAGATTCAGAATCGTGCCCCAAGCCTGCCAGGTTCTCGGGTCGAGGGAGGCGACCACCCCTCGGTCGGGATCCAAGTTGGCGAAATAGACCGCCATGATGCCGAAGAAGAGCAGGAATTGAGACCATTGGCTCGGCTCCCGCCAGAAGAGGCGCAGGTCCTTGATGGTCAAGGAGCGGGCCGGCTCGGGCAAGGGTTTGAGCAGGCTTTCGAGGCGGGTCAAAAGACCTCTGGCCTCCGAGGGAGCCTTCTGTTGGTCGGCGGCCATCAAGGCGGACCATCCATCGGTGAAGAAAGCGTTGGCGGCCAAGGTCGCGAGCCATAGGAGCAAGGCCGCGTTGGCGCTCAGCAGCAAGAACGAAAAAAGGGCGTCACCGTAGGCACCGGTGGCGGTAGCCAGCACTCCCTGGGAAAGCCATTGGCTGGGCAGGAGAGGGTTTTGGCTGGTGGAAAGCAGGTCCAGAATGGTCTGAATGCTCGCCGGGTCCGAGAGGTCCGGGGTTTCAAATCGGCTTCGGAACGAGCGAAAAAGGCCGAGACCCACGGCAATGGCCAAGACCCCGAAAGGCATCCAGCGATGGCGCAAGCGATCCACGTGGCGCACGGCGAAGAGGGTCACCATGGCGCCGATGGCGCCCGGAATCACCACGAATGGAATGAAAAAGGCCAGCAGAGCCGGGTAAAAAAGCCACGGCGCACCCGCTTCGATGCCGTAGGCCAACATGATCGGTCCACCCAGAAACGCCGTCGCCCAGGAGCTGAAGCTGACGCATTCATAAAATCGGCCAAGAAATAATTGGGTGGTGGGGATCGGGCTTTGCACCAAATAAGGCATTTCCCGCGAGCGATAGAGGGTGGCATAAGCGATCAGCACGTTGGAAAACGTCAGCAACACTAGGAGGGTCAAGGCAAAGGTCGACAACAGCCGTGCCATCACCAGGTCACCGAGGCTCAGCTGGGCGTTGCCCAACAGCTCGGAGCCGAAGATTTCCAGCATGCCGAAGGCCAGGCGCGCTCCACCGTAAATGCCCAACAACAGCAGGAAAGCGGAGATGGAGACGAAGGCGACCTTGAGCTTCGACTCCCGTTGCACGGACTTCAGGGTGTGGACGGCGATTTCTTTTTTCGCCTTGAGCAGGGCCCGCAATGGACCCCGGCTCGGCGACGGTCTACGGGCCATCAACCGATCCCTACCGACGAAATACCCGCTGCCGAAAGCACGGCTTCGTCTTCCGCTTGACGGGTCAGCTCCAGGAAGACATCTTCTAAGGACCCGGGCTGTAGAGACCCCGGCTCGATGGACCCCGGCTCGAGAGACCCAGCCTTTAGAGATTCCGGCCGGCGCGCCAAGGCCTTGATTTCGTCCACGGTGCCCACGTGCAGGAGCTTGCCCCGGTGGATGATGCCGATGCGGTCGGCCACCTCTTCGGCGATCGAAAGGGTGTGGGTCGACATCAGAATCGTCAGGCCGTCTTCTTGGGTGAGCCGTCGCAGGAAGGTTTTGACGCTGCGAATATTCTTCGGGTCGAGGCCCACCCAAGGCTCGTCGACCACCACCACCTTGGGTTCATGCAGAAAGCACGACGCGAACGAGAGCTTTTGGCGCATGCCGTGGCTGAAGTTTTCGGTCAGCTGGTCGGCCACGGCGCTCAGCTCGAAAGTTTCCAACAACGGCTCGCAGAGCTTTTCGAAACGCTCTTTGGGAACTTGGTAGAGCCCGGCGACAAAGGCCATGAATTCGCGACCGGTGAGCTTGTCGTAGAGGAAGGGGTGGTCGGGGATGTAGCCCAGTAGCTTCTTGGCCTCGACCGGCTGCTCACCGACGTCGAAGGGGCCGATGCGAGCCGTGCCGGCGGTGGGTTGAATCAACCCCGTGAGCATCTTGATGGTGGTGGTTTTGCCGGCCCCGTTGGGTCCCAGGAAGCAAAAGAACTCACCCTCAGCGATATTCAGGTCCAGGCGGTCCACGGCAAGCTTGTCGCCGAAACGTTTGGTCAGGCCGCGAGTCTCGATCATGATGGGGGTCCTTGGTCTTGGATGTCGATCACCTCGATTTCCATACGTCCGAGGAAGGCCAGCAGCTTTGGCCAGCTCTCGATGCCGCCCTCGAGCAATTTAATGTGGGTGGCGTCGGCCGACGGTTGGTCGAGGGTCGGGTCGAAACGTTGGAATCGGTCGCCCAGCCAAACCTCGGGCCAGGCGTGGTAGTAAAAACCGTCCAGTTGGTCGCTCCAAACCAGGCCGATGGCGATGCGGGTGGGTAGATTCGCCGCCCGGGCGAGGGCGGTGAAAAGCACCGTATGCTCGTTGCAATCTCCTTGGCGGCTTGCCAACACCTCCAGGGCCGAAGGAATGCTCATCACCGGCACTTTGTCGAGTCGGGTGAACACCCAATCGTGAATCAGCCGAGCTCTGGCGGCGGGATCCTGCTGATCACCGACGATGGCCTGGGCCTGCTCCACCAGGCTCGGATGTGAGCTCTGGACGAAAGCGTCGGCGGCCAGCCATTGCTCCATTTGCTCGGCGTCCGGCGGCGTCGCGGGGGTGGCTGCGTCTCGGGTGATGCGCAGCAGACCGTCGACGCGGCTTTGGTGGCCGTCGAGCGGAATTTCGACGTCGGCGTTCAATCCACCGACCCGCAGTCGAAGTTCAGTGGCGCCGCGGAAGGGTTTCGGGCCTTTGGGTTGGATGGCGGTCAAACCGAGCAAGTCCGTGCCCGCTTCGGCGCTCCTACCGTCCACCTTGCGGGCCATGGCCGAGGCTCGTTCCGGGCTCATCCGTTGCAAAACCAAACCAAAGGGAGTCTCTGCCCGCACCACCTCCCCTTGGTCGTCGACCCAAGCGGTGGAGGTGAATCCGCCGGTGGTCACTTCCAATTGGCGGGTTTCCAGCCCGACCCCATCCACCTCGATAATCGACTCCGCCACACAGCGCACCCGCGCCGTCGCCTTGCGCATGGTCAAAGGATCAAAACTTTCCATGCGAAAGTCGTCGCCGACCTCCATGGCCGGAAATCGCGAGGCCGTGCCCAGGCCGGTTTGCAGCAGAACCTCCGGATCCATGGGCAATTGGAGGGGCATGGATTCGCCGCCCGATCGGACCTCGCCTTTGAGTTCGCCGTCCCGTACCTCACCGGTGAGCCTCAGATTTTGGTCCATGGATTCGACCGTCAGATCGAGTTCCGCTAGGGGTTGGTCGAGCGACCGCCAAATCACACCGACCACCCTCAGGTCCGTGTCGCGACCCATCAGGCTGAGCGCCATTTGGGTATTCATGGTGAAACGAACACCGGGTTGTCCGTGGCGCTGCTCGGGCAGGCGTCGCAGATGGATATGCCCCACCTGAGGACCGTCGGTCAGGAACAGGCCGAGCCAGGTGGAACTCGCCTGGTCGATCCGTTGAGCGTCGCCGGTCGCCGAGACCGGCGTGCCGCCCCATTCCCGTTGCAGCAGCAAGGCGGTCATCAGAATCCAAAAACCCACCACACCCAAACCGATCCACGTCTTTTGACTCATGCGTGGTCTCGCCTCCAAATCGATCGAGGTTCCGCCGAGGATCGGCGCCCTGCCTATTTCAACGGTACGCGAGCTCGATGTGTTTAGTTCTGGGCAGAATCACTTCTTGGAGGTGAGCAGCACGAGGATCAAAGCGGCCAGGGCGGGAAGGCCTTGGGTAAAGAGAATCGTGATTTTGGCGGTGGCGGCGCCGAAGATGCCGGCGATCAGCACGCAGCTGAGGAAGAAAACTTTGACGTCTCGTTTTCCAGCCCACAAACCCCAGATGAGGCCCGCAGCCAAGAAGCCGTTGTACAAACCCTGGTTCATGGCCAAGACCGCGGAGGAGGAAGACACTTCAGGGGTCATATTGAAGATCTTGCGCCCCACGGGGTGGTCCCAAAAGAACATTTCGAGCACCAAGAATCCCAGGTGAGCCAAGGCCACGAGGCCGACAAATAGGTTGGCGGCTAGTTTCATCGTGTCTTCCTTTCCAGGTTGATTGTCCTCATCGAGCCGGCGCCGATTCCGGGATCAGAACTTCTTCTCGGCGCAACAGCTCGTCCGCATGCCGGAGGGCGTCCGCATTGCCCACGTGCAGGCGCTCACCGCGGGTCCTGATCGCCCAAACCCGTTGAAACTCGGTGGGCAGCTCGGCCAAATAACCGATCAACCGGCCGATTTCGTCAGGGGCGTGGCCGTCCTCGAGATAACGTCCGACCCGTGCCAAAGCCTTTGGCCCGAGGGTGTAAAAGCTCGGGCAAGCCCAAGTGGACGGCGGCTGCTCCGGTTTTTCCCACAACCTGAGCACTCGATCGTGTGCGTCCAGCTCGAGCACCCCGGTGCGTCGTAACCGCGCCGGGTCATGTTCTTCCATGGCCAACACGGTCGTCTCCCCCCGTTCGAGAAAGCGCAACCAGAGGGGCAGCAGGGAAAAGCGCAGAATATTGTCACCGGCGCAAATCAACGCCCCGTCGAGGGGGCGCGAATCCGTCGCAAGGCGATTGAGCACAAAGCCGAGATCGCCGATCGCCCCGAGTCGATCGCTATTGTCCAGCGTGCCGTCATTGTGGACCTGGAGATCCAACCCTCGCCGACCCAGGCCGTCGCGGTGCCCGTCCGCCCACGCCTCAAAATCAGCTGCGTACCGGTCGTTGCTGACCACATGGACGGCCTGCAATTCAGGCAGCTCGAGCAATTGGTCGATCAAATAATCCAACACCGGCCGGTCGGCGACCCGTAGGAGAGGTTTGGGAGTATGTTGGGTGAGAGCACCCATGCGAGTGCCGTAACCGGCACAGAGAAGAATCGCGACTCGATGGGCCATAAGCGGTGACTTTCAGGGTCGGGCAACGAAATTGGGTCGATCTAAGGCAACAACCTGTTTGACGGATATTACCTCGGTGTTTTTCGAGCCGAAACAAGATCACCAGGGCAGTGGGCCCTGGCCAGTGTCGAATGGGGCAGATCCTCCAAGAGCTGATAGCCTCACTGTGACTTACGGTCTGCCCTAGTCTTCTATCGATTTTGCGGCGCGGTGCGCGATGGGGTCGCATCGTGAGCCTGCTGATGCGTGCTTGGCCGATCTTTGCCACGGTGATCTTGTGGCGGCCTGTCGGTTTTCAAGCGAGATCCAAACTGACTCGCGCGATCGAGTTCGGCTTCGAAGCCTGCGCTCGGCGCCTTGTGGGGAGCTTGTGAGTGACCCGTCTCGGTGAGACTACCCTCCGGCCCGGTGGTGTGCTCGGGGCCGATATCTCCGGCCCAGCTGTTGTGGTGACGATTCTCAGCCACCCGGACTTGCGCCGGGCGGGCGAGCGAGCGGTGCTGTGGCCGTTGAGCGCGGCTTCAACCTTGCATTTGGGCCGATACGCACCGGAATTCAGCCGTCCAGGGGAAGTTTGGGAGAGCCGAGCGCTCGACGATCCTTACCTCAGCCGTCGCCCCTGGAGCTTGAGTCGGCAGCCGGATGGTTTCTTGCTCGAGCGGCAGGGCAGCTCGACGGAACTCAAGGTGGACGGGGTGGGCATTGGGCAATCCGTGCTGCTCGCCCGTGAATCGCTCGACCAAGGCGTGGTCTTGGAGCTGGCGGGTCGCACTGCCCTGCTCCTTCATAAGGCGTCGCTGTCGTCGTTGGAGCCGCAAAGCCGCTCCGGCATGACTTCCATGGTGGGGGCTAGCGAAGCCCTATGCGAGGTTTTGGCGGCCATTTCCCGGGTGGCGGATTTGTCGGTGCCGGTGCTGCTTCGTGGTGAATCGGGCACCGGCAAAGAGCTGGCCGCCCAAGAGCTACATCGGCAGAGCAGCCGGAGTCGACGACCCTTTATCGCCGTGAATCTCGGAGCGCTGCCGAGCTCGTTGGCCGCGTCGGAACTCTTCGGCCACGTTCGAGGCGCGTTTACCGGTGCGTCCGCGGCTCGGGAGGGCTATTTCAGCGCCGCTGACGGAGGCACGCTCTTCCTCGACGAAATCGGCGAGGCACCGCCGGAGGTCCAGGCCATGCTGTTGCGGGCCTTGGAAACCGGCGAGGTGGTTCCCGTGGGCTCACACGTGGCCAAGAAGGTCGACGTGCGAGTGATTGCCGCGACCGATTCCGATCTCGAATCCAGAGCTTCTCGGGGTGATTTTAAAGAGCCCTTGTTGCATCGTCTCTCCGCCTACGTGGTTCGCCTGCCCGCCTTGCGGCAACGGCGCGACGATATCGGTCTTTTGGTCTTGAATTTCGCCCGCCAAGCCTTGGACGAGCTGGGGGATTCGGCGCGGCTCGATCGCTTTGATCCCCAAGCAGAGCCCTGGATCGAAGCGTCGGTGGGGGCCGAGCTGGCGCGTTATTCGTGGCCCGGCAACGTTCGCCAGCTGAAAAACGTGGTGCGTCAATTGGTGATCGACTCTCGGGGTCAGAATCTGCTGCGGCCGGGTAGACGGCTGGACGAGCTGCTGAGCTCGGGAGCTTTGGGCCGCACGCCGGCGAAACCATCACCCTCCGAGGCCGTTGGTGAGGCCGGGCCGACCGGTTCCGGCGGACCTGTCGGAGTGCCCTCGGCCGCACGCCGTCCCGCCGAGGTTACCGATTCGGAGCTCGAGCAGGCGATGTCCGCGACGCGCTTCGAGCCCGCGGCGTCGGCGCGTCGACTCGGGATCAGCCGGGCTTCGATCTACAACTTGATTAGAAAACATCCGACCCTGCGAGTGGCCGAGGACGTGCCCGACGATGAGCTGCGCTCGGCGCTCGAAGCGTCGAAACACGATATCCCCGAGGCGGCGAACCGCCTCGGGGTATCTGCCAGGGCCTTAGCCCGGCGCATTTCACGGGCCCGGAGCTGACCGCAGGGCTCGGTCGATCGTGACGGGGAGCCGTCGATCGTAGGAGCGGTCTAGCCCGGAAATTCCCGGTTCCTTAGGCTAGGGCTTCGAAAGCAGTCGCCAAGCTTTGAACCGAGATCGTGGCCGACTCGGAGTTCTGGATGCTGTCGGCGTTGATCCAAACGAGCTGCGAGCCGTTGCCTTGGAGATTCCATTGCAAGGTTTGAGTGGTGACGGGATTCACGATCACTAATGGTTGAGAGGTGCCCGTGTATTTGATCACGTTCGAGGGATCGGAAGTGGAGTTGACGATGTTGACGGTCGCCTTCTGCTCCGAGAATTGAACCGAGATGAATTGGTTCACATCGCTCTGAATCTGGCCGCTATACCAATGGGACTCGGGCACCGCGTAATAACGGGTGAAGGCATTAAATGGATGAAGGTTGCCGTCCAGAGGCAATTGTTTGTTGTTGATTCCAGAGGTATTGGTGGGCATTTTGACGCTACCGATAAAGGCTTGGACTTGGGCTCCCGGTTGGTTGTTCACCACCGACGCCGAAACGGAGTTGGTGTCGTCACCGTTGACGAAGCAAAGGGCTGCTAGGCCGAGGTTCTGGGTCGTCCCGGGCACCGAGACCGTGACCGGCGGTTGGGAGTTGCTCCAGACCACGGAAACGTTGGTCGAAGCGTCGTTGCCTGCGGCGTTGTAGAAAAAGAGGGCGTAGAGCTGGCCCGCGTTGAGATTGCCGGTGTTGGAGGCCGTGTCGCCTTGGCTGAGGGTGATCAAACGGCCATCATTCCAATCGATAGTGGACATGGTGTTCCTTTCTAAGCTGCTCGTGTTGTGAGCCTAGGTGTTAAGAGTTTTGAAACAGCGAACGAAGAATCGGGATGCGTGTCCTCCTGTTTTCGCGTCGCCGAACCGTGGCACCCACGGCGTGTTTGAAGCTGCACATTCGAAGCCTGGTTCGAAGCTGCGGATGCCACGATCCGGCGACGCCAAAGTTGTTCTTGGTCGGGTGATTGCTCGTGCCGACCTTGTAGAGCACGCTGCGTGCCAAGGCGGAAAGTCTTGAAAGAAGCAGGGGTTTGGCGAAGTGGCCCGTTCTGAAGACGGATTTCTGACGTCAGGAGCCGGGGGCTGACGTCAGCCTGTGAAATCACTGACGTCAGGTGGCGATCCGGAAGGGGGAAAAGGGGCCAAATCGTAGGCAAGCCGTCGAAACGGGACCCGGTATGACCTTTGCAACCTAGGTCTGGAGTCAGCTCAGGGTCCGAGGGTCCGACTTTATTGTTGAAAGGAGCAGGAAATGTCTATGATTCTGGTCGAAGAGAAAACTGAAATCACGGCGCAGCCTGGGGAAGAGATGAACTCACCATCTGAGGAGGCCTTGGTCAACGCCAAAGTCGAGCTTGTGATTGAAGGAGAGAGTCAGCAGCAGCTTTTTGTCGACGATTCGAAGCCGGGCAGCCAAGTCATCTTTGGCAGCCTCGTCTCGGATTTCGAGGTGTTCTTTCCTAATGGCTCACCGCTGCTGGATGTGCCGAACCCGCTGAAGGTTTCCCAAGGACCTTCGATAACCACTACCTTGGGACCACGCGCCATCGGGACCTTCCCGTTCCAGATCACAACCTCGACTGGTTTCGTGCGCGACTTGAAGCTGGCCGTATCGATCAATGGCCCCTCGTACAAAGTAGGATTTGAGCTTCTTGACGGAATAAACATGGCGCTCCATGCATTCGCCAAGCAAGAGGCCGGTCTACCGGTAGAAGTGATCGTCAAGAACGATAGTCCGGACTCGGTAGATCTTCTTTTCAGTGGCGACAGCTCCAATTTCCACGAGGAAGTATCTAGCGGCGGGTTCGGTGGGTGGGTCTTTATTCCTGAGGCCTTCGGCAAGTGCGGCACGGTGAAGGTGGTGAGCAGCACGGCTAAGGGAGGGGTAACCATGCAGTCCGGAGGCACCATGCATGCGGACATCTTGGTCGAGCCGCCCCCATAGGAGCTAGCCCGGGCTAGCTCCCGGGTGGGTAGATTCGAGGTCTACTGCCAGGTCGGCTGCCTCGCGCCAAGCAGGTCGAAGCTGTCGAGCTCGACCGGCTTGATCGCGAGCTCGATTCCAATCGGCCTCGGCTTTCATGACGGAGCCTTGGTAGGCCAGCCAATTGGAGCGGCTCTTATAGCCATAGGCGCTTGCCAGCAGGTAATAGGGGTTGTCGGGGCTCAGGTTTAGGCTCTGGTCGAGAAAGTGGCGGGCTCGGGCGAAGGCTCTATCGGGATCTTCGCCGAGGGAAATCGAACGCTGGGCGCGACGGGTCCAAATTCTTCCCAAGGAGCGAAAAGCTTCTCCGGATCGGGGATTGTCCTCGCTCAGGGCGATGAAAATGTTCTCGGATTCGGCGAAAAAAGTCTCGGGATCTCGCTCTTGGTGGAGTTCCCATTCTCCACGTAGACGAAGAGTGCTGCCGGAGCAGTTGCGCAGCCCGGTTGAGCGCAGGGACTCGGAAATTTGTCCGATGAGTTCGGCGGCCTCGTCGAGTCGGGGCAGGGGATTTCTGCCCTCTTTCAACAGCACTTTGCCTTCAAAATATGCAGTCCAGGCCAAATTGAGAATGGGGATCGGGCTGTCGGGTGCCAGCTCGGCGGCACGAAGGTGGTGGACGCGGGCCTGGGCAAAAAACGGACTGGGATCCTGCCCCTGTTCCCAGCTGTGAATTCCCCGGGAGTGGGAGATCTCCCCGAGGGCCGCCTGGAGCTGAAACATCTCTGGAGCGATGCTTTGTGCGGTTTGAAAATAACCGACGGCCTGTTCGACAAAACCGGGGTCGAGCTGTCCGCTGCTGGGGTCTCCGCCTTGGGCCAGATGCAGGTGGCAAAGGCCGAGGTAATAAGGAGGCGCCACGTGGTCGGCGCGCAAGGATTCAGCCTGCTCTAAGGCGTGAATCGCTTTTTCCAACAAGAGCTTGGGCTCGCCGCTGCCGGGGGCCGTGGAGGCTTTGAACAGACCGATGCCCAGGTTTACCCAGGCCGCGAACGGCGCCGAGTGTTGCTCAGCGGCTCCGCGAAAGGCTTCCGCCGCCTGCTCGAAGCTCTGCAGCGCCGGCTCGCCGCGAGAGACCAGGTGCTGGGCGCGGGTCGCATGGGTCATGCCTAGCGCTACCCAATAGGAATAAGATCGCCGGCTCGGCTCGATCTGGCTGAAAGCGTGGTCGGCACGGTCGATTTGCGCGGACGGATCCTCGCCCCGTTCGACCAGCCATTGGCTCCAGCTCCAATAGGCCCGCCCGAGTTCGAGCCAAGCTTTTGAGCGGACATCGGAATCTTCTTTGGCGCGCTCGGCGGTTACGATAGCGGCCTCCAGATCGGCCACGGGATCCACCGCTTGTCGGCGTTTGAGCTGAGCCGCCAACCGGTGGAAGCGAGATTTCCACAGCCAGGCTTCACCGTAGTCGGGTTGGGTGGCCAGGGCTTGGTCGAGCTGCTCCATGCCCTCTTGCCACAGGATGTCGGACTTCGATCCCGCTTCCAACTCCAGAGAAAGCTGTTGAAAAGCGGCTTGGGCGCCGGATCGGTAGATCGACGGATCGCTCTGGGCCACGGTTGCCGCTCGATCATAGGCGCGACGAGCTTGCTCGAAGGTGCTTAGGGCTTCTTGGGTCCGACCTAGCGCATGATGCTGCACCGCCCAAGTTCTTTGAATATCCCCTTCCAGGCGCAACAGCTCGTAGGACCAAGCGTGTCGGGCGGGAGAATCCGCCAGCACGGTGAGCGCTTGGTCGAAGAGATCGTCGTGGAAGAGAGCCAATGCACGAAGCAGCAGGCTTTCTGGGGAGTCCTCGACCCGACTCTGTCCCGGATCTTCAGGATCATCGATGGTGGCCAGGAAAGTGCGAGCCGGGTGGCCAAAGGTTTCTTGCAGCTCCGCGATTTGGTGACTTCGCGCTTGCCAATCGCCGCCGAGTTCGACCTCCGCCAGCCGGTCGCGATAAAGGGCCGAAAGGGTTTGGGCCATGGCGGCGGCCACTTCGGGCTCGCGGAATCCACTTTGCCATGCGGTTTGTAAGTGCTCTTGGGCTGTTTCAAGCTCGTCCAAGGCCAGATGGCCGCGGCCGAGGGCGAAATGTCCTGGTCCGTGCCCGGCGTTGCCGGCTCGATCCATGGCTTGGGCAATATCGTCCATCCGCCGACGGAGCAACAGGCGGTCCGGTCGAATGTCGTGGGGCGGAGAGAGGTGGGAATATCGCACCAGGGCCTCGATCTCCTCAACCTGCTCCGTGAGCCGACGGGCCAGCTGCTCGCGGATCTCCGCTTGTTGCGCCGTCCAGGCTCCCCAGCCGAGGGCAAACACCAACAAAAGAGCCGACACAGCAGCCACCCGCACGGCGACTTTCTGGCGACTAAGCTTCTTTTGAAGCCGATACCAAGCGTTGATCGGCCGAGCTGAAACCTCTTGGCCATCCAGGTAACAGTCGATGTCGTGGGCCAGTTCGCGTGCCGATCCGTAACGTCGATCCGGTTGTTTCTCCAGACATTTGAAAACGATGGCTTCTACGTCTTTGGGTACCTGGTGGCGACGCAGGGATTCGGGCTCGTTTTGTAAGACTTGAACGAACGCCCCGGGGCCCGTTTCGGCGAATGGAGGTCTGCCCGCGAGCAAGCGATAGAGGGTGGCGCCCAAGGCGTAAACGTCGGTCCGACGGTCGAGGTGCTCGATTTCTCCCCGAACTTGCTCCGGGGCCATGTAGGCGGGCGTGCCCACCACCTCACCGGCGCGGGTCAGGTCGGCATCGCCGGCGGCTCGTGCGATGCCGAAGTCCAGGACCATTGGATGCAAGGGGTCAGGCCCTGTGGACTCGACCAAGATATTCGCCGGTTTGATGTCTCGATGAATCAAGCCCGCTCGATGTGCTTCGTGCACGGCTTCCGCAATGCGCCGGACGAGAATCAGCTTCTGTTCGAGATTCAGGCCTTCTGCGGCCTCGTCCAAGGGGCGGCCGTAGAGCCGCTGCATGACGATGTAGGGCGTGGCTTCGTCGTCACCGACCTCGAAGACCGGACAAATCCCCGGGTGGGAGACGCTGGCTTGGAGACGGGCCTCACGCACGAAGCGGTGCACCGATTCCGGATCCCGTATCCGAAGGGTCTTGATCGCCACCCGTCGGCGCAGGCGTGGATCCCAGGCGTCGTAAACCCGGCCCATGCCGCCCTGGCCGATCAGCTCCTCAAGGCGAAATCGGCCCAAGGTGGAGCCGAGGTCGAGGGGTTCGGTGAACTCCCTGCGAAGATGGGCGCGGGTATCGTCGAGCTGGGTTTCCGTGGTCGGGCGATTCAGCTCCGGTTGGCCGGGCCGGCTCGCTGAGCTTTCGGGATCTGACATGGCACGATCTTACGGCATGGCATGGCATGGCGTTGCGGCTCCAGAAGCCGGGAGCCCTCACCTTCCTGGGTTAGGCTGCGCGGCGTCGGCTACGTTTGCTTTCCTTGCGCGCCTGCCGGAGATCGTCGGAGACCGTGCGCAAGATGCGGTCGAGGGTCGGCCGTAGGTCTCGGATCACCTCAGGGGGCGGCGGCTCCGAAGCAAAACTGGCGTTGAGGTATATGGCGATCACGCGACGGACGTCTTCGGTCGTCGAGGGATGCTCTGTTTCCAGCATGCGCTGCAACTCCAGCGGAGCGGTGCTGGGCCCCACCTCCAAACCCAACGCGCTCAAACCCCTGCGCAATCGATCGTAGGTTTCGATCGCGGACAAGGGTCTTTGTCGTAGGTAAAACACGATCGCTCCAAGGGTGACGAAGAACACCACCAACCCGCCGTAGCGGAATCGTGGGTCTTGCCAGATCGACAACGAGCCTTCACCGGAGACGTCGAAGCTCGGCAATGGGGTTTGCGCGCCGGTCGGATTGGGAATTTGCTGCCCTTGAGCTTGGTCCCGTTCACGCCATTCGCGCCAGCGTGCCCAGGCCGCCGCGATTCGATCGCGCACATCGCGGAAGAAGCTCTTCTGATCTTGGGAGCCGTAGGTCAGCACATAGCGGTCCCACCGAAATGCCACGTAATCGTACATCTGCTGCACGATCAGCTTGAGGTCCCGCGGCGCGGCAGCCGGCCGCCCGTCCGGGGGCGTGGGGTCGTAAATGCGCCATTGATCGTCGGTCCAAGCCTCCACCCAGGCATGGGCGTTTTGCTGGCGAACAATGTAGTAATCCTCGATCGGATTGAGTTCGGCGCCGAGAAAACCGGTCACCAACCGAGCCGGAATGTCCTGGGTGCGGAGCATCAGCACCATGGCCGAAGCAAAGTATTCGCAATGGCCGCTGCGATATTCGAATAGAAAATCTTCGAGCGGGCTCTGGCCGTCACGGCCGACGAAATCGGTGGTGTAGAAATATTCGTTGAGCAGGTGGCTTTCCAGCCGATCCGCCTTTTCCCTCGCGCTGCCCTCGCCCATGACCTGCCGAGCCAGCTCGGAGATTCGAGGGGTGATGCCGTTGGTGTCCAACGCTTCCGGATAGCCGCCCACGGGGCCGCCGTCGGAGGTCATGTCGACGCCCGCAATATAGTCCCGCGAGCCCAGCTCGATCTCGTATTGCACGGTTTCGCGAGGGGGCAGGCCGTTGAAGAAAAGTGCACCGCCCGGGTCTAGGCTGAGCTGGCGTACGGGGACCCCAATGGGTTTCAGGGACCGGGCCGAGGTGGGCAAAACGACGGTCGAGCTACCCAGGGGCTCAAGAAAAATAGTGCCCGTGGCGGTCTCGCCCTCGCCACGGGTTAGGGGCGGAAGGGGCAAGCTCAAGCTGCCCTCTTGGTCGATCTGGATGTACCGCGGATTGCGCAGCTCGCGATACCAATTTCGCTTGCGGTAGTAGTCGTAGGTGGCGGCTTTGAATCGCATGTCCTCGCCACCCACGGTTTGCGGCAGCTGCACACGCATGGCGACCGTCCGATTGCCGCGAATTTCGCTGGTGATGTTTAGATCCACCTTGTCGGAAAAGCCGGTGGTTCGTGCGAGACCGAGGTTATTGCCCCCTTGGCCCATGATGAAAGGCTGCCGTAGGCGGGGCATGGCAGCGAAGATGGGGATGCTGAGCAGTACGACTAGGAGGGTCGACAAAACGGCGGACCAGCGCACGGGCGGGAACGGTGCCGGCCGGTCGGGTTGGCGGCCCATGGCGGCCAACATATGCAGGTGGGCAAATCGAGCCATGACGCCGAATCCTACCGCCAAGGCCCCGATCAGGTAGAAAGCAATGGTGAGGTGAGAGCTGGTGCCCATAGCCGCCACGAAGATGAAGAAAATCGCCACGAAGACATGCCACTTCTCTTTCTCGCGACGAATCGAATAGAGCTTGACCACCACCAGGAAGAGGATCAAATGCATCAAGGCCTTGACCGATTGATCGCGGAACCAGGCCTGTCTCAGGTCGAGGAGCAGAATCGGCAGGTAGATGAGGCCCAAGATGTTGAGGGCCCCGTTGGACAGCCAATTCTCGGCACCTTTTTCCGCCCGTTGAATGAAATAAATCACCAAGAACGCATAGACGAAAAGCACCGGCCATTCGAGCACGTCGTTCAGGGGTAGGGGCAAGGGAGCCAACAAAGCCATCCAACCCAACATGATTCGCTTTTCCTTGGCGAAGGTCATGCTGCGCCTGCCTTTCCAAAGGAGCTGGTCTTGCCGCCGCGACCGCGAGTAAAAGGCGTAGAGATCTCGCCCGATTTCATGACCAGTCGCAGCTCGCCTTGCTTTTCGTCGCTGTCGACCAGTGGCGTTTGATTTTCGGCGGTGGTTTCGATCCGGGCCAAGGCCTCCAAGATGTTCAATCGCTGGCGTAAACCCGAGGCGTGACCGAGACGCAGGTCGCGGGTGGTCAATGCCACCTCGAAGCCCTGGTTGAGGTGATCCACGGCGCAGGTTGCCGCCTCGCTCACCAACCGTTCGAATTGCGTCTCCTGCTCTTGGGTTTCGAGCGGTCCGACCGCGTTGTCGAAGACGATATGTAATCGTCGATTCTCTTCACGGCTGCGCTGTTGGTAGATCAAGGAACCCTGGCGGGCCGATTGCTTCCAATGGATGCTTCTGGGGTCGTCCCCACTCTGATAGGTGCGCAGGGCGTATAACTCATGCCCTTGGCCGGCCCGGAGGGATGAACGCTCCCCGGAATCGCCCACATCTTCGGGGCGGCTGCCGGAAGAAGAGAAAAGCTCCGGGAAAACCAACACCTCAAAGTCTTGCTCGTAGCGTCGGCCTTTGCGGAAGATACCGACGGGGAAGAGGCTGGAGACCTGAAGAGCCTGGACTCGTCTCGGCCCCCGTCGACGCATGATGATTTCCAATCGACCCTCCACCTGCTCGTCGGCGGGTAGGAATGGCACCAGCCAAGGGGCGGTGCGATGGCGACGGGCCCTGCCGGAGGTTTTCATGTCGTCTTCTTGCACAGAGATTACCAACAGCCATCGGGGTAGAAGTCGGCTGCGGTTGCGCAAACGCACATTGAAGCGGGTCATGCGATTGGCGAAGATCTCTTCGTGGACATCGAGTTCGAGTTCCAAGCGGTGAACGTTGATCCAGCCGAGAATTTGAGCCAGGCCGAAGGCGGCCAACATCATGGCGACCGCCAGGAAGAGGCCGTTGTTGCCGGTATTGGTGGCAGCAACGCCGACCACCAAACAAGCGGCGGCGTACCACATGCCGACGCGGGTGATCTGGATGCCGCTGGAGCGGGATTTGAGGCGTCGAGAGGAAAAAGTCGAAGGTTGCTCGGGCGAGCGCTTGTTGGAAAACGGCCTATTGGAGCCGGACCTGCCGACGAAGCTCTTGATGGCGGAGAGCTTTTTGAGGAGGGGAGTCTCGAATGTGTTGGCCCGCGACATCAGTCCTCTTCGGCTCAGAGCGGCACGGGTAGATCCGCCACGAGTCTGCGGATCGCCTCGCGCTGTTCGTCTAACCGACCCCCTCCCCGTTTCAGGGTGACACGATGAGCGAGCACGGGCACGGCGAGGCGTTGAACGTCGTCGGGTATGGCGTAGGTGCGGCCTTCACAGAGGGCCAGCGCTTGGGTGGCGCGAAATAAACCTTGGACGCCCCGGGTGGAGATGGGCAAGCTGAAATCGACGCCGGTGCGAGTCGCTTCCGCCAAGCTCAACATATAGTCGGTGAGTTTTTCGGTCACCTGCACCTGCTTCGCTTGCTGCTGCAGGGCGACGATTTCTTCCAGACGTACAGCTGCTGGAATTTGGTCCAGGAGGTGGTCCACGCCGCCGGACATCAGAAGCTCTCGTTCGGCTTGGCGCGACGGATAGCCCATCGACAGGGACATGAGGAAACGATCGAGCTGGGACTCGGGCAGTGGGAAGGTGCCGAGAAATTCCAACGGATTCTGGGTTGCCAGAACCAGGAACGGCTCGGGCAGCACGTAGCGCTTACGTTCCACGGAAACCCGGCGCTCGCTCATGGCCTCGAGCAAGGCAGATTGAGTTTTTGGAGTCGCTCTGTTGATCTCGTCTGCCAGCACAACGTTGGCAAAAAGCGGGCCGGGCACGAACTCAAAGGTTTCGCTTTCCCGCCGATAGATCGAAACACCGATGATGTCGGAGGGCAGCAGGTCGCTGGTGAATTGGATCCGTTGGAAGGCTAATCCGAGAGCCCTGGCCATGGCTTGGGCTAAGGTCGTTTTGCCGACGCCGGGAACATCCTCAATCAGCACGTGGCCGCCGGCCAAGAGGCTGATGACCGCCATGCGCACGACGGATTCTTTACCGCGCACAATGCGGTTGATTCCGGCCTCCAAGGTTTGGATGGCGCTCAGATCAACGGTTGAAGATGGCGGCAGGGTCTTGGGAGTTTCGGTCACAATAGCGTTCATCAGTCCCGTTTACGGTTGAAACCGACCATGGGTTTCGTTTAAACCGACTAGGCGTGCTCCTCTCATAAGATCCTGAGCATGGAGTCAAGGACTTACGCTGCTTACGGAAAACTCTAGAGAAAGGGGCTGGCAAGGAGGCGATTGCCGCCAAGATATGAGGGTTTCGCCGCCGGACGCCCCCGGCTGGGCGCCCCCGGCTGGGCGCCCCCGGCTACATAAGCCTTGTCCCTGTGGGACGGCCCTGCATCTTTCCGGGCTGCCCCGTCAGGGGCGAGGCATGAGTAGCCTCGGGCTTTAGCCCGTGGCGTCCGGGTCTTGTCGCAGCTGCCGGTTTATTGGGCGGCGGTGTATTCCTTGTACTCGCCGTAGTTGGCAGGATCCACGTATTTCAACAGTTGAACGCTGAATACATCGCCTTCCTCGAAGTGGACTTCCTCCTCAAAGCCGATCTGGCGAGCTTCGGATTTTACGATGCCCGGGGTTTCCAAATATTTGCGCCAGGTCCTTTTTTCGGCACCGGAGGCGTCGGCATGGGTCACGTCCACGGTGATGCCGTCGAGGGGCTCACTGCCGGAGAAGAGAACGATGAGATCGAAGA
Organism: uncultured bacterium; assembly: GCA_965366625.1. Lineage (GTDB taxonomy): Bacteria > Acidobacteriota > Thermoanaerobaculia > Multivoradales > J023 > JAUIJL01. The sequence goes on from CBDUGP010000028.1 coordinate 50,260, forward strand.
AGATGGTCGTTGGAGTGGGCCCTTCGGGAGCGGCCTCGGCAATTTCCTCATCTCCTTCTTCGCCCTCGCCGGTCGCCTCGGTCTCTCCGTCCATGGCGACCTCTCCGCTAGTCGCGGTTGCCTCGGCCTCTCCGGCCTCGTCGAGAGCTTCGCCTTGCTCGTCGATCGTCTCGGTTTCCGCGTACGGATCCGGCTCTTCAACTTTTGGGAACCAATTTTCCAGCTTCACGCTGTATTGGCCCCGAGTTTGGGTAACTTTTTCTTCCGGGCTACCGGGCCCGCAGGCAACGATGCTGAGCAAAAGGACCAGGGTGGCCGCCAAAGCAATGACTTGAAGCGGGCGAGGCGAACGGCTGGGAAATGACAGTAGGCGCACGATGCTCCTCCTAAAGGGCTATATGGCTAAAGAACCGACCGCTTGCGGGTCGGCCGTGGGTGGGGATCTATTCCGGTCAGGGAAGCAGATTATAGCGAAGGATTGCCCAGATGGCTGATACGCCATCCTTCCAGCCGATCTTCTTGCCTTCGGCGTAGGTGCGACCATGGTACGAAATAGGCACCTCATAGATGCGCACATGGGTTTTGGCGATCTTGGCGGTCAGCTCGGGTTCGATGCCGAAGCGATTGGAACGTAGATCCATCGATCGCAACAAGTCGCCGCGGAACACCTTGTAGCAAGTTTCCATGTCCGACAGGTTCAGATCTGTGCACATATTCGACAGGGTGGTCAGCGCCCGATTGCCGAGGTAATGCCAAAAAAACAAGACGCGATGGGGCCCGCCGAGAAATCGGGAGCCATAAACGACATCCGCTTGGTCGGCGACGATCGGCTGCAACAACACCATATAGTCGCTGGGGTCGTATTCGAGATCGGCGTCCTGCACCAACACCAAGTCGCCACGGGTTTCGGCGAAACCCGTCCGCAGGGCCGCCCCTTTGCCTCGGTTCTCCTCGTGCTCGATGTAACGAAAGGGCGGGTCGGCCGCTTTCTCGAGCCGACGCAATAGGTCACGAGTGCCATCGGTGGAGCCGTCGTCGACCACGATGATCTCCCGCTCCATGCCCGGTGGAAGCTGCGCCTCCGCGACTCGGCGCAGCAGTTTTTCGGCTGTTGCCAGCTCGTTATATGCGGGAATGACGATACTCAGTAGGGTCAAACCGAAACCTCATGGGACTTAGACAGAAGAGAACTTACGCCTCTTGACTGCCTCCTGTAGATCCACTAGTGTTCTCTTGCAAATGCGGATTCATCGCCCCGATGCCCATGGGCTCGGGATTGAGAATTACCCCGGCAGATGACCCGGCATTGAAAGTGCAGTATAAGCTCCGAGCCGGCTCGGAGCGACCCTGCCGCAGCCACTATCCCGCAATTCATGTAGATTCCCATTTAGGAGCTCGATAGCCGATGGCCAGGACCAGCACCAAAGCACCGCCGCCGACCGACAAAAGCAAAGCACTCGAAGGCGCTCTCGGGCAAATTGAGCGGCAATTCGGCAAAGGCGCCATTATGCGGCTGGGTCAGCAGGAGATCCTCGGCATTGCAGCGATTCCGACCGGCTCCTTGGCGGTGGATCATGCCATCGGCATCGGTGGCTTTCCCCGCGGTCGTGTTGTAGAGGTCTACGGTCCGGAGTCGTCGGGTAAAACCACCCTGGCCCTTTCGGTCGTTGGCCAGGCCCAGCGCCTCGGCGGAACGGCGGCTTTTATCGACGCCGAGCACGCCCTCGACGCCGAATACGCCCAGAAGCTCGGCGTCGACATCGACAATCTTTTCGTCTCGCAGCCCGATAGCGGCGAGCAGGCTTTGGAAATCGCCGAGGTTCTGGTGCGCTCCAACGCCGTCGACGTGGTGGTAATCGATTCCGTGGCGGCTTTGGTGCCAAGGGCTGAACTCGAGGGCGAGATGGGCGATACCCATGTCGGCCTCCAAGCTCGATTGATGTCCCAGGCGTTGCGCAAGCTGACCGCCATCGTCGCCAAATCCAAGACCTGCTTGGTGTTCATCAACCAAATCCGAGAGAAGATCGGCGTGATGTTCGGCAGCCCCGAAACCACCACCGGTGGGCGCGCCCTGAAATTTTACTCCTCGGTGCGCATCGACATCCGTCGGATTGCCTCGCTCAAAAACGGCGATGTGATCGTCGGCAGCCGGTCCAAGGTCAAGGTGGTCAAGAACAAGACCGCGGCACCTTTCCGCCAAGCGGAATTCGATATCGATTACAACGAAGGCATTTCCCGTAGCGGTGAGTTAGTGGATTTGGGGGTCGAGCACAATCTCGTCGTCAAGAGTGGTGCCTGGTATGCTTACGGCGATGTCCGTCTCGGTCAGGGTCGGGAGAACGCGAAGCAATTCCTGAGGGATAACGACGATCTCGCCGACGAGCTCGAAGTGAAGCTGCGCGACGCCATGGGTTTGAAAGCGTTGGATTTGCCTCAAAAAGAGGCGGACCCCGAAATAGCCGGCTCGGATTGAAGGAGCGCCGGCTACATAGCCGGGCTGCCCTCCGACCCCGTTTGCAGGCCAACGCATAACCCAGCGATTGCGGCTTAGGACCCGGAAATTTTGTTCCGGGTCCGGCGCCGGCTCTACCTCCGAGACGGAAAGCTCTAACGTTCCGATCTGGTGGAGCCATGCGTAAGCCCATTCTTCTACTTTCGTGTTTCTTCGTTCTTTCAGCGGCCCAGAGCCTGTCGGCTCTGACTCCTAAGATTCAGCTGGACGTGCCGATGGTGGTTTCCGGCACGCCGCTGAAAATGGACGTCAATCTCTCCTACGTGAGGCCGTCCGAGACGATCGGCGCACAAGTGCTGCTCGACGGCCAAAATGTCGGCAGAGTGGTGTTGAAAGCCGGTCAACACGCGGTCGTTCTCGACGACGTTCGTCCCAAAGCGGGCGCCCACACCGTGACCCTCAAATCCGCGAGCCTAGAAGTCTCTCAGGATTTCCACTTGGTCTCGGGATGGTTGTCGATCGCGCCACCGCTGATCGCCATCTTATTGGCGCTGCTGTTCAAAGACGTCCTGCTTTCCCTCTTCCTCGGCATCCTGAGCGGCGCCTGGATCCTCCAAGGATGGGATCCCTTCGCGGCGTTCGGCCGCACCGCCGATACCTACATCGTCGGCGCGTTGGTGGATGCGGACCGGCTTGCGATCATCGTATTCACTTGTTTCTTGGGCGGCATGGTGGGGTTGATCACCAAGAGCGGTGGTACCCACGGGGTGATTGAGCTACTGACCCCCTACGCCACTTCCCAGCGTCGCGGCCAGCTGGCCACTGCGGCCATGGGCATGCTGATCTTCTTTGACGATTATGCCAACACCCTGATCGTGGGTCCGACCATGCGTCCGATCACCGATCGTCTGAAAATCAGTCGTGAAAAGTTGGCGTATATCGTGGATTCGACCGCTGCTCCGGTGGTGTGTCTCTTCCCGATTTCGACCTGGGTCGGCTTTGAACTCGGTCTGATCGGCGAGGCGTTCAAGAGCATCGGCCTGGAGGTGGACCCTTACACCACTTTCATCGGCTCCATTCCTTATCGCTTCTACCCCATCTTCGCCCTGACTCTGGTCATCACCTTGGCCCTGTCCCGATACGACTTCGGACCCATGCGGGCCGCCGAGCACCGCGCTCGGACCACCGGCCAAGTGCTGGCTCCGGACGCTCGTCCCATCGCCGACTATTCCACCGACGAAGTGGAGCCACCGGCCGACGCTCCGAAACGGGCCATCAATGCCCTGTTGCCGATCGTCACGGTGATTTTGATGACCCTCGTGGGCATCTATCGAACCGGCGCCAATAGTTTGGCTTCGTCCGGTGTCGACACTTCCGGCATGGGCACCGACCAATATCTGCGCACTCTGCTGGAGAACGCCAACAGCTACCACGCCCTATTGTGGGCCTCGCTGTCGGGCATGATCGTGGCCCTGCTGCTGACGGTATCCCAGCGGATTCTGCCCGTAGAAGCGGCGATCCGTTCGATGTTCGCCGGCATCAAAGCCATGCTGATGGCTTTGATGGTGTTGACGTTGGCTTGGTCGTTGTCGGATGTTTGCAGCGGCCTGGACACGGCGCAATTCTTAGTGGGGTTGACCCAACACAGCTTGTCGCCGGTCTTCCTGCCGGTCTTGACCTTTGTGCTGTCGGCCGCGGTGGCCTTTGCGACGGGCAGTTCCTGGGGCACCATGGGTATTCTCGAGCCGCTGGTGATTCCCATCGCCCATCAGCTTTGCCTGAGGGCCGGCATGGAGGTTTGGAGCGAGCCTTACCAAGCGTTGATGCTCGCCACGATCGCTTCGGTGCTCACCGGCAGTGTGTGGGGAGACCATTGCTCGCCGATCTCCGACACCACGATTTTGTCGTCCATGGCTTCGGGCTGTGACCACATTGCGCACGTCCGTACCCAGCTGCCCTATGCGCTGAGCTTGGGCTTGTTGTCGATTGTGACCGCTTCCCTGTCGGTGGGCCTCGGGGTGTCGCCTTGGGTTTTCGTCGGATTGGGCATCATGGTGATCGTCGGGGTGGTGTTGGGTCTTGGAAAACGCCAAAAAGGCGATGGTGGCGACGAGCCTCAGGAGGGGGCCGGTGCAGCTGAACAGGTGGACGTCGCGGCATGAGTGAGGCCCGGGATCCGTTCTCGGACCCGGGTCCGATGGCTCTCGGCCGTTTGCCGGCCGCCGTCGTTTGGCTCGGGATCTTCGGCATGCTCTGGATTTCCTTTGCCCAGCTCTTCTTGAGCTTTCCGGTGCTTTACGACACGGATTCCTACTTTCATCTGAGCGTCGGACGGCTCTACGCCGAACACGGTCTCGTCGATGATTTGCCTTGGGCCCGATTCTCCGCGCTTCACGAGGGTTTCGGCGACAAGGAAGTGCTCTTTCACATCTTTCTGGCACCGTTCGCTTCCGGGGAATCTCCGGAAGTGGGTGGGCGATGGGCCCTGGCTTTTTGGAACGCTTTGGTGGTCGTGGTGTTGGCGGCGGTCGGCCGACGCCTAGCCGGATCCTGGGGGCTGTTGGCGCCGCTTTTGGTCTACGCCGGCTCTTACGATTTCATCGGCCGATTGATCCGCTTGCGCCCTGAGACCCCGGCGCTCTTGCTGTTCATCGCCGCCGCCCTCTGTGTCGGCTCGGGTCGATATCGAGGGTTGGGTTTCGTCGCTTTTTTGTTCACCCTTTCCTACACCGCTTTCCATGCGCTCTTGGGTTTGTGTGGATTGTGGTTTCTGCAGGCCGCCTGGGTCCGCGGCCGAATACGCCCGGCGATGGTGGTTTATCCCGTTCTGGGTGCGGTTTTGGCCTTGTGGATCCACCCCCATTTCCCCCATAACCTGGTGATTTGGAAGATCCAGAGCCTCGATTTTTTCCAAAACAAGGCGGCTCTCGACGTGGGCGAGGAAATCGCTGCCCAGCCGACCGATGTTGTTCTGGGCTACAACCTGCCTTGGCTGGTGGCGATGGTGGGCATTTGGTTGGCGGGTGGCCGGGGCGGGCGCCTCTTCGCCCATGGCAGCGCTGATCTTCAGCTCACGCAAGAAGAGCCCGGCTCCGAGAACGTCAGGTCCGAGAACGTCAGGTCCGAGGATGCTGAAGCGCTTCGCGATGCGCTGGTATTGGCCGCCTGCGTCTTCGGTGTGCTCTACCTTTTGATGCTGCGATTTTCGACCCACTTCTTACCTTTGGCCACCCTGGCGATTTTGGCGTGCGTCGGCAGGCCGTCGAAATGGATGCCTTTGCCCGGCCGCGGCCGAGTGCCGCTGGTGTTGGTGCTGGTCTTGGCCTTGGGCGCCGGCGGTTGGCGCGCGGGCCATTTGCTGAGTCTGCTGGCGGCTCCGCCCGCCGAGGGTTCGAGGGAAGCGGATTGGAGACAATTCGCCACCGCCGTTCCACCGGACGCCAAGGTTGCTGCTTGGTGGGGGCATACCCAGACCTACGTGTTCTTTGCCCCCCAAGGCAGGTACTTGAATGTGCTCGATCCCGTCTTTATGGCGGTGCCCTATCCAGAGGTGTATCAGGCCCAACGCCAAGTCTTCGACGGTTTGGAGCCGGACGTGCCACGGGTTTTGGTCGATCAGCTGGACTCCGACTTCCTGGCTGCCTCCCGCAATCACCGCTACCCGAGTCTTTTTGAGCGTTTAAGGCACGATCCCCGGATCGGTACGCGTTATCAGGGTCATTCCCTGCTCTTTCAGCTGCGGCCGGGAAATAATGATCGCTTCGTGCTCGGTTGGCGCCGGGTACCCCCTGGATTCGAGCTGCCGATCGCCGGCGATGTGTCGATCGTCGACTGGCCGGCCTATCCGCTCGCTACCGAGCCGCGGATTCGGGCGGTTGAAGGGTATGTGGATGCCCTTCGATTCGGCGACGAAGGGTGTCTCGCCATGGTCCACGATTTCCTAGTCGAGCCGTCCGAGGCGGGCTTCCGTAGCTGGGAGCTGGCGCCCTATGGGCCGACGACCCTGTGGCTCGACCAAAAGCTGTTGGTCTCGACTCGGGCCAGCATGGAAGCGTTTCTCGGCAGGGGCCTTCGGCTGACCGCCGAACTCGAAGTGGGCAGTCACCGGTGGACGGTGCTCACCTGCCGAGGCGAAAAGATCGGGCAAGGAGATTCTCCCTACAGTGGCTTCTACCTACTCGATCGAAGTCCGTAGGGCTCTTGTGGACGAAATGCCGTCTAGTCGAACGGGCTTTGCAATTGCACTGGACCGCGGCCCGCAAACCTCTTGCCGGTGGTGGTCGACACCGGTATCCACTAAACTTCTTGCATCCTTTCCGTCTCAAGTCAGCTCGAGGACCCTATGTATACGAGCCCCACACGTCTGAAAGCATCGCCCTTTGCCGTCTTGATCCTGATGGGGATCTCGATGACGGCGACCTCATCCGCTCAAACCGGAACCACTCGCGAGGGTATTCACGTGGTTCGTCCGGGCGACACGCTGGAATCCTTAGCGTTGCAATATATGGGCTCTTCCGAGCTTTGGCGGGACATCTGGGAGAGGAATCCGGAGATCAAGAATCCCCATTTCCTACGCCCGGGCGACAAGGTCCTGCTGCCGTTTCGTCGCCTGCCGAACGAGAGCGCATTTGTTTCCAAGCTATCGAATCGAGTTGAGCAATGGCGGCCGCCGCTCGCCCGCGAGCCATCCACCATTTACGACGTCTTGCGGGCCATGGACCAATTGGAAACGGGCAAGCGTTCTTCGGCTGAGATTTCCTTCCCCGATCTTTCCTTGCTGCGTCTGAACGAGGAATCGAAGATTATTCTCGAGCCCACCTCACGGCTCGGCACCACCGTCGACCGCCGGCAGGTTGAGTTGGTGACGGGTCAAGTCGATCTCGAAGGGGAAAGCTCTGATGCATCCCCGAGTTCGTCGATCCAATTGGTTATGGGCGACGCCAAAGCCGCCCCTCAACCGTCGGAGAGCGGTGAATTGCGAACCCGAGCGCGCATGGCCGAAAGCACTGCCCAATTGATGGTCTATAGCGGTTCCAGCGAGTTAGAAGCCGGCGGCGCCAAAGTGGCCGTGGATGAAGGCATGGGCTCGTCGGCAAAGAAGGGCGAAGCGCCGTCTCCACCGGAAGAGCTGTTGGACGCGCCTGAACTTGCCCAGCCCGCGGACGGTGCTGAGTTGGCGACCCCCCGCCCCGGCTTCTCCTGGTCGTCCGTCGACGGCGCCAGGGATTACACGCTGGAAGTCTGTTTTGACGCCGTTTGCGGAGTTCTCGAGCGACGGGTGGTGGGTTGGACGAAAACCGAGTGGAAACCCGAGGGCAACCTGCCGATCAGCAAACTCTTCTGGCGGGTGACCGCCACCAGTCCCTCGGGACTGGACGGTTATCCTGCCACTTCCCGTCCGTTCGAAGTCACCAGTGACCAAGAAGACCAAAGACCACCGTCGGTAGCGTTCAAAGTCGACGGCACCCACTTGCCCCCGCGCTACGGGCTCAACCGCCATTGGGTGCTCGGTCGGGGCACCTTGTTGGAGGCCCAGGCGGACGACGGTGAGAGTGGCTTGGAGCGTTGGATTCCCTTGCTCGACGGCGAAGAAGTATCACCCCAGGCGTGGAGTTCTGGGCCGTGGGAAGCGGGAGTCGAGCATGAAGCGTCTTTCGTTGCGGTCGATCGAGCCGACAACCGTGCCGAGCTGGAGCCGGTACCATTCGTCTTTGACGATCAACCGCCCACTCTAACCTGGGGTTTGGAGCACGTCGGTCCCCAAGGCACCTTGGAAGCGCCGGCTTCGGTCTTTGACGGGTTGCCTTGGAATCCTAGTCGTCAATCCTTGTCGATCAACGATCCCCACAGCTGGTTGCCCTGGCGAAAGCAAATCTGGACTCTGGATCGCGATCCGCGGCAAATTCTCATCCGCCCCAACAGACCCGTGCGAGTTCGGGTCAACGGATCGTCAGAGGTGGTGCTCGGTCCGGAGCGTGGTTTGTGGATCTTGGCCGAAGACGCCATTTGTGAAGTCATCGATCGATTCGACTACGGTTCGGTGCTGGAGGTTGAGGGCGGTTTCTTGAACAAGAGCACGGTATTGGACTTCGAGATCGAAGCCAGGGACCCCGTAGACAACCGGGTCCAAGGGGTCTTGAAGCTGGAAACCCTCGGTAAGGAAAAATAGGTCGATGGCATCCGACTCACTGAAGAAGCTGCGAATTCCGCTGCTGGCCCAGCTGATCTTGGCCCTCGTGCTGATGGGCCTGCTGCCGTTCGCCGTGTCCTTTTTCCAGCTGCAACGCCAAGCGGAGGTGGTCGAAACCCAGGCCAAGGACAGCCACCACCTGGCCACCCGCACGGCGGTCCAACGGCTTCAAAGCTTTGTCGATACCTTCGTCGGAGTAGCCCGAGCCATGGCCGAGCACCCGGCGGTGCTCGCCGGACGCCGAGATCAAGCTCTGGGGGATGCCTTGACCGGAACGGTGTCCGCCGTACCGGGTGTTTTGGCGGTGGGTGTGTTCAATCGCCAAGGGGAATCCGTGGCCCTGGCCCAACGCATGGCGATCGCCGAGAGGATCGGTTCCATCTTCGGAGAGCCGGTCGGAGAGCCGGTCGATAGCGGTGTTTCAAAGGGCACTCCAAAGCTGGAAATCCTCACCGGAAACTCTGGTGGAAGATTTCTGCGCATCCGCTACCCCTTGGAGACGGATCAAGGATTCTTGGTGTTGATCGCCGACGCCCAGCCGATGGAGGTGCTGATTGACGTTCCCGAGCTGGGGGAATCCTTCGAGACCTTGTTGGTCGATCGCAATCGCAGGGTTTTGGTCGGTGGCACCGAACGAGACTTGGATCGGTTTCCCGAAGAAGTCTTTGCTTCCGGGTTGGGCAAGGCGGGCTCCTGGTCGCGAATTTTCCGTGAGCCCGACGAAAACGGCCGGCCCACGGATATCGTCGCTGGACGTGCAGATCTTCTCGATATGCCATGGACGGTGATCTCGCGCCAGAGCGCATTCGAAGCGGAGCGAGCTAAGGCCGAAATGAAAAAGGTGCGCCTCGCGGCTCTGGCCCTGGCGCTGACCCTTACCTTGTTGATCAGCAGTTTCGCTTTCGCCACGGTCATTCGACCCCTGCGTCGATTGGTCGCCGCCCAAGCGCAGCTCGTCGGTCAGCCTGCCGAAACCGGAGTCTCGGAAATCGCCCAATTGGAGGCTTCCTTCCAAGCTTTGCAGCAGCGGATCAAAGACAAAGAGGAGCTGGGGGATATCTTCCTCGGCCGATACCAAATCACGGATTTGGTGGGGTCCGGGGCCATGGGCTCGGTGTTCCGCGGCTGGGATCCCAAACTCCAGCGGGCCGTGGCGCTCAAGACGATCCATGTCGACACCGACGAGGTCGATCAAGACAAGCTTTTGGGCAGCTTGCGGGACGAAGCGGCGATCAGCGCGCGCATCCATCAGTCCAATATCGTCACGGTTTACGACATCGAAGATCGCGGCAGCACGGCATTTATCGCCATGGAATACGTCGAGGGGGTCAACCTCCAGGGGCTCTTGCGCAAACGCACCCGTTTGCCCGCGTCCGACGCCATACCCATGGGCGCCGGTCTGGCACGCGGATTGGCCACCGCCCACAGTAATTACTTGGTTCACCACGACGTTAAACCGGCCAATTTGCTCCTGGGATTCGACGGCTCAATCAAGCTGACGGATTTCGGCGTTTCCCTTTCGCTGACTGCCGCCAGCCAAAAAAGCGACGTCATCTGTGGCACGCCGGGTTATCTCGCCCCTGAATGTTTCGAAGGCGAGGGATATACCCCGGGCAGTGATGTGTGGGCATTGGGGGTCGTGCTGTGGGAGTCCGTGGCGGGTTATAACCCTTTTCGGGGTGGCAGCTTGAGGGCGACCCTCGGGCGCACCATGACCATTCACCCCGAGCCTCTTTCGGACCTATATCCGGACGTGCCGGAGGAATTCTCGGACCTGGTGCGAAGGCTCTTGGTCAAGGATCCTGCGGAGCGGCCTTCGGACGGCCAAGAAGTGGCAGAGGAGTTGGAAGATATCTGCCGGCGCTTGAACCTCCATTGGGCGCCGGACTTCTCCGACATGATGAAGGAAGCCGAGTCTGAGCCGGCGGCGTTTAAAGACGCGCCGACCATATGGGTCCCCAAAGAGGGCGGGACTGTCTAGCCGGCCACTATTTGCGCCAGAACGCGACGGTCATCAACGCCACCAGGGCGTAAACCTCGAGCCGTCCCAGCCACATCAAGACCACCATTACCACCTTCTGCCACGGCGCGAAGAAGGCGAAATTTCCGGCCGGGCCGACGGCGGAGAGCCCCGGGCCGATGTTGCCCAAGGTGGCGATGGCCGCGCCGGCAGCGGTTTCCAGGTCAGGGCTGCCGATCGTCAGCAGGATGGTGCCCAAACCCCATCCCGAAAAATAGAGGAAGAAGAATCCCATCACGCTGCGGACCACCGTTTCGGGTACAACTTTTCCATCGACGAAAACCGCGATGATGTGGCTCGGGCTGAACATCATCCGCGCTTCTCTAGCTGCTGCCTTCAAGCCGATGACGAAGCGCATGATCTTGACCCCACCGGCGGTGGAGCCGGCGCAGCCGCCGACGAACATGAGCACAAAGATCAAGATGCGCGCCGTATTCGGCCATTGCTCATAATCGGCGGTGGCGAAACCGGTGGTGGTCAAAATGCCCGCCACCTGGAAGAGGCTGTCGAGGAACGCTCTGGGGGCGTGGGTGTAGGTGCCGCTCGACAGCAGCACGGCGGTGATCGCAGCGGTCACGCCGAACGTGATGAGCAAATAAATTCTCAGCTCATGGTCACCGACGAAGCTACGCCAGCCGCGTTTTTGCTTGAGGCCGTAGTAAAGCGAGAAATTCGCCCCTGCGAGCATCATGAAAACAACGATGATGATTTCTACCCACGGCGATTGAAAGGCCGCCACCGAGGCGTTGCGAGGGGAAAATCCCCCGGTAGAGAGGGTCGAAAAGGTGTGGGTCAGCGCGTCATAGAGGTTCATGCCGGCGAGCATGAGCAGCAGAGTTTGGGCGGCGGAGAACGCGAGGTAGATTTTCCACAGCACGCCGGCGGTATCGTGGACCCGCGGGTGAAGGGTTTCCGCAGTAGGTCCGGGAACCTCTAATTTGTAGAGAAAGCGAGCACCCGGGCCCAGCTCGGGCAGCAGTGCCACGAAAAGCACGATGATGCCCATTCCGCCCAGCCATTGGGTGAAGCTGCGCCAGAACAAGATGCCGTGACCGTTCGACTGGATATCTTGCATCACCGAAGCGCCTGTGGTCGTGAATCCCGAAGCGGATTCGAAGAGCGCGTCGGCGGGTTGAATCAAAGAGCCCGTGGCCATGTACGGCAAGGCGCCGAAGATCGACGCCAACATCCAACCGCCAACGACGATCAAGAATCCCTCGCGACGATAGAGTTCGCCCGTGCCCCGTGACAAGACGATCAAAAGACCGCCCGAGGCCCCGGTGATGCCGGCGCAGATGGCGAATGCCACGGCGTCGGAGATTTCGCCGTACAACACCGAGCATAAGCCGGGAAAAAGTTCGGCCGCCGCTAGGATCAACAAGAGCCGACCCAGAAAACGAAGGGGGGGACGCCAATTCACGTTGGACCTCTCAAATTGGATCTCTCACGTCGGATCTTTCAGACGAGCCTCGTCCGGCGTGGGTCAAGAAGGCTCACGGCCGGGGAATAAGAGCTGTACCGTGGGCAAGTGTTCGACCTGGGTGAAGATAATCACCGTATCGCCGACTTCTAAGCGATCCTGACCGCGGGGAACGAAAACCCGTTCTCCACGTACCACCGCGCCGAAAATAATTCCCCGCGGCGGTTTGATTTCCGCCAGCGAGCAACCCACGGCCGGGCTAGCCGGGGCCAAGGTACGTTCCAAGATCTGGGCTTCACCGCTGTTCAGCGAAGCGATATTGGCGTTATAACCGCTTTGGATGTAGCTCTGGATCCGTTCCGCCGCGATGCTGCGGGGGGAGACGATATTCATCAGCCCGAGCTTCTTCCACAAATGGGACGTCTCCGCCCGTTGAACTAAGGCCACCACGGTTTGGACCCCCAGTTCCTGGGCCAAAAGGCTGGCCATCAAATTCTGTTCGTCGTTTCCGGTCAGGGCCACGAAGGAGCGAGCTTCGGGAATCCGCTCGGCCTTCAACAGGTTGAGGTCGTTGGCGTCGCCGTGAATGACCTCGAAATGGGGGCACTGCTGGGCTAACCGTTCAGCCCGTTGATAGTCGCGTTCGATGATTTTCACCTGATCCACATGGCCGTCGAGGGCTTGGGCCACGGTGTGGCCGGTGATACCGCCGCCGGCGATCACCGCTGTGCCGTAATGTCGACCCTTGGAGCTGACCATGCGCTCGACCTTGTCGGTGGATTCGGACCGGCAGAGGATCAACGCATGATCACCGACCCGGGCTTTGTCGATTCCAGAGGGAATGATCAGCTCGTCGTCGCGAAAAAGAGCGACCACCAAGCTCCCCGTCGGCAGGTCCACCTCGCTCAAGGGTTTTCGGGTGAGCAAAGATCCCTCTTCGAGATGAATCTTGCGCAACTGAACCTTGCCGTGGGCCAAATATTCCACCGCAAGGGTGCTGTGGCCGAGCAGATGGTTGAGGATTCGAGTGGTAGAAAGCAGTTGGGTAGACAGCAGCAAATCGGCGGCGAAGACCTTCTCATAGGTCCGGCGGTGGGTGGTGATGTCCTCCGCCAAGCCGACCCTGACCACCGAACGCTTGGCGCCGAGGCTTTTGGCCAAAACCGAGGCCGCGAGATTCGACTCGTCCGACGAGGAGACGGCCATGAACAGGTCGCAATCCCGAACTTTTGCTGCTTCGAGAACCGGCACATGGGCGCCGTTACCCACCACCACACCGACGTCCATGGCCTCCTCCACCCGTTCTTGGAGGGAAGGATCCAGGTCGATGACCATCACATTGTGACCCTCTTGGGAGAGGGTGCGCGCCAAGTGGAATCCCACCTCCCCCGCCCCCATTACGGCAAATCGCTGACCCATCGGTTTCCTTTCGATCTTTTTCTTGTGGCAAGAGATTCGTTTCTTTGAATCATCTTGTCGTTCAAGAGGGATCTTTTCATCGATCGACTTTCAGTTGTAGGCCCTTCCCAAGCCGCGACGCGGCGAGTGAAGATCCGCGAATTTCAAATTCATGAATGCTATTCAAATAGGTAGATTTTTATAGTCTGGCACCGACCTAGAAAATTCGAAGTTTTGCCGCATTGCGGCTTGCGGAGGCCTTAGGCCAGTGCAGATAATCATGGGTCACAAATGCTGAATAAACCGGTCTGTCCGGATTTGCCTCGACATCGGGTTCGACTCCTCTAGGAAAAGCGGGCCGGTGCCGGGGAAGGATAAAATTGACACTCAGACGCTCATCGTCGAAATGGCCGATAAGGCCAATGCAACGCTGGAATCCCAGCTAGGAGGATGCATGAAAGGACCACGGTTTCTGGCCATCGCAGCGCTGATTTTGATCAGCGTGAGCCCGGTTTTGGCCCAGGCAGGAAGTATCGACGGAAAAGTGACCCGTGACAACGGAAAAGGTGTTGGTGGTGTGACCGTCGTGCTCAGCGAGCTGGGCCGGGTGGATGTCACCGGCAACGGAGGCGAGTTTCGGTTCGTCGACGTGCCCGCGGGCAGTTACAACTTGAGCTTCTCCCTCGGCGACAACGCCGACTCGGCCACCGTTGACGTCGCGGCAGGTACCGCGTCTCGTGTGGACCAGGTCGTGGATTGGGACGTGAGCTTCGCTGAGACGATCACGGTTTATTCGGCGTCTCGTCGGCGCGAGCGGATCGTCGATGCCCCAGCTTCGGTCACCTTGGTGACCCAGGAGGATTTGGGCCGGGAATCGGCCACCGGCCAGTTGGCCAAGGTGCTCGAATTCGCCCCGGGCGTTGAAGTCACTCAAAGCGGTGTTGCGGACTTCAATCTCAATACCCGCGGTTTCAACAGCTCTTTGAATCGTCGCGTCCAGGTGCTCGTCGACGGCCGTGATCCGTCGGTGCCCTTCCTGGGCTCCACCGAATGGTCTTATCTGTCAAATATGGACAATGCCGCCAGCGTCGAGTTGGTCCGCGGTCCGAGTTCCGCGCTCTACGGCGCCAACGCTTTCAACGGCGTGCTCAACATGGTCACCAAAGCGCCGCGGGATATCGACGGTGGTCGGGGTAGCTTGTCCGGTGGCGAGCTTGCCTCCGTCCGTGGTGACTTCAGCCTGGGCACCGGCCTCGGCGAGAGCACCTTCTTGAAGCTCGCAGCGATGTACCAGGAAGGCGAAAGCTTTTATCGTTCCCGTGTCGGCCAGATTGAATACCCCGGCCTGCCTTTCGAGCTGGTGTCGGTCGAGAACGAATACGACTGGACCAACTTCAGCGTTCGTTTGGACCAATATCTGCGCGACGAAAAGGACTTGCTCACCGGTGAATTCGGCCTGTTCGAAACCGACGCGAACGGTGTCACGGTGACCGGTATCGGTCGTGTGGCGGTGCAGGAGAGCGAGCGCACCTTCTTGCGTTTGAATTACAGCACTCCGCGCTTGAATATCCTGGCGTACCAGAACAGCCGCGAGACTCCGGACCAAATCGCCTTGGCCTCCGGTGGACGGATCTTCCTCGACACCGAGAATTCCCATATCGAGATCCAAGGCAACTACGATCTCAACGGCGGCAAAGTGCGGTTCGTGGGCGGTGCGTCCTATCGTGAGACCGAGATCGATACCGCCAACGACAGCGGCATTCAAACCTTGATCTTCCGTCCGGTGGAATCCGACGCGTCGGCGGTCTTCGGCCAGGTGGACTTCCTGGTGAGTGACAGCTTGAAGCTGGTGGTCGCGGCTCGTTACGACGAGAGTTCGTTGCACGACAGCCAGGTGTCGCCCAAAGCGGCGTTGGTTTGGAGCATCAACTCCAACCACACCATGCGCTTCTCCTACAACGAAGCCTTCCAGGTCGCCAACTACAGCGAATTCTTCCTCGACGCGCCGACGGCTCTGCCCACACCGGGTGGCCCGCTGCCGTCGATTAATCTGGGGGCTATCGAAGCGGGTCTCTGTGCTCCGTTCGGGATCAGCTGCGGTTTCGGAACGCCGACGGGCTTCCGGGCCTTAGGTAACGCCAACCTCGATCTCGAGGAAATCACCGCTTACGAAATCGGCTATACCGGAATCTTTGGCAGCAAAGCCTTCCTGACGGTGGACTACTACCAAAACGAGCTCGAAAACTTCATCACCGACCTGTCGGTGAATCCTTTTGGCTCGATCAATCCGGATTTCGGACCCTACCGAGCTCCGGCCAACCATCCGGCACCGGACCTTCTGGTGTCGACCCTGGCCGGCGCCTTGGGCCCGAGCCTCTTCCCGTTCTTGTCGAACAACGTCGATGGCTCACCGATCTTCGCGTTGGTGTCCTACACCAACGCGGGCAGCGTAGACACCGAAGGCATCGACATGGGTCTCAACTACTACATCACCCCCGAGTGGTTATTCGACTTCACCTACTCGTGGTTTGATTTCAAGATCACCGATTTGGCCGGCGCCCGGGAGTCGGAGCTGCTGCCCAACGCGCCGGAGAATAAATACAGCCTCGGCATCACTTACAACGCTGCCGATTGGGGCTTCTCCTTGAAGTATCGCTGGACCGAGGGCTTCCTTTGGGCCGCCGGTTCGTTCAACGGCGCGGTTGAGGATTACGACCTCGTGAATCTCAATGCTCACTACCAGATCAACGATCGGATTCGTCTGGGTCTGAACGTCTCGAATCTCTTCGATGACGAGCATTACCAGAGCTTCGGCGGCGATCTGCTCGGTCGTCGGGCCCTCGGTTCGATCACTTTCAACTGGTGATCCATTCGGCCTGAATGGCCCTTCGTTTCGCAAAAAGCCCCTCTCCGGAGGGGCTTTTGTTTTTTAGCAGCGCAGGGCCACGCGTTGTGCTCGTGCCCGGCCCTCGGGTCATCGGAAATGCACGAGACGGGGGCGGGCCGGACGCCTGTGCGCGGCGCTTCGAACCCTGCCTTATCGGCGTACGTATATAGAGCTACACTTCGAAGCCATCTCCGTTTCGGTGCTCATACATCAGGAGACCACCATGTCTGGACGTCCCGTTCGCCTGTCGTTTCGATCCGTCGCTCTAACGATCTCGACCCTAACGATCTCGACCCTGCTGCTCTCGGCTACCGTGGCGCCGGCCGAGCAGTGGTCCCAATTCCGAGGCCCGAATCGAGACGGTCAGATCACCATGTTCGAGGTGCCGTCTAAGTGGCCCGATACCCCAAAGACCGTGTGGAAGGTCGAGGTGGGAGAGGGGCAAGCTTCGCCGGTGGTTTACGACGGCAAGATCTACCTCATGGCCCGTCAGGGGGAGGAAGAGGTTGCCATGGCACTCAGCCTGGACTCGGGAAAGGTGCTGTGGAAGCAGGGATTCCCCACCCCGTATACGGCCCATCAAGCGGCCATGAAATTCGGCAAAGGCCCGCGCTCTACGCCGATCGTGGCCGACGGGGTGGCCTGTTTTCTCGGTGTTGACGCCCGATTCTCCTGCCACGACGCGGGCAGCGGCAAGGTGCTCTGGGTGCGAGACTTCTCCGACAAATCCGATATCGCCGAGACCTTCTGTGGCTCGTCCATGACGCCCTTGGTGCGAGCCGGCGTCATCTTCGTACACCTGGGAGACGATCGAGCCGGGCGGTTGTTCGCTGCCGATCTACGCACCGGTGAGGAGAAGTGGGGTTGGGAAGGCCAGGGCCCCGGTTACGCCTCACCGATGATGTTGGAAATTGAAGGGGTACGTCAATTGGTGACCCTGGCCGCCACTCATTTGCTGAGCTTCGACCCACAGACGGGTGAATTGTTGTGGGAACGGCCCTATCCCGACAAATGGAAAGAGAATATTCCGTCGCCGTTGGTGGTGGGTCAGAGGATTTTGATTTCGGATTTCGAGAACGGCACCCTCTCGCTGTGGCCGAGAAAGACCGAGAAGGGCTGGGTGGTCGAAGACCATTGGCACAACAAAGAGTTGACCTTGAGAATGGCGTCACCCGTGACCGACGGCGAGCGGGTCTACGGATTTTCCAATCGCCGCAAGGGCCAGCTCTTTGCCCTCGATCCGGCCACCGGCGAGGTCATTTGGCAGGACGAGGGGCGGGGCGGTGAGAACGCCGTCTTGGCCATGTCCGGTGGTTGGTTGTTCGTCTCGAATACTGAAGCCGAGCTCAAGATCGCGAAATGGGAGAACGGCTCGCTCAAAGAGGTCCGCACTTACGAGATCGCCGACAGTCCGGTTTGGGCTCAACCGGCCTGGGTGAAAGACGGCCTATTGGTGAAAGACGAACGCCACCTGACCCGGCTGGCGCTCGTCGAAGAGGCGCCCAAGGCCGCCGCGAAGCAAGAGAAAGAAGGGCCTTGATCAGAGCGTCTTGCTAGCTAGGGCCCATCCAGTTTGGCCTTTTCGAGGATCTAGAAGCGCGGCGCGCCGAGCACGGACAGCGAGCGTGTCTGAGTGATACAACATATGAATCGGCTTAATGTCTTGCACATCAGCAATTTGCAACGGTACTGCAGCGGTGGCGCGAGTTCGGAGCGACGCGCGCAGGGCGCCGCGCCGCCCACCGAGATTCCATTTCTGGCGAGCCCTCGCTAGGCGTCAGCCGCGAAGCTCTCGGGTCAGCCAGGCTCTCGCCCTGGCCCAGTCGCGGCTGACGGTGGCGTCGCCGACCTGCAGCACCTCGGCGGTTTCTCGGATGTTGAGACCGCCGAAAATTCGTAGTTCCACCAGCTTGCTCAGGCGTTCGTCGAGCTGTGACAAACGGCGCAAGGCATCGTCCACGGCGATCAGGTCGATCAAACGGGGTGTGGTGGCCCCTAGGTGTCCCTCAATCGTGATGGGCTCTGAGCCTCCGCCCCTTTTTTCGGCTTGGCGAGACCGAGCGTGATCGACCAAGATCCGCCGCATGGTTTTGGCGGCAAAGGCGAAGAAGTGGGCGCGATTACGCCAATGCACCACTTCCCGATCCATCAGACGCATATAACACTCGTTGATCAGCGCCGTTGGCTGAAGGGTGTGATTCGGTCGCTCCTCGCGCATGTAGGCCTTGGCGATCTTGTGCAGCTCGTCGGCCACCTGGGGCAAAAGCTCGTTTAAAGCCCCGACTTCACCTCGATTCCAGGCAGCCAATAGCTCGGTAAGCGGACGTTCTTCCATAACTCTGAAATCTATCATTGAGAATCGGACGGCCCTTGCTTCTTTCCACTGGTGGAACGGATGCTTTCGGCGGCGGTGATCCACGCCTCGGCAGTGGGTGCTTTTTGGTGAAGAATCGCCAGCGCTTGCTGCGCTTCGTCGGCGGCCGTGGCGTGGTCCCCGAGTTCGGAGTGAAGGAAGGCCAAGCGAATCAGGACCTTGGCCACGTCCGGGTGGGAGTCCCCGAGGGCTTTGCGCATGACGCCGACCGCTTCCTGGTGGGTGATCGCGGCGCCCGTCAGATCTCCTTGCTCCTGCTGTAAAGCCGCGAAATTGGTCAATGCGGCCGCAAGATTCGGGCTTTGATCCGAACTTTGGCGCAAGATCTCGACGGCCTGCCGAAAGAGAGTCAGCGCCGTTTCGAGGTCTCCCCGCTGCTGGATGATCTCCGCAAGATTACAGAGCACGGCGCCAACCTGTGGGTGTTTCGGGCCCAGCTCCTGCCGGGAGATGGATAGAGCTCGCTCAAATAATCCCTTCGCCTGGTCCAGCTTGCCCGTGAGCGCGAGCACTTGGGCGAGGTTGTTGAGGGTGTTGGCGGTTTCGGCGTGGTTCGGCCCCAAGGTCCGCTGTTGAATTTCCAGCGCCTTGCGGTAATGGTCCTCTGCGGCTTCGAAGTCTTCCCGTTGGGTTTCAACCGACGCCAAGTTGTTGAGCGTGATCGCGACCTTGGGGTGGGCGGTGCCCAGGGATTCGCGATACATCGCCAAGGCTTGAGAGAGCAGCTCCTCCGCTTGGTCGAGGTCACCCCGTTGGGAACTCAACAATCCCCTATTTGCCAGGGTGGTGGCCAGCTGGGGATGAAACTCGTCGAAAAGGCGACGTTGGATAGCTTCGGCTTCCCGGTAAAGACGGTCGGCTCGATCGAAGTCCGCACGTTCTGCGGCCAACCAGGCTGAGTTGTTCAGGCAAAGGGCTATTCCGGCTGCGGCCGGAGCTCGACGATAAAAGGCCAGGGCTTGGTCGAAGAGAATCAGGGCTCCCTCGAAATCACCCCGGTCTTGTAGCAGGGTCGCATGACGATCCAAGATTTTGGCCTTCAGCTCTTCATGTCCTGTGGGTTGAACGAGCCTCTCAGCGGTGGTGAACTCAGTTTCTGCCCGGTCGAAACGTCCCTGTTTTGCCGCCAAATCCCCGAGATAAAGGTGGACTTCAGCGATGGCCGAGTTGTTGGGCTCAGGAGCCCGTCGGCGAATGTCCAAGGCTCGGAGAAACAGGGGCTCCGCCTGCTCGTACCGACCTGTGAGGCTGAGCACCTCGGCCAAGCGGAGGGAGGCCTCTGCCTCGCCCTCTCCGCCGTCCGAGTGGCGCTGGAGCAGTCCCAGGGATCTGCGGAGCAGGTCTGCCGCTTCTTCGTAGAGGCCGAGGCCCGCCAGGGACTGCCCCATGGTCAGCATCAAAGAGCCGCGCACGGCCGGCTCGGAAGCGAGATCGGTTTCGATCTGCACGATGCCCCTCTCCAGCAATCGCTGGGCTGTCACGGTTTCCCCTTGGGCGCGGGTGGGGTCGGGAATAGCGAACAGCTCCACCAGAAAGTCGGAAACGGCGGTGGCCCGATTGCGCTCCGAAACCACTCGATCCCGCTCGTCGAGCAGCTGTCGGCTCTGGATCCACAGCAGGCTGATCAAGATCAGCAACGCGCCCAGAATGCCCGCTCCCAATGCCATCGCCATCTGATGCCGCCCGACGAACTTCCGGGTCCGATAGGTCATGGAGTCGGCCCGCGCCCGGACCGGAAGCCCCTTTTTCAACCGCTCCAGGTCGTCGGCAAACGCTTCGGCCGACGCATACCGGTCCTCGGGCTGCTCGGCGAGCGCCATGAGGATGATGTTGTCCAAGTCGCCCTGAAGGGCCTTTCGCAGGGCGGCGGGCGTCGTGCCTCGGTTGGCGCAAATCTCTTCCAAATCTCCCGTCTCCTCGCTCCGAGTGGAAGTGAGCCGCTGGGAGGGCCGCAACACTCGACGATGTCGAATTTGCTCGGCCGGAGATACGTCCGGTTGAAGACGGTAAGGAAGGTCGCCGCACAGCAGTAGGTGCAGCAACATACCCAGAGAATAAATGTCGCCGGCGGTGGTGGTGGTCCGCCCCAGGATTTGCTCAGGGCTGGCGTATTGGGGGGTCATCGGCCTCGATCGAAGGTCGGTGACCGAGATCTGCGCGCCGTTTTCGACCAGCAGCTTGGCGATCCCGAAATCTAAGAGCTTGGGCAAGCCGTCGTCGGAAATTAGGATGTTGCTCGGTTTCAGATCGCGATGGATCACCAGGTTTTGGTGGGCGAAGTGAACTGCCTTGCAGATACATTGGAAAAGAGCAAGACGCTCCGAAACAGATAGTCTACGAGCATCGCAGTAACGATCGATGGGCGAGCCTTCGACTTTTTCCATCACCAAATAAGGCCTGCCGTCGTGCGTGCTGCCGCCGTCCAACAGGTGGGCGATGTGGGGATGGGCCAGGCGCGCCAGAATGCGCCGCTCCGTGGCGAAGCGTTGGATGAGCGCGTCGGTATCCAAACCCCGCTTCAGCACTTTGACGGCTACTAGCTCGTCGTGAAGGCCGTCGGCTCTGCGGGCCGAGAACACTTGACCCATGCCGCCGCTGCCCAGGGATTCCAGTAGCTCGTATCGGTCTATCTGGGGTTTGGGCAAGGCTTCAGGCAAGGCGGAGCGCAGATCGACCCAAGGTTCCCGCATCAAGCTGTCATCTTCGCCGTGAGCCTCCAACAACGACTCGATCTCCCGACGTAGAGTCGAATCGTCGCCGCATTGCTCATCGAGAAGGGACACTCGGGCCGCGGGATCGAGGGGTAAGGCGCGATCGAAGATTTCCCACTGGCGCTGCCAGCGTTCCGGATCGTTCTCTGCTTTAAGCCGACGTTCCACCATGTGAGCTTCCTAGAAGAAATCGAACTAAGTATTTTGAGGCAACCCAAAGACTTTTTTCGCCGTGTGGGGTGGATCGAATGTCTATGAAGGAGCTATATCCATGATTCCGTTCAAACTTCTCTCGAAATCGTTGGTGTTGTCGGCGCTCTGCATGTCGGTACCGGCCGCACCCTCCCTTGCTGAAACCGCTGTCTACTTAATCTACCCCGAATCTTGGTGCGGATCCGCCGAAGTCGAGCCCCTCCACTTCACATTTCCTCAGCTTGGGGTGGGGCCGGTGGCCACAATTGACGGCCCCAGCCATGGCCGAATCTACATCCATCCCGACTCCGATCGAGGGGGCTATTATTTGCCCGCATGCGACGGGTTGACCGTGTTAGGGTTCGACTATTTCCATGTGACGGGTTCTAACGGCGAGCTGATCCACGGCACCATCTTGTTGGGCAACGGCTTGCCGGAGGAGGTCCGGGCTGAGGAAAACGCGGCCGGGGGTGTCCTCGGCCAGGAGTGGTCGCTGCAATCGCCGGGCTCCGGGTTAGAAATCGTTGAATGGACAGGAGGCGCGATTCTGGAAGGAACCCATGGATTTCGAGTGGCATCAGGTCAGATCGAGGATGCCTATCTCATGTTCGGGTTCTCGGGTGGTTTAAACATGTTCCAGCCGCCCGATCACGAAGGGGGTGGCAACAACGGTGTTGAGACGGAAATCACCCTTCGTCCTCCCACGCTGCCTCCTCCTAATTCGGGCTATGAGGCCATCCTGGAATCGGTGATTTACGCCACGGGTCGGTTCGATGGCACGGCTCCGGAGTCGTTGTTGCGGCTGAGAGCGCAGCATGGCCTGTGGGAGATTCGTGCGGAAGCAGCGGCCGTCGGCGGTGTCTTCGGCATGAGCCAGGGATTTGAAACCACCATAGCGACGGAGTGGTGCCCCTTGGTGGCCAATCAGGCCAATGAGATCGTGCTCCGCCGCCTCCATGGGCTCGACGGCAATCAGGACCTCATGACCTTGTCGGTCACAAGTGCAGCAGAAGGAAATTGCTCGGACACCCAACAGGGCTTTATCAGCGCCCGCACCCAAGGGCCCGAGCACAGATTCGGCACCCTGGATGTCCTGGGCGGGCCGGGCTTTGACTTCGATGAGGTCAGCGTGGAGACGATGCGTCACGAGCCGGATCTCGCCTCGATAATGCTGGACGGTTTCGAGACCAGTCAGACTTGGAGCCCGGCTTGGCAAGCTGTGCGTCCCGATCTGTTGTCGGTCGAGTCGGGAGCCGCGAATACCGGTTCTTTCGGTTTGCGCGTCCAACCCGAGCCGGCGAGCCCGGCCTATCTCCATCGAGCGTTGACAGAGCCCGTTTCCGAGCTCGCCTGTCGATTCAGCCTCGACGCCGACTTTTCCGCTCGAGTCGGTGAGCCGAAAATCAGAATTTTCACGGCCCGGTCGAGCCAAGGGCGAGAGATCAAGTTTTGGGTCCGACGATCTTCGGGGAGATATCAGCTCCAGGCGATCAGCGGCACCCAAGCCTCCCCTTGGGTACCCGTTTCGCGCTTTCCGGCTACTCTCGACTTCCGCTGGTCGGCGGGCGTGTTGGATTTCTGGTTGCAGAGTTGCGAGGTCGGCGGGTCCAATTGCGAGTCGGGACATCGGACTGGGGTCCCAAGTCCGAGGCTGATTACGGATTTCCAACTCGGCGCCGAAACGACGAGCCAATCGGTCAGCGGTGGGGTGAGCTTCGACAATATGCAATGTTTGGTTCCGAAATAGGCGCCTCCAAGCTTCATGCTCCTGGGCCCCGGGCTCCTAGCAGGCTGTGGTGAAAGTCTCATCGCGCTGCGAGCGCGCCTGCGCGGCCCGGCCTTTTCCGCCGACTCTTCGTTGGAAAACCTCGACGATTCTCGAATCGCCTGCGGTTTTCACGCCTCGATTCGACGAAAAATTCGCTGCTCTCGCCGGCGCGAGACTTCCGCCACAGCCTGCTAGGCGTCGGGTTCGGTGAGAATGAGCACAAAAATTTGAGGGAGTTTCATTCGGATTCCGCCGTGTGGGTTGTGTACTAAATACCCAACCCACCGAAAGGAGTCGACATGATTCGACAGAATAGTCCAAGCACCCTCAACTGGCTCACCCCGATCCTGTTCTCGTGGGTCTTGTTCACACTGAGTGGCGGTTCACAGCCCGCAGCTGCCCAGCTGCCCAATGTGACCTACGACCACACCATCACCCTGAGCGCCACCGGCACGCCGTGCTCCAACGGCGACAACCTCCAAAACACCATGGACGGAATTCTCGATGCGGGGCCGGACAATACCTATCTCGTGCTTCTCAATCCGGGAGTTTATGGCGTCTGTAGTGACTACCTGATCATGAAGTCTTATGTCGACATCGCCGGAGTCGATCGGCCCGCGACCATTATTCGAGGTTACGGATCCACCAGCGCGATTCCCTTGGCGCCGACGATTTTGGGGGCCGACCATACCCGCCTCACGACCCTGACCTTGCTCACCCGACCGGCGCAAATCTCGGAAACGCCGCCGGGGCTCAACAGCATCGGCCTCCACATCGACGACGCCACCATGGACCTCAAAGACGTCACGATTATTTCCGACGGCGGCCACAGCGACCGAGGAATCCGCTGCTTCTATGCGTCCACAACCCTCACCGACGTGGAAATCCTCGTCGGGGGTCGGCAGCAAGGCTGGGGGTTGGTCAACCACGATTCAACGTCGGTGCTGCAGGACGTTTCCATCACGGTGACCCGGTCCGCCTTACGGAACATCGGCATTCACGCGTCGAGCTTGTCGCTATCCGAAGGGCTGAGAATGTCGAATACGAAAATCTATGCGTCCGGCGGCGGCGAAGACATAGGCATCGTTGACGAGACTTCATATCTTTATGACGAAACCTGGTTGGACGCCAAAGGCAGCCGGATCCACGGGGATCACTATGGCATTCGAGCCACGGAGTTCCACACCGGTCAAAGGGGAGTCGGTATTAAAGTCACCGGCTCGAGAGTCTCGGGCCAGATCAACACCATCTACGCGAATCTATCGACCCTCGCGGTCGCCACCTCGGTTCTCGACGGCGGACCGGTCGTGGCCCAACAAGCCACCTGCACCCAGGTTGTTGACGGCAACGGCGATCCCTACGGCCCGGCCTGCGAGAGCCCCTGATTCGACAAACAAACACGTCGACAGGGCTTTTGCTCGGCCTCCGCGCCGGCTCTTCTGAGTCGGCGTTTATATTTTCGGTCAAATGCGTTTGCGTGATTTTCCCCTGATCTTCGTGAAAGAAGGCAGAAAGAAAAATCTTTCGCTTCAGTGCTCGGTACCAAGGAGAATCAAATGTGGACAAAGCTCATCAGATCCGTGGCCGCTTCGATCTGCGGAAACGGCCTCGAAATACTCTTCGGCTCAGCTTGCTCGCCGCGGCTTCGATCTGGTCGACCCTGCCCACCGGACATCTGCTCTTCAAAGTCGAAGGCAATCTCCACAAATTCGAAATCGCCGGTGACCAAATGCTGGCGGTGGAGCGTGGCACCGGCCGCCGGCACCAGCCGCCGTGCGCCGTGCGCCGTGCGACTTGGTCTCTTTGACGGCCGGACTCTCGGGCCAAGTGAGCGGGTGACCCGTGGGCGATTCCGGGAGCACCAGAGTCGATCCCCCCTTATCGTGCCGGCGGGCACGTTTTTCGACAATGGCATAATCATCTCCCCTATGGCTTTACGTTGATGACTTTATGTTGGAGCCGCGAGGCCCATCAGACTTTCCGGGAAGAGTAGATGCTGCAAAACCGATTCGCCTTTTTGGTCACACCTTTCTGGCCGACGACCCTCCTGGCCCTTCTCCTTGTGGCTTGTGCCCACAATCCGCAGACCACGACTTCCGCAGGCTCTGCCGCAGGAGCCAGGGAACCCTGCCTCGACCACCATGGGCTCGACGCGGCCTTGTGGGCACAGAGTTCGGCGGAATATCAGGCCGCCGCCCTGCAGACTTTCCGGCTCGCGTCCTTACGCCTGGAGCAAGCCCTGAAGGATCCCCAGTGGACGGCAGCCCTTGAGCAGGATGCGACGAACATGGCCGGACTGCCGCCGGCGCTAATCGTCGATGTCGACGAAACGATTCTCGATAACTCTCCCTTTCAAGCTCGCCTGATCACCGAAAGGCTGACCTATGGACCAGCAACGTGGAATCCGTGGGTGGAAAAAGCTGAGGCGGAGGCCCTTCAAGGTGCCAAGGATTTTCTGCACCTCGCCGACAGATTAGGAGTTACTATTTTCTATGTCACCAACCGTGGTGCCGATCAGGAGCCCGCGACTCGGCGCAATCTAGAGATGGAGAACATGCCGATCGACGGCTCTCGGGACGTGGTCTTGATGAGCGGGGAGAACGGTTGGACTTCGGACAAAACCACGCGCCGCCGAGCCATCGCGGAAAGCCATCGCATTCTTCTGCTGCTCGGTGACGATTTGAACGACTTCGTCTCCGGTGCCAAAGCGTCGGCACCGGGCCCTCGTCGTAAGCTCGCCGAGGAACATCAGGCCATGTGGGGAACGAAATGGTTCCTATTCGCCAACCCTAGCTACGGCTCTTGGGAAGCGAGTCTCTACCAGCGGAATTTCGCTTTGCCCGAGCACGAAAAGCTGGAGTTGAAGCGTCTTCACCTCGCTCCTGCCGAGCCATAGCAGGCTCTGGCGGAAGTCTGCGTCTCCTCCATCTCAACGGAAAACCAAAGAAACACCGACCCACTGCCGGGCTCGGAGCGCACCTCGATCGTCGCACCGAGCAGGGTGGCGTGGCGCTCGGCGATCGAGAGCCCGAGCCCGAACCGGTCCTCGTCGCGGGCTCGATTCCGGTCGCCCCTCCACATCCGATCGAAGGGGGGCAGATCGGCGGCGGCGATACCTTGCCCTCGGTCTTCGACGTCGATTCGAGACTTGCCGTCGTCGTCGGTCAGACGAATGTCGACCTCCGATCCCGGTGGAGAGTGGTTGAGCGCGGCGACCAAGGCGCGACCGAAGTGCGCGCGTCGTCCTCGATCAAGAGCAGGCGGGTCCCTGCGGCAGCGGTGTGATCGGCTGAGAGGTCCGTGTTCGACATCGGTGAGCCACTTTAGCACCGGTCGCGTCAAGAGGATTTGCTCTCGAGTTCTCAACGCAATCTCAACGCAAGGTTTTTTACTCTCTGGTTCTCCAGCCCTCTCCTCGCCGAGAAGCTCGTTTCACATACGTAACTTTCACATACGTAAACTATGGGGACCTACGATGAAGAAAACCTCCATCTGTCGACTTTTCGCCCTCAGCCTCGCCGTGCTCCCGGCATCGACCCTTTTCACCGGCGCGCCGCTCGACGCCGCCACCATCGCCGTCGACGGCGACGCGGTGATCATCGCCGACGAGGGCCTATGCTCCCTACGCGAGGCGATCCGCAATGCCCTCGCCGACGCCCAGGTCGACAATACGAATTGTGAGGCGGGCTCCGGAGTCGACACCATTGAGCTGGGCGACACAGAAGAATACGTGCTCATCGACGCCGACCCGAGCAACCCGAGAAACGGCTTGCCTCTAATTACGAGCACGATCACCATCAACGGCAATGGCTCGACGATCGAGCGCGCGGGTGAATGCCTTCTCGACGGCACCCGAGACACGGGGGAATTTCGCATCTTCGAAATCCAAGGCGCGAATGTGACCTTGCGGGACCTTACGTTGAGCGGCGGCTGTGCCGACGGCAACGGTTCCTCCAACGACGGTGGCGCGATCTTCTCCGACGGGGATCTCTTGAGACTCACCCGAGTCGTGATCGAAGACAACCAAGCCTTCGATTACGCCGGGGGTTTGTTCAGCTACGGTCAGGTGCTGATTGAAGACAGCACATTCCGCCGGAATTTCGGCGGCGGCGGTGCCGGTGCCATTGGTCAATCCAGTGGTGAGCTGACCATCCTGCGCAGCACCATCTCCGAAAATACGGCCGGCGGCGATGGCGGCGGGGGCATCGGCACGGGCGGAAACACGAAGGCTACGAGGACCGTCATTCGCAACAGCACGATCTCCGGCAATATCTCGACCGGCCTGGGCGGTGGAGGAATCGGCAATATCGGAGATATGCGGGTCGATACCTGTACGATCACCGGCAACTCGGCCACCGGCTTGTTGGGTGGCGGTGGCATCGGCAATGGCGGTATTTTGATCCTCAACAACTCGATTATGGCAGGCAACGGCGACGGCGGCGATTGCACGAACCTCGGCCTGCTGGCCGCCGCCGGCGTCAACATGGACAGCGACGGCAGCTGCGCGGCCGAAGACGCCGACATCCAAACGGTGGCCCTGAACGACCTGGCGCTCGAGCCCCTGGCGGATAACGGTGGGCCCACGGAGACCCACGACCTCGGCTTCGGCAGCGTGGCGATCGACGCTGTGCTCGACTGCATTGAGACGTCCGGCAACGACCTCGACTTCGATCAGCGGGGCTTCGACCGACCCCAGGACGGCGACGGCGACGGGGTCGCCCGCTGCGATGTCGGCGCCGTCGAAGCGTCGGAGGTGATCGTGGTCGACGGCTCCTGCACCCTCGGAGATGCCATCGAAGCGGCGAACCTCGATCGAGCCACGGTCGGCGGCTGCGTTGACGGGACGATCGGCAACGACATCCTCCTGCTGGACGTTGACACCCACCTCGCCGTCGCCGATACCGTGCGCTCGACACTTCTCCTGGGTGCCTTCGCCGGCACCCCCGACATCACCAGCACGATCAGCGTCCGCGCCGGCGAGGGGTCAGTGATCGAGCGGTCGGAGGGGCTCAGCTGCGACGTGCCGGATGGGCCCGACGAATTTCGTCTGCTCCAGATAGGACCGGGAACCGAAGGTCGGCTGGAGCTGGTAGGCGTCACCTTGCGCGGCGGTTGCGCCGACAAGGGCGGCGCGGTCGCGGGCTTCAATCGGCTCGACATCGTCGACTCCACCTTCAGGAGCAACCACGCGATTTCCGCCGACGAAGCCGAGGGCGGCGCCGTCTCCGCTCTCGAAACGGACGTCACGGTCTCGGGCACCCTGTTTCAGGGCAACTCGGCTCGAGGGAATGACGCCTTCGGCGGGGCTTTGGCAGCGGGTTCCCTGCGGAGCCTGACGTCCAGCCAATTCGTCGAGAACACTGCGGAAGGCGACATCGCCGGCTACGGGGGAGGGCTCTACGTGGGCAGCGACGCTGAAATCCTGCATGACCTCGTTTTCGAATCCAACATCGCTCGGGCCGGGGGAGACGCTCAGGGCGGGGGTCTTCTGGTGGACTACGCGGAGTCCATGAGCCGGGTGCTGCTGAGCAACAACTCGGCGATCGGCAGCTCGGTCGGCGGGGCCTTGGCCCAAGGGAGCCCGGTCGACGGTGGCTCGGCGGCCGGCGGCGGAGCCCACATTTCTATCGCCGAGCAGGCCGACGGCCTCACGTTCGTCGATAACTCGGCGGTCGGCGGAAACTCGGACGCGGGAGCCGGGGGCAACGCCGAGGGAGGTGGTCTCTATCTCGCCTCCGAAGGGACTCTGCGCCATTTGACCATTTCGGGCAATACGGCCCGGGCCGGCCAGAGCACCAGCGGCCAGGGCGGCTCGGCTTTCGGCGGCGGCGTGCAGCTCGACGGCGAGTTTCATTTAGAGCACGCCACGATCGCTCTCAACGAGGCGGTCGCAGGCCTAGGTGGTGCCGGCAACGGCGTGGCCACGGGCGGCGGTATCCTCGCTTCGGAGATGATGACGCTCGGCTCGTCACTGCTCGAGCAGAACACGACGGACGCGGGCGGGACGGTGACCAATTCAGATTGCGGGGAGCTGGGCAGCCTGGTGTCGAGCCTCGGCTACAACGCGGTCGTGGAGCCGACCACCTGCGCCTTCACCGCCACGGGCGATCAAGTCGGTGTCGTCCCGTCGATTTTGCCCCTCGGTGACTACGGTTGCGTGACCCCGCTGCCCAACGGCATGTGCCTACCGACCCACGCAGTGATCCTCGGTAGCGAGGTAATCGATACGGGCAGCTGCACGGCCTCGGGGGTCGCTTCGGATAGCCGAGAGCTGGTCAGGCCCATTGACGACCTCGGCGTGGCGAACGCCGACGACGGCTGCGACGTGGGCGCCTACGAGTCGCGGGATCTCGATGAAGGCACCGGCGACGGCGTCGAGGACGGCATCGACAATTGCCCAGCGGACGTCAATCCGGACCAAACAGACAGCGATAGCGACGGCTTCGGCGACGCCTGCGATCTATGCTTGGGAGACAACGAGACCGGTGACGGCGACGGCGATGGGGTGTGCGCGGACCAGGACTGTGACGACGCCAATCCATCGATCGGCGCCGAGTGTCCACTCTTCGCCGACGGCTTCGAAAGTGGCGACGTCTCAGCTTGGGGCGTCACGGTGCCCTGAGCTACGGCGGCGGCGAAGACATCGGCATCGTCGACGAGGATTCATACCTCTACGAAGAAACCTGGTTGGACGCCAAAGGCAGCCGGATCCACGGGGATCACTACGGCATACGAGCCACGGAGATCCGCATCGGTCAAAGGGGAGTCGGTATTAAAGTCACCGGCTCGAGAGTCTCGGGCCAGATCAACACCATCTACGCGAATCTATCGACCCTCGCGGTCGCCACCTCGGTTCTCGACGGCGGACCGGTCGTGGCCCAACAAGCCACCTGCACCCAGGTTGTTGACGGCAACGGCGATCCCTACGGCCCGGCCTGCGAGAGCCCCTGATTCGACAAACAAACACGTCGACAGGGCTTTTGCTCGGCCTCCGCGCCGGCTCTTCGGAGCCCAAGGTCGGCCATTGGGTCGAGCGCACACGCGAAAAAGGGGGCAGCGATCAGATCGCTGCCCCCTTCATCCGGTCATTTCAGATCGTTATCAGAACCCGCCGACTTCGATCGGGTTGCCCAAGGCCACGTCCTTCACCGAAGAGGTGGAGAGGCGAATGGGGGGCAGCGGGTCGCACAGGCAGGGCCAGCCGAACGGGAATTGAGGTAGACACTTGCCGTCCACGTCGAACGAAATGATGCCGATGCTGATGGTGATCACGCACGCAGAGTTGTTTTGGCATTTAGCGCTGTCGGGATCCAAGGGGCAGCTGGTATTGCTGCTGGCCAGACGCTCAGCTACGGGCTCGACGCCGTCGGCCAAGAAGCCGGCGCCGACGAATCGCACATCTGTTTTGCCGTCCGCAAAGGTCACATCAGCGGCGAAGACCACGTCTCGATCACCGCAAACCGAGCGATTCGAATCGTCGACCATGAAGCCACCCAATTGATCGAACGGGATCTCGCTAGCGCTGTTGGACGAGCCCTCGAAGCCGAAAAACGGCGCGCCGTCGATCAGCTGGATTGAAGCAAAGGATGCATCATCGCCGTCCTTCGCCTGGATTTCGAAGAATACCGTGCCCCCGCGTACTCGTTCATAACCGACGTGCACCTCCGGTGCAGTGATACCCGTGCCCTCGATGACTACCTCATAGGCGCGAGACGCCAAGAGCTGGTTGATGCCGTCGGCGCTTTCTTGGTTCTCCGAGGGGCTCGGGCTGCTGTTCGCGAACACGGGCGCGGCTGCGAGCAAGGCAAAAAAACCAAGGGTAATAACGGGGAGAGATTTCTTGGTGACCATGGGATTCTCCTTTGAAGCTGTGAATCGTCAAGATTCTGAGGCACTATGTATGACGACATACCCTTGTTAAGATCAAATACTGTGCCAAAGTTCACTCAAAGATAAAACTTTCTTTATATGCTTTAAGCACAACAGTTTATGATCTCTTTCGGGTATCGTGCGCGCTTGTGCCGGCCCGAGAATTGGGGAGTGCACTACCCGCGGCGGGTAATGTGTTGCCGATCACGACAGCCAAGGCATGACCGATAGCTCCTCGAAATAACACTTCAACGCCTCCGACGTATGAGCTGGCATGATGTGCAAACTCCCTTCACGAACTCTCTTTCTGCTCGTCGCCGTGCTTTTCGGGTGCCTATCTCCCATCGACTCCCCCCTTGCCGCGAGTGAGCAAGGGGTAGGAGTCGAGACTTCGTCGTTTTACGTGCCCATGAGGGACGGCATCCGCCTGGCGGTCGACGTTCATCTGCCCAACGACCGCGCGCCGGATGTGAAGCTGCCGGCTTTGTTGGAGCTGACCCGCTATTGGCGTGGCGCGGAGAACCCGGAGACCGGCGAGCGCTATCCCCCGCGAAATACCTTAGATCTCTTCTTCCTCGAAAATGGTTATGCGGTGGTCAAGGTCGACGTCCGGGGATCCGGCGCTTCGTTCGGAAACCGCCCTATGGAATACGGGCCGGAAGAAGTGCGTGACGGTTACGACATCGTGCAGTGGGTCGTGTCCCAGAGTTGGTCAAACGGTAGGGTCGGCGCTTACGGCACGTCCTACAGCGGCACCACCGCTGAGCTGCTGCCGGCATCGGGGCATCCCGCGGTCCGGGCGGTGATCCCGGGCTGGTCGGACTTCGACGTCTTCCGCAGCCCCGCTCGGCCCTACGGCCTGGTGGCGGCGAGCTTCATCCAAACGTGGTCCGACTATGTCGGGCTGCTCGATTCCAACAACCCGGCCGCCGGAGGGCTGGTGGCGAGGGTCGACGAAGACTCCGATGGCCGGCTCCGGGCTGCCGCGGTTCGGGATCACGCCTCAAATCCGAATGTCTTTGAGGTGATCACCAAAGCCGAATTCCGCGACCAAATCAGCTCGGGCAAGTGGAGCTTGGCCGACGCTTCGGTCATGGGTTGGAAAGAAGAGATCGAAGCCTCCGGCGTGCCCATGTTGGTGCTCGCCAGCTGGCTCGATGCCGGCACCGCGGACGGTGCGCTTTTGCGTGGCCGTTTCTTCGACAATACCCAACACGTGGTGATCCTCGCGTCCATGCACGGTGGGGGTGCCCACGCCAGCCCCTTCTCGGTCGGCGAGAAACCCCTTCCCCCCGTGCCCAGTGTCGACGAGCAAATGCGCATGCGGCTGCAATTTTTCGACCACCACCTCAAGGGCAAGCCGTCCGGCGTTGAGAGTTGGCCCAAATACCGCTACTTCAACCTCGGTGAGGAAGCGTTTCGCGACTCCGAGATCTGGCCTCCCGCCGGTTCCCAATGGCAACGCTTCTACTGCAACGACACCCACTCCTTAACCCGAAAAACCCCGACCTCCGAGTCCGGCCGAGACACCTATCGGGTCGACTTTGGAGTGTCGACCGGCACCGCCAACCGCTGGACGACCCAAATGGGTGAGCCGGTGTTGAACCTGCACGATCGCGGCGCCATGGATCAGCGCATGCTGACCTATACGACCGCCCCTTTGGCAAAAGACCTTCAAATCACCGGCACGCCGGTGGTCACCCTGAGCCTGACCGCCGATCGAGATGATGCCGCGGTTTTCGTCTACCTAGAGGCCGTCGACCCTGATGGGCGCAGTCGCTACCTCACCGAAGGCGGCCTGCGCGGAATCCACCGTAAGCTGACACGCAACCCCTATTTTCCTCAAGAGTCTCCCTACCACTCTTACAAAGTGAGCGACGGGCTCCCCGTGGTGAAAGGGCAAACCGAGCAATGGACCCTCCGACTCTGGCCTACCTCCGTCCGCATCGCAGCCGGCGAACGCCTACGGCTGGCCATCGCCGGGGCCGACGCCGACACTTTCGCGAGAATACCGAGTGACGGCGAGCTGAAAATCACCATCGACCGCCGTCGCGATGCCCTCTCGTTCGTCGATTTGCCGTTGGTCGACATCGGGGCCTCGAAGGCGGAATCGCGGCCCCCAACTCCTTGAGCCTCAGGGTCGAGCTCGAAAACGGTCCTGGCTGAGTCTATAACCTGCGTCTCAGAGCAACGCTCCAAAGAAGACCTCGTGGGTGGGACGTCCTTCCGTTTCGAGCACTTCGGTCCCCAGCAATAGACGTCAATCCTTCGAGATCCCCTCGGGCTTGTAACCCATGACAACGACCCAGCCGCGAGCGTTTGCAGCGGGCTGGGTCAATTCTGTTGGGGAGGGCTTCGGCGTACCCTTTGGGGCCGGCTTCGATCTGCGATCTCGAAACGTGAGCCTCTTCTGCTTTGTTCGTCGCGTTTCTGTCTAGGGCGGTCCCAGAAAGGGCACGGAGCACAGCAGAACTTGACAAGAGTCTTCATCGAAAGAGGTTGAAACTTATTATGCCTGAGCCGATCTCTATGACCCTACTTCTGTTTTTTAAAGCTCTCGGAGGCGCGAAATTGCTGGCTGCGGCTAAGGGCGCTGCGATCGTTCTGAAAGGCAAGGGAGGTCTGCTCTTGGCTAAGCAGGCGGCCGTAGCGCTGAAGTCGTAAGGCTTAGTTGAGACTGTTAAGATGATTACCTTTTTGCTCATCACAATTGCTGCTGTGGGGAGTCTTACGGGCGCTGCGCTCCACGCCTACGAAGCGTTAAAAGCTTTCGCAGAGGGAAACCTGTCAAAGGGCTTTAAGCATGCCGTAAAGGCAGGTTGGGAAGGGAGAAGCGGGTACGGTGCTGTGAAATAAATCAGATTCGTACAGCCGGGTCGAAAATTCATAAATAGGGCACGTTCAGAGGAGGAGGCTGAGGGGCGTAACCGATCACCCGCTCCCGTCCAAAGGGTATCTATGCTGCTGCGAGCGG
>CBDUGP010000029.1:0-83806 GCA_965366625.1 uncultured bacterium
ACACCGGAGTAGGTGGAGTAGGCACGGATCATGACGTGGTAGGTGCCGGTTTGGGCGGGGTCGATGGGGCAGGACTCGCTGTTGCCGCCGACATAAGGGCGGCAATCGTAGCTGGAGGTCGTGGGTGCGCTGCCGAATTTCACGTAAAGGTCGGCGTCGCCGGTGCCGCCGGACATATCGAAGCTTAGGTTCGAGGATCCGGCCGGCACGGCGAGGGTGAAGAATTGATCGTTGCCGGTGGAGCCGGACAGGCCGGTGACCGGCACGCCGTTGGACAGCACGGTAGGTCCGCCACCACCACCACCACCGCCACCACCGCCGCCACCGCCACCACCGCCGCCACCGCCACCGCCGCCAGTGGCACAGGCGGGGGTGTTGGAGCCGAGGTCGGCGAGCACGGCTTCGATCGGAACGCCTAGGTTGTCGCAACCGCCGCAGTGGTGCAGGGCGACGACCAAGTCGTCGTTATATCCGAGCACGGGAGAGCCGGAGGAGCCGCCTTGGGTGTCGGCGAAATAGCCGACGTCAAAACCCGAGCCGCCGCAACGGCCTTCGGTGGTGCTGGAAACCTTGGCAAAACCGCCGTCGGATGCGTGGGACGACTCCATGGCGATGCGTTTGCCCCAACCCGCGGGATGTTGGGCGATGTAGATGCGCTCGCCCACGGTGGCACCGCTGCTGCGCGCTTGCAAATAACCGTAGGTGTTGGAGAGATTGCCGGTACCCGGCGGATCCACAAGGGCGTAGTCGAGGTTGGCGTCCACGGAGACCAAGGTTCCGCCGGAGGCTTCAATGGTGCCGCTGCAAGCGCCGCCGCTGCGGCAATCTTGGGAGCAGGACGAACCCTCGGCCATGAATTCGAAATCGATGTTGTTGAGTTCGCTCTGGCTGCCGATGCAATGCTCGTTGGTCATGATGTGACCTTCGCAGCCGATCAACCAACCCGTGCAATGCACGTTGCCGTTTTTGAACAACCGGGCCACGGCCCTAGCTTCGTTGTAAGCACTGGCTTCGCTCGACTGATAACACTTGGCCTCGCGCGAGTCGTCGGTGCCGCAAATCGATTTTGCGTTCATGAATTCCGGCGGCGGCAGCTGCATGGCCTCGCCATGCCCGGCGATCCAATAGGCTTCGATTTCGTCGTTGGTATAACCCCGGCCGAAGTAGTCGATTTGCACGCCCCAGGGATCGGGACGTTGGGCTTTATCGAAAGCAGCCGCTGGATTGGCAGAGAAGAGTTCCAAGACCACCGTGTCGCCTTTGATGTGGGTGGCGAAGAATCCTTCTTTGGAGACACCGAGGCCCACACGGCCTTGGTCGGTGTAAGACCAATGTTGGTTGCCGTCTTCGGAGCGCACCACCAAAACGTCGCCCGGTGGCAAATTCAGCAGGGAGAAATGGGGAGCGATGTAGGTAGCTCCGGGAAAAACGATGACGTCCGACCAGGTGAGCTGGGCGGCCGGTTTTTCGAGCCCTACGCCGGGTCGGAAGCTCTTGTCGAGCCGGGCGTGGGGGTAGTAATGGTCGGGGGTACCGTATTCTTCATAAACGTACTCGCCGATGACGTTCTGCGCGGCAGCCGGCAGGGCGATCAGCGGGCAAACCAAAACCACGAGGGCGAGAAGCGCCCCGAGGCGAAGACCTACGGTTCGGCTGGAAACAACGAGCTTTTCCATCAATCACATACCTCTGTAAGGACCCCGAACGGAGTCTAGAGTAGGGATGCCGATACATTCGGCAGAGTCCCCTGATGCCAGGGGAGCTATGTTTGGGTGTACTCGGAGTAGAGCAAGACCCTTGCCGGCTTTCTGCTCTGCCGTTCGGAATGGAGCTAAGTTGTTGAGCTGAAAATGCTAACGAGTCTCTGGCCTGCTCGATGGCTGAGGATGTGGCCGCGATCGAGCGTCTTTTGTCGCTTTAGATTCTCTATCTTGAGACCGCCGTGTCTCAGGGCTGAGAATTGCGCAAGCGCGGACGAGTTCGCCGTGATGCGGATCGGCTGCCCCCGCTCAGACGCTTTGCCAGAGTTCGATCAGCACCCCGAACGGTGCCATGAGGGTGGTGGCTCGTCCTTCTCCCAAGGCCGGGTGGGCGATCGTCACCGGTTGGGTGACGATCCGGCCGCCGGCTTGCAGACAGTCGGCGGTGGTCTGCTCGAGATCGAGGCAATCGAAACGCAGGGCGCAGATGCCCCGACTGGGCGGTCGGGCCTCGGGTTGCGGGAAAGGATCGGACCGGAATCGCAGCAAGGAAATACGGGTCTGCCCGGCTCCGTCTCTCAGGGTTTCGAGTTCAAAAGCCGAGCCGGTGGCCAAACCCATGGCCTTCTCTCGGGCCTCGCCGTCTCGATGGGCGCGCAAAAGAGAATCGAAACCCAAGCCGTATCTCAGGAATTCGCTGCACAGATCCAAGTTGGACACCACCAATTGAATTTCAAGAGGCTCGGTGACGCCGAAGTAGGGCGAGAGGGTGCCGTCTTTCAAAGGGCCGTGTGCGGGTTGGGCCAAAACCACGTACTCGCCGTCGTAGGCTCGGCCGAAGGCCACCGAGCGACCATGGCGTCGTGCGCGCGGGCCCTTCGGACCCACGGGCACCGGCGGCGAATGGAATTCGACCCCGGCGCCGCTCAATCGATAGTAGGCACGCAGAATGTCCTCGGTGCCGAAAAGGATGCCGAGGGGGCCGTTGCGGGTGATGTCGAAATCGGGCCGGGCGGGCAAATCGAAGGTCGGAATCAGCCTCAAACGAAGGCTGTTCGGCAAGTCTTGGCGGCCCAGCACCACGACGTTCAAATGCTCGTTGATCAGCCAAAGTCGTCGGCAGGTCTCCGCAGGAATCATGCCTCGGTTCCGGATCCGGAGGCCCAGGTTGGTGGCGTAGAAATCCACCTGTCGACGAAGGTGGCCGACGCCGATGGTGATTTCCTGCAAGCCCGAGATCCGCATAGCTTCCTTTCCCGCCCCTGTGACTGACCATCGGTCGGACTCGGATTGCACGTTTTTCCTAGGGTGGGTCCACTAGGATGAGTGTGCCTAGGATCGGGTCCGCCTAGGATTCAATTCGTCTTGGATTCAATCGTGATCCTATTCTAAGGCGAGAGGAGGGCCGAGCAGCTCACTCTTTGGTCTCATAAGACGAAGATCCAGGCTCTGACCGGTCAGCTCTTCCTGCGCGGCGGTCAAAGCGGAGCCGTCGAGGGTGACGAGATAGTGGCCGGAAAGGGTGGATGCCAAGCGTCGGACCGACTGTTGGGCGAAGTGGCGGGTCCGATAGTAAGCACCGCCGGTGGCCGCCGCCACACTTTGTAAACCGACCTCGAGAGAGTGGTAGTCCGCGTCGGTTACGTCGAGCACGAAAACCGAGGTGTGTGCGGCTTCGAGCGCTTCGACCGCTGGACCGTATTGTGAGGTCATGCGCACTCCTTCCCGGCTGAAACGTCCGAGCCCCCAGCCCAAGTAAATCATCAGCTTTTCCCCGGCAACCTCGGCCATGGCGCGGGCGGTGAGTTCTAAGGCCCGTTCCGGGGATGCGGCCTTCTTGGCTTGGCGAAAATCCCAGTGAGTGGAAAGGGCAGCGGGTTCGTCGGAGTGCCTCAGCTTGGGCAGGGCGCCGAAACCGAGGGCGGTCTGGCGCAGGGCTTCGGCGATCTCGTCCCGATTTCGGGACCAATCCAACCAAAGCTTCAAATGGGAGTCGAAGCTCACCACCGCCACCTGATCCTGGGAGCCGAGGGCTGCCAAAATCTCATCGGTTCGATTCAACAGGCGTCGATGGCCGCTCTTGCGCACGGATTCGAACGCAGATTGCACGAAGATCACCACCCGGCGTCCGACGGTCGGCGGCTCCACGCCCAAGGCTTTGAGCTCGGCGCGATCCAGCGGCGACAGGTCTCCGGGCGACAGGTCTTCGGGCGCATCCGCGTCCACCCATTGCACCGCGACCACGGGGATAGGCCTCTTTTTGCCCCAGGTGGCCTCGAAGTCGTCGGGGCCGAGATCCGGCAGGGGGGAGCCCGCACGGTCGACGGCGTAAACGCGAAAGCGCACCAGGCGTACGGTGATTTGGTCGCTGAAGGTTTCCAGCTCGGAGCCCGGCTGGGTTTCGGTCGGGCTCTCCGGCTGCTGCCAACTCTCAACTTCTTGGGCGTCGCTGGGCAGCTCCGCCAAGACGGTTTGGAAAGGCGCCTGGCCCAGATCCGCCGCCGACTCACTGGTGCTCGGCGGCCGGCTCGGCGGCTGGGTGTGGATTGAATCGAGCACCACGGTAACCGTCGACCGACCGGAGCGTCGCCGGTCGGGTAGGTCATAGCGGGGAGTTTTACGCGCGCTGAGGATCGGCGCAGCCTTGCTCACCTCGATCCTGCGGATCCAGAGCCGTGGGTCGATCCAAAGTTCGGTTTCCAATAAACCCCCGTCGCGCGAAAGCAGGAGGCGGTCGCACAGCTCGGCATCGCCGTCTGCCTTACCGTCTGCCTTACCGTCTGCGTTGTTTTTCGAGTTCTTCGCGCAGGGCACGCGACCTTCGAGGGAGACCGCCTGCACGTCCGCAAAGGGCTCTGGCGAGCCGGCCAAGGCCAAGGGCACGATCAGGGTCTCATAACCGTCGTTGCCCAGGCCGGCGGCTATCGCTGCCGCTAGAGAGTCCACTTTGCGAAATTGATTCAAAGTGCTCTCATATTCAAATATCCGATCGCCTCGACGCCAAATTCGCCGCCAGGCCTTGCCTTCGTCGATCCGCAGGACGAGTTCGAAGTCACCGTGTCGAAGCAGGGTTTCGACCTCCAGCTCCTGTCGATTGCCGAGGGAGTCCACGCGTTCGATCGTTCCGTGATCTTGGTAGCTCTGAAGACCTTGGCAGCCCTGAAGACCTTGGTAGTGGCGCGCAACTCGATCGAGCAGCTCAAAGCCGCTTTTGGGCATCGTTTGTGTGGGCGGAGTCTGGGCATCGGACCCCATCGGGGCTAGGCACAGCGTCCCGAACCCAGCGAGGATCAAAAGCTTGGCGAGCCGTTGTTGTCGAAGCCTTAAAGGAGAAAAGATCCTGAAGCCGCTCATGGCCGGATCCTAACAGTCTGGGATGGTAGCCCGGTAAGCCTGACCGTTTTCGGGCAAGTGTCCGCATGCGGTCACCTATCCAAAGGGATCAGAGTTTTCCCTGTACGAAATCGGTCAATGATGCGTCTGTGGTGTTGAACGATCGCGATCTGGAATTTCCATTCTGCTACTTAAGCTACTGAAAATATTTGGGTTAATTTGGGTTGTGGCTGCCTGCCTGGCATTTTGTCCAAGCCGGCACGTTGTGTGCTTACTTAGCCGGGCAGAGAGCGGGCTCCGAAACGTGGAGTTCCGCGAAGGCCAAATTCACGGGCGACGGTCGCCGAGCTTCCCAGTTTTACTCCAAGGGGCGGCCGACAAAGCTCTTCATGGTCTTCCCGGAATTCCATGTTCTTCGGAGCACTTTTTTTTGCCCGGATTTTGCCGCGCAGCACCCCTCCTTCCAGGCCTGGAACTCTGACCGTAGATGCCCTTTCTCTGGCCCCTCGCCTTTGCGATACCTCATTTAGTAGATTCGAAATATTTTCTACTACCTGGAATGTGAAGCTCAAGAAGATTTGGCCCTTACCAGGTCGAAAAGTCAGGCTCAAAAAAGAAGCCGGGCAAAACGCCCGGCTCATGACAGGGGACTCTATAGAATGGAGTCGAGAACATCGAATTCCGGCGCAGAGCGAAAGGGCTTTGGCTCGAATCAATGACGTTCGGCAAATTTTCGAATAGAAGCAACGTGGGGGCTGACGTTGTGATTATTCTAGGGGTGAAATATAACGGGAATCATTAAGATTGATGTGTTTTCTACCGACTGTTCGGTGGGAAACGCAGGGAGGTCTCGTTGAGGGCCGAGAATGGGCGGGGCCGATGGGCCGGCCGAAAGGCTCAACGGAAGAGAGAGAATTGGAGTGAGGCCTGCTGAAGATCGGGGAAGACCCAATCTGCGCCGGCGTTTCGGAGGCCGTCGACATCCGTGAAACCGGTCGCCACGGCCAGGCAGCGCACGCCAGAGGCATGGGCGCAGTCGACGTCGAGGTGGGTGTCGCCGACGATTAGTACGTGGGAGGGTTCAAAAGCGTGGCCGCTTTGGCGGGCCCTATTGAGGGCGACGGGCACCAGCTCTCGACGATCGAGACCGTCGTCGCCAAAGGCCCCGACCGAAAAGAATTTTTCGAGTTCAAAGCGTGCGAGCTTGATGCGCGCGCCGTCACGCCAATTGCCGGTGAGCAAGCCGATCTCGACATCGTCCCGGCGGCTTAGGCGCTCCAAAAGTTCGACCACACCGGGAAGGACCGTCATTTCGGCGGGATCCAACCGTTGCTCCAGCTTTTGCAAGTAGAGATCCCGCATTTCCGGGAGGCGGGAGTGGATTTCGCTGAGATTCAAACCCACACCGCGGACCAGCTCGATCACCAAAAGAGGATCGGTTTTGCCGGCGAAGCTGTGGTTTTCGGGCTTGCGAAACGAGCCGAAGGTCTCCGACAGGGCTTCGAGGAATATATGACCCACTTGCCGGCCGCAGCTCAGCAAGGTGCCGTCGATATCGAAGAGCACGAGCTTTTTCACGCGGTCAGTCTATCAGCCCGCGGCGAGAGGCCCGCGGGAGGCTCACCACGGGCCCGGTTTCGCCGGCATGACCGAGCGTCGAATGTCTGAACGGACCCCGGCGATAGGCTGTCTTACGGGCAATCCGGGAAGGCGAAGGTGTCGTAGACCGGATCAAAGACGGCTCCCAAGGCCTTGTCGTAGATTTGGACCTGGCCGGTTTGGGTGTCAAAGACCTCGATCTGGGTTTCGACGTCGGTCAATCCGGCGATGAATACCCAATAGTGGTTAAAGGGCGGGTTGCAAGCGTCGAGGACTTTGACGAAGAGTTCCGGGTTGTTCTCGCCGAAGAACCAGAAAAAGCCGCCGTCGCCGGTTAGGTTCGAGCCCTCGGCGGGAGTCGGCTCACCGCCCGTTACCCGCCACGTGGCTCGGGTCCGGAATCTGCCGCCGTTCAGGCAAAGGGTGGTCTCGTTCTCCACGCAAGAGCCGACGTCTCCGGCGGCTTCGATTCGGAATAGGTTGCCTCCGGTGGTCAGGACGTAGAGCCGACCCAACGCGTCCTCACCGAAGGACGTCACCGCCGGCGCTCTCAGGGTGGTGTCCACCTGGCTCCAGGTCTCGCCTTCCGCCACGGCGGCCCAGAGGGTGCCGCTACAAAAATCTCCGTGAATATAGGCCCCATCGAGCCCGGGGATATCCCCTCCGCGGTAAACAAACCCGCCGATCACGGCGCAATTTTCACCGGTTTCGTATTCCAACACCGGCGGCGTGTAATCGGCCGAATCGCAGGTCGGCGGGTCGACGGCGCAGCCGGCTACGTTTTGGAGGCAGAGGGTGCCTTCCAAGGTTTTCCAACCGTAATTCTGGCCGCCCGTGCCGTCCGAAAATTGGAGGTTGATTTCCTCCCGAGAGTCTTCACCGACGTCGCCGATCCACAAATCGCCGCTCACGCGGTCGAAAGAAAAACGCCAGGGGTTGCGTAGGCCGGATGCCCAGATTGCATCGTCGGCAGCCTCCACGCCGACGAATGGGTTGGATGGGGGAACGCTGTGGAAAGGCGGAGCTGCGGCGCCTTGGTCGACGTCGATCCGCAGGATCTTGCCTTGGGGAGAGCCGAGGTCCTGGGCCAGGCAGAGGGGGTCGAAACCGGGTCCGCTGTCACCGGTGGAGATGTAGAGGAATCCATCGGGACCGAAGACCAGATGATTGCCGTCGTGCTGACCCACGGATTGATCGAGGGTCAGCAGCACGGCTTCGGTGGCGGGATTCACAACGTTGGGATCTTTGGAGACCGCGAAGCGGCTGATCACCGTCTGCAAATCGTGGTTCACGTAGAGCACGAAGAGAAATTCGGTCTCGGCATAGTTCGGGTGAAAGGCGAAACTATAAAAACCGTCGAGAGAATTTTCGAATCGCACCCGCTCACGGATATCCAGGAATGGGGTCGGAGATAGGGCGCCATCGGCGAAGATCAAAATGCGACCGTCCCTCAGGCCGATGAACAGCCGTTCGTCGCCGGCATGGGCCAACGACGTGGGTGTTTCGAGCCCGCTCAACAGCTCGTTGAGCTGTAGGTCCGGCAAGGCCTGGGCTTGGGCCGTCAGCTGCGGGGCGAACGTGGCAGCGAGCCACAGGTTGACGGCGAGGACCCCCGCCAACCGGTTTGTTCGTCGGTGGTTCTTCTTGCCTGGGAGACACATAGAGGCTCCTTCTAGTCGACTCTTGTAATCGGCCTGTAGCCGACTCAGGGTCGAGACTTGGGGTCGACTTGGGGTCGACTTGGGGTCGGACGCAATTCAGCTTCTCTCAATAGCGATTCCTCGGACTGGCTATTCCTCCGACTATTCCTCCGACTATTCCTTCGTCCAAGACGGCACTCGACCGGGCGTCCATGGGGCGCCGGCGGCTTCGAGCTTGTGCTCTAGAGCCGGTAGGTCTTGTTCGACCAAACGTCGCAAATCCGTCAGCACCGGCTCGAAGAGGTCCGCCGCTCGCTGGTATTCCTCGCGGGCGGTTTGGGTGGGGGCCGACGAGACCGACCACGAGCTTTCCACCACATGGCCGATACGCC
Organism: uncultured bacterium; assembly: GCA_965366625.1. Taxonomy (GTDB): domain Bacteria; phylum Acidobacteriota; class Thermoanaerobaculia; order Multivoradales; family J023; genus JAUIJL01. Next base: position 8,665 of record CBDUGP010000029.1, read on the forward strand.
CGCTGATGCCCGGATGGGTGGGCTCGTAGGCCCTGGCGGCCACCGCATCGCCGACCAAAGCGATCTGCAAACGTCGAAGCTCAGCTTCGAGCTGGGCAACCTCTTCGGACCACGCGAACTCTGCCCCGGGAGTTTCGCTCACCGCCTTGGCGGCGTGGGCCACCCGCTCCGCAGCTTCGCCGTGGGCGGAAAGTGCCCCGAGCACCGCCCGTTGCAATCTCGCGGCCTGCTGATGGAAATCGGCTGCGGCTGCGCGATCCTCGGCGGCTAGGGTCGCCCATCCCAAGCTCTTGACCGTGAACGGGCGTTCGCCGTGCTCGGTGATCTGGCCGCGAACCACGGTCTGAAAGCTCACGGAATAAGTGCCTGGCACCGCCGGCGGACCTTGGACGGCTGAGGTGAACGGGTCGAAGTTTTCTTGGGCGTGGAGGTCGATGGGGTTCGGCGCCGGATAGCGTAAATCCCAAGCGACCCGCTGGAATCCCGAGCCGGTGGGTCCTTCAAGGCGTCGAACCACGTGGCCGTCGGCATCGCGGACGGTGAGCAGGACTCGAGGAGCCTCTTCATTCTTTTCCGCCCTCAGCTCTTCCCAGCTCGGATAGGCCACGGGTTCCTCGGCTTCCACGGCTTCTTTTTCTTTCTCCTTGCGTTGGTCTTCCAGGGTCTTGAGACCGTCTTTCAAATAGTAGGTAAAGACCGCGCCGAACGGCGGATTCTCCGCCACGTAGAGATCGTCCCCTTGGAACGACTTGCCGGGCACTCCGAGGGGCACGGCCGGGTGATAAGCCCAGGCGTCGCGAATCGAGAAGGCGGCGAAGTCGTTTTCCAGGGTTTGTTCACTAGCCTCACGCAGGGGTGTGAGGTCGTCCAAGATGTAGAAACCGCGACCGAAGCTGCCGAGCACCAGGTCATTTTGGGGCTCTTGGATCACCAGATCGCGGATCGCCACGGTCGGCAGGCCGCCCTTGAGCTGTACCCACCTCTGGCCGCCGTCCAAGGTGAAGAAGGCGCCGAATTCCGTGCCGACGAAGAGCAGGCCCGGGGTGGTGGGATCTTGCTCCACGGCATAAACCGAGCCGCGCTCGGGCAGGGCGCCGTCATGCTTGCCGACGATCGAACTCCAGGTTTTTCCCCGGTCCGTGCTCTTGAGCAAATAGGGCTTGAAATCGCCCATCTTGTGGTTGTTGAAGGCGGCGAAAACCGTGTCTGGATCATGGCGTGAAGCCCGTACCCTATTGACGTAGGTGCGCTCGGGCACGCCGGGGAAGGTCTCGATCTTGCGCCAGGTCTCGCCGCCGTTTTCCGTCACTTGGATCAGACCGTCGTCGGTGCCGACGTAGATCAAACCTTCCACCCGGGCGGACTCGGAAAGGGTGACCAAATTGCCGTAGATGGACGTGGAGCGATTCTTCGACACCGCGTCGATGGACCAAACTCGATCCATCACCGGCAGGAGGTTGCGGTCGAGATTGCGGGTTAGGTCGCCGGAAATGACGGTCCAGCTTTGGCCTCGATCGTCGGATCGGAAGAGGCGATCGGCGCCGAAGTAGAGGCGGGTCGGTGAGTGGGGGCTGATCTGCAAGGGGGCGTCCCAATTCCACACCAGAGGCGCTTCGTCGGGGCCGGCTTGGGGTTGAATCAGGGTGACCTCACCACTGGCCCGGTCGTAGCGCACCAAATTGCCGTGTTGCCATTGGGAATAGACGATGTCCGGATTTTCGGGATCCACCTGGGGTTGGAATCCGTCGCCGCCCACGGTCACGAACCAATCGCTGTTGCGAATGCCGTTGGCGTTGTTCGTGCGCGCGGGTCCGCCGAGGGTGAAGTTGTCCTGGGTGCCGCCGTAGACATGGTAGAACGGGCTCTCGTTGGACACCGCCAGGCGATAAAACTGAGTGATCGGCAAGTTGCCGTAGTACTTCCAGCTCTGGGCTTGGTCCCACGATTCGTAAAGGCCGCCGTCACAGCCGACCAGAAGGTGGTCCGGGTCGTCGGGGTCGATCCACATGGCGTGGTTGTCCACGTGTTTGGACCGTTCGTTGATGCCGCTCCAGGTTTTGCCGCCGTCCCGGCTCATTTGCAGCCAGGTGTCCATGCTGTAGATGCGATCGGCATCGTGGGGGTCGGCGACGATTTCTTGGTAATACTGGGGGCTGCCCGACACGTAGTCGGACTGCTTATGCCAGCTTTCACCTCGGTCGTTTGAGCGGTAAAAACCGCCGCCGTCGGCCGCCTCGACAATGGCGTAGAGAGAGTCCGGCCGGTCGATGCTCTGGGCCAAGCCAATCCGGCCGATGTCACCGGACGGCAAGCCGCCGTTGATTTCCCGCCAGGTCTCGCCGCCATCGGTGGATTTGTGCAGGCCGCTCTCCGGTCCGCCGTTGATCAAGGTCCAAACATGGCGTCGGCGTTGGTAAGCCGCGGCGATCAAGACGTCGGGATCCCGCGGATCCATCAACAGGTCGCTCACGCCGGTGTGTTCGGAAATTTCGAGCGCGAGCTTCCAGGTTTTGCCACCGTCGACGGATTTGAACAAACCGCGCTCGCCGCCTTTTGACCACAAGGGCCCTTGGGAGGCGACGAGAATCACGTCGGAATCCCGCGGATCGACGATGATTTTGGCGATGTGCTCGCTTGCTTCGAGACCCATGTGGGTCCAGGACGACCCGCCGTCGAGGGATTTGTAGACCCCGTCCCCATAACCGACGCTGCGTTGGCTGTTGTTCTCACCGGTGCCGACCCAAACCACATTCGGATTGTGGGGATCGAGGCTGATGCAGCCGATGGAATAGGAGCCTTGGCTGTCGAAGATGGGGTCCCAAGTGACGCCGTGGTTGGTGGTTTTCCACACGCCACCGGACGCGACCGCGACGTAGAAAATATCCGAGTCTTCGGGATGCACGGCGATGTCGGAGATCCGGCCGGAGGTGACCGCGGGTCCGATATTTCGCAGCTTCAAACCGCTGAAGGTGCCGGCGGAGAGGGTCGATTCGGGCTTGTCGGCCTTATCGAGCTCGTCGTCGGTCTTCTTTTTGTCTTTCGCCCAAGTTGGAGCGGACAGCAGGATCAACACGCCGAGCAAAAGAGCGAGGGCGAAGGGGAAGGTCGTCGAAAATCTCGGTAAACATCTCGGCGTTCGGCGCACTGGGGGCTCCTCCAACAGGCTTGGTTTTTCGATCAGGCGGGCATTCTACAGCCGCCGAGGTCAAACCGTCTCGACCAGGCTTCACAGGAGGGCGTCTCGGCAGCCCCGCGAGCTGGAAATCGGGTTAGGCTGTGATCATGGATCGGGATCTACAGCAGATTGCGGCGGCGTTGGACGAGCCGTCGGACGCCAGTCGAGAAGCCTTGGCGGATCTCCTGGCTCGGGATGTGGACGGCACCCTGGCGCGCCGTCATCGGGTGTCGTCGGCGTTGGCTTTGCGCGTGTCCAGTTCGGGCTCGGAGCCGGGGCCGGCGACCTATGAGATCTGGCGCCGCCGGCTGCGGGCGGTCTCGGCTCAACAAATGCATCTCGAAGCGGCCATGGCACAAATGGCCGAGGACTTGGGGGACATCCCCTGGGTTCCGATTAAGGGCATGGATCTCTGCGTGCGGGTTTACGATCCCCCGGAGGAGCGGCCGACGTCGGATCTGGACGTCTTGGTGAGCCGGGCGGATTTCGATCGCGCCCGTGACCGATTGTTGGCCGCCGGTTGGAAACCGCTGAATTCCGGTGCGCGTGCCGAGTTATACCTTCGGCAGGAGGGATATGCGTGGCAGGCGAGGAGTTCGGCCGGTGCCCTGTTGGAGCTGCATTATCGGCTGTGGGGCTTGGTGGGTCCGGATGTTTCGGAAGACCTGGTGGCTGCGTCCCTAGACGACGCCTCCTTGCCCGGTATCGGTCGACGTCTGCGACTGGATCATGCGTTTTTGGTTGCGGCAGTTCACCTGTGGTTGGATCCAGCACCCCGAGCGGCGGGCGGGTTTCGGGATTTGGAGCGCATCGGCCGGCGCGGACCGACGCAGCTCGCCAAGTCGATCGTCGCCGAGGCGGATCGTCTGGATTTGCAGCTGCCGGTCCTGTGGGCGGCGGAGGTCACCTATCGACTTTGGGCCGAACCCACCAACGGCGCGGTGGTCGACGGCTTGAAGGGCCGGCTGCGGCCGACGGAACGGTGGCTGTGGAATCGGGTCGAGGATCCCTCGTCGGTCTCCCTGTCGCGCTTGGTCTTGGCTCGCCACTTGGCCCGTCGGCGTGCCCGTCACGGCTTGGGTCTCAATATTTGGCGTCGGCTTTGGGCCCATCCGGGCATCGTCGCCAACGGCACCGATGGACGGTGGCCTTGGATGGGGCGTAGGATCTGGTACCAGCTCTCGACCTTCGGTTTGAGTCGCCTTGCCGACTGGATAGCCGAACGGTTGGAGCGACGCGTCAACCGATGATCTTGCAAGAGGAGCCAGTCGTGAAGGTGCCGTTTTTCCGTCCCGAGCTGACCGATGCCGAGGTGGCGGAGGTGGTCGATACCTTGCGCTCCGGTTGGCTGACGACTGGCCCCAAAACCGCTCGTTTTGAAGAAGAATTTGCCCGGGCGGTCGGTGCCCGACACGCGGTGGCCATGAATTCGTGCACCGCGGCTTTGCATTTGGCGACGGTGGCCTTGGGTTTGGGTCCCGAGCATGCGGTGCTGATTCCCACCATGACCTTCGCCGCCACCGCCGAGGTGATCCGATACGCCGGCGCCGTGCCGATTCTGGTGGATTGTGATCCGGTGACCCTGTCGTTGGATCTGGCGGACGCCGAGCGCAAGCTCGCGGCTTTGAGCCGCGGGGAGCTGCCGTCGGCGGTGAATCGCGAGCTCCAACCCGTGGGGCTGATTCCGGTCCATGTGGCGGGTTTGATGCTCGACATGTTTGAGGTGAAGGCTTTCTGTGAGCGCCACGGTCTGTGGTGCGTGGAAGACGCCGCCCACGCCTTTCCCGCCGCTTGGCGACCCGCCGCTGCTCAAGGCTCGACCGAAGGCTCGGCCAGCGGCCCAGCTGAAGGGGATCGAGCCTGGCAACGATGTGGCGAAGGTACTTCCCGAGTGAGCTGCTTTTCCTTTTATGCCAATAAAACGCTGACCACCGGCGAAGGGGGCATGGCGACCACCGACGACGCCGAGCTGGCGGCGCAAATGCGATCGCTCTCCTTGCACGGCCTGTCCAACGACGCGTGGGGACGTTATTCGTCCAAAGGCTCTTGGGATTATCGAATTCTGGCCCCGGGTTATAAGTACAACCTCACCGATATTGCGTCCGCTTTAGGGTTGCAGCAATTGGCCCGCGCCGAGGAAATGCGTTTGCAGCGTTTGGCGGTGGCCGAGCGGTTCTCCCGCGAGCTGGCGACCGTCGACGAACTCGAGCTGCCGCCCAATCCACCGGATCGCATTCACTCCTGGCATCTCTACCAAATTCGTCTGCGCCTGGACCGGCTGGAACTCGACCGAGACACCTTCTTGCAGCAGCTCCGGGAACAGGGCATTGGTTTTTCCGTCCATTGGCGTCCCCTGCATCTCCACCCCTACTATCGAGAGCAGTTCGGCTGGCGGGCTGAGGATTTGCCCCAAGCTTCGGCGGTCTGGTGTCGCACGGTCAGCCTACCGATTTTCCCGGCGATGACCGAGCCTGAAATTTCGGCGGTCATTCGGGGGGTCAAAAATCTCTGCGCTCGCCACCGTCGTCGGCCGTGACCGGATTCAAGCCTCAAACGGGGATTCGGCAGGGTTTGCCCCGGTGGGTCGAAGCGCCCTTGGCTGTCTTGGGCTTGGTGCTCGTGTCGCCGATTCTGTGGGTCGCAGCCCTCGCCGTGGCCTTGAGTTCCCGTGGACCGATCCTTTTTCGCCAGGAGCGGATCGGTCGCGGGGGACGCCCATTTTTGTTGCGTAAATTTCGCTCCATGCGATCGGAGTCGGGGCAGGGCCCGCAGGTGACCTCCCGGGGCGACTCGCGGATCACGCGGGTGGGAAGGTTCTTACGCGCTACCAAAATTGACGAGCTGCCGGAGCTGTGGAATATCGTCGTCGGTGATATGTCGTTCGTCGGCCCACGACCCGAGGTGCCTGCATTCGTCAACCCAGAGGATCCCCTGTGGCAAGAGGTGCTGGTCGCCCGTCCGGGTCTCACGGATCCGGTCACCTTGCGCCTGCGCAACGAGGAACAATTGATGGCCCAAGCGCCGGGCGACCGAGAAGATTTCTATCGGCACCTGCTCTTACCGTGGAAGCTGAAGGGATATCGTGACTATTTACGGCGGCGCACGGCTTTTTCGGATCTCGCCCTGATCGCTCGAACCCTAGTTGCGATCGTGGCTCCATCCTCGAAATCGTTGCCGACCTTGGAAGAGATTCAAGCTTCAGTGGAAGGTTTCGCGGAACGGATTCCGGGCACTTCAGTGATTGATCAACAAAGATTGATCGACAGAGATTGATCGACAGAGATTGATCAACCGTCGCCCTATTGAACGGTATGAGATCATGTTCTGTGGCCGCTCGATCATCCACAAACCCCCCCTGGTCATTCCCAGAATTTGGAGCCCAACCATGAGCCTCGTGCAAGACCTCGAAGACATCACCGCCCTCGATCTCGAAGGACAACCCGTTCGATTGGGGGATCTTTGGCAGGAGAAAACCGCGGTTTTGGTGTTCGTTCGACACTTTGGGTGAATGTTCTGCCGCGAGCAGGTCGCGCAGTTGCGTGACATCAACCCCCAAATCGAAGCGAGCGGTGCCGAGCTGACCGTGATCGGCAGCGGCAATAAAGAACAAGCGGCGACCTTCGCCGAGGAGCGGGATCTGACGTTTAGATTGCTCACCGACCCGGGATTGCGAAGCTATAAAGCGGCGGATCTGAAACGCTCGGTGAGCTCCACGTTCCGGCCCAGCATGGTGTTGAGCGGCGCCCGGGCCATGAAAGCCGGCTTCCGCCAGGGCATGGTCCAGGGTGATGCCTTTCAACAGGGGGGCGCTTTTGTCGTCGCCAAGGGTGGCGAGCTGCTTTTTGAGCAGCGTAGCTCGGCCGCCGGCGATCATTTCGAGCTGGATGCCCTCTTGGGTGCCTTGAAGGGCTCCGCTTAGGAATCTTGCTCGCTTACGGCGAAGGGGTCCAGGGCAGCAAGGCGGCGTGATGCTCGGAGAGGGCGACGATTGTGAGTCGGCTGCGGTCTGCGGGCGCGATGTGGGGCAGGGGTAGGCGGAATCCGCAGAATTTCAGGTTCTCGTGATCGAGTTGGGGGGTGCCCAGCTCAACGCGGGCGGATGCCACGAGGTCGGTGCCGTCGAAAACCAAAACGTATTGGGCGGGTTGACCGGCACGTCGGTCCGCAGCCCATCCTTCGAGGCCGAGGTCGTTGGACCATACGGAGCCGGTCAGGATGTTGCTCGAAAGCGGTCGTGGGTGGCCTTCGGGGTCGATCAGCTGGGTGCCTTGCAGGCTGAATTCCGGCGAGTGGATAAGGGTGACACGCCGAAGCTCTGGTGGTGCCTGCTCGCTACCCTGCCTGCTTCCCTGTTCTTCACCCTGTTCTTCACCCTGTTCTTCACCCTGCCGAATCACCAAGACCTCGATTTGATGGGAACCGGGGGTCAGCGCGGCGTCCGGCAACATGGCGGAAAAGCTGTGTTGGCCGTCGAGCTTGAAGCTGCGGGTGGTGGCGCGAATTCGACCGTCCACCGCGATTGCCAGGGCTTCCGGCTCGGCATCGGTCGGCAGGCGACCCCGTAGACGAGCGGGCAAGAAGCCGTCGGCTCGCACGTCTCGATACCGCCATGGCTGATCGAGTTCGACCTCCAAATCGATGGTTTCGAAACCGTCTGCCGAGCTTCCGATCAGCTCGGGGTGGATACCGGGTGCATAGAGGCTGTCGAGATCGCGGCCGAAGAGCTCGACGCGGCGTTGCGCGACGTCGAAAACCCGCTTCATCTCGGGTTCGAGAGGGAAGGCCCGTTCGTTGCCCGGGTCGATGGCCAACTTTCGAGGGCGAGGCTCAAAATCCGGTGCCAGGACATCGGTGCCGTCGAACGACCAGGTCGTGTTCAGGCCCAGAATTCCGGCGACGGTGGGCAAGATGTCCACCAGCTCGACGTTTTGATCGTGCACGATTCCTTGCCGTTGTCCGGGCTCTTTGATCAGCAGCGGCACGGGCAGGATCTCGAAATAATTCTCCGGCGAGAGTCGGCGCCGGGAATCGCCGTGCCGAAAGGCGGCCCCGTGGTCGGCGGTGACCACGATCAAGGAGCGGTCGAAGAGTCCGTTCTGCCGCAAGCGCTCCAAGATGTCGCCGAGCACACGGTCCGTATACGCCACTTGCAGCAAATGCTGCTGTTGACCCAAGCGGGTCAGCCAAGGGTCGAGGCTCCAGACCTCGTCGACGGTGCCCTCGGGGTGCTCTCGGGTCATCGGCGCGTATTGTCGGCCGCCGGGGGTGTAGATCCAAGGCATGTGGGGCAGCAAGCTGTGCAGGAAATAGAGACCTGGACGGTCGTGCTCGGTGGGCGGGTCGAGGCTGTCGAGAAATTGGGCCAAGCCGGCGGCGACCCGGGTCGGTGGCAGCTCCACTTTCCAAAGATCCGATTCGTGGATGGGCGGCGCCCCGAAGTCGCGCCAAGCGGAGGTGATCTCGGGCACCTCAAGGGTCTCAGCCAGGCTCCGGGGCAGGACGATGCGTTGGTAGATCACCCACAGGTCCTCGGCGAGCTGTTTGTGGGCTTGTCGGCGGGCTTCCGGTTTGGCGGTGTCCGGACAGAGATCCGGCGGGCACAACCGGCTGATCACTTCCTCGGCATGGATTCGATGGCTGGACCCGAGCAGGGTGAAGAGATTGTTCGGATAGTCCAGAGCGCTCGGCAGCTTGGATCCGCGAGGATAAACGCCGGCCAGGATGGGCGGCAAGGCGTATTGGGTGTCGTCGGCGATGGCGGTGGCGTTGCGGAACCAGTGGCTCTGCTGGGCGAAGCGGGCGAAAGCCGGATAGCGACCGTCGAGAATGTTTCCTTGGCCGTCGATCAGCGAGGCGAGGGGAAATTCGTCGAAGACGATGAGCACCACCGGTGGCAGAACCACCGGTGGCAGGTCTTTTGGGTCATGGGCGGAATCTGCGGTGGGCTCGCCGACGGTGCCGAAGGCGAGTTGCCGAATAGAGGTCTGGCTGAGGAAGCCGGCGGGCACCAAGAGAGCGGCGATCGCCAGCACCGACAGGAAGAGGCGCAAACCCTCCCGGCGCGGATAGAGGTAGATGATCAGACCCGCCACCGCGACTGCGATGAGCATGGGCAGCAAAGCGAAATCACCGCCGAGCAATTTTTGGGACATCGACAGCCAAAGCAACGCGCTGAGCAGGCCGACCGTTCCTAGTTGGTAAAGGTCGCCGACGACGGGTTTGAGCCGCCTCAACATGTCGCCGATCACGGCCAGGGCACCGGGCAAGGCGAGACCGAAGAAGATGATTAGGCCGAAAACCTCCGCGGGTCCGGCCCGGTGGGCGACCAGGAAGGTCGATTGGCGGGCCAGCAGGTCGAAGAGGGGCTGAGCCACCGCCAGGGCGCTCAGGGCAAAGAGGTGCAGGGCGCGGGATCGAGGGCTAATGTCCAAGGAAATCTCGGGGGCCGGTGTCGGTCGGTGATGGGCGCTCGTTGGGTTCAGGGCTGGGTTCAGATAGGCCGAGGGGAAATTGAAGCGCCCGCAGGCGAATTATTTCATACCGATTTGCCTCAATCGTCCTGTTTCAGCCGTCTATGAAATCAATCTGACAAGGTTTCTGGGGATCTTTCGCTTAAGGAAATAGGAGCAATTGAGCTCCGGATCCGGCTGTAGAATGGCCGAAAGGAGCAGTCATGGGTTGTCCCCGGCGTCGAGTCGTAGGTTCAAATTTCTTTTTTGCGGCGAAATCTCAGCTTGAGGGTCAGGTCGCCCGGGTGCTGTGGATTCTGTGCCTGTTCCTGGGCTCCTCGGCCTGGGCTCCCGTATCCTTGACCGCCGAAACCTCAGGGGCCGGTTCTTCGTCGGCCGCGCAGGTGTCGCGAACCGAAGCCCCGGCTGTCGACGAGCTGGTCGACGCCCTGTCGCGGGTCGAGCGATTGCGCGATCAGGATCGAAGCGCCGAAGGCCCGGCCGACGGCACGGCGGGCACGACACCCATGTCCAGCTTTGAAAAGCGATACGGGCGACAAATTTTCGAACAGCGAATCGAGCGTCAGCGATGGAAAGCCGCTCTGCTGGACCAGCGCTGGGGCATCATGATTCCCGACGTCGAGCTGCAGAAAGAGCTCGATCGCATGGCACGCCAAAGCCGACGTCCCGAGCGGTTGCGGCAGACCTTCGCGGCCTTGGGCAACGATCCGGTGTTGATCGCCGAGGTGTTGGTTCGCCCCCATTTGGTCGATCAGCGGCTGAGGGCGGTCTACGGTCTTCAAGATGGCGGCCAAGCCGGAGGCCAAGACGGTCCTCAAGGCAGCGGCCAAGCCGGTTCTCAAGACGGTGGCCAAACGCAGACCGAATCCTTTGAGCGTTGGATCGACCGGCAATCCAAGCATCTCTTTGCATCGACTGACCTATCGGCCTTGGCCGTGGTGCCCGAGATTCGCTTGCCCAAGATCCTGGGAAGCGGCATCGACGAGCCCGATTCCTGGACTCGCGAGCTGCCGCAAGGTCCGCAAGCGAAGATGGGCCAGTCGGCGATTTGGACCGGCTCGGAGCTGATCGTTTGGGGCGGTGCGGTGCCGGGCAAGCTGAGCGATGGTTTGTGGACCAACGGGGGTTTTTCCTACGATCCGGTCACCGATGTGTGGACCCCAATCCGGCTGGACGATTCGACGCCCGAGCCACGGGCGTTTCATTCGGCGGTTTGGACCGGGGCAAAGATGATCGTCTGGGGCGGGGAGACGTGGAGCGAGGAAACGAATCCGCCCTATTTCATCGCCTTGAACACCGGCGGGGTCTACGATCCGGTGGAGGATCGGTGGGTGGCCACGCCCGTAGCTGACGCGCCGAGCGCTCGGACCGAGCATTCTGCCGTGTGGACGGGCTCGGAAATGATCGTTTGGGGTGGTCTGGTGCCGGGGCCCGGCGACGAGTTTCCGCCACCCTTGATCCCCGAATATGACCCGTTGGACGACGGTGCGAGATTCGATCCGAGCTTCAGCGGTTGGACGCCCTTGGGCGGGACTCCACCGTCGGCCAGGGGCCGGTCCGCGGCGGTTTGGACCGGTGACGTGATGTTGGTGGTGGGTGGTTTCGACGGCTCGTCCTGGATCAACCCTGATGAAGATTCCACGACCTTCTCGTCCTACGACCCGGTCACCGACCTCTGGGATACCTCTTTACCGCAGCCGTCGGGCGGGGGCGCGATGTCGCCACCCTTTGAGGCACCGAGGGCCCTCTGGACCGGCGAGAGCTTATGGGTCGCACAGCCGGCCACCGGAAGATTGGTCACCCGTTACGCCGGTGGGGCTTGGTCGGAGCCTTCGGCACCGCCGATCACCGGTGATCGTCGTTATTCGAGCATGGTCTGGACCGGCCGCAGGTTGATCTTATGGGGCGGAGTCACCGGCATGGCCGGCTCCCTGACGGCGAGACGGAATGGCTTGATTTACGACACCCTCGACGCCTCGTGGTCGACGATCCCGGTCGACCCGAGCGCTCCGTCCGCCCGTTTCGGCCACTTCGGGGTTTGGACCGGCTCGGAGATGATCATCTGGGGCGGAGCCCAGGACGTGCCGCCCTCGGGCTCACCGTCTCGGCCCGTGGATGTCGCGTCCACCGGTAATCGCCTGCAGCCGGATTGGGATACGCCGGCGTCGAGCACGTGGTTATCCATGCCCGAGCCGCCGTTTGTGGCCGGGCGCGGACATACGGCGGTGTGGACGGGTTCGGAGCTGATCGCCTGGGGTGGCGAGAGTCACGCCATCGAAAGACAAGGTGCGATCTACGACCCGATGCTCGATCGTTGGTCGTCGGTTCCACGGGGCAATGCCCCGGATGCTCGAAGCGGTCACACGGCGGTGTGGACGGGTTCGGAGATGGTGGTTTGGGGTGGAGCGGATGAGGCTGGGTTGCCGTTGAGCACCGGCGGTCTTTACGATCCGGTAGCCGCCGGCTGGTCGCCCACCGGCGGGAGCCCACCGGCTGCCCGAACGGATCACACGGCGGTTTGGACGGGCACGGATATGATCGTTTGGGGTGGGTTCAGCGATACGGACTCGTTGTCGTCCGGGGCGGCCTACGATCCGGCCCTCGACCAATGGACCGCCACCGGTGGCACACCTCCCGAAGGGCGGGGTCTGCACACGGCGGTTTGGACCGGCTCGGAGATGGTGGTCTTCGGCGGCTTGACGGATTGTCCCAGCTCTTGCGACCCCACCAACGACGCTGCGATCTACGATCCCGTTTTGGACACCTGGTCCGCCGCCTTCGAGCCCGCCGGGGGCGACGGGGCGCGTTGGGGGCACAGCGCCGTTTGGGCCGGCGACCGGATGATCAATTGGGGCGGCACCGACACCTACATCGACGCCAACCTGTGCCTGGCGGACGGCATCGAGATCGATCCTGCTGTGCCGTCGGCGACGATGATGGCGACCCACGGCGACTCGCGCTGCAAACACTCCGCGGTGTGGAATGGCGTGGAGATGATCGTCTGGGGCGGGGTGGATCGCATCAACGTCAGCAGTGAGGTGGGAGCCGTGCCCGAAGTCGCCATGAGCAGTGGGGCGCGGTTCGAGTCGGCATCGGGTTTGTGGACTCCGACTTCGGACGACGATTCGACCCCGCCGGGAACCCAAAGCCACCGCGCGGTTTGGACCGGCGAGGAGATGCTGATTTGGGGTGGTCGGCCGGAGATCTCCGGTTCCCTCGGGGTCTATTACACCGATACACGACCCACGGCGAGCCCGAGCCTCAGGGTCGACGGCCTGCCGCAGAACGAGGTGTTGTTGGGTGGCGCGAACGAAACGATCGACTTGGGCCACGACTTGCCGTCGGCGTTTTTCGACGATGTCGAAGGCGTCGAGATGTGGAGCGTCGGAACCGAGCTTCAAGCGCAGGGCGGCCAAAAGTTGGGGGCGAGTGGGTCGTGGAGTGTGTCGACGGCGGGGGCTTGCTCAGGAGCGGGTGACTACAGTTCGCCGGTTCGCGCGTGGCGTTTCGGCGAGCCGGGCGCTTGCCACTACCAAGGGGACGACGGCACCTTTACCCTGACCTCCAATCAGAGCTTCACGTTCAATAACGAGTCGTTGATCGAGCTGCGTTATTTACTCGGCACCGATCAGGTGGGCAACCCCACGGAGCAGGACTCGGCGCGGATCGAACTTTCCGACGACGACGGTGCTACCTGGGTCACTGCGGCGATCGACCTACAGACCCAAGAGACCGGCAGCGAACCGGATGCCATGCCGTTGGACGATACCGGCGCGGTTTGGCGCGGTTTGGTGATTCCGGTGGCGGAATACGTCGGGCCGACGGTTCAAGGGCGGGTGCGATTTGTATTTGAGCGCCAAGGCGCGATCGACAACGGCATCGGTTGGTTGATCGACGATATTTCGATCGGCGAGCCGGCGGGGGACGGGCGTTTGCCGGCCGGGGCCTTGAGCGCCTCGGACGGCAGCGTCGCCAATCATCGGGTCGCCGACCACGATCTATGGGACCGAGCCTCCTTTGCTTGGGATTTCAACGCCGACGGCAATGCCGAGAATTCCGATCTTGCATCGCCCAATTTTCAGATTCGTGAATCGGATCTGGCGAGCTTCGGCCTCGCGGCGCCGGGCTCCTATCAGCTCGATTTGACGGTCACCGACCTTCACGGTCAGATCGACGAGGCCTTTGTGACCCTCGAGGTGGTCGACGGCGACCCGCCGGTGGTCGAGGTGTTGTCTCCGAACGGCGGCGAGGCTTGGCCTTCCGGCTCGACCCAGGTCATCACCTGGTCGGCGTCGGACAATATCGGTCTGGCGGGCTTCGACGTGGCCTATTACAACGACGAAACCGGTGACGGGCCGATCGCCATCACCTGCGCCGAGGTGCTCGACGGGGATTCGCGGTCCTGCACGTGGACCGTGCCGGATTTGACTTCGACAGCGGTTCGGGTGGAGGTCACTGCCCGTGATCAACGGCCCGAGCCCGGTGGGCCCAATACGGCCGTCGATACCTCCGACAGCCCGTTTTATTGGGTCCAGGCCAACTCCGACGAGATTCGCACGTTGATCGTCTGGCATCGGGATCGGCTAGAGGCCCGTTTCGGCACCTCCGACGCGGACGCCATGGCTGCGGCGCTGGCGAGCTTCGCTGCGCACGTCAAGATCGACGGTCAAGTGTTGGATCTGGCCAACGTGCCGTCTCTCGATCCCCTCTATGCCGCTTGGGACGGCACCGTGTGGTCACCGGCGGACACCGCCGATGCGGACGACAACATTCAGCAGGCGATCGCCCTGGCCGAGGGCATTCAAACCTATCTCTTCGAGCAGATCTCCCAGAGTTTCACCCGTCTGGAATACCTGATTTTGGTCGGAGGAGATTCGTCCATTCCGTTCTGGCGCATGGACGAGGATCTTCCCCGGTATCCGGAATCGAATTACATCGAAGAACTCCAGAGCTTCGGGTTGCTCGACGATGCCTCGTCACCCCAGGCGTTCTGCGCCGAAACCGAGAGCCCGGTGATGGCGGCGGTTTGCCGGGATCACTACTTGGCCGACACCCCTTATGGCGCGTCGCAAACCACGGATGTGCCCGGCAGTTCGTTCACTTGGTGGATACCGGATCTGGCGGTCGGCCGATTGGTGGAAGCGCCGGAGCAGATCCTGGGTTTGATCGATGTGTTCATCACCCAAGACGGGGTGACCGTAGTGGATCGAGCCCTGACCACCGGTTACGACTTCCTGACCGATGGTGGTGACGCGGTGCACGGCTTGTTGCAATCGACCCTCGATTTGGGGGAAACCGAACTCGACCGCCTGAGCCAAAGCGTGGCTCTGTGGAGCGATGTGGATCTGTTGGATCGACTCTTCGGGGTCCCGCCCACTGAGCCCACCGATCTCGCGTTCATCAGTGGCCACGCGGATCATCGGGCGGAAGGAGCCGCCCAAACCGGCGACGCGGGGGTTTTGACCACCGAAGAAATGGAAGCGGCTTTGGTCCACAATCGGGGCGGCGTGTTGGTGGGAGTGGGTTGTCACAGTGGTTTTTCGGTGGAAGATCAAGGGGGAGCCGCGGACGAAACCGATCCCGCCTTCCTACTCGATCTGCCGGAGCTGCTAGCGGCCAGATCCTTCCCGGCGATGATCGGTCACGGCGGTTATGGCTGGGGTTTCTCGGAGGGAGTGGGCTTGGGAGAGCAATTGGTGCTGATGGTGGCCCAGGAAATGACCCGAGCCGGGCAGATCTCCGTCGGCGAGGCCTTACGCCTGGCCAAGCAGGAATATTTCCTGCGTCAAAGTCGGCTCGACTCCTTCGATCATAAGGTGTTGCACGAGGCCATGGTTTTCGGCATCCCCAACTATGAAGTGCGTCTGAGCGCTGCGTCCGGCGAAGCGTCCGGCAAAGTCGAGGCTGAGGGGCCGAGTCGAGGCCCGAGACTTGGAGATCCCAGTTGGACAGAGCATCGGTGGGACTCGAATCGGTGGATCCGCCAACTTCCGGTGGTGGAAGTCGATCGGCCCGCGAGCGGCGAATCGACCGGCGAATCGGCGCGTGTGGACGAGGGTCTGCCGGCCAAGGGTCTGCCGGCCAAGGGTCTGCTTGCCAAGGGGACCTCGACCTTGCGAATCCTCGATTTTGCCTACCAAGCGTACGAGCAAGGCCAAGATACGGACGGCGATCCCGGCACCGAGGATTGGCAGGAAGCCTATGTGCAATTCGACTGGTGCACCGACGTCGACGGTGAGTCGGTGATTTGCTCGGGGGATAAGGGCGAGCAGGCGGTGGGCACGTTCTTCACCTTGGATCGTTTGGCGAGCGTCGAGAGTGGGCAACCCATCCAACCCATGATCTCTTTTGATTCCCGCTTATTCGGCACCGAGCTACACGGCGTCCTGATCCGGGGTGGTGAGGTGATTCAGCCGGACGAAATCAATCCCCAGGATCCGAGCCGTTGCACCGACGAGCTGGGCACCGTGCACCCATGCTTCGATCCGGTGATCGGCAATCCCGAAACCGAAGTCGACGAAGAGGAGGGGCCCGCGCCGACGCCGTTTATCAACATCGATACCCCGACGCCGTTTATCAACATCGATACCCCGACGTCGGTAGGATTCTTTGCCGGCGGATCCGGAGGCGGCCGCTTCGACACCATGAACGCGCCGATGGGAGCCGCGATCCGCCGCGGGGTGCGCGAGCCGTCGCCCGGAGATCGCCAAGAGATCTTCAGTCAATGGCTCTATCGGACCCGGGAATTCACCAATTTCTACTCCAATTCGTCGGATTGGCAGTCGCCGACGCTGGGCGCGTTTACGGCGGATTGCCTGGTGGAGCTGGTCGGTGACGATTGCTTCCACCAGCTGAGCGGAGACACGGCGACTTTTGACGTTCCGGTTACCGATTCGGGAGACGGGATCTATCGCGTTTACCTAACCTTCGCCCAAGACGTGAACGAAGAGGGCCTCGGAGGCTGGCAGTCGATCGAGATGGAACCTACGGGCCCAGGGCGGTTCGGCGCGAACCTGCAGGTGGAAAGAACCACCTACTACTTCGTGCAGGCGGTCGATTGGGCCGGTAATGTCGGAGTGGTTTCGGTGTCGGGTGAAGATGTGGACGCCGCGGGTGAGCCGATCGGCTCGTCATTTGATGCGGCTCGCCTGTTCACGATTTCGTTGGCTGAAGACACGCTTTTCGGTGACGGTTTCGAAGGCGGAGACACCAATGCGTGGTCGAACAGCAGCCCCTAGCAAGGGCCTGTCCAGTTATAGCCTTTTCGAGGATCAAGAAGGCGCGGCGCGCCGAGCACGGACAGCGAGCGTGTCTGAGCGATACAACGTATAGATCGGCTTAAGATGTTACACATCAGGCATTTGCGACGGTACTGCAGCGGTGGCGCGAGTTCGGAGCGACGCGCGCAGGGCGCCGCGACGGCCCACCGAGATTCCATTTCTGGATGGGCTCTAGCTACCCTATGCAATGGTTGAAATGAGGAGTCGACAGTGAGCCGGGACGACCGAGGCAGACGGAGCGAATCGGCCGGCGAGCAGGGGCCGTCCGAGGATTTGGAGACCGAAAGCACGGCCGAAGACGAACTCACCGAAATTCCGACCTTGCTGAATAGGAATCGGCAGCCCCGATCGCTGACACCGCCGCTCGCCGTGCTGCTGGGGCGGCGGTCGCCTTGGCGTCCGCCCACCCCGGCCGCCGCACCGACTGTTGCCGACGGCGAAGAGCCCACCGAGGCCGCGGGATCGGGAGATCTCTCCGAGGGTCGTCGATCGGAGGACGGGGGGCGGGAGCTGCCCGATCGCATTGGTCCCTACCGGGTGTTGACGATGCTCGGCGAGGGCGGCATGGGCTGTGTCTACTTGGCAGAGCAGCTGAAACCGGTGCAACGTTTTGTGGCGATCAAGCTGATTCGCGCCAGCCTCACCAGCCCATCAGCCCTGGCCCGATTCTCGGCTGAACGTCAGGCCATGGCACGCCTTTCCCATCCGGCTATCGCGCAAATTTTTGAAGCGGGAACCACCGACGACGGCTTTCCATATTTCGTCATGGAAAACGTGCCGGGTCAGCCGTTGACGCGATTCTGTGAGCAACGATGCTCCACCTTGGAGGAAAGGTTGGAGCTGATGATCCGCATTTGCCAAGGGGTGGAACATGCCCACCGTAAGGGCATCTTGCACCGGGACCTCAAACCGTCCAACGTGTTGGTGGTCGGTTCGGAGGATGAGGTCACACCGAAAATTATCGATTTCGGCATCGCCAAAGCGATGGATCAGCCGTTGACCGAAGAAACCCTCCTGACCCGCTTCGGCATCGGCACCCCGACCTATATGAGCCCAGAGGCGTTCGACGTGACCTCCGAGGCGGGAATGGACGTGGACACCCGTACGGACGTCTATGCCTTGGGTGTCATGCTCTATGAGCTATTGGTGGGCTCACCTCCTTTTAAGACCCAGGGTTCGAGCTTGGCGGAAATGATCCGGGTGATCATCCACGAGCAACCGGATCTTCCGAGCCGCAGGTTCATCAACCTGGTACCGGCAGATCGGAAGCGGATCGCGGCCAGTCGACGGCTGGATCCGGGTGCCTTATCGCGGCGATTGCGCGGGGATCTCGACTGGATCGTGGGCAAGGCGATGGCGAAAGAGCGTGATCGTCGGTACGGCTCAGCGACGGAGCTGGCCGCGGACCTGAGGCGACATCTCGACTTGGAGCCGGTGTCGGCGGGGCCGCCGAGTCTCAGGTATCGATCGGGGCGCTTCGTGCGTCGCCATCGAGCAGCGGTTTTGGGCGCTGGGCTCGCTGTGCTGGCCTTGATTCTCGGCATCTTCGGCACCACGTACTCGATGCTGCGGGCCAACCAAGAAGCAGATCGAGCCAACCAGGAAGCCGCAAAGACCCGTGAGGCATTGCTCGATGCCAAGGCGGTCACCGGATTCTTGGTCGATCTTTTCGAAGTTTCAGATCCCCGGGAGGCGGGCGGAGAAGTAGTCACCGCCCGTCAGATCCTGGATCGCGGCGCGGCGGTGATCGAGAAACAGCTTACCGACCAACCTCTCCGCCGTGCCAGGTTGATGCACACCATCGGCACCATCTACAACCAATTGCAGGTTCCCCAAGAAGCTCAGCGCTTGGTGAGCTCGGCTCTCGATTTGCGGAGTCGACATTTGTCGTCGAATCACATCGAGGTGGCCGACAGCCTCTATCGATTGGCGGTGATCTCGCGAGAGCTGGCGGATTACGAAAAAGCTGAGGAGTTTGCGATTCGAGCGCTCCAGATTCGTCGAGCTGCCTTTGGTGCCGAGCATCCCGGGGTTGGTGAGATCGAGCGCGAGCTGGGGGTCATCCTTTTTCGCTCTGGCCAACACGACCGGGCCGAGCCCCCGATCCGTCGGGCGCTGGCGATTGCGGAGCTAGGAGGCGATCCCGAGAGTGAGGCAGCAGCACAGGAAGCCTTGGGAAATCTCCTGAAAGCGAGGGGGCGGTGCGACGAAGCCACGCCCTATTTGCAGCGATCATTGGAGATTCGGGAACGGCGTCTCGAACCCCTCGATCCACGTTTGGCCTACTCATTGAATAATTTGTCGTCGTGTTTGGGCGAAGCGAAGCGCTTCCGCGAAGCCAAACAGCTGCTGGAGCGGGCACTGGCGATCCAAGAGCAGACGTTGGGGCCCAAGGCGACGACCGTGGCCATGGGGAGGTCCAATTTAGGCATTCTTTATCGAGAGCTCCAAGAATATGGACCGGCCGAGGCCGCCTTCATCGGGGCGCGGGACTCTTTCATCGAAGCCCTCGGTCCCGAGCATCCGATTGTGGCGAATCCCATGGCTGAGCTGGGCGTGCTCTATTGGCAGATGGGTCGAATGGACGACGCGGAAGCGCAGCTTCGACCCGCTCTGGGTCTTTGGCAAGAGAAGCTCGGTGCCGATCATCTCTTGACCGCCTGGGCCCATTGGGCATTGGCTAATGTGCTCCGGGATGTGGGCCACCTCAAGGAAGCCGAATCCCACTACCTGCGCTCGATCGAAGCTCGTGAAGCTCAGCTACCGGCCGGGCATCCGGATTTGCGCCAATCCATGACCGACTACAAGCTTCTGCTGCGTCGCGCCGGCCGGGTGGAGGACCCCGGCCAAGTGGTGCCATGAAGGTGTTTCAAGTGCTGCCGGCCAAGTGGTGCCATGAAGGTGTTTCAAGTGCCGGCCAAGTGGTGCCATGAAGGTGTTTCAAGTGACGGGTAGACCAAAGAAATTCCTTACGCCTGCGGTCGAGTTCATATATTTGGGCATGCGGTGCCCTTACCCAAAATCGCAAATGCAGGGTCCTTGAGTTTCCGATCGTGTGAGGCAATGAACAGAAGACAGGAGTTGTGATTAGCCCGGCATCCAGACTGGGGTTGCGGACGGCTCTACGAACGGCAATCTCGACGGAAAGGTATTTTCTGGAAAGCGGACCGAGAAGTCGCCGGCTCGTAGTCGACTCGCGGCTTGAGAATAAGCCGAGACCACCAGGGAGAGGGCTTCACGCATTTCTCTCCGCACCCTTCGGCTGGCCGCATGGACATAGGGTTTCGGCGGTGTGCGTAGCTGTTTAGGACGAAAATGGGGATCTCCGCCGAGAACCGCTGCTATGCCGAGGGGCTCAGTCTTTTCCCTTGTGTGACGCAGCGCGGTTTCTTGCTCGATTTGGCGGACGATACCCTTTACGAGCTCCTGGCGAGTTTCGTGATCGAGATCACACCAGCAGGGTAAAGGCGAAAGCTTCAGCTCCAGGTGCTCGGTGAAATCATCGAGTGTGACGTCCTTGCCACGCTGTTTTGCCCGATAGTAAGCCGATCTGTTGATCCATATACCTTTCAGGGCCTCTCCAGAGGTTAGGGCATTGCAGAACTGGACACCTGGCCATTCTGACGGCGAGGCAACCAAATTTTCTTTCGTACCGTGCTGTAGGAGGTAGGTCAGCCTTTCGATTTGGGCTTCCGGCTCCGCGGAAACTTCCGTGCTTCGATATCGCTCTGGAAAGGTAGTGCCTTGCCAGTCGTAGGCGATCCCACTTTCGATGGACAGCTTTCGAGTGAAGTCCCTCATGAAACCTGCCTGGGCGCGCACGGATTCTGCTTTCAGAAGAAGATGGAAGTGGTTATTGGCAAAGGCTCCGCAGTAGATCTCAACTCCATGTTTCTGCTGAGCTTTTGCCAATGCGCCGATGATGATCGCATTGAAAAAGGGGCTCGGCTTGATCAGATGACGTCCTTGAAGAGTGCGGTTGACGATCTCCACGATGGCGTCTCGTCGGGTCCAAACTCTGGGAATCCTAGGCATGGGGCTCTCCTACATTCGTGTCCATGTTGAGCAGGCGCAATACCTACCCTCCTAAGATCGTTTGGACGCGAAAGAGCTTTCCAATTCTGCACAGCCATGAAGATTTCTCAAAAATAGGCTGGGGTTTTATGTTCCAGTCCCGGTTTGGACATCTACCTGGTACGGGTGGATCTTGGGTGGATCTTGGGTGGATCTTGAACATCTACCTGGTACCGGTTTGAACATCTACCTGGTACGGGTGGATCTGTACCGGTTTGAACATCTACCTGGTACGGGTGGGTCGATCGTACCGGTTTGAACATCTACCTGGTACGGGTGGATCGTTTGAACATCTACCTGGTACGGGTGGATCTTGATCTCAGGCACCGAAAAACCTGGCACTGAAAAACCTGGCCGAGGGTCACTCGTAGGAAGAGTTATCATCAAATCTTCCGAGGGTTGACGGTCCATGACCGACAACCCGCCCGGCCCTTTACTCTTCCCCTAGCCCGTTGGAGGTTCCATGAAATCCACCGCCCGCTCGGCCCTGCTCACGATGTTTGTTTTAACCCTCGGCACGCTGCCCATTCTGGCCGAAGAAGTGCCGCCCGACGCCAAAGCGCCCGACGCCAAAGCGCCCGACGCCAAGGCGGTTCCGGAAGCGGCTGCTTCCGTGACTGAGCACCAGGTGAGCATCGCCGGAAAGTCGATGGCCTACGAGGCGACCGCCGGATATTTGATCGTCAATAACGCGGCCGACCAGCCGGCGGCGCAATTCGGATACACCGCCTACGTGCGCAAAGGGGTTGACGATCTCTCGACCCGGCCGCTGCTCTTCGCCTTCAATGGTGGCCCGGGTTCGGCGTCGATTTGGTTGCATTTAGGTGTTTTGGGTCCACGTCGGGTGGACCTGGTGGATGCCGATTTCACCGCCCCGCCCTTTCGCCTGGCGGACAACGAATACAGCATCCTCGACGTCGCCGATTTGGTGATGATCGATCCCGTGGGCACCGGTTATAGCCGCCCGGTGGGCGAAGCGACCAACAAGGACTTTTGGGGTGTGGATCAAGACATCGATTCGGTGTCGCGCTTTATCAAAGCCTATGTCACCCACAACGGTCGATGGTCCTCGCCGAAGATTCTGCTCGGGGAAAGCTACGGCGGCATGCGCGCGGGAGGGGTCGCGCTGGACCTCCTGGAAACCCATGGGCTGGCCTTCAATGGGGTGGTGTTGGTGTCGCCGTTCATGAGCTGGGATTCGGGCTCCGACGGCATCGGCATCGACCTTCCCCATGTGCTCTACCTGCCGACCCTAGCGGCGACGGCTTGGTACCACGAAGCCCTGGTGGATCGCCCCGCGGATTTGGCCGCCTTTATCGACGAGGTGAAAGCCTTTGCCTACGACGAATACGCCCCCGCGCTGCTCAAAGGCAGTCGATTGGGTGACGCCGAGCGCAAGCGAGTGTTGGCAAAGCTATCCACCTATACCGGAGTGTCCGAAGCGTATTGGGATCGCGGCAACCTGCGGGTCAGCCATGGTCAATTCCTCAAAGAGCTACTCCGGGATCGCGGCCAAACCACGGGCCGCATCGACTCCCGCTACTTGGGACCGAGCTTCAACCTGCTCGGCGAAGAGATGTCCTACGACCCGATGTTCTCCGCCATCGGACCCGCCTTCACCGCGGCATTCCTCGACTACTACCACTCCGAGCTCGGTTTTGGCCGGGACCTGGACTACAAGGTGTCCGGCGGGTTCTGGATGGAGTGGGATTGGGCCCACACCCAACCCGGTAAGAGCTTTAAATTGCCCCACCCCAACACCGCGGCGGATTTGGCCCGTGCCATGGCCTTGAATCCGCACATGGGATTGTTGGTTCAGCAAGGTTATTACGACCTGGCGACGCCCCAAGTGGCGACCGAATACGCCATTGAGCACATGGATCTCACGGCGGAGCAGCGTCAACGGATCGAGGTCGACTACTACGAGGCGGGCCACATGATGTACCTTCACCCGCCGTCGCTTAAGAAGTACAAAGAAGATTTGGCATCCTTCATTCTGAAAGCAACATCCTCAAATGAGTAGCTAACAGCCTCACCCGACCCATTGGCAAAATCGGCGCGAAGAAACCGCCCCCTGGAGACGAGGGGGCGGCGTTCGCTGTGTTACCCTTCGTGCAGCTCAGTCCCCACATGTCATGCCGTATAGGTCGAGGGTGCATCCATCCCGCGAGCCCAACGACGGCGTATACCCTGGCGTTCTGCCGGCGAAGGCGAGGAGATCCCATGGCCAAAAACCACGTTCCCCATCTCGGATTTCTGCACCTGTTTTTCAAGCACGTCCCCGCTATCCCGTACCAAATCAAGGAGATGCTGGAGACTGCGGTAAGGCTGTTGAATCGCGAGGAGCAGACCCAGCAGGCAAAGCAGGGATTGACCCACACCTTCACCATCGGTGGCTACACCGCCACGGGCTACCAATTCATGTACGGCAAGACCTCGCCGACTGGCGAGCCCATCCCCAGGGAGACGTCGGCGGAGCGGGTGAAGAAGATGCGGCTCGAGTTGATCGAGAAGCTGAAGAGGGGGGATCGCGACTTCGAAGCCCTGCTGAGGGAGCTTTTTGAGGACGTAGAAGAGGTGGTGGAGACCAAGCTGCATCCCTCGCCCATGGCGCTTTCGCTCGACGACCCGAAGCAGTGGGCCATGTCTTGGACGGCGTTTCCTGAGGCCTGGAAGCTCGGCCGGCCCCACCTCGAGACCTGGGCAGCTGGGTTGACCGACGTGGCGACCGCGAACCGGTTGTTCTGGCCGACGATGGCCGAGTATGGACTGTCGTACAACCTGTTGATCGTCGAAAAGGTCGACGGCTCCCGGATCGCCGGCTTGAAGCAGACGTTCAAAAAGGCCTGGGCCGACGACCTCGAAACCGCGTACCAGAGCGGCAAGCTTTTCGTCATCGACTTCAGCATGTTCGAGAAGCTGAAGCCGCGGGTGGCCCAGGGTCACGTCAGATTCACTCCCGCCACCGTCACTCTGCTGGTGCAGGATCCCGACAAGAACCTAACGCCGGTGGCAGTTCGGGTGGCCGGCCACAAGGGCAGCGGCGCGCAGATTTATACCGAGGAGAACGCGACCACCAGCGCATGGTTATACGCACTCCAGGCGGTGAAAGTCTCCGTCACCCTCTACGGGATCTGGCTCGGACACGTGTACCACTGGCACATCGTGACGGCGGCCATGCAGATGACCATGTACAACACCCTGCCCGAGAACTGCGCGCTTTACCAGTTGCTCGAGCCCCATTCGAAGTACGTGATCCCGTTCGACGCCGACCTGCTGTTGGCTTGGGGTTCCGGCCCTCCGACCTCGATTACCTCGCCGCTGCAATTCGTCGAACTGCTCAACGACTACGCCGACGGCCGCGAGTATTTCGATGATGACCCGAAGACCACCATGGCGAAGAACGGAATCCACGAGGCCGACTTCACCGTTTCGGAACCGTGGGACAAATATCCCATTGCCGGCCAGATGCTGAAGCTCTGGAAGGCGACGGAAGACTATATTGAGGTCTTCGTCGACAAGACCTACCTCACCGACCAAGCAGTGGCCGTCGACAGTGCGCTCCAGGCCTGGATGGCGGCCGCCGGCGATCCCAAACAAGGCAATATCCGAGGCCTGCCGACGATGGACAACCGGGCGGCACTGGTCAAAGTGCTGACCAGCTTGCTCTATCGCGTCACGGTCCACGGCTCAGGGCGGATGAACCGCGTCGTGAACCCGGCCCTGACCTTCGTCGCCAATTTTCCTGCGTGTCTCCACAACGCGACGATCCCTGAGCCGAGCCTCGAATTCGACACCAAGACCCTACTCGCCTACCTGCCCAACACGGAAACCATCGGCGAGATGGTGAACTTCTATTTCACCTTTGTTTATTCGCCTCCCTACGAGTCCTTGATCCCGCTTCCGGGAATTGAGACCGACCTCCCCTTCGGCGGTGGGGATGCGACCGATCCGCGCAATGTGGCGCTGGTCGATTTCCGCCGGGCGATTCTCGATTTCGTCGAGGAACTCGAGCCCGATTCGCTACAGCGGTTCCAGTGGCCCGCGAACGTCGAGGTATGACCGGGCGTCCTATTGCTCAAAAGCCTTTTCCTGCAGAACCAATGGGCTTTCTTGCAGAACTAATGGCCTTTCTTGCAGAACTATTGTCTTCAGCAACCCGCAGCACCCAGGCGTACTGCCTGGTAGAGAGGAGCCGATGATGAGCGAGGCGCTTGAGATTCCTGGTCGAGGTTCGCGCATGTCCGCATTGAGAAGCTTCATCCAATTCGGACAATTCTTCAACAGCAATACGTTGAGCTGGCCCGAAGAGCAGGCCGCTGAGTTCGGTGCGCCGGTGTTCTTCAGCCATCTGGCCATGCCCACCGTCGTGGTAACCGATCCTGTTTCCGCGGCGCACATCTTTGAGGCGCCCGAGGACGTCTGCGACCGCCTCGGTAACCTCGGTTTTGGCCCGCTCGTCTTGCGCCCGCGAATCGTCGGGCCGATCCAACCGGCCCTGGTTGCCCGGGACGCTGAAAATGCTCGCTCCCGGCGCTTCATCGACGCGGCCTTGAAAGACGCCCTGCCCAGATTCGACGAGGTATTGGCTTCGACCGTCGACCAAGTCGCCAACGATTGGGCGTCTAGCGGCACGGTGCCGTTCGCGACCTTCAACGGCGTCGGCAGCAGAATCATGGGCCGGTGGTTGATGGATATCGATATCGATCTAGACGAGGCCGCCAAGTGGCCCAAGTTGGCCGTCGAAGTGAAGACCCGCTCGTGGCTGATCAACCGCCTGCTCGGCATCTTTGCCGGGCCGGGCAGATCCGGAATCCAGACCGCCGACCGCATGTTCGAGATGTTTCGCACCGCGCCCCGCGCAGACCACATACGCGGCATCGCCAAGGAAACCGGGCTGAGCGATGAGGACGCGTTGCGTCAGATCGCCTTCATGACCCTATTCAATACCGCGGGATTGAGCACCTTGATGTCCCGCACTCTGGCCCAGCTGGCCTTGAGCCCCGACTGGGCAGCAGCGATTCGCGAGGAGGTCGGCGATACCCAGCTGACGCTCCGGGGCATGGGCGAGATGCCGGTTTTGCGCAAAGTTTTTGTCGAAGCGAGCCGGCTTTTCAGCGGTCCCCGGCTCTTCTATCGGCAAGCGATCAGCGCGTTCGACCTGCCCTGTGGCGACGGCAATACCTACCGGGTCGAGAAGGGCGACACCTTGCTGGTGTTGAAGCGCTCCATCCACTACAACAAAATGTTTACCAAACCCCACGTTTTCAATCCGGAGCGTTTCGACGACGCCCCCGAGCTGATGAAGTACATCTTCATCTTCGGGCCCCATGAGAGATCCTATCGCTGCGCGGCCGCCGACATGGGATTCGGTCCATCCTTCTTCATGTACCTATTGGGGCGCCTCCACCAGGGCTGGGATTGGCAGCTCTCCCAGTCGCCCACGATCAGCCCGGACAACGGCGATTGTTACGCGCCCTCCGACCTGGCCCTGGTCAAATTTCGGGCCCGCACCTAGGGCCCCGAGTTCAACCTTCTTGGACGAAGATCTGCTCGATGCTCTGCCCGAATAATCGGGCGATTTTGAAGGCCAACGAAAGACTCGGATCGTATTTGCCCTTTTCGATGGCGTTGACGGTTTGACGGGAGACCTCGAGCTCCTGAGCGAGTCGGGCCTGGGTCCAATCGTTCTCGGCACGCAGCACTTTGAGTCTGTTCTTCACCGGTATCGCCTCCAACCGAGGATGTTGCCGAGGGAGAAAAAGATCGACATCACAACGATGAAGTCGTTGATGTCTGCGGGCGGGGCTCCCAGGGGAACGAAAACCTGGTAACCGGCCATGGCAAAGAGGCTGCCGCCGAAGCCGAGGGCCAAGGCCTGAAGCTGCACCATGCGTTGAAGCTCATCGCCTTCGTTGAGAAACCGCCGATAGGCCAGGACCGCGAGGATTCCGGCGATCACCGGCAAGGTGGCGACGATCCACGAAATCGGCCCCGGGGGCACGAGCTCGCCTTTGATGCCCTTAGACGCTCCAACGAACACCACAGCCCATCCGAGCAGGGTGATCACCACCCTGCGCATATTGGCTCTATCTCTTGGAGTTGAGCCCCCGCACCGATCCCAGAACGACTCCCGAGATGAATTTTCCATGTCTTGTCTCCTTTGCATTAAGTCAAGTGTGCTTGACAAAAAGGAGCGTAAAGGTGGTGCGTCATAATGTCAAGTTATATTTATATTTTGTCGAATATATAAGACATGCTCTGACCCGGCTCGAAGAAAGCTTCCAGTGGTGGAACTTGGCTTATACTAGAAGGCAAGATTTCTGTAGCCATTGCTAGTGGAAGCTCGGAGCTGATCCGTGCTCGGAAGCGTGTGCCGGACTCGCTGTGCGGAAGGTTCGTCCTTCGCTCTGGTTCCGGGTCACGCAAAGGATTCACTGCCAGGAGGAGCCTTCATGTCAAAGAAAATGCGAAGTGTCGCCGTGTTCGTTTGTCTCGCCTTGGGTTGTGCCGGAGTGCTTTGGGCCGACAAACCGGGTTGTGAATACAAACCGATCAATGTGGATAAATACGGCGGCGAGCTATTGCGTCTGCCACCGGAGGTTCGATCTGCCGACGGCGAACTCGACGCACGGTTGACCCTCGCCTACAGCAAGCAGCCGATCGCGAGCTGTGAAACGAATCTCAGGCTCTACGATGGTCGGTTGACCGGCCCGACCCTCGAGGTGATTCCCGGCGATACCTTGAACGTCGACGTGGTCAATAACCTGCCGCCGGATCCCCCGCCCCCTTCGGACGACATCAACAAACCCCATGGTTTTAACCGCACGAATTTGCATACCCACGGTTTGCATGTCTCACCGGCCGGCAATGCGGACAATGTGTTGTTGGAAGTCCAGCCGGGCAGGAGATTTCAAAACGAGATCAAGATTCCGCGGGATCATCCGGCGGGCACCTTTTGGTATCACCCCCACGTCCACGGCTCGACGGCGATGCAAGTCGGCAGCGGTTTGGCGGGTGCGCTGATCGTGCGCGGCGGCATTGATCGCTTGCCGCAGATCGAGCGCATGACCGAGCAGATCTTGGTTTTCCAGCAGATTCCCTACGACAAAAACGGTGAGGTCGAAGATTTCGACGAATCCTTCGGACCCGGCGTTTGGGACGCTTCCCACCGCCAGACGACCCTCAATGGGCAGATCTTCCCGGTCATTTATATGCGGCCGGGCGAGATTCAACGTTGGCGAATGATTCACGCCGGTGTTCGCGAGACCCTTGAGCTGGTGCTCGACGGTCATCAGCTGAATGAAATCGCCGTCGACGGTTTGGTCACGGGTCGGATCGACTCGTGGAACCGGCTGGAGCTTCAACCGGGTTATCGCAGCGACGTGTTGATTCGGGCGACGGCTCCGCCTCCCGGCCAACTGCGGGCCGAATTCATTCTTTACGACGGCGAAACCCCGGCGTCCAGGTCGTTGCTGGCGGTGGACGAGGCTCGCCAACCGTTGGCCAAGATCGTGGTGGAAGGCCCTCCGGTGGTCATGCAAATGCCCAGCGAAGCGGCCTTACAGCGATTCGTGCCGTTTCCGCCGATCGAGAGGATCGATGGTTATCAAGAGGCGGTTTTCAACATCAGTGGCGGCAAGTTTACGGTCAACGGGCGAGAGTTCAGCCCCGACCACCGACGGGTATTGGAGCTGGGCAAGGCTGAGGAATGGACCCTGAACTCCCTGCGGGTGAATCATCCGTTCCACATTCACGTCAATCCCTTCGAGCACGAACGCCTCGGTCCCGATGGCCGGCCCCAACGGGTCTGGCGTGACACGCTTTTGGTGCGTCAGGACACACCGATCAAGATTCGGACCCGTTACACCAAATACATCGGCACCTTCGTGCTGCATTGCCACATCCTCGACCACGAGGATCAGGGCATGATGGAGTTGGTGGAAGTGCGCCTGCCGGGCTCGCCGCCGGACGGTCGACACGCCCACATGAGCCATGAGCCCGTGACTGCGAGCCTTGAGCGCACGGCCACTCCCGAGTCGGACGAAGCCGATTACCAGCCGTCTCGGGTGCGCAAAAGCATCGACGATCTGGACCCGGACGAGCTCGAAAACTATCTGCACGCCGTGCGACGGCTGAAGGAGATCTCCGACCGAGATCCCACCAGCAAGGACGGCTACGACTACTTCGCCGCGCTCCACAACAGCGGTTCCGTGGGACCGTGCGAGCACGCTCGCGATTCGTTCCTTCCCTGGCACCGCGCCCACTTGATCGAATTCGAAAATGCTTTGCGACGGTCCGATCCACCGCGCACCTCGGAGGTCACGGTGCCCTATTGGGATTGGACTCGAACCCCGTCGGGAGTGCGCTACCCGGCGATGTTCGAGGACCCCAATTCGGTGCTCTACCACCGCGGACGGCTGACCACGGAGATTTGTCGCCCAGACGACGATTCCGGCTGTGAGCCCTTGCCTTTCCCCTGGAGAATCATCAACGAAACCTTGGACGAGGCGCCCGGCTGGAAGGGGCAGGGTCCTTACCATTTCGGCGGTGAGTCGAACGAGGACACGATCTGTAGGGATCGCGAAGACAAGGCCTATGGCGCGTTGGAGTCCCCCTCCCACAACGAGATGCACAGCCGCTATATCGGTGGCGCCATGCGCAGCCCGACGACCGCTGCGGAGGATCCCATTTTCTGGAGCTTCCACGCGTTCATCGACCTCCTGTGGGACAACTGGCAGGGTCGCTCGACCAGCTCGGAGGTCGACAGCTGCTTGGATTGCCACTTGTGTGGTTTGTTCAAAGATCCCCAAAACGGCACGGATCCGTGGACCCCTAAGGACACGGTCAGCACCGCGGCCCTCGACTATCGCTACGAATTCACTCCGGACGAATCGGTTCCGGCGGCGGCGCGGGTGACCGCTTTCCGGGCGGTGCCGTTCGACAGCCATCCCGCGGCCGGCATGCTCAGCGGTCGCGCACCCCAAGCGGTCAGCAGTCATGACTTGTTGGTGCCCATGCGCGTGGATCAAACCGTGAGCTTGCGCCTGGGTTCCGTGCCCCGGCCGGCGGACGTCAGCTATCGCGGTGAGGTGTATCTGCATCCCGCCACCGAGAGCTTCCGACCCGGGGATCCGGAATTCCGCAAGCTCTACCTCTTTGACCTCTACTCCATCTGGCGCGGACACGGCGACCATGCTCGACCGGACGTCGACGTGGTGATTGATCTCACCAAAGAAGTCGAAGCTCTTTCGGTCTTCCATGGGGGTGAACTGTGGAAGGTGTCCGTGGCGGTGGTGCCGTCGGAGGATCCCGTGCGCGACGGCGAACGGGTGCCCGCAGCCCCGGCGGCGGACGCGTTGATTTTTGACTCGGCTCGTATCCAAGGCCTCACTAACCCGGGCCTCGGTAACCGATAATCGGAGAAGAAATGCCTGAAGAAAACCAAAACAATCGCGAGCCGGTTTGGGAACTCCACATTCGTCCGATGTTCCGCTTGATCGATCACGAGCACATGTCGTGGCTCGATCTGTGGGACTACGACACGGTTTGGGCCAAACGGGAAGCCATCCTGGGCCGGGTGTCCGACAAGTCGGCACCCATGCCCAGCTATCCCACCGGCGGCCCGTGGCCCGACGAATGGGTTTCGATCTTTCGTCGATGGATCGAAAACGGCGGCCATAAGCTCGATCTCGGAAGTCCGGATTCCGCCGGTTACGAGGTCAAAAAAACCTTCGACGGCGTCAAAATCAGCGCGTGGGTCCAAGTGCCGGGAGAGGGCTACCGAGCGTGGCTCGACATCGAATCCGTAGGCGCCACCACCCGTCAGTATAGCCTGGTGCTGGAAGCGCCCCTCGGAGAGCCCAGCGGCCCATCGACGGAACTTGAGGTGCGCGATGAATTCAAAACCGGCTCCGTAGAAAAACTGATCGTCATCGATGCCGACGGTCGACACGAGTTCGACGTGCCGTCGTAGTCGCAGGCCAAATCAATTAGGCGCCCGGCTCGGCGGCTCTTCGTTGGCGCCGCCGGGCCGGGTGTCGGACCCCAGCAAATATGTTCCCCAAAAGGAGATTCTATGTCCCGTATCTTCACCTTCCTGCTGGTTTTCTGCTGTCCTGCATTGCTCTCGGCTGCCGGCGATGCCAACCCTCCCTCTGACGCAGCCAGAGGAATGTGCGGAGCCATGGGCACGGTGACCTACATCCCAGCTGATTGGGGTCCGAGGTTGGTGGTCGAGAATTCTGACGGTCCCACCACGTGGTGGAAAGATACCGACGGGATTGCCCCGGGAGTGGCAGGCTGCCATCTGGGAACGGACGCCGATGGCAAGCCCAATGGCCGGATGTTCGGGGAAGCCTGCCTCAGCGACGAGCTGCTGGTGGAATCGAACCCCGGGAAAGGCGAGCTTCATTCCCACGGCAACGATGTCGGGCATCCCGACACCTTCAACTGCAACCTGTGGTGTCGTGGGCAAGGTGCCAAGAGCGGAGTGTGTCAAGCGGCCGACGCTCCACCGTGCAAAACTTCGGCGAAGTGCGTCTGTAGCCCCGGCGACTGAGTTCGTCGCGAAGACCTAACTGAGCGTTTCGGAACTTCCACAAACCATTGATTATAAACAGCTTGAAGTAGGGTCGGGGCTTGCCCCCTCCCGCTCTTTCTTGAGAAGTGGCTCGGCTTCGCCTCGCCCGGGCGGGGGCAAGCCCGTTCCCATCGACGCTAACTCAACAGGCTGCAAAGTCGCCCTCAGCCCCCTCTCCCGTCCCGGGAGAGGGGGGTTGGGGGGGGGGAGGGCTCACCAGGCCTGACGAAGCGGGGATAAATCTCGCCTGCCCTCGCACGTATTTAGGATGAAGCGGTTCGATGATACTTTTCGGCCCATGCAAACCAGCCCTTCTCCCTCTCTCCTTTCCCTTCCCGACCTAGAAACGCCCCTTGAGCTTTCGGGCGACGAGCTGCGCCGGCTGATCGAAGAGACCAGTGCCAGGTTGATGGAATTCCTCGACGCTCTGCCCGAGCGACCCATGGACGGCACGGCCGACGGGGCCGAGCTGGCCAGGGCTTTGGTGGAATCGTTGCCCGAGCGTGGAACCCCGTTCGACGAGCTGCTGGGCCTGCTCTTCGATCAGGCGATTCCATGCACTTTCAACACGGCCGGCGGTGGA
Source organism: uncultured bacterium (assembly GCA_965366625.1). GTDB lineage: Bacteria > Acidobacteriota > Thermoanaerobaculia > Multivoradales > J023 > JAUIJL01. Next base: position 40,829 of record CBDUGP010000029.1, read on the forward strand.
TACCTGGCTTATATCCCGGGCGGTGGCTTGCCTCAATCGGCGATTGCCGCCCTGATCGCCAATGTGGTGAATAGCTACATCACGGTGTGGGTGGCTTCACCGGCTTTGGTGCAGTTGGAAAGCAATGTGGTGTCGTGGTTTTGCGCCATGATGGGCCTGCCCGAGACCTCCGGCGGATATCTTTCGAGCGGCGGCTCCATGGCCAATTTCAGCGCGTTGTCCACGGCCCGCTGCGAGCTGTTGCCGGAGAATTTTCTCAAGGGCACTCTTTACGCCTCCGACCAAGTCCACCATTCGTTGCTCAAGGCCTCGAAATTGGCCGGCTTTCCGGAACGGAACGTACGCTCTATTCCCTGTGACGAAAACTTCCGCATGTCCTTGGATGCCCTGAGCCGTTGCATTGAAGAGGACCGGGCTGCGGGGCTCCAGCCCTTCTTCGTCGTCGGCAATGCCGGCTCCACCAATACCGGCGCGGTCGACTCCCTGACAGCTTTGGCTGATCTGGCGGAGCGAGAAAAGCTCTGGCTGCACGTCGACGCAGCCTACGGCGGGTTCTTCCAGCTCACCGAGAGAGGGCGGCAGGCCATGAGGGGCATTGGCCGGGCGGATTCCATTACCCTGGATCCCCACAAAGGCCTGTTTCTGCCCTACGGCACCGGCTGCTTGTTGGTGAAGGACCAAGCCGCCCTGAAACGGACCCACGGTAGCCAAGCCGACTACATGCCGGCCCACGCCGACCCGGGTTTTGTGGATTTCTGTGAGATCTCCCCGGAGCTTTCGCGGGACATTCGGGGTTTGCGGGTTTGGTTGCCCCTCAAAATGTACGGGATCGATGTTTTCCGGCGTCAGCTGGACGAAAAATTAGATCTGGCCCACCTAGCCGCGGATCATTTGCGAGCGATGCCCGACGTGCAAATCGTGGCCGAGCCACAGCTGTCGTTGGTGGTCTTTCGCTATGCCCCACCCAACGTCGAGGACGAGCAGCTCAACGCGCTCAATCGGCGCCTTTTGCAGTTGGTGAATCAACGCCAGAGGGTGATGTTGACCCCGACCCTGGTGGCAGGCGATCGATTTGTGCTGCGCATCTGCGTCCTGTCTTTCCGCACCCATCTTCAACATATGGAGATGGCGTTGGAGGATATCCAGGAGTCGATCGCCGAGCTCCAAACGGCAAACCTGGACAGAACCTCCCATAGCGCGCTTCCTCTGAACGACTCTTGAACAATTGAGTCAAGAATTTTTTGCGTCCTGTGGAAAAATTCTCGAGATAGTCTTCTTTTAACCCCAAAGGGGTTTAATTCCATAGCCCAGGGTAAGCGAAGCGCCACCCTGGGTTTGCAGGCACGCAAATCCCGAACCCTGAAGGGGTTCTACAAATGCTTTGCACAGACGTGGTTCGTGCGATTCAGCCCACATGGGTGATGCCATCGTTTATAAAACCCCGTTGGGGTTTGGGACGTGATGATCGCCGCAACCCAGGACGGCGCTTCGCTTGTCCTGGGCTCTAAAATGCTACCCCTTCGGGGTAAAGATCTCAGCCGACACACACACACATCTCGACCGCCCGAGCACCGGTGGAGCGAGTTCGGAGCGACGCCGGGGGGCGTCTAGCCCGCAGGCCATCCGGCCGACGCACGCGATAGCATTTCTGGACGGGCCCTAGCTAAATCTGATTCCTGAGCATCAGCTCGCTGGGATAAGGGTTTAAATAAACCTGCCGACCCAACCATTCCGGCGTCTCATGGCGTCGGAAGTGGTGCTTCAACAAAGTGATCGGAACGATCAAAGGCAAGCGCCCCAAGCGATATTCGTGGATGATTTCCACCAGCTCCGCCTTATCTCCCGGGTCCAGGGCGCTTTTTAAGAAACCCATCAGGTGCTGAAGCACGTTGGTATGGCTCTTGGGCGTCGCGATTTTGCCCAGCACTTCCATGAACTTAGGGCCGTATTCGTCGAATAGTTGGTCCAGTGGACGGTCGTGCCCTTCGGCCACTAGGCGGCCGAGCTCCCGCTGACCCGCGGGGGAGTGGGCCATGAGGGTCATCTTAAAATCCGCTTGCAGGTCCATCAGGCCGCGCAGGGACGGCTCAGCCAGCAATTGGCGCCAGCGCCGATGGGCGAAGATACGTTCGATGAAGTTTTCCCTCAGCTGGGCGTCGTTCAATCGCCCCTCTTCTTCCGCCGGCAGCAGGGGCATGGCTTCGGTCAGGGCACGGGCGAAGATGCCTCGTCCTTTGGCTATCGGGATCTTGTGGTCGCCGTAAACTTTGACCCGAAACAGACCGCAGCTGGGGCTGCCCTTTTTGAAGATATATCCGTCGAGCTGCTGTTGACGCAAGGCTTGGATGCGGGGGACGGCCCATTCGTCCATGGTGTCCGTGTGGTCGTCACCGCTCTTGATGCCCACCATGCGCGGTTTGTCGAGATCACCGATCAGCCTCAGGGATTCCCGCGGGATGCCCAGGCCGATCTCCACTTCGGGACAAACCGCCACCCATTCAACCCATCGCCCCAAGGTGTTGAGCATGAAGTCGTTGCGGGTGTGACCGCCGTTGTAGCGGACTTTCTCGCCCAACAAACACGAGCTGACGCCGATGCGCGGTGGGGCGGTGGTTTGAATTTCGGTCATGCTCAAGGCTGCCTCAACGTTTGGGACCTATGCTCAATCGACGGCTAGAGGGCGGTAGACCACAGATTCTTCCATGGCCCCCAGAACCTGCTGTAGGAAATCCCGCAAGTCGTCCACATCCTCTGGGTCCGCCCCGACGACGGCTACCGCTCGGTCCAAATCAAAACCCGCGCAGAGATCACCCAGGGCCTGTTGCAGACCGTCCGGCAGACCATCGCCGTCGATCAGCAGCTTGACCAAGAATCTGCCGACCCGTGCCCGTTCCGCTGCCGGTGATTTCGCGGCTCCGAATCGTGATGTGAGCAGCTGTAACACCTGGTCTCGGTGGTCGGCCAAGAAGAGGGCCGCGAGGAAATAACGCAATTCCGGATCCGGATACTCCCGTCGGGCTCCACGCAGCAATTGATATCGCGTGATGTCGTCCAAGGAGGCCACGACTCGCTCGAAGTCTTGACCATGGTGCTGAAGGGCGGCTTCGAGCAGGGCATCCGGGATGGGCAGATCCGACTCCCTGGCGGCTCGCAGGCTGTAATAGACGGTTTCCAAGTCTTGATGGGCACAGATTTCAATCATGGCGTCGAGCCAATCTGGCGGCGATAGTTCGGCGATCCAGGCTAGGGCTCGCAACCGATTTTCGATCGCCTCGGGCGGCGTGGCGGCGGCCAGATGGGGCCGCACCATTTCAAGATCCGGAACGTCGTCGGAGGATTTTGAGCGGATGGTCAGGGTGACGGAAGGGCTTTCTATGGAGCAATAACCGTAAATCGACCGACTCGAATAGAGTTCCACCACATCGCCCGGTTTTAGGTGCTCGGCGCTGACGAATCGGGATTGGCCTAAGCGTAGACGGTCAGAAATGCGCTTTGATTCCTCGAATTCAAAGGTTCCCTGCAAAATAGAGCCGCCCATCACTTGCAGGGCTGCCCAGCCGTCGAAGGGGCCGGGCAGGCTCAAGTCGTCCGTCCAGAGGTGTGCCACGATCTCGAATCGTGGGTCGGAGTGGATCTTGAACCCATTGGGAGTCGGGTTTAGGGGCAGATCACGGCGAGATTCGAGGACCCACTTGAGCAGCCCGTGGGCGTCCAATTCTTGCAAACCCGCGGATTGGAGGACCTGCGCGGCGATCGCCGGTCCGACGGTCGGCTCGTAACCCTTCGATTTCCACCGCTCTTCGAAGTCCTGGGCAACTCTGTCGAGGCGCTGCGAGAAGGCTTTGAGATCCATGGTGCTCCTGGTCAAACCTGGGGAATAGGGTGTCGGCAACAAGGATCATATCGCTTTGCGATAAAGTCGCTGCCATGCGACATGCTCTTTATTTCGTCTCCTGCCTGATCCTGCTCCTGAGCGCTTGTGGAGGTCCGCAGGATCCCGCCGCAGAGGCGCCCGGCAAATCGAATCATCCCAATGGCACGGGCGGTGCCTCGAACGGTGGCATCTCGGACGGTGGTATCTCGAACCGGGCCCAAGACCCCGAGCAGCCGCTCTTGATCACCGACGGCTGGGTGGTCACCATGGACGCCGAATCTCGGGTGATCGAAAACGGTGCCGTGGCGGTAGTCGGCGAGCGAATCGAAGCGCTCGGCACCACGGCTGAGCTCAAGGCCAATTATCCGCAGGCTCGGATCCTGTCGGCGAAGGGCGGGGCGATCGTGCCGGGTCTGGTCAACACCCACACCCACGTGCCCATGACCCTCTTTCGCGGTATGGCCGACGATTTACCGCTGATGCGTTGGCTGCAAGAGGTGATTTTTCCCGCCGAAGCGAAATACGTGGACGAGGAAATGGTCCGGGTGGGCACGCGCTTGGCCTGTTTGGAGATGATCCGCGGGGGCACCACGACCTTCGTTGACATGTACTATTTTGAAGATGCAATTGCCGAGGAAACGGCGAAATGTGGCCTTCGAGCTTTGTTGGGGGAAACTGTGATCGACTTCCCGGCCCCGGACAACAAAACTTGGGACGGCGCGCTGGCTTACGCCGAAACGTTCATTGAAACCTGGAAGGGCCACCCCTTGGTGACGCCGGCCATCGCGCCCCACGCGGTGTACACCGTGTCCGCCGAGCACCTGGCTCAATCCCACGCCATCGCCGCCAAACACGACGTGCCTGTTTTGATCCACCTGGCGGAGCATCCGTCGGAAATGGAAAGCGTCCGCAAGCTGCACGACAAGGGGCCGATCGACTACCTCGACCAGCTGGGTTTGCTCGACGATCGGATCGTCGCCGCCCACGTGGTCTTGCCGACCGACGAGGAAATTGCTCGCATGGCCGAACTCGGCGTCGGCGCGGCCCATTGCCCCCAATCGAATATGAAGCTCGGAGCCGGGGTGTCGCCAGTGCCGAAAATGCTGAAGGCCGGTATGGCCGTGGGTTTAGGGACCGACGGCCCGGCCTCCAACAACGATCTCGACCTGTGGGAAGAGATCGATACGGCGGCCAAGCTACACAAGCTGGAGCTGCTGGATCCCACCGTCATCGATGCCAGCACGGCTTTCCGGATGGCCACCCTCGGCGGGGCCGAAGCGATCGATTTGGATCATGAAATCGGTTCTTTGGAGGTGGGAAAAAAGGCAGACCTCGTGATCGTCGGCTTAGACGGCCCCCATCAACAGCCGCTCTACGACCTACTCTCGTCCCTGGTCTATTCCACCAAGAGCTCGGACGTGCGATCGGTCGTAGTCAACGGCCGGATCCTGTTGGAAAACGGCCGCTTCCTCACCCTCGACCCAGACCAGATCTTCGAGCAAGCCCGTCAATTCAGCGAACGACTGAAATCGTCCGAAACCACGCCTTGAGTCTTGGGTAGTGCCGAGGGCCGGCCGTCTGGCAATCCCGAGAGCCGGACGAACGAGCACGTCGCCCTTCCCTTCGGCCGAGTCAGTCGATGAGATGGGATCTAGCGAAGCCTTCGGCCTCAAGCCCGCGAGGAAATGCGAAACCGATATCGTTCGCCGCAGCCACGGAATAAATTCCGAGGCTAGAAATCCCTTGTCCCCTGGCGGGGACGGCCCGGAAAAGATGCAGGGCAGCCCCGTCAGGGGCAAGACCCAAACGGTAGCCGGGGGCGCCTAGTCGGGGGCGCCTAGTCGGGGGCGCCTAGTCGGGGGCGCCTAGCCGGGGGCGCCTAGCCGGAGGCCGCCCAGGCCGCAGGGCGCCGCGCCGACCCACCGAGAAGCATTTCTGGATGGAACCGAGCTAGTCGCTCTGTTCCTCGTCGTCATCCGTAGAATCTTTCCATCGACCCGCCTCGACCACCGCGCGCCGGAGCAGATATTCCATCTGCCCGTTGACGCTGCGCAGCTCATCGGCGGACCACTTCTGGAGCATCCGATAAAGCTTGGGGTCGAGGCGGAGTGGAAAGGCCTTGCGTTTGGCCAAAGTCGGCTCCCGAGTTAATAGTCAGCGTTCGGCGGACCGCGTCAGTGATGCAGCGTGCCCGTATTGACCACCGGCTGGGCCGCACGGTCGGAGCACAGCACCACCAGCAGATTGGAGACCATGGCCGCTCGGCTTTGCTCGTCCAGGTCGACGATCTCATCCTTGGCCAGCTGTGCCAGAGCCATTTCCACCATGCCCACGGCACCTTCCACGATTTTGGTCCTGGCGGCCACCACCGCACTGGCCTGTTGACGCTGCAACATGGCGGCAGCGATTTCAGGAGCGTAGGCCAGATGGCTGATGCGCGCTTCGATCACCTCCACACCGGCCTTCTCCAGACGATCTCGGATATGGACCTTCAACTTCTCGGAGATGTGGGAAGTGTGGCTGGCCAAGGCGATCTCGCCGTCCTCGTGGGCGTCGTAGGGGTAGTCGGTAGTGAGGTTGCGCAGCGCCGCCTCACTTTGAACACGCACGAAATGCTCGAAATCGTCGACCTCGAATAGGGCTTCGGCGGTGTCCACCACCTTCCAAACCACCACCGAGGCGATCTCGACCGGATTGCCCGTGGAGTCGTTGACCTTGAGCTTCTCGGTCTCGAAATTACGGATCCGAGAGGAGATTTTGACCTTTTGGTAGAAGGGGTTGGCCCAGGCCAATCCGGCGCGTTTGGCGGTCCCTCGGTAGTCGCCGAAGAGCATCAACACCTTGGCCTCGTTCGGATACACCATGAACAAGCCGACATATCCGAGGATATTCACCAAGAGGACGAAGATTGTGGCCAACAAGCCGGGCGGATACTCCATCCTGACGAACACCACAAAGGCAGTAACGATACCTAGGGACATGAGAATCAACAGGCACAGGGCCAAGAGTCCGCGGACAGGCACGAATTCTTTTTCGCGAATCATCGGTAGCTCCTTCGCCGAAACTTAGAGAAGCGCGGCGGGTCGGGGGTCGAAAGACCGGTCGAATGGCTTTACGCTCGTCCGGTGACGCCGTGTTCGACGTCAATAGCATACCATAGTGATATCACTTTGATTTTATTCGCATCGAGCGGGAATTTTTTAGGAAATCGTCCCGCCAAAAACGATGATCTTCTTTCGGTGCCTCAAAAAGAGCAGGTCTTTATTAGAATGGTTACGCCTGATTTTGAGACATAATTTCTGGTCGCCCATGTTGAATAGACCACCCCATCGAGCTCAATCCACAGGACAAAGATACAGCTATGTTGAATCAGAATCACCGATGGAATAGGCCGATTCCTGGATTCCTCAGAGACTTGGGTACTCTCGATAGCCACGAGAGCGAATCGGCGAGTGGCATCTTAAACTGGTCTGTACGGCTTGACGTTAAACCTAAGGAACCACGAGTCTCCAAGGCTCTGGCCTGGGCGTTTTTGGCGTCCATCGCTTGGTGGGTCGGAGGACCGCCAGTCGCCGCGGAGCCGCCGAGCCCATCGAGCCCATTGAGCGCGCCGACGCTGGCCGAGTCGGCTGCTCTGAGAATCGTGCTAGCCAACCAATTCGACCCGCCGGACCCTCACTATCGATCTTGGCTGATGGTCGATTCGCTCTACTCCGGGGTCTACGATCAGCTGCTGGCCATCGATCCCGACGGAGTGTTGAAACTGCCCTAGCGGCAAGTTGGTCGCTCCAAGGCGAGCACACCTATCGTTTTGAGCTTCGGAAGGACGGGCAATTTCACGATGGCAGCGCCTTCAACAGCCGCGATGTAGTTTTTGCCTTGGAACGGGCCAAAAGCTTCCCGGCCGGCGAGCATCGAGGCAAGCTGGCCTCGATCCAAACCATCCGAGCGCTCGACGATTTCACGTTGGAAATCCAAACTCATCGAGTGGATCCGCTCCTGCTGCGCCAGCTGGCAGGTCTGCCAATCGTGCCGGCGGACTCGCCGGATCGCATTACGGAGCCGATCGGAACTGGACCCTATCGGTGGGCCGGGCCGGTTGCGGACGGTCGATTTCGATTGGAAGCCAACAAAGATTATTGGCAGAAGGGTTGGGATGATCTGATCCGAGACATCGAAGGCGGCCAAGCCCCGGCGTACCTGATCGCCTGGAGCAACTCCGTCCACGACCTAGGCGACGTTTTCGACCACCTGCTGCACACCAAAGACCCGGCTGGGCATCGAGGGCAGAACAACGAGTCGCGATTTTCCGACCCGGAAATCGATACCTGGATCCAAGCCGCAGGATCGACCCTAGACCCAGGCACCCGACTCCAACTGCTGAAACGAATTTCCGATGCTGCCGACCGCGAAGCCATCGCTATTCCGCTGATTTGGGAAATGAAGCTTTGGGCCGGAACCAAAGGTATCGAATGGCATCCACGCAGCGACGGCATCCTCGATCCCTACGAAATGCGTCGGCAGAGCCCTTGAGTGTTGGCTTGGGATAAGCCCTCCGTCCTTGGGTAACTTGTGAGCTGAGTTTCCAGCCGGGTGCCCGATGTGTGCATCGCCCCTTCGGTAACGGGGGCCGGGAAGTCGCAACCCAAAAAGCTTGACCGTTGGCACTATCTACCGCAACGCCATTCATACATGCTTTGGTTGTGCGAGGTATTAGCTATCGTCCCAGGGGTGAATGACACACAAGTAAATCGCCCGGAGACAGGGGCGATCAATGCTGTGTTGCCCTCGGATGGAACGATGGTTGCGGTATTAGAAACCCACTCACCTCGGACGTCGGTCAATTCATCAAGTTGGAAGGTTCCCGCGTTGGCGCAGGCGATTTGCCATTCAAAGGGTTCCAATAGCCGCATGTCGTCCATCAGGCAGTTAGCCCGAGCCTGTGTCCACGATAGAGTGACATGCTCCCCGCGTTCTTTTTTTTCGATCACAAATCCTGTGTCACCGGGGAGGCAGTCCCCTCCGGCTGTGGGCTCACTGATCGAGTGAATGTCGAATTGGATTCCAACATTTTTGAAGCAGATTTCGGTGTAGGCGAACGGTGGCGAAAAGGCTGCAATGGAATTGCTGTAGAAACCCTGGTTCGCAGTGGCGCTCCCATCCAGATTCGCAGCGCTTTGAACCGACCCGTCGGCAAAGCGAACACCGAGATCTGTTTCCACGAGGCCACTTGTCGCCAAATGGCCGGAAACGACCGTGTCGCCTTCTAAGGTAATAGGCTGCCCGCCCCCGGCAACGAAGGGAGCCTTGGGCGGGGTCGAGTCAATGGCAGGAGTGGAAGATCTGGCCTGGGTAAACCCAGGCTGAACAAGGCACGCAACGCCAATAACCATCAGCCAAACGGGAGCCAGTATTTTGGACTTCAAAGAGGCCTCCTTGCCGAGGGGGGTGCCAGAAATTTAGTCTCGATGACCCAGCTATCTGCCGCAACGCACCTCAAAGATGTCTTGGAGGTCATTGGTGGTTGCAGTTCTCCCTCGCGAGAGAGCGGCGCATGATTGGCCGTTGCCAAAGACCGGAACGGTCATCTCGAAAACAATGGGAGTTACGGTGTTAGAAGCCCACTCCCACTGCTCTTCTGCCATGTTGTCGAGTTCCAATAAACCTGCATTGTCGCAGGCAAATTGCCATTCGAAGGGTTCAAGGAGTCGCATCTCGTGAACAAGGCAGGTCGACCGGGCCTGTGCCCAAGTCGCGACTGCGCCCTCCTCTCGTTCCGTTCGTTCGACAATAAAACCTCTATCCCCAGGCAAGCAGTTGCCGCCTTCGGTGGGCTCGCCGATCGTGTGCACGTCGAATTGGAATCCGCCGCTCTTGAAGCAGATCTCAGAGTAGGCGTGCGGTGGTGAGAAGGCGACAATAATATTGCTGTAGAGGCCCTGATTCGCCGTGGCTTTACTTTGTGGGGCGGCGGTGACCTGAACCGTTGCATCAGGAAAGCGAATTCCAGCATCAGTTTCGATAAGCCCGCTGACTAATATTGAGCCCGATAAAACGGCGTCGCCCTCCAGCTTAATCGGCTCCCCGCCGCCATTGACGGAGACATTCTCCGGGATGGTGTCGAAGGTAATTTCGGAGCTGGGGTCCTGGGCGGCCAAGGAAAAAACGGGAATCGCTGCCGAGAGAAGAACTAGCAGAGCGCGAGACATTAAGGTCTTCAAGAGATCCCTCCTCTCTGTGGAGGATGGCGGATTGCTAGGACCGATTGCTATTCATGTTGGAATTCTATTCCTACCGCCGGTACACAAACAATCAGTTTTTGGTCGAACGTTCTTGGGCAAATACGATCCCTACGAAATGCGCCGGCAGAGCCCTTGAGTGTTGGCTTGGGTGCCGGTTCTTTCCAAAGACAACTCGGCCACCCAATCCCTACCGGCGCTTGAGCACCAAGGCGGTGATGTCGTCGGACGGGGGGCGTGTGCCGGCCCATTCGCGGTGCAGCTCTAGGAGGGCGTCGAGAATTTCTTGGGCGGGGCGGTTGCCGTTGGCTTCTAGGCATTCGGCGATGGCGTCGTAGCCGAGCATGTCGTCGTTGGCACCGATTCGTTCGGGTAGGCCGTCGGAGATTTGCAGCAAGACGTCGTCGCGGTGAAATTCGAGCACTTTTAGGGTGTAGACGGCTTGTTGCATGGCGCCGAGGGGCAGGCCCGGCAGGAGGATTTCTTCGACTCCGCGCCCCGGGCGATAAAGGTACGACGGGGGCATGGCGGCGGAGGAGATGGCGATCTCGGTGTCGGTCAAGTAGGTGACGTTCAAGGCCATTTGCATACGTTCCAATTTGACCGCTCGTAGGACTTGATTGAGCTGGTGCAGCAGCAAGTGCGGGGATTGCACGTCGAGGGCTTTGAGGGCCGATTTGGTCATGGAGACCACCATGCCGGCCGAGATGCCGTGGCCGGTGGCGTCGCCGGTGACGACGTAGAGCGCGCCGTCGTCTTGGGTGAAGAAGTCGTAATAATCTCCGCCGACTTCGGTAGCGGTTTCCATGTGCACGGCGATGTCGAGGTAGGGCAGGTCCGGCGGGCTCTTGGGCAGCAGGGAGAGCTGGATCATCCGCGCTTGCTCGAGCTCCTCGGTTTTGCGTTGATTCTCCGCTTCCATGGTGTGCGCCCGAGCCAGACTCAGGTGGGTGCGCATGCGCGCCAAGAGCTCGTTGCGCGAAAAAGGTTTCGTTAAATAATCGTTGGCGCCCGACGCCAAACCCTTTTCCAAATCGCTGACTTGATTCTTGGCCGTCACCAACAATATCGGCAAGTCGTTGGCCGAATAGCGGTTGCGGATTTCGCGCGTGACCTCGAAACCGGTCATGCCCGGCATCATGACGTCGAGCAGGATAATGTTCGGCGTTTCGCCGCCGTCGAGCTGGGCCAGGCATTGGGGGCCGTCGTGGGCCTGGCTGATGGCGAACCCTTCGAGGGAGAGGATGTTGCGCATCACTTGGAGGTTGATCGGCTCGTCGTCGACGATCATCACGCCCGCTCCGACACTGTGACGATTGGCGTGTCGACTGTCGGGACCATGGCCATGGCGATTGCCGTTGCCGGTACCACCGTGGCCAGGACCGAAGCCCCCGTTGTCGGGGGAGCCTTCCAGCCCATCGAAGGGTAAGAGTTCGACGGACTCGAGATCGCGAATTTGGGCGAGCACGGGCTCGGGCATGGCCCGTTCGTCATCGAAATGGCCCGTTTCCTCGGCTCCGTCCTCGGATTCCACGCAGCAGGGCAGGCTGAAGATGACTCTTGTGCCTTCGCCCTCCACCGACTCCACGCGGATGTTTCCGCCGTGCAGCTCCACCAACCGGCGGGTGATGGTCAAGCCGAGGCCGGTGCCGCCGTAGGTTCTGGCGGTGGATCCGTCCGCTTGGGCGAAGGATTGGAAGACCCGGTCGATTTGGTCGGCTGGAATACCGATGCCCGTGTCGGACACCGTGATGACCACCTGGTCGTCCCGGCTCTGCGCCGAGACGGTCACCCGGCCGGCCTTGGTGAATTTGATCCCATTGCCGACCACGTTGTGAAAAATCTGCTGCAGGCGGTTGCTGTCGGCATCGATCAAGGGTAAATCCTTGGGCACCTCGTTGAGCAGCTCCAGGTCCTTGCCCGCCAGCAGGGGTTGCGACAACGCCAAAACGTCGTCGACCACCGCCCGTAGCTTCACGGCGCTCCGCCTCAGCTCGATTTGGTGTTGGCGCAGTTTGGAAAAATCCAGGATGTCGTCGACCAAATGGGCCAGTCGACGCCCAGACGACACCACCATCGCCAGATTGGAGCGGGTGGTTTGGGACAGCTTGCCCGTGGCGCCGTCGAGCAGGCTTTGGGTGATGCCGATGATGCCGTTCAGGGGGGTGCGCAACTCGTGGGAAGTGTTGGCCAGCAGCTCGTCCTTCATGCGGTCGATTTGGCGCAGCCGTTCGGTCTCTTTGCGTTGACGTCGCACTTCTTCGCGATGCACCGCGGTTTTGTGACGCACATAGGCCAGCACCGCGGCCACCAACGCCAACGCGTAGAGGCAATAGGCCCACCAAGTCTTCCAGGGTGGCGTGGTGACCCGCACCGCAATCGACGCGTCTTTTTCGCTCCAGACCCCATCGCTGTTGGTGCCACGGACCCTGAAAACGTATCGACCGCCGTCGAGGTTGGTATAACCGGCGAATCGACGGCTGCCGGCTTGGATCCAATCGTCGTCAAAGCCTTCGAGTTTGTAGGCGTAAAGATTCTTTTCCGGGGTGGAGTAGTCGAGGGACGCGAATTCGAAGGAAAAAAAGTTTTCTTTATAGGAAACCACCAGCTCGGCATCGTCGGCAGATAGGTCGAGCTTCTGCCGAAGGCCGGATTTGATCAACGAGGTGATGACCACCGGCGGCTGGTAGTCCGAACTTTTCAGCTGGTCCGGGAAAAAGCTGTTGAGACCGTTGACCCCGCCAAAGAAGAGTTCGCCGGTGCGGCTGCGGAAGTAGGAGCGATCATTGAATTCATTCGACTGCAAGCCGTCGTCCACATCGTAGGTCGTGATCGCCATGGTGCTCGGATCGAGCCGCACCAGGCCGCCATTGCTGCTGATCCACAGATTGCCTTGGTCGTCGGGCAAGATGCCGTAAAGTGCGTCGCTGGGCAAGCCGTTCTTAGTGGTGATGACCTCGGACCTGCCGGTTTTGGGATCAAAGCGATTGAGACCGCCGCCGTAGGTGGTGACCCAGAAATGTCCGTCGGGGGTTTCGTAGAGACCCATGATGTTTGGATGGCTGAGGCTGTGTGGATCCCTGGGGTCGGCGGAGAATTGGGTGAAAGACTCCGACTGCTCGTCGTAACGGGAGAGCCCTTGGCTGTTGGTAATCCAGAGTTCGCCGTGGTGGTCTTCATGGATGATGCGAACACCGTTTAAGGGCGATCCGCCCGCCCGCCGATCCCTGAGATAAACGTTGAATAAACCGCTCTCGGGATCGAATAACGACCACCCCCCGGCGGCGACCCAGAGCCGTCCCTGGCTGTCTTCGAAAACGGAGTTGACCGAATTCGAGGGCAGGCTGGTTTCGTCGTCCGGGTCGTGGGACAGACGTCGGATCACTTTTCCAGAATCGCGATCAAAGAGCAGCAAGCCGCTGCCGAACGTGCCGATCCAGAAGCGCTTTTCCGAGTCTTCAAAGAGGCACGACGGGCGTGAAAATTCCAGCGATTCGAGGTGATGCGCCACCACCCGTCGCCGGTCTTGGCTGAACCGGTTGAGTCCGCCGCCTAGTGTGCCTACCCACAAAATGCCGTCGGAGTCCTCGTAGACGGGAAAGATCGTGTTGCCGTCGAGGGTTTCGGGGTCTGCCGGATCGTGGCGATAAAGCCGGAATTTATGTTTGTCGCGGCTGAATCGATCGATGCCCGCGCCGAAGGTGCCGATCCATAGAATGCCCGAGCGATCCTCGTAAAGGGCACGCACAAAATCGTTGCTCAGGCTGCCCGGATCCGCGGGTTGATGTCGATAAACGATGAACGCGTCCAAGTCCGGATCGTAGCGGTTGAGCCCGCCGCCTTCGGTACCGATCCAAACCGTCCCTTGGCTGTCTTCGAGAAAATCCCTGACGCGGTCGCTGCCCAAGCTGTGCGGATCCTCCGGATCTTGGCGGTAGCTTCGGATCTCGAAAGTCTGACGGTCGAAGCGCACAAGCGCTTCGTGGGTTGCAACCCACAGGGTGCCGTCACCGGTCTCCGCGATCGGCCGCGCGCTGCCTTCGCTGCCTTGGTCGAGAAAAATCTGGACCTGCCCGTTGGACGGATCGAATCGATAGAGACCGCCTCCGCGGCTGCCGAGCCAAAGCATGCCGTCGCTATCTTCAATGAGGTTGTTGAATCGTCGGCTGCCTGGCTCGGTCGGCGGATCGTCCAGGGAGAACCGTTCAAAGCGCTCGGAATCCCCTTCCGGTGGACCCTCGCTGGGTGTGAGTCGGCGGTGGAGCGTGGATTGAGTCGCAATCCAAAGCTCGCCGTCTCGGGAGGTCAGAATCCCGGCGATGCGGTCGTCCGCCAAGCTCGAAGGGTCCTCTGGATCGTGACGGACGGAAGCCAGGCTCAAGGTCTTCAGCTCGATGCGGGTCACGCCGTTGCGCGGGGATCCGAGCCAACTGAAACCATCGTTCGTTTTGTCGCCGCTGTTGACGAAGCTGAGGGGCAAGGAAGCGGGATCGTCGGGGTCGTGCTGTAAGCGTTGAAAACGCTCGGTTTCCAGGTCGAAAATGCTGATCAAACCGGGCTGATTAAAAAAGATCCACAGCCGTTTCTGGCCGTCTTCAAAGAGGCCGGTGACGTAGTTGTCGGCCAGGGAAGTGGGATCGTCGGGATCGTGACGGAAGACCTCGATTTCATAACCGTCGAATCGGTTGAGGCCGTCCTCGGTTCCGAACCACATGAAACCACGGCTGTCCTGGATAATCGCATTGCCCGAGGCTTGGGACAGCCCTTCAGAAATCGACAAGTGATCGAAACGGATTCGATGGCTCTGACCTACGACCGACTGAGCCGTCGCCAGCATCAGCAAGCCGATCGCGATCCATCCACCCAAGGTTTGTCTTCGCAAAGGGATCACACCAGGTTGAAGAAGTTGGGTCGTAGACGGTTTGAGCATGGATAAGATGATAGAAGATCGGAGGCGCTCGCGCACTTGCCCCGTGGCGTTCTGGGGGCAGGGCGCGGCTCTGAGTCAGCGAATCCTCGTCGTCTCGGCCCCGGAAAAGGCCGCTCGAACACCTGGGACTGGTGCGCAGATGCCCGAGTCGCCTATGCTTCGTCCCACGCCGGGGTCGTCGAGTCGACCCAGTCTCTTTCAGTAAAGGAAATATGATGCGCCGATTTTCCCGTTTGTCTGTCTCGAACCTTCCCTGGACCCTGTTGTTCTGCTCGATGCTCTTGTTGTGCTCGGCCCTGCCGACCTTCGCCGCCGATGCGCCTGTGCAGGCCAAAGTCGAAGATTTGGCTTGGCTCGCCGGCTGTTGGGCCAGCGTTTCCGGAGAGCCCGGATCGGGGGAGCAGTGGTCGGTTCCGGCCGGCGGCTCCATGGTGGGTGCCGGCCGAACGATCAAAGACTCAAAAACCGTGGCCTATGAGTTTTTGGTCATCCACGAAACCTCAGACGGGGGCGTGGTTTATTTCGCCTCTCCCAACGGCCAAGGGAAAACCGCCTTCGGTCTGGTTTTTCTGGACAAACGAGGGGTCGTTTTCGAAAACCCCAATCACGATTTTCCCCAACGCATCATCTACAAATTGAAAGACGACGGCACCCTGGCGGCGCGCATTGAGGGCAAAGTCAAGGATGAAGAAAAAGGCGTCGACTTTGCCATGAAGAAAGTCTCCTGCACTCCCTGATCTGACCGGAACGGCTAGGGAGCCTTGCTTCGACGAGAGATCCAGAGCCCGGCCACGGCGAGCACGGCCGCCAGGATTCCCAAAGCCACGGACGACGCCGTCGGCACCTCCACCACCTGGGGCCCGCCCAAAAGACCCGCCTGGCAATCCAGGTATTCCTGTTCTAGGGCCGGACCGTAGGGATAAGGTTCTTCGACAAGGCTCAGGTTGCCGCCGTCGATATCCACTCGCGCCAGCCTTACCGGTCCGGACGAAGGGAATAAAACGAACCATTCCTCAAAGAAATAGGTCCGTTTGCCGGTATCGTCTTGGTAAGAACAGCCGGCATCTCCGAGCAAGAGATTGAAGTTGAATTCGGTGAAATTTACCCCCGGTACGCGGCCGTAAAGGTCGGCCAGCTCTTCGACCCGATAGTTGCCGTCGAATCCTAAATAGACCCATTCTTCGAGGGTGGTGTACCACTGGGCAAAGTCTTGGTCTAAAAGCTCATTGAGGCAGTTGAAGTCGGGATTCTCGCCCTCTTCTGCTTGGTCTCGGGTGGCCGCGTCGACAAACCGCACGAAGAGACCGTCGGGGACGACATTGAAGCTGGCGGGTATGGCCGCAATCTCCGGATACTGCAAAGCAATTCTTTCGAGATCCGCGACGATCGTGTTGTAAGTGCCGGAGTCGGCCGCGATCCCACGGCTGGACCACAGCGCCAAAAGCTCCGCGTCTACATTCTCGCGTGGTGAGGCCTCTAGCTCTGCGGCGGGGTCCAGAGATGCCGCGTCCAGGCAAAGCTGAGTTTGGCCATAAGCAGGCAATGCCGACAACAAGGTCGGAATCACAATCAAAAGGGCGCGATGGACTGTCATGGGGGCTCCCTCGTCGTCGGTTCGGTTCGCCATCCAAGTTATCAGTGGTGTCGGGACGGCGCTTTGGGCCTTGAAATGTCATTGTAGCATATTTAAGAAAGCTCCGAGACCGAAGCTTATCGGTGAGCCCTAAGCAAAGACATTTGCGAGCCTTTTCAGACCTTTGCGGATCCCCGAGGGCGAGGTTCACTTGGACCGAACCACGCGGGTAGTTTCCAGCAAATCGGAGCCACCCCGATACGTATCGAGGTCGTGTTAGAATCGTGGAAATCTCCCTTCTTTCGAGGGGCTTCGACTGACACGCTGTATTTTTGGTTTCCGAGACAAGAGAGAGCGTGTCCGATTTTAGGGGTTCAAATGATTTTAATGGAGGAACCCATGCAGGGTGCGAACGATCACTTTATCCCGCTGTATGTAGACTACCTCCGGCGCAGTAGTGGGTTAGCCACAGCGCCGGATTCCGGGCCTTTGGAGTTGGCGGCCCGGCTGTTCGCGGTTGCGTCTCAAGTGGTGGAAGACCATCATGACCTAAGAGAGCTGCCGCAGTCGCCGCCCGTAAAGACGCTCCAAGATCTCGAAACGAAACTGTCTCAGCTCGATGACGGCATTTCCGGGCTGGATCTTTACGCCTGCTTGCACGATGCCCTCGACCTGGTGCAAACCGTTTGTTGTATGAGGCATGATGACGGGATGCATGGCGAGGTCGAGATTGAAGCGGTTCAGTCGAAGGGTGACCGACGCCTGGGTGGCAGAGTCGTCTATTGGGTTCGAAGAAAACGATTGTATCGATCGCTGCGGCGAAAGAGTTGGGACGACGCCGAGGGACGGCGACCCCCCGAGTGGCTCGAGAGTCCGGGCCGGCATCTTGATCGGCTGTTCTGTTTTTGGCGGCGCGGCAATCATTTACCCCGGTTGGAGCGCGCGCAGCCAGTCCACTCTGATCCACAGTCCCCACTGCTGAACGAGGCGGGTCTCGGGCTCGACAAAGGGCAACCCTGGCGTCTCGCCCTTTGCCCTTTGATCGGCGACGCCAAGACCTGTTTCGAGTTGGTCGGCGAAGGCAGGCGAGATTTCAGGACCCACACCACCTGCCCCGTGACCGCCGGCGATGGACACTCATTGCGAGAGCAGTTGGAAGATGCCCTCAAAGCTGCGGCGGAGCAGGAGATTCACCTCCTGGTGTTTCCTGAGCTGACCATCGACCTCGAAACTCGGGATTGGTTGTGTGCTCGCCTCAGGAACTCGGGGACCAATCTGCCCTATGGAGTGGTGGCCGGCAGCTTTCACGTCGATCGGGAGGGCATCACTCGGCCTTATAACGAAAGCCTGCTCGTCGACGAAAAAGGATGGACGCTGTTGGCGCATTGCAAGGCCGGGCGTTTTCGAATCACCGGGGAGCAGCTCGACGCCGCCACGGGCAAGGGTTTTTTTCCGGGCGCCGAGTCCGCCGAGGCTTTAGGTATCGGCCCGCAAGACGAGATCCAAGAATTCATTCAGCCAGGTTCGAAGCTGCAGCTTTTGGAGGCCGCCTCTGCTCAAATCGCAGTGCTGATTTGTGCGGATGCGATCGACCGAAGAAGTCGTCGGCAAATGCGGGACCTGATCGTCCAGCTCTTTCCGGATTTAGTTCTGCTGCCATCCATGTCCTTCGAGTCCGGCCCTTTTCGTACCTTTGAAGAAGAGCTTCAAGAGCTTGAGGTCGGAACGTTGCTGGTCAACGCCCACTGTGTTTGCGAAGCCGGCGAAACGCTTGCATCCGTGAGTCTAGGGCACTACGAGCACAAGGGAGGACCGCCGGCCAGGGTCCGATGGCGCAAGGGGTGGCCCGAAGCCGAGCGGTGGAATCGTAGCCGAAAGGGGAAGACGGACGAGTGGACGGACTATTCCCTGAAAAAGGGAGAACCATACGCTTGGATGGCCGACTCTGTGGGCGAGAGAATCGGTTTGGTGGTCGACTTGAGTGTGTTCTGCAGCGAGTCGTAGCTAAGCTAGGAGAACGTCATCCTAGACAAGGGTCAGCTCTTTCTCTATACTGAAATATACTGAAAGCGAAGATCTTAAAGATTCGCTAACACGCTCGATTTTAAGGGCCAATTTCTAGAAATATCTGCAAGGCCTCTTCTCTTTTTTGTATGACCTTTCGCCTCGCTCGGAATCGAGAGTCTCAAAGCCGCTTTTTGCCAACGGCGGAAAGGCCCGGCCATGACCAGGGGACAAATATGACCAGGACACAACGTCCGTCCGAGGATCTTCAGACTCTCGGCTCCCAACTTCGACAATCCCTCAAAACCATCGGCGAGCAAGACAGTCCCGACTCCACCGATTTTCGGCGATTCCTGCGTCGAGTCGTTTCCATGGGTTGGCGGGCCGCCGCAGGATGCAACACTTTGCGCATGCGCGAGGTAATCGAATTAGTGCGAGACGCGCGCCCTTTGATTGACGACGCGCTTCCCCGACTGAAACCCCGCGAAACGGCAGCGGTGGAGCTCCAGCACATGCTCGGGGCTCTTTACGTAGGCGAGGACGAGCTTCGCGAGATGGAGCTTGAAGCCCGGTTGTCCGACCGGGGGCGCCCACCGCTCGAACGGGAGATCCTGAGAATTCTGGGAGAATCAGAGCTGCCGCTCAGGCAGGGGCAGGTTGCAGAGCTTCTGCCCGAGCAGGTCCGCGTGACGGCCGCTCGGGCTGGTCAAGTGCTACGAGAGCTGTACGACCATTCCATTGTTCGGCGGCAGATGGGGCGAGGCCCCGGTCGGTCCGAAGTCTCGCATTATTTGCTGGCGCCGCGAGGTTGGGCGTTGTGCCGTCAATTCGGGTTGTTGCAGGAAAAGTCCGGGCCTCAAGTGGTCTCTGCTCCATTGAAAAAAGAAGACAAGGAAGCGCTTGTTCTCGGTAGGTTGATCAGAGTGGCGGATTTGAGCAACGACACACGCCAAATCAATATCGCGGAAGCTTATTGCAAGCGCCACAAGAACCACTCGGCTGCCCGGGAAATGGTGGCCCTCGGATCAGTGAGGATGGTTCCCGCGGGAGGTTAAAAATGCTCTTTCGACGATCGGGCGGGTCGAGAGAGCGGCGCCTATTGAAAAGACTTGCGGAGCTCTCACGCAAGACTGATAGACCCTTTTCAGAGGTGCTCGAAAGCTTGGCCGAAGCCCTGGTCGAGCTTTCCGGTGCGGGCGTGGGTGCAGCCCTTGCGCTTTTCGAGCAAGGCAAGACCTTCGCCCGGCCCCCTTTGATCGCCGAGGGGCGAAGCCTTCTCGCGTTGAACCCTGCTGATCCTGATCTGAAAAATCTGCCCGCCGGTTTGCGGTCAGGCGAAGGAGTTTGCGAGCTCCGTTTAGCTGAGGGCGAAAAATCGGAAGTCCTCACGGCGGTTGAAATAGAAGCCAAGGGCGACTGGCAGATTGCGATTCTCTTACCCGGGGAAGCAGCGGCTACCCGTGAAGCCCAGGAGATTCTGAATCATGTGGGTCCGTGGATTGCCATGATCATTCTCCAAGCCCTTTCGGCCCAGGCTGAGAACAGGATCGAGAAGCTCCATGATTTAGTACGCCGGGAGCTTAGAAAGAAGGATCCGAGCCTCCCAAAACTGGTTTCCGAGCTGAAGACGATTTTCGAAGCAACGGTAGCAACGGTTCTGTTGGCGGAGAGCGCGTCCAAGACGTTAAGACTCAGCTGTAGCACTGACGGCCGGCTTGGACGGGATCGGCCGGTCGTATACCGCGAGAATCAAGGGTGGACCGGTTTCGTGTTTGCGAGCGGTAGATCTTTGCGAGTTGCGGATCTGGAGGATTCACGAGCAATCGAAGAAGAGCACGGTTTGGATCCGGGGCACCCCTACCACGAAGAACGCACCCCAGACGGTGAGCAGACGATTCAATTTCTTGGTGTGCCCATCCGTGGCTCTGAGGAGCCGATTGGGGTTTTGCGGCTCTCGAGGGCGGGGAATACCCCGCGATTCACGGCCGAGGACCAAGCAGCCCTTGAGTTTTTCGCCGATCTCCTAGGAATTGCTCTCAAGAGAACCTGGAGGTTAATAGTCGCTAAGGCGGTGAATGATTCGACTTCGATCGGTATCGCGATCTCTCACCGTGAAGAGCAACCCGATGAGTCTTGGATTCCCCGGCTACGGTTCGTCAACCCCGGGGCGCTGAAGATTTTGGGGTATACCAAAGAGGATGTGGAAGGTGCCGACGCCCGCAAGCTCTATGCGCTGAACGACTACGAGATTTTGCGAGGTAAGCTGAAGCTACTATTGACAGAAAAGGGGACCACGGAACCCAAAGAACTTGGTCCCGAGGATGTTCACCTTCTTCACAAGGATAAATCTCCGAGAGCCGTCAAGATTTCTTATCGAATCCTTGAGGACTCACGGATTCAGCCTCCTGCCACCTACACTATCGGGATATTCCGTGATCGCACAGAAGAAGCGAAGGGACGAGCTCAGCACTCCCGGCTGATGGAGATGCTCGGTGAAATGGGCATTGCCTACTTCCGGTCCACCCCAGCAGGGAAAACTGTTGAGACATCTGCGGCCGAGGCCGAGATTCTGGGCTATTCCGCCTCCGCACTGATTCAGCTCGATCGCGTGAAGCTGTATGAGACGTTCAAAGATCGCAAAACGCTGATCGACGATGCAATCTCGAAACCTCCAGGTCAACTGACCCGCGTGCGTCAGCCTCTCATCCGCAGCAACGGCGAGCGAATCGAAACCGCCGGTTATATGCGGACAGTTCGAGATCGAATGGAAGGGGATCAAGTCACGGTCGAAGGGCTCTACCAGGACGTAACTCAGCGTTTGGAGCTCCAAAGATTTGTGGATTTGAGCTCAGATGATGTCTTGGATGAAGACGAACTCTTGAAAAAGCTGACCGAGCGACAAAAAAGGCAGCAGGCCTATCTGTCCAGCCTTGGGCATCAGCTCGTCACTCCTTTGGCTTCGCTGGTAGGCAATCTCGAAGATCTGAAGTCCGGTTTGCTGGAGGATCGCGACGAGATCGAGACCACATTGACCTGGGTCATCGGTCAGACTGGTCAGTGCATGAGGATGGTCCAGAATCTTTCCTATCTGGACAAAATCTTGCGTCGGGAACCCCTTGACAAGCAGCATCTTTCCTTAGCCAAGCTCTGCATAGAGACCCGCCACGATTTCCTGCACCAGATGGAGGCGAAGCACCTTAAAGTGTATGTTAACGGGACGTCTATCGATCAGCATATTGGAATCGTCCTCGGCCACCCCGACCTGCTACGTCAGGTGATCATCAATCTGGTCGACAACGCGTTGAAATACTCGAAGCCCTATTCCGCGATTCGGGTTTATGCAGACTCGGATTCGGAGGGTCCGAAACTGGAAGTCTCCAATGAAGGTCTGCCCGTGCCCAAGGCATTGCGCAAACGAATTTTTGACCGCGGCGTTCGAACCAATCGTGCCCGACAATGGATCCCGGACGGAACCGGGCTCGGCCTGTGGTTGGTCAAGCTCATCGTTGAGGCGCACGGCGGGTCGATCGTCTGCGATGGAGAGCGCGATGGGCGGGGTCGTCGCCGGAATGTGTTTAGATTGAGATTGCCCCTTGTGTCCTGAACCCTTGGAGCCGACAGCCATGAATGAACAGCCAATCGTGTTTATCGTCGACGATCAGCCCGGTGAGATTCGCTCACTAGTTCGACGGATCGGGGCCATGCGCTGCGATGTAGAGCTGGCCACCAACGAGATGGAGGCCAAGGCCGGGCTGAAGCAGGTCAAGGAGCACCCGGACCGATACGTGGCCGGGATTTTCGACATCATGGTCGCGACGGTCGATTTCGAGACTTTGCTCGAAATGGACGACGACGTGGATCTCCGAGAGGAGGTTCTTGAACCATCGATCAACACCGGCGTTAGGCTTATCGACTATGCACGGGACGAGCTTGGCTTAGGGGCAGATGTCTTTCCGATCGCAGCATTGACCGCCCGAGACGACAGCGACATCGAGCCTCTGCTCAAGGAGCGCGGTGTGCCACTGTATCGGCGGGGCGCTTCGGACGACGCGGAGCAGTCGATTATGAAGTTCCTGCACGACAATCTCCGCCCCCGAGTCTAAGAACTCCAGAATCACCCTTCCGACGACTCCGGATTCTCGCGTAGGAAGCGGATGAAATCCGCGAAGCGACGCCGGCCGCGCTCTTGACCGACGGGCACGACGAGGTCGAAGAGCGGCGGGCCCGCTTTGCTGCCGGAGAGGGCGAAGCGGGTGGGGTGGATGAGCAAGCCCAATTTGATGTCGAGTTCGGCGACTAGGTCTCGCAGGGCCTTGTCGGTGCTTTCGACGGTGTATTCGTCGAGGGCGGCGTAACGGGCGGCGAGGGTTTCGAGCATTTCGGGCAGCTCGGGTTGTTTGCGGAATTTCTTGGTCTGTTCCAGGTCGTAGTCCAGGCCTTCTTGGAAGTAGTGCTTTATGCCTTCCGCCAGTTCCACCAAGTTTTTTGACCGTCCCTGGTGCAACGCGACGACGGTTTGCATCAGCTCCGGGTCGGCGTCGGCTAGGCCGGCTTCTTCCAGGAACGGTGCCAGGTGCTTCAGGATCTCTTCCAGGGGCGTGCTGGCCATGTATTGGGCGTTGATCCACTTGAGCTTGTCGACGTCGAAGACACCGTGGGTTTTGCCCAGGCGCTCGGCGGTGAAAGCTTCGATCAGCTCGGCGCGATCCATCACCTCGCGGTCGTCACCGGGGGACCAACCGAGCAGGCACAGGTAGTTGTAGAGGGCTTGGGGCAGGATGCCCTGGGCGCGAAATTCTTCCACCGAGGTGGCGCCGGTGCGTTTGGACAGGCGTTTTTTGTCAGGGCCGAGGATCAAGGGCAGGTGGCCGAAAGCGGGCAGCTCGGCGCCGAGGGCGCGAAAGAGGCCGATGTGTTTTGGAGTATTCGACAGATGATCCTCACCGCGGATCACATGGGTGACTCCCATGCTGATGTCGTCGCAGACCACGGATAGATGGTAGGTGGGGGTGCCGTCGGACCGCAGGATGATGAAGTCGTCGAGGGATTCCTCGGGAAAGGCCACGTCGCCGCGCACGATGTCTTTGACCACGATCGCTTCGTCGGGCATGCGGAAGCGCACCACATAAGGCTCGCCGGCTTCTCGTCGCCGTTCGACCTCGTCTCGCGACGGCGGCTCGAAGGCGGTTTTGTAGCGATAGGAGTCGCCCCGTCCGAGAATTTCTTTGCGTTTGTTGTCGAGTTCTTCGGCGGTGCGGAAGCAGTGGTAGGCCTTGCCCTCGGCCAACAGCTGTTCGGCGGCGGCGGTGTGGTCCTTGAGGTTGGCGCTCTGTAAGAACGGACCCTCGTCGATTTCGATGCCGAGCCAGGCCAGGGCATCGATGATCTGACGGGTCATGGCATCGTCGGAGCGTTCCTTGTCGGTATCTTCGATGCGCAGAAGGTGGGCTCCACCCAAGCTCTTGCGCAGCAGCTCGTTGTAGATCGCGGTGCGCGCACCGCCGACGTGGAGGAATCCGGTAGGGGAGGGGGCAAAACGCACACGGACGGGACCGGTCAATTGGCTAGCCATGGTGTCCTCAAGGGGTTAGAGCCCGGGTCGAGCGGGCCTGAAAAATTCGTGCGAAACGTAACACGGTGCCGAGGGTGGCTCAACAGCCCGAGGCTGCGGCTACAAGATTGGGTAGGGGCGTGGCTTGCCCCCGCCCGCTTCTTCCAAGGAGGCGGACGGGAGGGCGCAAGGCCCTCCCCTACATTTAAGACTCAATTTTATCGCCGGCTGCGGCTACAAGATTGGGTAGGGGCGTGGCTTGCCCCCGCCCGCTTCTTCTCAAGACGGACCTTCGAGCCAAGCGGAGCGTCGACGTTTGGCTCGCGAGCCGGCCTCGGGGTCGACTTCGAGTTCCCAGCTGTCCTCGGGCGCTTTGCCGAAAGTCACCGGCAGCTGCATGAGCCGGTCGCGACGGGAAATCCACAGATGGGTCTCGGTGCCCGGGGGATAGTGCTCCAACCGATCGGACCAGCCTTCGGCGTCGACCCGATAGTCACCGATCGCCAAAATCTCATCGTCGACGTTGAGCCCGGCCTGCCAGGCGGGAGTGTCCCGCGGTACCAGGTTGATGATCGCTCGGCCTTCCTGCGCTTCGAGGCTCAAACCGAGCCAGCCGGCTTCGGTGGGCTCGTCGTCCTCGCCGGCGTCTTCATTCTGCTCCTTTTTCGCCAAGCGTAGACCGTAGTATTCGAGCGCCGGGGCGTAGTCGAGTTCTTCGGTGCCGTCGACGTATCGGTCGAAAAAATCATCCATGGGCTCGCCGATCACTTCAGCGGTGATTCGACGGAACTCTTCAGGCGTAAAACCTCGGTCGCCGGAGTAGGCGGCATAGGCAGCCTGCATCACTTGATCGAGGCTTTTCTGGTCGGCGGTTCGCGAGCGGATTTCGGCGTCGAGCAAAAAGCCGACCACCTGTCCTTTTGAATAATAGCTGACCGCCGTATTGCTCGAATTCTCGTCCGGACGATAACCCTTGATCCAAGCGTCGAAAGAGGACTCCGCCACCGAGCGCACCTTTCGTCCGGCAGGCTTCTGAGTATTTTCGATCGCCGACGACAACGTCTTGAGAAAATGTTTGTCGTTGTAAAGGCCGGCGCGGCGCAAGAGCAAGGGGCCGTAGTAGGAGGTCAGACCCTCGGCGATCCACAGGCTGCGGGTGTAGGCCTCCTGCTCGTAGTCGAAGGGACCCAAGGTTTTGGGGCGCAAGCGTTTGACGTTCCATGTATGGAAAAACTCATGGCTCACCAGCCCCAACCAGCGCCGATAACCTTTTTCCGTGCCGCTGCGGAAACGGCCGCTGAGCATCAGGGTGGAAGCGGAATGCTCCAAGCCACCGCCCGCTTCGGTGATCACATTGAGAAAGAGATAGCGAGGGTAAGGAATGTCGCCCCAAAAGCGGGTTTGCTCCAGGGCCAGACGGGCGACATCCTCGGCCGCTCGTTCATTGTCCCAACGGCTGTAGTCCCCCGCTTGCACCAGCTCGTGGGGCACGCCGTCAATTTCGAAACCATGACGCGACAATCTGCCGGCGACGATCGGGCTGTCGACCAAAACGTCGAAATTGGGCGAGAAGTAGCGATTCGGCCCCAGGGATTCCAAGGCGGTGGCACTGCCGGACCAAGTGTCCGGCAAGCTCAGACGCACCTCGTGGGAGAGGGCCTCGCCGTCCATCGGAATGATGAAGGTTGGAGCCCCGTTCAGCATGGCGATCTCGGCGTCGACGAAATTGGTGCGCACGCTCATTTCCCGGGCATACACGCGATAACGCACAATCACCCGGTCGATCTTGTCGGGGGTGCCCACCCGCCATCGATTTTTGGCGGTTTTTGTAACGTCGAGCACCTGGCCTTGGGAATCGACAGCGCCCAAACCTTCAACATGCCGTGAATATTCACGAATCAAATAGGAGCCGGGCGTCCACGTCGCCATCTTCAGCTCGAGGGACGGCGCTTCCGGATCGACCGGGTAAGACCCTTCGACATCGATCAGGTGGCGCGCTGCGTCGTCAAAGCTGAGGTTAAAAACAATATCTGCCTGCGTCGCCGGATCGGTTTGGGGGTGTGCAGCGGGTGGTTTCTGGGCAGCGGGTGTCGGCACAGAACTCTCAGGGGTCGAGGGCTCACAGCCCACCAAGCAGAGAGTCGAAAGGGCTGTCGCCAACAGCATGGAGACAGGCCCACAAGATGAGGTAGCGCGAAAGGGATTCGAGATCACGGGCATCTCCAAGCAATGGGGGTGAATCGAGAGGATGGGGGATCGAATTTCCCGGGGAAGGCACGATAGCAGATCCTTGCCTGGCCAGCCGCACCTGGCCGTCCGCACCTGGCCGTCCGCACCTGGCCGGCCGCACCTGGCCGTCCACGCCTGGCCGGCCCCGCCTGGCCGGCCGCACCACGGAATAAATTCCGAGGCTACTCATGCCTCGCCCCTTCGGGGCAGCCCGGAAGCTGAAATGCAGGGCCGTCCCGTAGGGACAAGGCTTATGTAGCCTCGGGCTTCAGCCCGTGGATCGGTAGCCCGTGGATCGGTAGCCCGTGGATCGGTAGCCCGTGGATCGGTAGCCCGTTGGATCGGTAGCCCGGGGCGCCGAAGCCAGATAAGATCGTTCAAAGTCTTTGTCTTAAAAGCCCTTGTCCTAGACGCGGTCGCGAGAAATGTCCGTCGCCTGGGTGATTGTGAAACGAGTTCGCGCTGTATCTCACTAACGGAGGCTTGTGCCTTGAATTGTGCCCATAGCTTTCCGAGGGGATGTCGATGACGAGACCTGCCGACGCAGACGCCACCACAGTTTCTGAAAGGCCCTTGGGCTCAAGGGTCCTAGAGAATGGTTACTGAGAACCAACAGCGAGCCCTCAAGGTGCTCTTGGTGCCCAGGCTGGGCTCAAATCCTTCGAGCGCGGTGGTGGAGCCCTTCGTCGGCGCGGAGCTGTCCCTGCGTCTGCCCGTGTCCACGGCGGTGATTCAAGTCGCCGAGTGGGTTATTGACCAAACCTTGAGCCAAGACCAACCGACCCTGTTGATCAAGTTGATCCGTCGCCTCGACGACGGCAGCGCACGGGTCGCGTCTTTGGTGGATTTGGCCGACGAGCTGGAGGCGGATCCCAGCTGTTGGCAGGCGCCGAGCACGACAGTCGATTGGTCACTCGACGGCGACCCCCTCCAGGTGATCGACGGTCGCCCATTCGTTGATCGATCGGCTTTTCGTCAATTGATTCCCCGCCTGGGTTCCTCGGATCCCACACCCTCTTGCACCGTGGTGTTGGGCGACGACGGACACGGCAAGACCTATTTGACCGAGTTTTGCAAAGGTCTGGCGAGCCATTGGGAGCGCAAGCAACCCAACCTGCTGCGGGTGGGGTTCAGCCAATGCCCCACCAGCACCCTCTCAGACCTCACCCCCGACCTGCTGGCCATCGACTTGGCCACCGGGCTCGACGCGGATTTCGCGTTGATGCCCCGTCCCCACGAGGACGAGCATCGCTATGCCCGCAACCTAGCGACCTGGATTCTAGAAACCACTCCCCAAGGCGCTTTGCCGGCCCTAGCGATTTTCGACGGCTTCGGCCGAGCCGGGGTGCCGTCGTCGGTGCTGACCTTCATCGAAGAGTTGGTCGCCGGAGTCCAAGAGGATGCGGACACCTTCTCCCGCCTGCGCATCATGCTCTTGGGGTACGACCAAGGGCGCCTGGAAAAGAAAGAACTCGAATTCGAAACCTGTGTGCTCGAGCACGTGGGCAGCGGCCACATCGATCGTTGGTTCCGCAAGCGTTTTCCGGGGCAACCCTCATACCGCTACGAAGAGACCGTGGAGATGATCGCCGACCGGCTTCCGGCGGACGGATCCCTGCGCATGCGACGTCTATGCGCCTTGATGCAAGCCGCCGGCGCCGGTTTTAGGGAGCTCGGCTGATGCAAAGCACGACCCGTCGAGTGCTGTCATTGATTCTGCTGTTGTTCAAAGACGGCGACGAGCTGCACCGTTTCGCCCGGGCGAGCTTCGGCAGCAGCACGGTGCTCAAAACCGACAGTGAGGGGTCCTTCGCCGAGCAAGCCGAGCAGTGGTTGGACCAATTGGAGTCCTATGGGCTGATCGACGAGAAACTCTTCGACGCCCTGCAACGCAGAAATCCCGAGCATGGGGCGTTGATCGAAGAGATTCGGTCCGAAGTCTTGGGGTCCGAAGTGTTGGGGTCCGATGACGACACCTCCGAGAGCGCCTCCCACGAAACGCCTGCGTACGAAACGCCGTTGCCAACCAGCTCGTCGGGCCGCATGTCCGCGGAAGAGCTGCTGGAATACGATCTCAAAGGGGGTCTTGGTCTAGAGCTTGAGGACGCCGAAGACGACCTCGAAGAAGACGAGATCGAATACGAGGCTTACGAAGTGCTCGCCGAAGAAGAATCGGAGCCGCCAAAACCCTCCGCGCCGTCCAAGCCGGTAGCGAAACCGGCTACGGCAGGCAAAGACGCCGGCGGGCGTCAATCCTGGCGCTCCCACATGGCCGACCTCCTAGGTTCCGTGTCCCTGGACCGGCTCGAGCTGCCGACTCCTTGGTTGGAAGCCGCCGCCGTCTTACCGAGCTTCGACCCCATGGCCCTGCAGGCGGTCGACGACGAGGCGACTCCACCCCGAGATCTGCTGGAACGAATGGCGTCCGTCTGCGAGACCCTGGCCGACGGATCCATGGTGCTCCAGCTGCGACAGCGCCAAGACGCCATCGCGCGCCTGTGGCAAGAGGGTCGCTTGATCGACGCCCTCGACGCCAATCCACAGGCCGATTCCGTACACGGCTTTTGGTTGCGCCGAGCGGTGGAGCACGGCCGGGTGGATAGCCTTGAGCTGAAGACCCTCAAAGACCTGCAAGCCGTGCAGCAGCTCACCGAGTGGCTGGCCCGGAGCGACTTCCAGCCCTTTGATCGCGACCGCGTGGCCTCGGTGCTCGAACGCTATCGTCGAGTGGAGCCCCTGCGTCGACTGTTGGGCAAACATTTCCGCGGCCGCGAGGACGAAATCAAAACCCTGCGAAAACATCTGGATCCGGACGAGCCCACCCCGAGTCCGACCCTGGTGCTTTGGGGCGTGGGCGGTGTCGGCAAGTCGACGCTACTGGGCAAGGTCCTGCTCGATTTGGAACAAGTCGGCGAGCCGTGGGTCTATCTCGACTTCGACCATCCGGAAGTGGATCCCCTCGATCCCCGTCGGCTGGTGGAGCTGCTGGCCCGCCAGCTCGGCCAATTCTTCGCCAGCGCGCCGGTGGCCGAGGCGTTTCTGGCGGTCGAATTCGCCGCCGCCGAGGACGATTCCCTGCGATTCGACGCAGAAGTCGATGAGCACACGGATCTCGATCATCTGCTGCGAGTGGTCGACCAAGGCTTGCAACGCCTACCGCGCCGGCCGGCTCTCTCGGTGGTTTTCGACACCTTCGAACAAGTCCAGGTGCGAGGACGCCACGCGGTGGCCACGGTTCGCGGCCTGCTCGACACCGTGGCCGAAGCCATGCCCTACGCCCGAATCGTCGTCTCCGGCCGAGCGAGGGTGGCCGATTGGCCAGACGTCCAGGAGCTCCAGCTCGAAGATCTCGACGATGTCGGCGCCGACCAAGTGTTGCGCGCCTTCGGCATCGACGACGCGGAGCTACGTTCCAAAGTCTTGCAGCGGGTCGGCAACAGCCCCCTCAGCCTGCGCCTGGCGGCGGATGCTCTAAAGTCCGATCAATTGGACGCAGACGATTTGGAAGCCATGGTCACCGAGGCGCGGCGCTTCGAGATGCAAGGGCAGCTCTACACCCGAATCCTCGGCCACATCCGCGATGCCGAGATCCGGCGCCTCTCCCATCCCGGCCTGATCGTGCGCCGGGTCACCGTCGGTGTGATCCGTGAGGTGCTCGCCGACCTATGCGAGATCGATCCCGACACCGCACCGGCGGTATTTGAGCGCCTGCCCAATCACGTCGCGCTCTTCGAGCCCGATCAAGCCGCGGACTCGGAAGGCTCGGCCTTGCGCCATCGGCAGGACGTGCGCGAGATCATGTTGCGTTTGATGGTCGAGGATCCCTCGTGGCAAGACCGTCTGCGGGAAATCCACGACCGAGCGATCGAGCACTACTCCGGCCGCACCGATTGGGTGGGCCGGGCGGAGCTGGTGTACCACCGCTTGATGCGCGACGACGATCCCGCCCTGCTCGATGCCTTGTGGGCTTCGGATCTGGTGGATCCCCTAGCCCGCTGCTGGGAAGAGCCTTTGCCCGAGCGGGCGCGTGCCTGGTTGGGGCCGCGCATCGGCCGCACCCATGGGGAATTGGACTCCTGGCGGATCGAGGATTGGGAAGTATCCGCCGCCCGGGAAGCCGAAGCCCACCTGCAAACCGGCGACTCCGAAGGGGCCTTGCGCCTGCTGTCGAAGCGTCCGGAACGTAGTGTCGGCAGCGCCCTCTACCGCCTCGAAGCGCGCGCTTTGGCGGAGCTGGGACGGTGGCCGGAGGTGTCGGTGGTGGTCGAGAAGGCTTTGTCGGAAGGGGTCGAGCATTTTGGCCTGGGCCGATTCCTAGAACTCCAGCTGCTGGCCGGGCGAGCGGCGAAAGAGCAGGGGCAGTTGGAGAAGGCTCTGGCCCACGCCCACCGAGCCCAGAAAATCGCCGCCGAATCCCAAGATATCGCCGGGCAATTCCGAGCCTTGGAGCTGCGGATTCTGAGTGGCGATCCCGAAGCGGCGGACCAGCTGGAGAAACTCTTCCTCAAAACCAAAGATGCCAGGCTGCGCGATCACTCGGAGCTCAGCCACCGTGTGCTGGAGCACCTGCGCCCCCATTCCACCGCCTTGTTGCGCAAGGTGGCGTCGGTATTCGGCAACCGGGCCGAGCAAAACGTCATCCGCCAGGACGCCTTCCAGCTCGAAGACCTGCTCTTGCGGGTCGAAAAGACTGAAAAAGGCAAAGAAGAACTCTCCAAGCTGGCGGTCAATGTCGGGCTGTCCGAGCAGAATTTTCGAGTTCGCGATCTCGCCAATCAGTCGATTCGATTCAGCAAGCTGGGAGACGCCATGGTGACCGTGCTCGACAACGTGGGGAACGACGCCGGGGTCCGCGAAGCCGCCCAAGAGATGTTGCGAGGTTACGATAGCAAGGGCCCGACCAAGGGCAGAAATAAAGGGGAATTCTGATGGGCCAATGGCAAGGTTATTTACAGGACGACGAACTCGATGCGGTGCGCATCGCGGCGATCAACGCCGGATTGGCGACCAGCGACGCCATGTTGGCGGCGTTGACGTCGTCCATGCCGCCTCTTTTCGCGGGTACCTTGCAGGGCTCCGGCCTGCCGCCCGGACCCCGTCTTTTGGTGCAGCTGAACCAATTGAACGATATCCACAACCTGCGCAACGGTGACGTGCCCCTGGCCCAATGGCTGGAGGCGGCCATCGCGTTGGCCGGGGACCGTCCCGAGGTCGACGTCTTCGAGGACGCCTTAGACATGGTGCTGCTCGCGCCGTCCGAGCCCATCGACGGCGGCTTGCAACCGGCGGACACCGGCGGCGCCAACATGGATATCCGCCCCGAGGCCATGGTTGCGGGCAGCGACCAAACCGTCGACGTCTCCTTCCTCGAAGGGGCCATGCGCAGCTCGCGCTCGGTGGTGAAAGTCTTGGTGCAACGCCACGAAGACGGCGAGGCGGTGTTTCTCTCCGGCGACGAGCCGTGGTTGATCAACGGCACGGGCTGGTTTATCGGGCCGAATCTGCTGGTCACCAACCATCACGTGATCAACGCCAGGCGCAGCTTCCCGGTCGAAGAGCCCGACGCCACCGAGCTGGATTTCCGCATGCAGGCGGAATCCCTCACCGTGTTGTACGACTATTTGAGGCGCGACCAACCCTCGGCACAAACCGTTGCCGGCCCGGGCGCGTTGGTCGCTGCGGACAAGGCGTTGGATTTCGCCATCCTGCGCCTCACCAACCCGCCCGAAGCACGGGCGCCCCTGCCGTTGCGCAAGCGCATCATCAAGAAAAAGGTCGA
Source organism: uncultured bacterium (assembly GCA_965366625.1). Classification (GTDB taxonomy): domain Bacteria; phylum Acidobacteriota; class Thermoanaerobaculia; order Multivoradales; family J023; genus JAUIJL01. The sequence continues at coordinate 73,008 of CBDUGP010000029.1, forward strand.
GCAGGCCCTGGGCACCCGCGTCAACGTTCTACAGCACCCCAACGGTGACCCCATGCGTCTCGGCTTTCGCGACAACTTCGTCGTTGTGGGCAACGACGACGGCCTGAGTTATTTGACCGACACCAGCTTCGGCTCGTCCGGATCCCCGGTGTGTGACGATCGCTGGTTCGTGGCCGCCTTGCACTCGGGCTCGCGCAACGTGTCGACCCAAGATTTAGTCCTCCGCGGCAAAAAAGTGCGTCGAGAGAACCACGGAATTCCCATTCCCACCCTCTTGAAACACCTCGAAGCCAATCACCCCGACCTGCACGCCGAGATTCTGGCCGGCCAAGCATGAGCCCAGCCTGAACCACGGCCGACGAAAGGAACCACACCATGGCAGACGACAACGTAATTCAAGGACGGCGATGTGCAACCCATCCCATCAGCACCGGTGACCAATTGCGCATGGCGGAGCTCGAGAGAGGATTCATGGAGCGCACCCGGATCGCCGAGGCAGACCTCCGGGTCGTGATTCCGGTGGCCTTCATCCACGTGGTCGACGGCGATCAGGGCAAAATCACCGCCGATCAGCGGGAACAGCAGATCGAGGTGATGAATAAAGCTTTCAAGGACATGGGCATCAGCTTCTGTTACAAAGAAGAAGAGGTCGTCGAGGTCGATGATCCGGCCTTCTTCCGCATGGGTCACGGCTCCCTGCGCGAGCGTCAATGCAAAACCCAAAACCGGGTGCTCGATCCCACCACGGGGCTGAATTTCTATACCGCCCAACCCGGCGGCGGGCTCCTGGGTTGGGCCACCTTCCCATTCCAAATGGAAGGCGATCCCGACATGGACGGCGTGGTGATGTTGCACGGCACCCTGCCCGGCGGCGCCAACGCCCCATATAACCTGGGGGCCACCGCCACCCACGAGGTCGGCCATTGGCTAGGGCTCTACCACACCTTCCAGGACGGCTGTTTCGGCCTCGGTGACGAGGTAGACGACACCCCGGCCCATTCCGGTCCCAACTTCGGCCGACCGGCCGACGACGAACAACCCCACAACTTGTGCCCCAGCGAACCGGCCGGCGCCCTTTGCCCGATCCACAACTACATGAATTATGTCGACGACGAATGGATGTTTGAGTTCACCGTCGGGCAGAAAGAAAGGGTTTGGGCGCAAATCGGCATGTTCCGTAGCGACCTGCTGATGGCCGACACGGGTGATGCGCAAATGGCCGCCCGCGGTGTCTTCGAGTCCGGAGAACGAGTCGTGTGGTGATCCACCTGCTGCTGGTCGCCGATGGATTGGTCCAGCGCTTCGGTCACCTGGTGCCGGGCGCTGTGGCCCTCTGCGCGTCCGTGGAAAGGTTAAACGCCAGGTTAGAGCGCGGTCCAACCCCGGACAAGGTCGAGCTGCACGCCGTGCGTCTGACCCTCGGGCCCCCGGACTCGGGGACCGCCGAAACCATGCGCTTCGAGCTCCAGTCCATGGGCGGCCTGCCGGGCCGTCCTCGGACCCACCTCCTTAAAGGCTTCGAAAACCTCCGGCCCCAGCTCCACCTGGGCCCGGAGGCCGTATGCCTCGTTCTAACCGCCACCCAAAAAGATTTCAACGCCGCCTGGGCCGCCGACCTAGACACCTATCGAATCGGTTTCGAAACCGCGGCTCAACCGTCGCGAGCCCTCGAATTCGACGACGTCCAACGGATTCTCGAAGAAAAGCTCCACATCCCCACCGCCCGACCCATGTCCCGCGTCGCCCGCACCGGTGGCCTGCTAGCCATCCCCTGCGACGACCCGGCCGACGCCCGTCGGCAAGCCCTGGAAGCCATGGCCGAAGACGCCCACGCCGATTGGACCCTGCTCGGCTCCACATTGATCCTCTACACCGAAGAACCCGACTACGAAGACCGCCTAGCCGCCCGGCCCGGCGTCGAAAGGCTTTCCTACGGCGTGCAAAAAGACGGCCTGAGCCTCATCCTTGGCGAAAAGCTCGTTTCCGATAAAAAGCTTTATAGCAGCGAAGGATTCGTGCTCACGGAAAATCCTTCCGCCGGCTCAGAAAGCTTAACCTGGAATACCGTCCGCCGTCGGCAATGGTCACAGAGGGTCGAAAAAGCTTTGCCGTCCATGGAAGAGCTGATCCAGCAAGTTGAAAAACCTTTCGCGATGCCCCCTGTCCAAGGCGACGTCAACGGGGCTCTCGCAGAGCTCGTGGGTCCGAAAGCGTGTTTTGATCTTTGGAAAGAAAGCGAAAAGACCCTAGCCGTCGCCTGGCAGGCACCCGGTGAAGTCTCGGCGTCGTCGGATGCCTTGGTGGTTTTGGTGCATCGGGTCGCCGATCTGCACGACACTGAAAACCTTTCAAACGCCTTGGCGCTGTGGCGAAGCGGAGCCTCCGGCAAGCTCGGCGATACCTTGCATTGCGTGGTTCTGTCGTCGGGGGCACCGGTGGAAGCCTTGATTCGAGCGTTCTTGCTGCCCGAAGAACGCCACCGGGCTCGGGTGATCGAGGGGTAGGTCGTGGATTTAGAGCGGGCCCTTTACTTTAAGAAACTACTGGTATCTTGATGATTGCTTGGGCTATCAGACTCTTCTCGACGCCCCAAGTGCAAGTCGAGAAGTTTCAAGATTTTTAGCTGGAGAGGTTCGGATGAACCGAAAATGCCCCCCAGCATCCTCGCTACGAATAGCAGGACTACCATCAAGAAAGCGATCGAAAAGATTGTTCCAGAAAGCGGAGCTTGGAAGGCTAGTTTCAAGGTTCCGATCCCCAGGAAGAAGACCAGGCAAAATAACCCTGCTACTGTCAGCCCATGCAAGAGTGCTTGTAGCTTCCTAAGTTCGTAACTTGAGCCGAATCCGAAGTAGGGTTTTGTGTTCAAGACGCCGCCGCTCGGTTCTGAGACAACTTCTCTTGGTGGGAGCCTTGTGAGCTGTTGTGTGTCGCTACGCACAATAATGCCACTGAAAACATCGTTGGCTTTTGCAAAGACTTCAGAATCTGATGTCAAATCTCTTGGGCCGGTGACCTGCTGAAGGACCATAGGAACCTCTCCTTTGGTTTGTAACCTGTGTCAGATTAGCAAATAAAGTTTTCCTTGAAGTATGCCTTCATCAAATCGGCTGGTATCTCAATGTCAGAATTCATCTCTTCTTTGATACCTGCAGCTGTGCGGACTTCGTACCAGGGTGAGCCTGGTAAGTGGGCAAGTCGTGACAACTGTACACCGCTCAGATGGCCGAAGCTGTTCCAAACTCGAGAAATCAGATCTAGGCTCTGCATGTCGGCGCCCGGAATTGCACTGATAGCAAAATCTCCGCCATGGGCTGAGAAAAGCGGACGCTTAATGGGTTTGTTCTCGAATACGGCTAGTTCTTGGTAGAGACTAGGAAATACAGGTCCATATCGCCAAGCCTTCACCCGTTCGTTGATTAGAGGCGTTTCAAACTCGCTCCAACAACGACCATTTGCGATGTAGGCGAGCTTCTGAGCTTGCATCGGATCTATTGGTCTTCCGTCGTTGAGGCTGCTGAGAATCAGCCGATTAGCGACGGCACCCGAGCTGTATGGTGGTCCCACCTTCTGATAGCCCATTCCCGACCTCATTGAATTGTCGAACTCTCTGCTCTGGCTGCTCGGCGCTGCCTCTTGAACTCTTCAAAAGCCCGCCGCTCTTCATCCTCTTCTGATTCCGTACTCTGTTGGGCACTGGCTTTGAGTTGATCGAGTTCAGCCTTCAGACCATCGAGAGATTCCTCAATTTCTCGCAGGTCTTCCTTGATAGGCGTTGCCTCAGCGGCAGCTCTAGCTTTTCGATAAGCCGGGATCGAGATACCGAAGTCTTCTCGGAGCTCCTCAGCATTGTCACGGATCCATTGGGAAATAATGTAGGCAGCACCTTCCGCGTGGGAATACCCAAGTGTGTCTACCACTTCGGCAAATACCCAAGCTGTATAGCCCTTCAGAGTGGGCTGTGGCTTTAGCGGATCGGCAATTTTCACCTGAAATTGTTTCCCGAGCAACGATTGAAAGAATCCAGTTGGAATAAACAAAGTTCCCAAGCACTGAACAAGCGGAGCCAGGACGAACCCGTCGACTCTATGTGGATGTTCCCACCGCGCACGTGCTTTCTGGCCAGCGCTTTGCTTTGGTCCTGTCCTGAAGCTAGACCAAGCTTAGGATATGCTCTTGCATGTGTCAATAGGCCTAGATATTTTTCTGCATGTCCGCGCAGCCTGTTGGTATGCTCGGATGCCGTTGTAGGTTCTTAACGCTCGGTCTCTCTGGTTCACGGATGGGCTCGTGTTTATTTGCCGCAGACCTTGACTGCACGGCGGTGGGCTCGAATATGCAGCGCAGCGCTCCTCGGAACCCGAGTGGAAAACGAAACGACTGCCGGCTGTGGAGTTTCTGCGTCGATTTACCCTGCACGTGCTGCCGCCCGGTTTTGTACGGATCCGCTATTTCGGATTCCTGGCCAACCGGAACCGGCGCAAAGCAGTGGCGACCTGCCGTGAGCAGCTGGGTGGGCAGCTCGTCGATGAGGCGATCCGCAAGGTCGAAGCGCAACGGCTACCGGTCGGGCCGAAATGTCCGACCTGCGAGCAAGCAACGCTGATCGAGATTCGAGGGCTGCCCCGCGAGCCACCCCATTCGAGAGGTCCGCCGCCATGAGCCGCCTCGGCAAGTATCCATCTCTGAAGCTCTCGCGCAATCGAGAACACGGGAGAGATGCGCCCGTCGGGGCCAAATCGTCTATACTACTGGGCAAGACACCCGTGGCAGGGTCGCAAATAGGAGCCGTAACGGTATGGGACGAAGGGATGAAGGCCTTCCTGGGCTGCCGCAAAGCCGGGTCGATGCCGTTTCCAGTGGTTGGAATGTTATTGAAATTCCATAGGGCATTCTCTTAGCCCGCGGTTCCGTCCAACCTGTCGTATCCGAAACCTGACGAAAGGATTTTTTGAAGTGGAAAAGATTTGCGTGGGGTTCCGGATACAACCCTTATTGGTTATACGGTCTAATGGCATGAGAGCTATGAAATGAAGGCGAAGCGGAAGGCTCCAGCAGCGACTACCGTTGATGCGCTTATGATCAAGAGTCGAAGAAGATGCTGCCTTTGTGTGTTTTTAGATTTCGATTTCCGAACCAAACCCTTACAGGTAGCTCATATCGACGACGATCCGTCAAACAGCAACGAAGAGAACCTGGTCGTCCTATGTCTTGAACATCACAACGAATATGACTCTAGATTCCGCCAATCAAGGAGAATCTCTACGGGTGAAGTTCTCTTCTATAAGAGTGAACTTGAGAGAATCTTCGAAGGTAGCGAGATTGACAAGCCTCAAGTCGACTATCTGAGCAGGCTTGCGGATGTGGCCAATCAAGAGGCGGTGCAAAGGGATCTGTTTCTTGAACACTTCCTTCCGAAGTCTCTCGAAGTTCCTGCTGGGGAGTTCCGAATCAAGGATGAAGACGCCGAGAAACTGCCGTTTTGGAGTGGGGCTATTTCTGGCACTCGTGACTTCGGCGACTGGAAAGATGGGAGCCTGGACTATTCATTCACTTTCACCCACCCTGTTTCAACCGGTCTCTTTGTTCTCTTCTGCTTGGATACGGCGGAGCCTCTTGTTGGTCAATCGGGTGGGTCCAGGAGTCACTGCTACAGAGACTTTACTTGGAGGCACGCTCTTCATCTTTTGTTCCTTCCGAAGGTGCGTTACGTATTTAGCCGCGAGAGACTGCGCTTCAGAGTGGCGAAATATTGTGGGCGGCGCCACGAGGGGATCCTTTCAACATTGGACGAACCTGTACCGCCTAGTTTCGACGCTGGTCTTGAGAAGAGGCTGGCGAGAATGCTCGATGACTTTCCGGCAATGAAGAAACCCGTCGGAAACGTCACTTGGTTGGAAGCCAACAGGTTTGCAGCGTGGTTGACGTCAGTGACAGGCCGGTTGTACAAGCTCCCTTCGGAGGTAGAGTGGATGAGAGCAGTACAGCACCTTCAGCTAGATAGGCATTCTTTCCCGATGAAATTCAAGCATGGTGATCCGCATCAGTGGTTCTGGACATCAGACTGGTACACTGCCAGGCCTTCAGAGAACTTTAGCAATCCACTTCTGACAGGGAGGCGCGTCAACGCAAAACATGAGTGGAAAGTCCTTAAGAGCCTCGGTGTTGAGCAGCATCTTCGAGGTGGTTACGTTTATCTGGAGCGAGCAATTAATCATGGCATTGTTCTCGTAAGTAGAAATCTACAAAGCTCCGATCTGACAAGGCGGTCAAATACATCTCCACATATTCGGCAGCCGGCTGGTTCGTATAACCCTGCGCTTCACCGGACAGCCTCCGCGCTCCGCGCTACGGCTGCACGGTGAGCTTCGGTCGTTGGCCGACTTGCAGCTGTTACCAGGCGACGCCATGGCGGCGCGACTAACCAAGAAGGAAATGGCTATTGTTACTCTAGCGAGCATCGAGCCGAGGATCTGAGAGCAGGTGCCCTTTCTCATCTCAGGGCGAATATCAATCACCATGCGGTTTCGCAAACTGCGATTCCGCAAACCAACGGGAGATAGCAGATGGCGACGAAGCAATGCCCTAGCTGTGCGGGACATGGGAGAAAAAACGCCTCGATAGCTGGCGATACCAGGAACATCTGCGGTACCTGCGGAGGATCTGGCCGCGTACCGGATTCCAGCAGCGGCGGCGGTGGTGGCACCGGTGTGCGGGACTGTTTCCCGGGAGACGCGCTGGTTATGACACCCGGCGGAGCAGTGCGGATGGACAGTGTTGCCGTAGGTCAGACCGTGCTCGGCCTCGATAGCAGCGGCTGCGTCGCACCGGCGGAGGTCGTTCGAGTTGTGCGCCACCGCAGACCGCACCCAGTACTCCAAGTGGTTTCCTCACAGAACGAGCTTTCTTTCTTTGCCACCAAGCGGCACCCTGTCCGAACGGTGCGCGGCTGGGTTCGAGTCAAGAACCTCCGGCCTGGCGACGAGCTTACTTATGTGAACGAGGGCGGCGAGGTTCGCCGTCATGAGGTTCTGGGTGTCGAGGCGACAGAACGTAGCGAGCCGGTGTTCAATCTGGTTGTCGACGGGGATAATACTTTCTTGGTGCGAGGCTGTGTCGCTCACAGCTTCGTGTACTTCAGGAGACTACGAACATTGCTAAGCCGGGCCATGCGGCTCCTGTTGGCCGGCAGAACGATAGGCAACACTCGTCCTCAGCCCTCCTCGGTCCACTGACCGCTACTGCAGAATCCAAGAGAAGGCGCATGAATAGGAGAGCTTGTCCGCGTTCTCCAAGGCTCCTACTCAAGTGCGGCCAACCAGGCGGCTCGAGCGCACGGCGCAGCGCCGGCGCTCAGCCGCGTCGCGTTCGCCGAATTTGCCTCTCTTCCATGCACTGCCGTGCATTCACCTCCAAGCACAGAACTCCATCTTAGTAGCAGATAATGGATAGTCTTCTTCCTGTTCTCAACGCCTTTGGAGTCCCCTTGTTGGCCAGTGGACTCTTTTTCCTTTATAAGGCGGTGATGAGAAGACTTCGGTTCCTGGAGAAGAGCCTGGCCGATGTTAGTAGCGCGTATTCTTCGGCGCTTCAGGCGACCAAAGCGGCTGCTGAGGCGGCTCGAAACACCGCGGATGAGAAAGAGGCTCTTATCGATGCATACAGGCGGCTCGCTTCTGATGTGATCGAGACAACCAACGGGACATCAGAGACCAGCAAGCGCGTTGTTGATAGCCTGACGAAACAGGTGACCGTTTTAGAAGGAAAGCTTGCTGAACAGCGAAATCAGCTTCGAGAGAAGGAGGAAGCCGAGCAGTCCCTTGTAGAGGACAAACAACGACTTGAGTCACTGGCGAAACAGCAGCAGGAGCGCCTGAGGGCGGTGTCCCAGATCAAACTCTGGTGAGTAGCCGCCGAGACGGCGACCGCTGTTGCGGCCATCTTCCGGTGACAGACTACCTGCAGTCCGGCCGCCCCAGGCATTCGTGTTGGCAATGCAGCAAACGGAGCTGATGAAGGTGAAGGCCAAGGAGCGATAATAGTGAGAGGAGGCTAAGTGATGAGCAGTCACGAGCAGCGAGAATACGAACGGCAGTATCGGGAGTATGAGAAGCTCAAAGCGAAGTTTCGGAAAGAGCTGGACTACTGGGAGAACGGCCCTGGGATGAGGGACCCCAATGCTTGGCGGAAGGTGGAACGTTTGCACCAACAGTTGATCAATCTCAAGTCTCCTGTTCCGCCATGAGGTCAGCTGAGACGACGGCTTTCTCCGCGGCGAACCCCGCTGTTCCAGGCGCAAGCGCTCCGCGCTGCGCTGAACAGCCGCCCGATTGCACGACACAAGCTATTATCCATAGAAGAACGTATCTAAAGCTATTGTCCATAGAAGAACGTATCTAATATGACACGAATCCCTGATGATGTCCCGGTTGTGATTTTTGACCCCGCACTGCCATTTGAAAAGGTGTTGGTATCCAACACCGGAGTCGATACTTGGCACGATCATATCCTAATTACCAAGAAGACTAGAGACCAACTGCCTTATGTCAAAGAGGATTCAGGGACGGGTGTCCTCAAGGTCTCTGGCGGCGTGAGCATGCAAGTTCCTGCTGTGACTATAGGCCTCAAGATCGGGGCCATCGAGATTCCCGAGTTGTCAGCCTTGGTAGTCGACCATGGTGTCCATGAAGTGCTAATAGGGAGCTCAATATTCGGGGAGATATTCAAAGCGAGTTTCCATGGCGAGGACTCTACTCAAGAGCAGAAACGGTCTGCCGAAACCTCGGGCTCGGATCCGGACGAATTGAGAATCGAGCTGTTCCCAACGGAATACCCGTTCAATTCGAAGCATCTTGAAGATTTTCTGGCTCGCCAAAGGCAGCTCTACAACACCTCTCTGATCGCGATCAAGCAAATCAACCCTTCTGGGCTCAGTCAAGCGGCAATCGATGCAATCGTCGATCTGGATGAAGGGATACCGGAACATCTGAGACTCAAAGTCGCTTCAGTTGAGCAAGGCTCGATCAAAATCGCTTTGCGATCGGGGTGCAAGACCGCTCTTCGATACCTGAGTTCCGTCTTCGAGAAAGGGGCAAGTGCGAAACTTGCTCAGGAGTTGGCCGAAGCCAAAGACGCTGAGATCAAGGCAAGTATTTCACAGGAAATCCGGGATGCGACAGCGCTGGAAGCGAGACTGGAGAAAGAGAAGCTGAGTTCACAACACATCCACGAAACATACCAGCAGCATCGCGCAGAGGCGCGCGAGAGGATCAGTTTTCTGGACGAGCTACTTGAGAAGCTAGACGACTCAACAATGCGTGAGCAGCTAAGAGCGAAGAAGAACGAGGCCATACTGGAGATGGCCGAGCAAATGATGGTTCCTGTCGTACGCCAGGTTCCAGGTGCGCGATCGACTTTGCGCAGCACCCGCCTAGCTCTTCCGCCGCCATCCAACAGCACAGGCGAGGGAACAAGGTGACATTATCTGGTCCGGTCGTGCAACCCACCGGCTCGAGCGCACGGCGCCGCGCCGGCGCTCAGCCGGGGCACGTTCGCGGCCAGTAGGCTTGGAGTATCCTGATCGAAATGACCGAAATATTCTCGTTTTTCAACCAAGGATGGGTTGGTTCAGTCATTGGCCTTGCCGGACTGCTATCTGCGTTCTGGCTTTACTGGCAGTCAAGAATCGGGCCTGTCCTTTCATTCCAGCACAATGGCGCAACGCTTATTGGTGGTACGGACGCCGCTTTCCCAGACGAAGTTCAGGTTACCTGGCGAGGAGTTGAAGTTGAACGGATCACTGTCACATGGCTCTGGTTCTGGAATTCGGGGAAGAAGAGCGTTCAAGGGTCAGATATTGTTGTTTCAGATCCCCTTACAATTAAACCAGGAGGCCGGATCTTGAAGGCGAGGGTCGTCAGACAGTCGAGACCCGTAATCGGTACGGTTCTAGGCATTGCGTCTGAGAACCGTCGCTCTGCTAGCTTGAAGTTCGACTTCTTGGATCCTGGTGACGGTGTCTTGCTTGAAGTCCTCCATACCGGGGATCGACTGAAGCCAAGGATTGATGGCACCGTCAGAGGTCTGCCGGGAGTCAACGACTGGGGCAAATGTAGGTTTGATCTTGATGGGAATCAGGCCTACCCTGGGGCATTCGGGCGGATCAATCGGATCGCGATGCCGGTGGCGCTAGTATTCGGGCTTTCATTCGTTCTCCTGGGACTCTTTTATTCCGAAATACAAAGATTCTTCCCTGGTGTTGATGCTCTACTTTCAACCGACCCCTCGCCGCCGAAGCCAGCGTTCTTCCTGCTGATGGGTTTTCTCTACATGCTTCTGCCAGCTCAAATTCTCTGGTCGCGGCGGAGGCGTTTTCCGAAGGCTCTCCTGCCAAGTGCGGATGAGCAAGAAGCGGCTGAAAAGGCAGAAATCTCGGTCGAGCTTGAACAACTGAAGGCCGAAGAAGTGAAGAGTCATGCTCTGAAGCTTGCAAGTAAGGCAGATCAGGAACTGAGCGAAGCTCTGCTGAATGTAGCCACGCACGACTACTATGTGAAGCTGCTGCAATCACTTCCGATGGAAGCCGGAGCTTTGTCGGTTCTTCGCAGCCGCCTTACTGAGTTGCAGCCCCTTCTGGATGGAACCGCGAAGGAAGAACGTCCTCATCGAGATTGTGAAGATTCAGCGCACCAGCGCCGCGAACCAGTGGCTCGAGAGGACGGCTGACGCCGCCTCTCAGCCACGGGACGTTCGGCCACATGAGAAGCGACCTAGATGTCCGGCCACAAACCTGCTTCAGC
>CBDUGP010000030.1:0-83332 GCA_965366625.1 uncultured bacterium
GACGCCCGCAGGCCATCCGGCCGACGCCCGCGAAGGCATTTCTGGATGGACCCTAGCTAACAGCATAAGGCTTCTGGGGTTGAATCGGGAGGAATTCCCTCGAACGCGGTGTCGCGATCACGGGAGGATTCAGTTATGGGAGAGTTTCACTGAGCTTTTTGCTGCGGTGCCGGTACCGAAACGTGATAGTTGAATTCCCTGCTGGTGGTTCCGAATTGAAAGTTGACCTGCCAACCGAGATGCGGCTTTTCTTGTGGAGGAAGCACCCTGCCACTATTTGGATGCCTCTCATGCCAGGACCGAGTCGCCGTATCGATGACGGAGTAGCTCGCAACCCAAATGGCAGGCGCACCATAATCCCATCGATTCCCCACGTTATTGTTGAGAATGGTGACCTCTCCGGCCTCGAATTGTTGGATGAATCCTCCTGGTTCTTTGGCGTCGAATCGCTTGTTGGCTTCGATCAATGCTTCCTTGAGATCGTCTTCGTAGATTGTTGGCATGAGAGTCTCCTCGGTGCTTAGTTAGGGCCCATCCAGAAATGGATTCTCGGTGGGTCGGCGCGGCGACCTGCGCGCGTCGCTCCGAACTCGCGCCACCGCTGCGATACCGTCGCAAAGTGCTGATGTGTAGGAGCTTAAGCCGATCTATGTGCTGTATCGCTCAGACACGCTCGCTTTCCGTGCTCAGAGCGCCGCGCCTTCCCGACCTTCGAAAAGGCCAAAACTGGACGGGCTCTAGTTAAGGAAAGACTGCCTGAAGCCGACAAACGAGTGGTGTTTCCGATCCGATCTCGCGACAATGTCTGTGTCGATCCAGGCAGCCGTTCCAAGATCCTTTAAAGAGCAAGAACTGTACCGTCTCCGCCTGCCGCCAAAACGGGCCCAGGCTTGCGGATGTGAGACCGAAAACGCTACAGATTGAAACCGAATGGTTTCCAATTTGAAACCGAACGGTTTCAATCGGAAACCCGCCAACAAGGATTCAGCGGTGGCAAGGTCTCGAAAGTCCGTGGACGAAAATCACATCTGTCCATCTTCAACGTCATTTGTAATAGAAGCTCTTTGATCTGAGTGACGGGGGAGGTGCTCGAGCCGAGAAGCCGGATCCAGCTTCTCGGCCGGGAAGCTCCGGCCGCCGGCAGGCGTGAGGCTTCCGCCGCAGCCTGTTAGGAAGAGTTTTGTTCGAGACCGGCTTTGATTTGACACGTTCAAAGGTGTCAATAGTCATTTTTCACCGTGATAGGAGAGACGATGGATAGTGAAAACATCACCCAGGAGCCCGTGGTGACCGAGACCTCCGGCGAGGCGTTCGAAAAGTTGGTTGCACCGATGGTGTCCGGACCCATTGCGTGCGCCCCCAAGGAAAATGCAACGAAGGGGCACACACAGGTGGCGTTCGTTCCGACTCCTCCCGCCGTCATGATGGAGCCGGAGATGCCGGTACCCGGCGTAACACCTTCTGAATGCAAGACTTGCCAGGACGGACCGAGCCTGGTTTATGCCCTCGGCCAGTTGTCCTACGATTTCGAATCTGAAGCTCGGCGAGATTCGTTCCGCCAATACGGTCTCAAGGATCCTTATAACCCTCTTGAGATGCTCAAGCATCTCAAGAGCAATCCATCCCATGCCACGGCGCTGACTTGGACTCTCGTCCAGGAGACCTTGCCGATCTACGCGATCATGCCCATGGGACCCTTTGGCGCCGAAGTGTATGCGACGTTACAAGATTTCCTGACCGCACAGAGCAAGGGCGGAGTCGAAAGGGTTTCGATTCCTGGTTGGTCCAAGGGCTCCACCGTGTTGATGAGCGGACAAACCGTTCCACTGGTCGTACCGGAGCATCGCGGCATGTACAGCTGGACTCTCGACGCCCTGGTGTCGGCTGGGTCCGAGGGGGAGGGAGCACCGGAGGTCCAAGCTGACGTTAAGAACTTCCTTCAGCGGATCTACCACGAAACTCGTAATCTCGGCAGCACGCCGCAGGAGCGGGCCATTAATTACGCGGCGTCCGACGCATCCCAACCGAAGGCTGTTTTCTTCGAGGCGTTGAGCAACGGTTTGAAGCTCCGCGATATCCGGGTGGAACGGAGCCCGATTTGCAACCCGGGCTCTGATTGCCTGGACGTCAAGCTGACCTTCTTCAACCCGATGCGGCGTCTAGAGCAGGCTCTTGAGGCATTCCGTTTCACCATCGACGTCACGGACGTCATTCCGGTCACGGTGGGCGAAGTCCGACGCTGGCAGGAATATTGATCTTTCAACGAGCCGTTTTCGGACGGTTCGGCTTCCGTCTCGTTGAACTCTCACGTGAACATGCCAGGAGAAAATCGTGATGAAAATGCCGAAACAAGCGGCTCCCGTGCTTCGTATTCCCGCTCCCGTCGACCGCGCGACCGGCCTTGGTGACGTGGTTAAGAAAGTGACGGCGGCCGTTGGGGTCGAGGCTTGTGGCGGATGTGAACGGCGTGCGGCGGCGCTCAATCGTTGGGTCACTTTCTCGCCGATGGGCAAGGGTGGAGGCGGCGGATAGTGGTCTCTTCCAAGCCAGGATGGATGAACGCAACTCCACCGAACGTCGAGTACTGGCAGAGCCTGCTACCCGGTTTGCAGACTTTGTGGGAGCAGACTCGCGGCTCTGAAAAGATCACCATCGCCATGCTCGATGGCGCGGCGGATCTCAAACATCCTTGCTTTGATGGAGCGGATTTGCGTGTCGTCGAGAGCCTCGTTCCCGCCGACTCGTCGTCCTGCCACGGTACCGGCGTAGCGAGCGTGCTATTTGGCCGGCCGGGCAGTGATTGCCCCGGTCTGGCACCGGGCTGCCGTGGTTTGTTGATTCCCATCTTTGATGCCGATCCCGGCAAGTCGACGGCGTGCTCTCAGATCGACTTGGCAAGAGCGGTCCGCTTGGCGCTGCAACACGGAGCAAATGTCATCAACATCAGCGGCGGGCAATTGGACAACAGCGGCCAGGCCACGCCTCTCTTGGCGAAAGCTATCTCCGACAGTGCCGAATGTGGGGTTCTAGTTGTCGCCGCCGCCGGTAACGACGGCTGCGAATGCCTTCATGTTCCGGCCGCAGAACCGTCGGTTTTGGTGGTCGGTGCCACGGACAACCAGGGACGCCCCCTCGAGATCAGCAATTGGGGGCGAAGCTATCGACAGCAGGGCATTGTGGCGCCGGGAAAGGGAGTGCCCGCCGCGATACCCGGCGGCGGAGTCGAGCCTCGAATCGGCACCAGTTGGTCGACACCCATCGTTTCGGGCATCGCCGCTCTTCTTCTCAGCCTGCAAATCCAGCGAGGTCTCACGCCAGATTCCCAAGCTGTCCGCGAGGCATTGCTGGCGACGGCTCAGGGAGGTTGTGACCTCGAGCCTTCGCCGGAGTGTGGGCGTTTCTTGAAGGGCCGCCTCAACGTCGCCGCAGCAATGGGGTACCTCGACCGCTCTTCTTCGACCACCATCGCTTCCGATTCGAAGCTGAGAGAGGTCGGGAGGGCGAGTCAGAGCCGAGCAGATTCGAGCGAGGTCTCTGCTTGGCCTTTTTCTCCAACGAGCCTCGCCGTGCGAGCCGCGTCGGCAGAAGAGGTGTCGGCTCTGAGCTACGCGGTCGGCCGCATCGGTTTCGACTTTGGCAACGAGTCGCGGCGAAATTGGTTCCATGGCAACGGCTTTGGAGGGGCCGACGATGCAGAGGCCTTGCTCGCCTACCTCACCCAAAATCCCACCCATGCCTCGGCTCTGACCTTTACCTTAATGCAAGGTTCAGTGCCCATTTACGCCCTTGTACCTACGGGAGCTTTCGCCGCCGAAACCTATGGCCGGCTGCGGAAGATTCTGTACTCTCAGGCCACCGCGCCGGCAGATCAAGTCTCGGTTCCAGGGGTCACCCGGGGGTCCACGAGGCTGATGAATGGACAGCTCCTGCCCAAGCTTTATCCCGATCTTCGCGGCATGCGCAGTTGGTCGACCCGGTCTCTGACCCACGCCGCGCTCGGTCCACCGCCGCCGAAGGACTCGGATGAGCATGCGCAATATCTCGCGAAACAAGCTGAAGTTTCCAATTTCTTGGGGCGTCTCCACAGCGAGATCCGAAACCTGGGTCTGAATTCGTCGGATCGCGCCTTGAGCTTTGCGACGACCCACGCACTCGAGCTCGATGATTTCTATGTTTCGATTCTCGAGCAAGGGATGAGACTCGCCGGCCTAGACGTTGAGAAAAACCGACTCGCTCCTCCCGGGGCAGATCTGTGGGATGTTGAGCTGCGTTTCTTCCATCCAGAGCAACGTTTACAAAGGGCGTTTCTGGTTTATCGCTTGACTGTTGACGTTCGAGATGTCGTCCCGAGGGTCATCGGATCACCCCGCCACTGGTACCTTTTTTGATTTCCGACTGTTCACCCGCGGTATGGGCTCGCTGTGGGCCCGGATCGCCAATTGAAAATGTCACCTGGAGTGGCAAACTGAAGGAGAATCTTATGAAACTTCCGACTCAATCCCTAGCGGTGCATCGAGGTGTCAGCACGGCCGTCACCGGAATCGGTGTGCGGGAAAGTGTCTCGACTACGTGCCTGCTCGGCTGCGTCGCCGGGTCTACTAGCTGTCTCAAGTGTGGCACCGACGTTAGTTGCTGGCTCACCTGCGGCGGTCTGTCCGCGGCGTGTTGCATCGCCGGCTGCTTTATTACCTAACTCAAGGACGGTCGAGCCATTGTGTCGGAGAGGGCGTCGCGTCATGCGGCGCCCTCGTTTGATGGGTGAATTGTTGCGACGGCACGTTCGTCGCCGCCAACCTTATGAAGGGTGGAAGGAGATCCCATGAAAACAAAACGCAGGTCCGGACTATGCCTCGAGATCCTCTTTGAGGTCGAGGATGCGGATCAGTCGATAGAGAGAGTTGATGTGAATTCCGAGCTTGTTGGCGGCACGCATATAGTTGCCGTCGGCCCGTCGGACGGCGTTGCGAATTAGGGCTTTTTTGGTCGCGGCAAGGACGGAATGATATTCCTGCGAGGTGCTCTGATCGTCATCCGAGGAACCGAAAATTTCCTCAGGTAATGCGGAGGCCTCAATAAGCTCTCCGTCACTCAGCACCACGGCTCGCTCAATGACGTTGGCAAGCTCTCTGACGTTTCCTGGCCAATGGTAGCGGCGCAATCGATTCATTGCCTCCGGGGAAAGCCCCGTCACCTTACGGCCCAAGCGCGCCCCCTGCTCGGCGGCGAAATAGTGGGCTAAGGGCTCGATATCTTCTCTCCGATCCCTCAGAGCCGGCATCACCACAGTGATCACGTTCAATCGATAGTAGAGATCCTGGCGAAGCTGACCGTCTCGGATCGCCGCTTCTAGATCGCGGTTGGTGGCGGTCACTAAGCGCAAGTCGGCCTGGATCGAGCGGGTGCTCCCGACACGCTCAAAGACCCATTCCTGCAGGACCCTAAGCAGTTTGGCTTGGACTCCGAGGGGAATCTCTCCCATCTCGTCGAGAAAAAGGGTGCCTCCTGCAGCGGCCTCGAGCTTGCCGACTTTGTGGCAGACCGCGCCGGTAAATGCCCCTTTCTCATGTCCGAAGAGTTCACTTTCCAAAAGATTTTCCGACAACGTTGAGCAATTGATAGCCACGAAGGGGCCCGAGGCCCGGGAACTCGCTTGATGGATTGCTCGGGCCGCCAGCTCCTTGCCCGTGCCGCTTTCGCCGCGAATCAATATTGTGGAATGGGTAGGCGCGACCCTTTCCAAAATGTGCAGAGCTTCCCGTAGCTTGCTGCTCTCGCCTACCATGCCGTGGGAGGCCGGCGATTTCGGATTCCCACGGGATTGACCTGGGGCAGGGGAATCCGTCGGCTCTTTGACGACCTTCCAATGGGGGGCAAAAGCGAGGGCGGCACCGAGCGCAGCTCCCGTGGCCATCTCCTGGTCCGCGTGACGGAAGCCTGAGCCGGTTGATGATTCGAGGTAGATGGCACCCAAGGCTCGCTCTCCGCGAAGCAGCGGTACACATAGGACCGAGCGGCTCGCCGAGGAGTCCCTTGGATGGGTCGTGAGCACCGGGATTCGACGTTCCAAGACCTCCCGCAGCACTTCTGGGTCGGCTTCGGAATCGTCGAGGCTGTTGTCCATTCCCAGCTGAGCTACCGTTTGGGGAGAACTCCCTCGCAGCAGCACGAGACAACCTCGGTCCGCGCCGAGGGCCGGAATGAGGTCGTGAAGCAGCTTCTCGGCCAGCTTGTCGGACTCGCTCACAGGGTCTAGGTTCTCATCGTCCTCAGGGTCAATGTTGGGATCTCGATTCAAGGAATCGAGATCCCGACTTCCCAGTTGGGACTTTTTCATGGTTTATTGTGATTTACCGAGGTTTGGCAGTGTTTCTGGGGTGGGCGATAGGGAGCCGGCGGGAAGGTGCTTCACGAGGGTCCTTACCATGGCTTCGGCGATGCTGACCCTTTCATCGTTAGCGCTCCCCTCGTTGATCAAAAAGGTTAAGGTCACCCCATAGGAGGGTAGGTAGAAAGAATAAGAGGTAAAGGCGTCGGTATTCCCACCGTAGCCGTAAAGCTCTAGATTGCCCCGATCGGTTTTGACGTGCATGCGCATGGTGCCGAGGCCGTAGCCGTCCCACCAAGTACCGTTTCCGAGTTCGACGGGCACAAAAGTCAGCATGTCGTCGAGCAAATTTTGGGGCAATACGGTTTTGTGGTGGTAAAGCGCGTCGATCCACAGGGCCATGTCCTCGGCCGTTGAGAGGAAAGCTCCGGCGGTCCAGGAAGAGGTCAAGGAGGCGGTCCGAGGAAGTCCTGTCATATTCAGCAAATTTTTACTGCCGAGATAGGCCTGCCAACCGTCGGCCGTCGGGCCTTGAACCACCTCGTAGCCCCCGAAAAAAGTTTCATCTAGATTGTGTTTTTCAAAGAAAACGCTCCGAAAATGTGGTGAGAGGTCGTATGAATTTAAAAGGCTTTGCAACACAATACCGGCAAGCACAAAGTTGGTATTGGAATATTCGTAATCGGTTCCCGGTTTAAAGTTGGGCTTTTTTAAATAGGTTTCGATGATGTATTGAGGGGTCCAGAAACCCCCGTAGTTGGCCGCGACATCGTTCCAGTAGTCGGAGTTGCTCGTAAATGAATAGATTCCGCTGGTCATGTTGAGGGCTTGGCGTACGGTGGAGCCGTTGGTGGCCACGGCCTCGTGTTCCGCGTATTGGGGCAAATAGTCGATTAGCGGGTCGTCTAAGCAAACCGTCTTGGGCTTGCGTTTACCGCAACCTTCAACAAATTGGAGGATCGCTGCAGCGGTGAAGTTCTTCGTCAGGCTTCCAAGCTCGAAGATCAGATCACTCGTGACGGGTTGATTTCGTTTCTTGTTGGACCACCCAGTTGTGCCTTGCCACATTCCTTGGTCCGGAATGATGACGGCGGCGGAGACTCCGACCACGCCTTGTGCCGATGTGTCCAGAGTCTTCTGTAGCTCCGCCCCCAAGAGCACCTGGGTTTTAGGGGCTCCGGAATCGAGACCACGGGTGGTCGTCTTGCATCCGATTGTCAAGATCCCGGTCAGTAGAACAATCAACAAGAGTCTGAAGGTGGACGAGTTTCGCATACCCGGGCGCGCTGTCTTTGGACGGTTCATCGTTATTGTTCCTTTGGGGTAGGTTGAGGTGTTTCGGGCCGCAGAGCACGACACAAAGCGTTCGCCAAACGATCGAGACCGGGGGGTTTGAAGATGCTGTAGTGGTCACCGGGTATTTTCACATGGTGAAAAGAGCCCGAGGTGATGCCGGCCAAGGAAGCCATGGAAGCCGAGATGGGGTTGTCTCGGGCTTCGATGCAGTGCAGGGGGGCCTGCAATCGGTGGTAGAATCGGTATGTTTCTCGAAAAAGGTTGTGGTGGTGATTGATCAGATTTTCGATGCGTAGGAAATCCTGGCGGCTAAGACCTTCAGCATAAAGCTCTATCGCTTCTTGCCAATAGCCCATCGCGCGAAGCTGGTCGGAAAAGAGTTCGGACTGAGCATAGGAAACATCGGCCACTCCGAGACCGCCGTCAACCAAAAAAAGGGAAACCTGTTCTCCTTGCTCTTCGAGGCGGGCGGCCGCTTCAATAGCCAGATTCACACCCATGGAATAGCCGAAGAGGTTATAGGGACCGTTGGCTTGTTGACGCCTAATTTGGCTCGAAAAGTGTTCAGTCAGCTCCGGGATGCCGGTGGCGAAGGGCTCATCACGATCGAAGCCGGGAGCTTGTAGGCCATGGCAGGCGACGTCGGTGGGAAGCCGTTGCGCCAGTGGACGATAGAAGGTAGAGGTGCCGGCCACCGGGGGAAAAAAGAACAGAGAAGCGGCTTCTGGAGCTTGAGGCCTTAAGGGAAACACATAGCTTTGTTCCGAAGTGCGAGCTTCTGTGAGCGACCGCGCGAGCTCGCCGATTGTTGGATGGAGAAAGATGTCGGTCACACCGAGATCCACACCAAGACCTACACCAAGATTTAAGTCGGTGTGAGGGGCTAGGTGAGAGACGATCCGCACGGCTAAAATGCTGTGGCCTCCCAGGGCAAAAAAATCGTCGTCCAAGCCGATCGGTGAGCGCTCTAGGACGTGTTCCCAAGCCGCGGCGATGCGCTTTTCCAGCTCACTCGTCGGGGGGCGATGGCATTGGATCTCA
This sequence comes from uncultured bacterium, assembly GCA_965366625.1. Lineage (GTDB taxonomy): Bacteria > Acidobacteriota > Thermoanaerobaculia > Multivoradales > J023 > JAUIJL01. The sequence continues at coordinate 8,663 of CBDUGP010000030.1, forward strand.
GGGTTGAAGTCCAGCCTGGCTAGGGCTCGATGATCGACCTTTCCACTGGATGTCAGGGGCCATGGGTCGACGGGTGTCCAGTGGGTCGGTAACATATAAGAGGGCAGCTCCTCACTTACCAACCGGCGTAAATCGGAGACCGAAGTAGAGTTTTCCGGGCAAGAAAAAAATGCCGAGAGCCGGGACCCGTCGACGATCACGGCGGCGTGTTCGATGTCGGGGCTTTTCAATAGAGCGATCTCGATCTCCCTCGGCTCGATTCGATATCCGCGGAATTTGATCTGTCGGTCGGCGCGACCCAAGAACTCGATCTCCCCATTGCCGAGCCGCCGGCCGATATCCCCCGTCCGGAACCAGCGCCTACCTTCGTAGGTCGCGAAGCGAAGGCCTTCCGTCTCGTGCCGACCTGCATATCCTTGAGCCACTCCGGGGCCGGCGATGCATATTTCCCCTGCGATGCCGTTCGGCACCGGCCGGCTATCCTGCCCGAGCGACTCGCGAAGCTCGATCCGGTAGCCGGGCAAGGGAGTGCCGATGGGCAAAATCCCACGGCGAGCCGCAGGGGCGGAATAGGTCGCACAGGTGGCGTCCACACAGGTTTCGGTCGGCCCGTAAACGTTGCTGACGCGACAGCTTTCGAACTCTGGATGGAGATAGAAGCGATGCAGCAGATCGGCAGGAAAGGGCTCGCCGCCGATGATGCAATGACGGAGTGAAAGCCCCTCGAACAGCTCCGGAGCAGTTTCCAGGAGAATGGCCAATAGACTCGGAGTGCCGTCCATGATGTCGATCTTGCGCTGTTTCAACCAGGGCAACAGGCGTCGCCCGTCTCGCTTCATTTCGTCCGGCACGATGTGCAGGGTGTGGCCTCCCAGCAGGGTTGGGAAGATTTGCTGTACGCTGGCGTCGAAGGTGATCTCGGCGAGCAGGGCGACCTGGAGCGGCTGTCCGTTCATCTGCCCATTTCGGGTGTAGAGATCGAAGATCTGCTGCTCCAAGGCGCGGACCAAATGGACCACCGACCGCCGTAGGATTTGCACTCCCTTGGGACGACCCGTGGAGCCGGAGGTGAAGATGACGTAAGCAAGGTCTTCGGGACCTGCTTCGGCCTGTTCGGCAACGGTTAGAAGCGAGTTCGATTCGTTGATGAAAGAACCGTCCAAGCCGAAGCTCGGGCCGCTAAAATCGAGATCGGGAGCGATCTCGTCCGCGGTTACCAACGCTCGAGCCCCGGCATCTTCGAGCATGAGCTTCACGCGCCGCGGCGGCAGGGCCGGGCTGAGAGGTAGGTAAGCTGCACCGGCTTGCAAAACGCCCAGCACACCGATCGCGAGACCGAAACCTCGGCCCGGCATAAGACCGATCACGTCCCCGGGACCGAAACCGGATCGTCTTAAAGTGGAGCCCAACCTGAAGACCTGGGTCGCCAGCTCGCTATAAGTCATCTTGCCGTCCTCAGCTTGAACGGCCAATACGTTAGGTTGTTGCCGGGCTTGACTCATGAATCGCTGGATCAGCTCGTCTCCTCGGTCGGCGGGTAGCGGATCGAGCGCCGGTCCGTCGGCCATTTCGTGCAGCTTCCCTTGCTCCGCTCGGGTCAAGAGCTGCAAGCTCCACAGGGGGCGATGCTCATCGTTCAGCACCTGTTGGGCCAGCCGTTCGAAATGTCCGGGAATCGTTCCGACCTGCGAGGCTGGATAACGGGTACCGTCGAACGTCATAATCAAATCGATCCCACCGTCCGGGCCGTCGGGCAGAACCGTTAGCTGAAAGGGGTATTCGGTTTCTTCCTGAACATTCACCTCGTCGATGCGAAATCCCGCCGCCCCATTGGAATCGTTGTTCCCTTCTCCGGGATAGTTTTCAAAAACCATCAAATGATCCAAGAGTTCTCTTTGGAGGGGCGATTCTGCCTGGATCGAGGAAAGGGAGTGGTAGTGGAAGGGCTCGGCCGCCAACGCATCCTTTTGCATCTGGGCCGATAGGTCGGCGAAGCTGGTTTGAGCGGAGCAGCGAAGGCGCACCGGTACCGCATTGATGAAGAGACCGACCATAGTTTCGATACCGGCCAGCGAGGCGGGGCGGCCGGAAACCGTGGCGGCAAAAACCACATCATGGGATCCGTTGTACCTGGCGAGCAACACCCCCCAGAGCGTTTGAAAAATGATATTCAACGTGCATCGGAGGCGAGTCGCTAAGGCGCGCAGATTTGCCGCCGATTCCGCGGACATGCGATAGCGGATGTATTCGGTGTGTGCCTTGACGGAAGTGTCGATTCCAGTATCTCGAAAGGGAGCTTTAGCCGGTTGCTCCAATCCTTCGAGATATTGTTTCCAGTAGTTTTGGGCGGCAGCTTTGTCTTGGCGCTCCAACCACTGGATGTAGTGACGATATGGACGGGTGGGGGGCAGGTCGGGTGATTCGCCGTTCAAAAGAGCCACGTAAATATGCATCAGCTCGTCGCGTAGGATCGGCAGGCACCAACCGTCCATCAGGATGTGGTGCTGGGACCAAACACAGCGATAGATCTCGTCCTCGAAGCGGAAAACAGCCACCCGAAGCAAGACGTCCTCGGCCAGGTCGAAACCTCTCATCTTGTCCCGACGCAAATACTCCTCGAGGTGGCCGTGCCGCAAGCCGGGGGAGAGCTTGCGCAGATCGCGTTCGACAAATTCCACCCGCCGCGCTTTGAGCAGGATTTGCACCGGCCGGGCGGTTTTGTGGGCACTGAAGGCGGTTCGCAGCGCGCCGTGCCGCTCGAACAGTAGGCTCCAGCTCTTCTCGAAGACGGCCGGTTTAAGGCTGCCCTCGATCCGAAAGGTCATCTGCTCAAAGTAGGCGTTGGATTTTTCCTCGTAGAGGGCGTGAAAGAGCATGCCCTCTTGCATCGGGGAGAGGGGGTAGACGTCCTCGATTTGCTGTTTATCTTTCCAAAGGAAGTTCAGCTCGCCCGAGCTGAGATCGGAATAGGTGAGATCCGTTGGAGTGAGTTCCGAGCTTTCGCAGGCGACACAATGCTCGATGAGCAGGTTGATTTCCCGGTCATAGCAAAGCAAGAGTTTGCTCGCCTGGTTTTCCGTAAATCGGGCCGGACCGTAGTGAATCGTCAGGGCCAGCACACCGTTCTGAATCCACGCGACAATACCTAGGGGAAACGGCCGCGCGGCTTTGGGATGGATAGAGGGACCGGGGTGGTCTTCTATCTTCCAATCCAAACCATCTCCCGTATCCTGACAGTGGGCAGGTCCTGAATCGAAGTGCCCCGAATCGAGGTGCCCCGAATCGAGGTGGCCCAAGTAGTTGAAGTTGATTTCCGGGCGGAGAAAAAAGGTTTCTCCGGGGGATGGGCCACCGGTTTCGGAAAAACGGAGCGGGCCGTAACCGAGGCCTCCACCCGGAACACGGCGTAAATTTTCTTTCGTTGCTTTGAGCTGCAAACCGGGATCGTCACCGCTGAAGTCTCCGAGCACGACAGGAAACATGGACGTGAGCCATCCCACCGTGCGGCTGAGGTCCATCTCTAGATCGGCCCACGGCTCTCGGCCGTGTCCTTCCAGCATCACTGGCACTCTGTCGAGCCCACCCCATGAGTGAAAGGCTCGACCCAGTGCGGTGAGCAAGAGTTCGTCGACTCGGGTGTTATAGGCCGAGCCGGCCTCGTTGAGAAGCTGGGATGTCTTTTCGCGGTCGAGGGAGAGCGCCATTTGACGGCTTTGGCCGAAGAGATCTACACCCTTGCGGTCTGAGCCGGGAAGTGGGTCCCAGGGCAGGCCGTCCAGTCGGCGCCAATAGTCCCTTTCCGCAGCAAGCTCCGAGCCCGCATCTGATGCCTTGAGGGCCTCCCTCTTTCGTTCCAGCGCCTGTGCCCAATGGCTCACGGAATCGGTTTTGCTCGGCAGGGCGGCGGAGCCGTGCTCCGAGAATTGCCGATAGGCCGACGCCAGATCCTCTAACAAAATGCGCCACGAAACCGCGTCCACTACCAGATGGTGGGTTGTTAAGAAGAACCGATCTTTGTCGGGCAGCCGCACAAGTGTGCATTTCATCAACGGGCCGGTGCGCAAGTCGAAACGACCCTGTAGGTCTGCCATCCGCGTCGCCACCACCTCGGCATCTTGTTCGGCGGCTCGGTCACCTCTCAAGTCGAGAATTTGGAATGGGTTGTCATGCAAGACCGGTTTGATGAATCCCTCGGGCGGCGTGTCTCGGGACTCGGAGGGCGTTGGGATGGTGAGACGAAGACCGTCGTGATGGCGCACCAGAAGCTCAAAGGATCGTTTCAAAGCCACCTCGTCGAATCGCCGCACCGACGATAGGGCCATCGACATGTTGAAGTGGTGGGAAAGGTCACCAAATGTTTCGAGCATCCAATGCTGGATCGGAGTCAATGGGGTGTTGCCGACGATGGGTTTTTGATCGATGCGGCGTCGAGCGGGGCGCGCAACCTGGGCCTGCTCGCTGAGGGTCGGATGGGTGATGATGTCCCGCACTCCGAGCTCATATCCGGCGGATCGTAGGCGTGACGAGATCTGGATGGCACGGATCGAGTCGCCACCGAGCGCGAAATAGTGGCTCTCGGTGCCCACGGATTCGACCCCTAAGACGTCTTGCCAGATCTCGGCGATCTCGGATTCCAGGGCGTTGCGGGGTGGTTGCGCGACGGTGTTTTCGGCGGGGCGTAAGGGCTCGGGCAGACGCTTGCGATCTACTTTGCCCAATGGGGTTCGGGGCAAGGAGTCCACGGGTATCCACACCGAAGGGATCATGTAATCGGGCAAGCTTCGGGCGAGGAAGCTTCGCAACTCGGCCTCGTCTGGAGGAGCCTGTCCATGGATCTCGAGCCAAACGACCAGTTCGTCGGCTCCGTTTCGCACATGCGGGGCCGCCACGGCTTCCACCACGGCTTCCACCACCTCCGGATGATTCCGTAGGGTGGCTTCGATTTCTCCGGTTTCAATGCGAAAGCCGCGAATCTTGACCTGACCGTCGACGCGCCCCAAATATTCGAGGCTTCCATCCTCGATCCATCTAACCCGATCTCCCGTGCGATACAGCCGGCCCCCCGGAACCAAGGGACTTACGATGAAACGCTCGGTGGTCAAGGCCGGCGCGGTCCAATAACCGAGGGCGAGTCCCGCTCCTCCCAAATAGAGTTCGCCGGTCACTCCCACGGGTACAGGTTGCATCTTTGGGTCGAGCACGTGCAGGTGGGTGCCGTCGATGGGACGGCCGATGAGGACTCTTTCGTCGCCGCCGAGGCAACGATGGGTCGTGGCCACCACGCAAGCCTCCGTCGGACCGTATTCGTTGAAGAGCCCAACGTCCGGTGCCGTTTGGAAATGCCTGCGGAGGACCGCCGGCGGTAGGGCTTCACCCCCGAGGATGACCGTTCGCAATCGACGAATCTGTTGCGGAATCTCTTCCAGCAGCTGGCGATAAAAGGCCGGCACCAGGGCGATGCGGGTCACTGACCAACGGTCCATGAGCTGTGCGAGTTGGGGGGGCTCTATACGTTCGGAAGCCCGCGGCAGGCAGAGAGCTGCGCCGGCGGTGAGGCACGAAAACGCGTCGGCCATGAAGGCGTCGAAGGTGAACGACACCATGGCGAGCAATCGGTCGTCGCGCTCCAGGCTGTGGAAAGCACATCTCCAGCGGGCGGTATTGAGCAAGGCGCCATGGGAGACAACGACGCCCTTTGGCGTGCCGGTCGACCCGGAGGTGAAGAGCACGTAGGCCGGATCGTCTTCGCCGAGCTCTGGAAGGGGACTCGGCCGACCATCGGGGGGTGTGGCGTCGAGGGCAGAAAGGTCGACTCGACGGTGTGGACCCTTAAAAAAGTCGAAACGAGGGCCCGACTGAGGATCGGTGACGAGCAAAGCGATGGGATGGCCCGTTAAGACCTTCAATCTTTCTTCTGGCAGACCGGGGTCGATGGGCATGAAGGCAGCCCCGGCCCTCAGGATTCCGATCAAGATTGGAATCAGATCCAAGGACGGGCTCAGGCCCACGGCGACCACGTCACCCCTGTGGATGCCGTTGTCATTCACCAAGAAGCGGGCCAAGGCCTCGGAGCGGAGCGCCAATTCCCGGTAAGAGAGTTCGCCGCCGCGGGCGAAAATCGCCGGTGAGTCGGGCTGGCCTGTCCAGGTTTCGGCAATCGTAGCCAGCACGGATTTCGAGCCGAGGGGCCGGGGCGACACCGGGCCTCCGTGATCCAATCGATGTTGCCATCGGCACTCTTCCGGCGAGCGGAAGCTCACGGTATCGAGCTGAATCTCGTTGTTGTCGAGCACCCGGCGAATCAGATGCTCGAAATGCTCGCAGCACCGAGCCATGCTGCGGCTGTCGTAGCGCGCGGGGTTGTAGTTGAGCTTGTAGCGCAGCTCCGGGCCTGGCATGACCACGAGGCCGTAGTCGTAGTGGGTTTGCTCAAAGACCCGAATTCCGTCGATCTCAAAGTCGGCACCCGTTGAGCGGCCTTCGGAGGTGGGGTAATTCTCGAAGGCCATGACGCTGTCGAAGAGATCCTGGGGGCAAAGGCGCTGCAGCTCGCTCAGGGGAAGATGTTGATGTGGACGGCATTCCACGGCCTTTCGATGGGCTTCGATCAGCAATTGGTGAAAACCCATGCCGGGGCGCCGGTGCAATCGCACCGGCACGGCGTTGAGAAAGAGGCCGACCATGCGCTCGATGCCGGGCACATCGGCTTCCCGTCCGGAGACCGTCGCCCCAAAGACCACGTCCCGGGTGTTGTTGTAACGGCCCAACAGAGTTCCCCACAAACATTGGATCACCGTATTGAGTGTCACTCGGTGGCGGCGAGCCAGCCGTTCGAGATCGGAGCTGGTCGAGACATTCAACGTTCCGGTTAGGTCGCGGAAGCACGATTCTTCGACCTGGACGGGACTCGACCAGGGTAGGCTGACGGGATTCCCCAAATCCGCCAAGTAATTTGCCCACCAAGCCTTCGAGAGCTCCGCGTCTTGCTCGCCTAACCAGCGCACGTAGTGGGAAAAGGGCACGGGTGCCGGTAAGTGAGGAGACCGGTCGGCGAGCTTGGCGCCATAGATCTCCATCAGCTCCCCTTGCAGGATGCCCAGGCTCCAACCGTCGAGAATGATGTGATGGAAGCTCCAAACCACCTCGTAACTTTGGTCGCCCACCCGAAAAACCGCCAGCCGCATCAGCACATCCCGGCTCAAATCAAAGAGACGAGCCCGGTCCTGTTGGCGGAACATCTGGAGGTAGGCCTCTCGCTCGGGCTCTTCCCGGTGTCGAAGGTCCTCGAAGCGGAAAGGAACGCGCCGATTCTTGAGCACGATCTGTAGAGGGCGAGGTGCGTTTCGGTGGGCAAAAAGGGTGCGCAGAATAGAATGCCGATCGAGCAGCACGTTCCAACTGTGCTCGAAGGTTTTGATCTCGAGGCGGCCCACGATGCGAAATGAGAACTGGGTGAAATAGGCCGGGCTTTCAGGTTCGAAGAGCTGCTGGAAGAGCATTCCTTCTTGCATCGGGGTCAAGGGATAGATATTTGCAATATCTTTTTTTGCCACGCCGGTCATCGGCTGCCTCCCGAAGCTTGTGGGCTCAGACCTTTCAGGTCCGACGGATTGGGGTTCGACATGCTCATAGGTTTTGCAGAAGCTCTTCAAGTTTTTCGGCATCGAAACCCTCGGCATCGAAACCCTCGGCACCGAACGCCCCGGAATCGTTGGGGTCGCTGCTTGGAACCTGTGCCGTCTGCAGAGTGCAGCTCAAAGCGATTGTTGAGAGCTGCCGTTGAAAAGCATTTGCTAATGCATCCAGGCTCGTTTCGGAAAAGGTTTCCGTACCGCCACGCAGCGTGGCCTCGAACCGGCCTCGGGCGACCACGGCGTTGATGTCCAAGGTCACGTGCCGTTCGGTCTCCGGGCTCAAATCCGACCCCCACCTTTCGTCGGCCAAGGTAAAGAGATGGGACTCGAACCGCCCCTCTTCCATGCGTCCGAGATAATTGAAGCTGATTTCCGGCTCGATCAACCCCTCCGGCGGGTCGGCCGAAAGGTAGCGCAGCAGCCCAAATCCGATTCCCTTGCGGGGGATGGATTGAAGCTGTTTTCGAACGGCTTGGAGCTGGGTGACCAAGGCCTGAGAATCGGGCCGGTCACACGGCAGGCTCGGGAGGTCTAAAGTGACAGGTAACATGTTGGTGAGCCAGCCGACCGTACGTTCGAGGCGAAGATCTTCCGTCAGGGGCACACGTCCGTGCCCTTCGAGAATCAAGGAAAATGTGCGGCTTCCGAAGATCTCGATCAAAGCGCGGCCGAGAGCCGTCAGCAGCAGCTCGTTGATCTCGACTCCGAAAAAAGGAGGGGCCCCTGTCACAAGCCCTTCGGTCTGCTCGCGAGACAGTTTGAAGTCCGTTTTTCGGGAGTCCTTCAAGAGGCCGTGGGTGGACCCCGGCTCGGTCTTGACGTTGCCGATTCTCGGCAAGGGCTCGACCGAGGGTAGAGAACGCCAATGCTCGAACTCGGCGCGGGTGGTCTCGTCTGCAGCGGCTTTTTGTAGGACCCGGGCCCATTGCTGAAAAGAATGGCTCTTAGCGGGTAGGCGTATTCTTTCTCCTCGGCTCGCTTGACCGTAAGCCAGGGCCAAGTCGTGCATCAGAATGCGCCACGACACCCCGTCGACCACCAAATGATGCAAGCTCAGGCCGAGCCGGTCGCCGTCCGACAGGCGATAGAGCACCGCTCTCATCAGCGGCCCATGCTCGATATTCAGCAGTTTTTGGGTTCGCTCTCCATGTTGAAACAGGGCTGCGGTGGGATCGGCGTGATCCTGGAGGTCGATTTCCTCAACGTGAAGCTCGGCCGTTTCGGGAGGCAGGTTTTCTTGGGTCCAGGTTCCGTCTTTGGCCTTGCAGAATCGCATGCGCAGGGCGTCATGATGGTGTTGTAAGGCTCTGAGCGCCGTGGCAAGAACCTGGGTGTCGACCGGCAAGCTCCAAGCCAGCAGCAAGGATTGATTGAAGTGATGAACGTTGTTTCGATGGTGGTCGAAAAACCAATGCTGAATCGGCGTTAGCGGTACCTCACCGACGATCGGTTTTTGATCGATCGGGGCTTGGCCCGGGTTGATGCGGGTGGCCAGCTCGGCGACCGTCGGATAGAGAAAAACGTCGGCGATTTTTAGGTCCAGATTTCGTTGGTTGAGCTGCGAGGCGAGCTGAATACTTTTGATCGAATCGAAGCCCAAACCGACGAAGTCGTCGTGGCGCCCGACTTGCTGTCCGCCGAGCAAATCGCCCACCGCGGAAGCCAGCGCGTCTTCGATCGGGCCTTCGGGGGCGACAAAGGATTCCCCGGACCCCAGACGACGATCGGGAGCCACGGTGTCGAGAGCGGGTAGGGCCTGATGGTCCACTTTTCCACTGCGGTTGAGCGGTAGCTCGTCCAAGCGCACGAAGTGGGACGGCACCATGTAGGACGGCAGGTCGGCACCGAGATGGGACCGCAGGGTGGCGATGTCCAATCCCGATTCGCCGGTGAAGTAGGCCACCAGATCCTTATTGCCTTGGTCGTTCTCGACAGCGATTACAGCCGCCAGCGCGACGCCGGGGCAGCTCACCAGTCGATTCTCGACTTCACCGAGTTCGACGCGAAACCCGCGAATTTTGACTTGCTGGTCGATTCGACCCAAGAATTCCACGTGGCCGGCCGCGTTCCAGCGGCCCAAGTCGCCGGTGGCATAGAGAAGCCGAGTCTCGTCAAAGGGGTCGGGTACCAGCTTTTCCGCGGTCAGGTCGGCACGATTGAGATAACCCCTGGTCAGCCCCTCGCCGCCGACATAGATCTCCCCCGGCACTCCGATCGGCGACAAACCCATTTTGGGATCGAGAATAAAAACCGAGGAATTGGCGATCGGGCCACCAATGGGCAAGTTGGCCTGCCGGTCTTCGATTTGGTCGACGACAAAAAAGGTGGAGTAGGTGGTGGCTTCCGTCGGCCCGTAGACGTGCACGATCGAGTCGTCGCTTCGGCGATGTTCCAGCGCCCTTCGAATATGTTGCAGCGAGGCGTCCTGCCCTCCGAAGTAAATCTTTTTGAGTTGGCGGAGGGCGCTCGGGTCGGCATCGATCAACTGATTGATCAGAGCTGTGGTGATGAAAGTGATATTGATGTTTCGACGTTGAATCATCACGCAGAGCTTGTGGGGATCCATCAGCACGCATGGCGGCACCAAGTGCAGCTCCGCGCCGTTGAGCAGGGCACCGAAGATGTCGAATGTCGATCCGTCGAACGCGTAGCTCGACAATTGCAGCACCCGATCACCCGGTTTGAAGTCGACGTAATTGGTGTCGCGAACCAGGCGGGTCACACTGTGCTGCTCGATAGCGACGCCCTTGGGCTCACCGGTCGAGCCGGAGGTGTACATGATGTACGCTAGATCGTTGCCGGTGGCGGACGGTTTATCAGTGAGAGGAGCGTCCGAGGTCTCGGGTGTTTCCGGAAGGTCGTCCAGCTCGACCCGGGCCACTCCATCGAGCTCGGGCAGATCGTTGACGAGGCGAGTCTCGGTGAGCACCACCCGACAGCCACAGTTTTGAATCATGTGCTGGACCCGTCGTTTGGGAGAGCTGAGGTCGAAGGGCACAAAGGCGCCGTTCGCCTTGAGCACGCCGAGAATGCCGAGGATCATTTGCTCGTTTCGATCGAGATAGAGCCCGACGCTTTCATCCACTTCGATGTGGAATTGTCGCCGCAGGTACCGGGCTATTCGTTCGGAATGCTGGTCCAGCTCGGCGTAACTCAGGGTGTCGCCGACGCCGACCCCTGAATCGTCCGGCAGAACCAGAGCGGTGGCGTCGGGTGTGGCTGCCACTTGCTCCGCGAAGAGAGAGGCCAGACTACGGTCACGCGGGTAGGGTCGGAAGACATTGTTGAAGTCGTGGCGAATCCTCTTTGCTTCTGCGTCGCTGAGCAGTGGAATCTCTGCAAGGGTCAACGAGTCGTCCGTGGTCACCGCGCCGATGATTTCCCTCAGGTGCGAGAAGATGCCTTCCATGCGCCAGGCTTTGAACAGATCCGTGCGATATTCCAGGAAGAGTTGCAGTCGGGGTCCGTCGACGAAATAAAAGGAAAGGTCGAAGCGAGAGACGGAGCTTTCATAAATAAACGGCTCGGTCTTGAGGCCTCGCAACGAAACGGTGTCATCACCCGGCGGCTCGAGGTTGATCACCACATCGAAAAGAGGGGCCCGTCCCGGCTCTCGTCGGCCGCCGAGTTCCTGGACCAGCTTGTCGAATGGATAGTCCTGATGGCTCAAGGCTTCGCTGGTGGTGCGACGGAGTCGATCGAGAAATTGATGGAAAGGCTCATCGGTGCGAATTTCATTGCGCAAAGCGATGGTGTTGATGAAGAAACCGATCAGCCCTTCCAGCTCCTCGAGGGGACGCCCGGCCACCGGCGTGCCGACGAGCACATCTTTCTGGCCGCTGTATCGGTAGAGCAGCACCTTTACGACCGCGGTCAGAGCCATGAATAGGCTGACTCGGCGCCGTCGCGCCAAAGCTCGTAGTGCTTCACTGAGCTCTGAACCGAATTCGAAGCCGGCCGTGGCGCCGGCGAAGGTCCGGCCGGCGGGGCGGACGTAGTCGGTGGGCAGGTCGAGAGTCGGCAAAGGGTCACGCAGGGTCTGGCGCCAAAACTCGAAGTGCCGTGGTCCAACTCTTTCGAGCTGCCACCGGTGCCATGCCGCATATTCCTTATATTGCATGGGCAACGGTTTGAAAAACGGTGCCTCGGTCAGTTGGGGCCGGCTCAGGCCGGACTGTTCGTCGCATAGAAAGTTGTAGCGGGCAGCCAGCTCAGCGGTCAGCAGATGGAGGGACCATGCGTCGCCGATGATGTGATGCATGCAAAGAAAGAGCACGTAAACGCCGGCGGGGTCGATCTGCATGACCTGGGCTCGCAACAGGGGGCCGTGCTCCAAATCGAAGGGCCGACGCAGCTCCTGCTCAGCTTGGCGACGGGCTTCCTGCAAGGGTTCGACCGCAGCGCTCAGATCTAGGTGTTCGACGACGATATGCAGAGGCGTGGAATCCAAGTCTCCGTTCCAAATCTTTTGTCGGGGTTCGTCGTCGACGGTGATGAAGGTGGTGCGGAGCGATTCGTGGCGCGCGATCATGCCGCGGAAGGCTTGTTGCAATAGATTGATCTTCAAGTCTCCTCGAAGGATCGATCCGACCGACATGTTGTAGGCGAAGAGATCCGGTTCCATGCGGTCGAGCAGCCAGAGGCGGCGCTGGGCGTGGGAGATCGGATAGTCGTGGGCCGAAGGCGTGGACGTTGGTATCTGGGTAGGCGAGTCGGAGGGATCTGGATCGGCAACTCTAGGTGGCGCCTCGGGGGCCGTCGACCTCAAGCCATCAAGCCGCAGGCCTAAAGCACGCGGCGTGGGGTGATCGAAAATATCGTTGAAGTCCAGTTCCACTTGGAAGATGCGCTCCAAACGGGTGATGATCTTGGCAGCGCTCAGGGAATCACCGCCGGCGTCGAAATAGTCGTCGTTCCGGCTCAGCTGATCGACCACCAGGGTTTCCGCCCAGCTCTCGACAATCACCCGTTCCGTGTCCGTCCAACCGTCTCCCTCGAGCCGGATCCGCGAGTCACGGGGCCGCGCGCGGGGCTCCGGTTCGTGGGTCTCGGAGTCTCGGGACACCGGCGAATCGGGTTTCGAGCTGTGCTCGGCCGGAGTGTCGAAATAGAAGAAACGCTCGAATCCAGGGCGGCGTGGGTCCATAGGAGACACCACATAGGAGCCGGACCCTGAGTCGCTGGACGTGAGCTCGTGAAGAACGCGATCCAAGGCGTACAGCCCTTCACGAGTTCCGATCGTGCCTTCGTCGCCGGCTGATTCGTCCCGGATCCGATGGGCCATGCCCGTATCTCGCCAGGGGGCCCAGGAGAGGGCCGAGACCGGGCGGCCGGAGCCGTGCAGACGCTCGGCGAGCTGCTCCTGAAAAAGGTTGGCTGCGGCGTAGTCCGCGGTGCGCAGCGAGCCGACCCAGGCGTTGATCGACGAGAAAAAGACGATGAAAGACCCGTCGTCCGTCAGCTCACAAATGTGCAACGAGCCGTCGATCTTCGCTGAAAGCACCTCCGACATGGAGGCTGGTGAGTGGGAGCGCAGACGTTTCTTGCCCGCCACGCCGGCGGCGTGAAAAACCCCGTCAATACGCCCGAAGCGTCGTTTGAGGTCGTCGAACAGACTGCGCATAGCGTTCTCGTCGGCGACATCTAGGGCGTGGTATTCGACCTCCGAGCCGTTTTGTCTCAAGGCTTCGAACGTTGATGCGGGCAATTCTCGTCGGCCGATGAGGATCAGCTGCACGGGTAACATCGCTGCGAGGTGGCCGGCCACCTCGGCGCCGAGGCCCGAAGCACCGCCGGTGATCACATAAACGCCGCGCTGCCGCAGCCAAGGGGCCGAGGCAAGGTCGGTCGGGCCGGCGAGAAGGGATGGAACCAAGGTCCGCAGTCGCCGGTTTCCGCCTCGCCAAGCGCTCAAAACACCGCGGTCGTCTGCAGTCCATTCGCCCATCAGAAGCTCTGCCTGTCGAGTCGGTTCAAGACCGGCCTCCAGATCGACGAATCGGGCCCGCAGCAGGGGATACTCACAGATCGCGCTGCGGATCAATCCACCGGCCAGGGTCGCGAAGGGGTGGGTTTGCTCGCGTTCGTCGACGGCATGGGCATCGATTCCCACATGCAGATAACGCACCGGATGGGAGGTGAGCTGCGCATCGAATGCTTGCAACACGAAGAGGTGGGAAAAGAGCTGGGTCTCGAACTCGATTTCGGGCTCGGTTTCAAAACTCTCCAGGCCGGCAACGGCTCTCCGGGGACTCCCCAAGCTCAAGAGGTGGACTAGGCCGTCGATCCGAAGGTCCCGCCGTTGGAGATCTTGTGCCACGGCTTGGAGGGACTCGCGATCACGGGAATCCACAGTGTAATCGTCTTGAGCTTGCGCCCCGTCGTTTCGCAGGCACGTTCCAGGCTCGTCCCAGAGTCGGATGCAGCGTCCGCCACGATTCTCGATTTGCTTCCGCAGACACTCCGCAAGCTGCGAGCCGGTCCCGTCTCGGCGAGCCAAGACGGCCCACGCACGGCCGGCCGGCGAGATCTCGTCGACGATGTTGGGGCTTTGGATCCACCGGCTGCGGTAGAAAGCCGGGTCCCGAGAACTCATATCGGCGGCGAGCTCTGAGGTCTTCGAGGTCGAGGCCGTTGCGGGCTCGTCGGTCCGCGCTTTCAGCCAACACCGAGTCCGCGCGAAGGGGTAGGTGGGAAGCTCGGCCCGGAGCAGGGTTCTATGGCGGTGTAGGTCGGCCCATGACGGGTCGATGCCGGCTAAATAGAGTTCTCGCAGCAGGTTTGCGAAGGCCGATTGCGGCGCGCCTTTTAACGCGGCCACCTGGAACGGGGAATCCGAGGAGCACAAAATGCGACCGTAGGTTCCCGCAGCGCCCATCTCCACGAATAGGGTCGGCTGGGCCGCAGATTGTGCGTCCGCAAAGGTCCGAAGCCGGTCCTCGGCTCCGTCGGGCAGCGGTTGGTCGACCCACGAATCCGCGGTTTCGAGTCCTTCCTCAAGGGAGGTTTTTCCCAGCACGACCGCGATGACGATTTTGCCGAGCCCCAGCCCGACCACCTGTTCCGCGCGAATGTGGGTGTCGATCAGGAGGTGATGGAAGGCGTATGAAAACGCGAAGAGGCGCCGATTCTGAGAATCCGGCTCGCAACGATCGTAGGCATGCGCGAAGGATTTGTAGGTCCTCATCGACTGGACCATCGCGGGCTCGGGCGGTGCATCCGGCGAAAAGAGGAAGATGAGGTTTGCAGGACGAGCAGCGTCGTGCGGGGCATCGGGGCTCGCCATCCAATCGTCCAAGGCGGCGAGCAGCCCGGATCGATCCCTGGCAACTACGGCGCGACGATATCGGAGGGTAGCCCGACCGGCATTCAAGGTGTCGCTGATGGCCGCCAGAGCACTCTCCTCGCGCAGGTCTTCTCGCTCGAGAACTCGGCGCAGGTCTCGAGCGCGGCGGATCAGCGCATCCGGGGTGCGAGCGGATAGGGTGAAGAGAGGGGTTTCCAAGGGCGCCGGCATGGCCTGATGAGGTGGGGCCTCTTGCAGAATGACGTGGCAATTGGTGCCGCTCAACCCGAAGGCGCTGACTCCGGCGGTGGCTGGATAGGGAGCGTTCCACGTTTGCAAGCGATCGTTGACGTAGACGGCGCCACCGTCGAAGTCGATGAATGGGTTCGGAGCCGAGAAGTGCAGGCAGGGAAAGATTTGTCGATGTTTCAGCGACAACACCACCTTGATCAATCCACAGATTCCGGCCGCCGTATCCGTGTGTCCGATATTGGTTTTGAGAGCCGACAGGGCGCAGAAACCGCGATCTTGAGTATGCCGACGGAAGGCTTGGTTGATCGCGTCCACCTCGATGGGGTCGCCCAGCTTGGTGCCGGTACCGTGCGCTTCGATGAAGCTCACGGAACGTGGATCCACACCGGCTTTGCGCCAAGCCTCGAGCAGCAGATCGGTTTGCGCCTCGCGGGAGGGCGCGGTGAGGCTGGCGGAGAGAGCGGCATCCTGGTTGACGGCGGCGGCCTTGATGACCGCGTGGATTCGATCACCCTCGTCGAGAGCTTGGGAGAGACGTTTGAGCACCACGCATGCGACCGCTTCGCCGGAGCCCGTTCCCGCGGCGTCGGCAGAGAAGGTTCGGGCCCGGCCGTCGGGAGCTTTGATGCCGAAATCGACGAAATCGCTTTTTAGCCACGGAAAGAGCAGCAGGCGGGCTCCGCAAGCCAAAGCGAGATCGGCGTTGCCGAGCAACAGCTCGTTGATCGCTAGGTGCACGGCGACCAAGGAAGAGGAACAGGCGGTGTCCACCATCAACGTCGGGCCGCGCAGATCGAAAACGTTGGCCAGACGTCCGGCGACCGCGGCCGGGATTTCGGTACCTGTGAAGAGGGTCGGGTCCTCGCCCAAGTCGGTGGCGTGTCGTCCGTATTGTTGAATTAGATCTCCGACGAACACTCCGGTTCGACTGCCGGCCAGGCGTGCCGGGTCATAACCGGCGTCTTCGAAGCTCTGATGGGCGACTTCCAGCAGGAGCCGTTGGTGGGGATCCATGGATTCGGCCTCGCTC
Organism: uncultured bacterium; assembly: GCA_965366625.1. Classification (GTDB taxonomy): domain Bacteria; phylum Acidobacteriota; class Thermoanaerobaculia; order Multivoradales; family J023; genus JAUIJL01. Next base: position 24,864 of record CBDUGP010000030.1, read on the forward strand.
GAGGAGATGTCGAAAACGCGGCGATCGAACCGATCGATCCCGTCGATATAGGCAATCTCCTGATACTGCTCTCCGGGATCGAGTTGGGTGTCCAGAATCCGGGAGTCCGACAGAGGGCGGATGCTGTCCCTTGCTCCGCGCAGGTTCTCCAGGAGCTGCTCCAAGCTTTCGGCTTGGGGAAACCGTCCCGCCATGCCGATGACTGCGATGTCTTGGCTCATCCGTTCGCCTTTCTCTTGCTGCATCGTCAAATCTCAACTTCGACCATCTGGGTCGCCGATGGGAGGATTGCTTCGGCCCCCTGTCCCGATCGGCTCCGTCCCAATCGGCTCATCAGATCTGCCTGCTGAGCCACGGTGGTGGCGCTGAATAAATCACTGGCTTTGAACGCACCGGGGCACAGCTCGTCGAGGCGACGAAAGAGCCGGATCGCGCGGAGGGAGTCGCCCCCCGACTCGAAAAATCGTTGGTGCACGTCCACTTGCTCAAGGCCGAGCACGTCACACCACAGACGGGCGACTTGCACCTCGGTCTCGTTGCGCGGACCGGTCGACACGGTCTCGTTCTCAGCACAAGCCGACTCGGGAGAAGGTAGGCCTTTGCGGTCGATTTTGTTGTTGGGCGTGGTGGGAAGCTCGGGCAAGGAAATGAATCGCGACGGGATCATGTAAGTCGGCAACGAGTCGGCAAGGTGGCGGCGCAAAGAGGACGGCTCGATGTCACCCACGATATAGGCGCAAAGGGTGGGCTCTCCGGCTACCTCGACCACCGACACAGCGGCCTGACGAACCGATGGATGGCGCACGAGCAGCCCCTCGATTTCTCCGGGTTCAATGCGATAACCGCGAAATTTGATCTGAGAATCAAGGCGTCCAAGGTAGATCAGCTCGCCGTCGAAAGACCACATGCCCAAGTCGCCGGTGCGATAGAGGAGGCCACTACGGGCGAGTCGGTGGGGTACGAAGCGCTCGGCGGTAAGTTCGGGGCGGCGGTGGTATCCGTCGGTAACGCCCGCACCGCCGATATAGATCTCCCCCGCATAACCGGGGGGCATCAGCTCGCCCTCGGGGGAAAGCACGAAGATCCTCTCCCCGGCCAAGGGGCGTCCAAGGGCCACGTTCTCGTCTTGAATACGATAAGCGGCGCTCCATACGGTGGTTTCCGTGGGGCCGTAGATGTTGTGGATTTCAAACCCGCCGATGCGCAGCAGACGCCGAGCCAAAGAGGGTGGGAAGATCTCGCCTCCCAACACGAGACACCGCAGGCCGTGAAGAAAGTCCTCACCGGCTTCGTCTAAGAGAGTCTGCAACCGGGATGGGGTCGTTTGCAGCACCGTCACTTTTTGTTCGAGGATCTTTTGGGCCAATCGCCGGGGATCCAGAACCTCCTCGCTATTCGCCATCACCAAGCTCATGCCCAAGGCGGGACCGACCACCAACTCGGTGAGCGAAATATCGAAGGATACGGTGGTGAGCCCGAGGATCACATCGTCGGCACGAGGTTTCAGCCAGCGCTGGAAGGCGACGGCATAAGCTGCAAGATTGCCCCGATTGGCGACCACGCCCTTGGGCATTCCGCTGGAGCCCGAGGTGTAAATCAGATAGGCGGGGTCTTTCGATCGAGGGGAGGGGGGCGGAGGGTCCATGACCCTAAAAAGGAGAGAGTCCGGTCCCGATCGGGGAGAATCCGTGGTGGCTCGTGGAGTTTGAAGGCCGGGTATCTGCCCGCGGGTCAGGGCTCGCACCTGATTGCTCAGGTCTTCTGGCCTGGCAGCAAAGGTGTCGGCAAGCTCGGGCTCGGTGATCAGCAGCCGGCAATCGCTGTTGCGCAGCATGTGCAGGACTCGGTCCCGAGGAAAGTCGGGGTCCACCGGCACGTAGGCGGCACCGCTCGCGAGTACACCGAGCATGGCGATCGGCAGGGCTTCACTCCGTTCGAGCATGATGCCCACCGCATCCCCGCCCGCGATGCCTTGTTGGCTTCGCAGGTGATGGGCGACTGCGTGCGCGGCCCGATGTAGGTCGCGGTAACTCAGCCGCCGATCTCCACAGGTGATCGCCAAATCCCCGGCTCGCCGGGCCACCGTGTTCTCGAATAGGGCTGAAATATCTTTTGGCGGCGTCTCAGTTTTCAGGCTCGGCTCGCTGAACGCGAGCATCTCTAGCTCTTCGGCCTCGCCGAGCAAGCTCAAGGAGCCGATCGCGTTCCGGGGCTCGGTAAGGGCCTGTTCGGTCAGCCGAGTGAAATGCCTCAAGATTCCCTCGATGCGTCGTGCTGCAAAGAGATCGGTGTTGTATTCGAACTCCATGTCGAGCCGGCCGTTCACGATCCTTTCGTTCTCGATCCGATCGTTTTCGAGCCTACAGTGCAGGGTCAGGTCATAGCGGCTGACGCCATCCCGTGGCATGAAATCCGAAATGTCCAGGTCCCCTCGGATCGGCCCGATGGAGGGTTGGTTGTGCAGCATCAGCAGGGTGTCGAATATGGGTGAGCGACTGAGGTCTCGGACGGTGCCGAGCTCGTCGACCAGTAAATCGAAGGGGTAGTGTTGATGGGTCAGGTCGGATCCCGTTTGGGCCACGGTTTGTCGCAGGTGCTCGGCGAAACCCGCCGCGGGATCGATCTCGCCCCGCAGGGCGAGCAAATTCAAGTAGCAGCCTATCTGTGGCTCGAGTTCCGGTAAGTGGCGTCCGGCGACGGCGGTTCCGACCACCAAGTCCCGCTGGTGGGTGTAGCGGTAGAGCAGGATCTGAAAGAGGGTCAGTAGACCCATGAAGAGGCTCGCTTGGTGAGCCGCGCAGAAAGCTTGCAGGCGCTCTGTCAGTTCGGGGGAGAAGCTGTGGCGAATGGAACGACCGACGAAGGTTTGGGTCCGACCCCGAGGCCTGTCCGTCGGTAGATTTAGTCTCGGCAGCTCTCCTGCAAGTCGCTCATGCCAATAGGCTCGGGATTCGGCAAAGGCATTTTCGGCCAATCGCTGACGCTGCCAGGCGGCAAAATCTTTGTATTGCAAGGTGTCTGGAGCGGGTGGTTGGTAAGTGGGGCCGTGGTCACAAATGGCGGTGTAAATTTGGAGTAGCTCCGACAGCAGCAAGCCCAAGGACCAACCGTCGCACGCGATGTGGTGCAGGGTCAGGAGCAGCACATGTTGGGGCTTGCCGGTGGAACTCGGAGGTAGGCGCAGCAGCTTCGCTCGTATCGGTGGGTCCGTCGTCAGATCAAATGGGGTGGACGCTTCCAGCCGGGCGAGGTCGCGGGCCAAGGCCTCGGCCTTAGGCTTGTGCCTCAGATCCTCCGTTTGCCAGGGCAGCTCCAAGCGAGGCGAGATGAGCTGACGCGGCTCTCCCGAGACCTCGATCACCGTGGTGCGAAGGATTTCGTGACGATCCACCAAGACTTGCAAGGCCGAGCGTAGGTCCGGCGCTTGGAGAGGTCCTTCCAGCAGATAGGTGCCCGGTATGTTGTAGGCGGCACCGTCTTCGTCGATCTGTCGCAGGACCCACAAGCGGCGCTGGGCGTGGGAGAGAGCATAGGTTTCCTGGCCGGGTGCCGGCTCGAGGGGTGGTAGCCAAGGCGACGGAGTGGACGGCAAAGTAGACGACTTCAGGAGCGAGGTCGAGCCGAGGGGAGCTTGTCGAGCTTGGATCAAGGCGGCTTGCTCGGTGATCGTCGGAAACTCGAAGAGATCTGCCGGAGTCACCTCCACTCCGAACTCTTGGAAGAGCCGTGGACCGATCCTTGCCGCCGCCAAGGAATGACCTCCGATGACGAAAAATGAGCTGCCGATATCGATTTGCGACAAACCCAGGACTCGGCACCAGATGTCATGAATGGTGCCCTGGGTCGCGTTGCAGGGCCTTTTCAGGGCAGTAACCTCCAAAAGCTGTCGAGGTGTGGGCAGGGCTTTACGATCCAGCTTGCCGTGGACGTTTAGAGGCAACCTCTCCATGGGGACAAAAATGGAAGGGATCGTGTGGACGGGCAGAGTGCGTCGGCACCAGCTCTGCAAATCCTCGGGCTCGATCGTCTCGTCAGGGCTGACGAAATAACAAACCAGCTTGCTACTCGGCCCGGGCGTTCCGACGACCGCGGCGTCGACCACGGCAGGGTGAGAAAGCACGACCTGCTTCACTTCTTCCGGCTCAACGCGAACGCCGTTGATTTTTAAGAGATCGTCGACCCGCCCCACCCATTCGATCGTGCCGTCGGGTAGATAACGGCCGAGGTCTCCCGTGCGATGGACGGGATCGGAGGAGCCGGGATCCAAAGGGTTGGGAACGAAAATCTTGGCGGTTGCTTCGGGGTCGCGAAAATAGCCATGACTGAGAAACGGTGTTTTGATGTAGATCTCACCGGTTTCGCCGATTCCGGCGAGCCGACCGTTCACGCATAGAAAAGCTGCAGCATTGGAAATCGCGCGACCGATGGGAATAGGCTTCGACCTGTCTTCCGGTACCTCTCCCACCCGGTGGAACATTTTGATCAGGGTGTTTTCGGTGGCACCATAGAGATGGATCAGCTCGGCGCCCGGCCCGTCGGCGTGGGTTCCCATTGCCCGTCGCCAGGCCCGTACATCCCCGGCATAGAGTGGCTCGCCGGCCAACAGAACGTGGCGCAAGGCGAGCCGAGGGGCCGACGGTTCCTGTCCTGGCGGTTCCTGTCCGGCGAACTCGCGGGTCAGGTGGCGAAACATCGAGGGAACCGTGTGCACCAAGGTGACGGCCCTTTGCCTCAGCCACCGGACCAGCTTGGATAAATCGGCCCGCGTCTCGGCCTTGGGGATGCAGACCGTGGCGCCGACGGCGAGGGGAGCCAAGAGATCCCTGAGTGAGGCGTCAAAGGTCAACGGCACCAGCTGAGCGGCTTTCGTCGAGGCATCGAGTCTGAGTTCTTGGGCTTCCCAATGTATGAAATGGCTTAGGCTTTTGTGTCGCCCGAGCACGGCCTTGGGCCCTCCCGTGGAGCCGGAAGTAAAGAATAGGTAGCAGCCGCTCTCGGGGTCGACGACCGGCAGCGAGTCTGCGTCGCCCTCGGGTTCGACGTCGACGGAAATTCGCGGTTCGGCTGGGTTCTCAAGAACTCCGAAATCGATCCGACCGACATCTGGACGCAACACCAGGGTTGTGGCCGGGAGCTCGGCCCTAGAGTCCACGAGGCGCCCAAGGCGGTCTCGGTGAGGTTCGTCCGTGACGACAGCCGACGCCGGACCCAGCGACAGCATGTGCCGGATTCGCTCGTCCGGAAACTTCACATCTATCGGCAAGTAAATGGCTCCGGCCTTCAGTATTGCGAGAAGAGCTACGAGCTGCGGGCCTCCAGGCGGCAGGGCAACGCCGACCACGGCGTTGGACAGGCCCAAACCGAGCAGTTGTCGGGCCAGGCGCTTTGCCGATCCATCCAAAGCCGCGTAAGTCCAGTCTCGATCTTCCTCTTCCACAGCGATGCCCGTCGGCATGTCGGCAGCGTGTTGCTCGAAAACCGTGTGGATCAATCTCTTGTCGAAACGTTTCTTGTTCATTGTCAGCCCGTGTGGTGCGTCACTCTGGATTTTCTGAAATGTTTTTGAACGGCTTTGCTGAGCTTGCTATTAGAAATCTTCGCTGATCTGGGTCAGAGCCGCCGCGGTCAGCGTTTCGACTTGGAGCTGCTCCGACTCGTCCGCCAGTCGTGGAAAGAGATCGATCAAGGTGCGGTGTAATCCTGTTTCCGCAATGTCTAGAAGGGTTTCGAATTGCCGGGCCCAGGCGTCCACCGTCTGCGCTTTGAAGATGCTTGTATTGAAATCGACGTAACCCTCGAGCTGCCATCCGTCTTGAAGGAAGGCGAAGCTCAGATCGAGCTTGCTGCCGCCGAGGTCGTGGTCCAGGATTTCGACAGACCAACCAAGCTCGACCCCGATCGAGCGCAGGGCGGACTGTTGATCGGTGTTGTCCAAGCTCACTTGGATGTCGAAGAGGGGCGCTCTGCCCGGCTCCCGGAATTCCGGCCGAAATTCGCTCGCCAGCTCGTCGAAAGCGATTTCGCGGTGGGCAAAAGCCTGCACCACGGTATTTTTCACCTGGGCGAAAACCTCCGATAGCGTGCTTTCTGGATCGATCTCGTCGACCAGAGGCAAGACATTGACGAAGAAGCCGATTTGGTTTTCCAAACCCGGAGCTTCTCGTCCCACGATCGGGGTTCCGACGGTTTGGTGAACATCGCCGGTGATCTTCACCAACAGAACTTTGACCAGGGATAAGAGCAAGACGAAGGGGGTTGCATCGCCGAGCCTGGCGAGCCGATGGAGCGCGTTGCAGCGGGATTCGTCGAGTTCGAGGGGCAGCCGCTTGCCCTCGAAACCCCGCCGGGCCGAACGGGGAAAATCCGTGGGTAGATCAAGGGTCGACCGCCGACCCTCCAGCACGCGGAGCCAATAACGGCGAGAGGTTTCGAAATCTCCACGCTCCAAACGTCGGCAGAGGTCGACCGCATAATCTTTATATTGAATCACCAGCGGATCTAGGCAGTTCGGTGAAGCTAAGAGGTGACCTTCTTCAGGCTCGGGATCCGCGGGGTGGTCCTGAACCCGTGTCTGGTAAAGAGCCACCAAGTCGCGGACCATGACCCCTATCGACCAAGCGTCACTGATGAGGTGATGGATGACCACCAGCAGCGCGATCCTTTCCCTTCCCGATTTCGGTTTCAGATGCACGATTTGGGCTCGGATCAAAGGGCCGTGCTCGAGATCGAAAGGCTGCTCGGCGAGCCGGGTGAGCAGGGCTCGCAACATGGTGGTTTCGTCAGGGGGATTGCCGCCGAGCAAACGCTGCAATCGGAAGGTGGATGCGCGCTCGAGATCTCGAATCACTTGCCGCGGCTCACCTCCCTCTTGCTTAAAGGTGGTGCGCAGCGATTCATGGCGGCGGATCAGTTGTTGAAACGCGTGCTCGAGGGTGTCGATGTCCAGGTCGCCTTCGAGCACCAGTCCCCCAGGCACATGGAAGACGGTGGTGCCGGGATGCATCTGTTGGCTGAGCCAGACCGGCCGCTGGGCGGGAGAAAGCGGATAGGACGCAGCCTCGGCCGCCGGCTCAATCTGCTCGTCGCGCCGTCCTTCGAGCAAGCGTTCGTGCACCAAGCCTGTCAAGCCCCGGACGGTCGGCTGTAAGAAGAGATGGGAAAGATTCAGCCTGGCTCCGAGCCTCTTTTCGATCGCCGAAAGCACCTGAATGGCTTTCAGGCTATGCCCGCCGAGGTCGAAGAAGCGATCATCGGGCCCCACCTCCTCCACGCCGAGCACTCGGCACCAAATGTTGTGGATGGTTTTCTCGACGGCCGAATCGCCTTGGACCCACTCACCCTCCACCGAATCGTGTGGGTCGGCGGGCTCAGGGCTCTCAGGGAAGTCGATGTCGGCGAACGGGGTCGGCAAGGCGCAGCGGTCCAATTTGCCGTGGGGGCCAACCGGCAAAGCGTCGACGAAAACCATGGGATCGGGCAGCATCCAATCCGGCAGGCACGAGCAAAGATGTCGTTGAAGTAGGTCGAGCGTTGGGGGACTGTCTTTGTCGGCCACGATCCAGGCCACCAGCTGGGGATCGACGTCCTCGAAGTCTGCGGCGTCCGCAGCGGGTCTTCGTGCGGACCCCACCACCGCCTCTTGCACCCCGGGATGGCTGAGCAGTGCTTCCTCCACCTCCCCAGGCTCTACTCGGTAGCCACGAATCTTGATTTGATCGTCGACTCGGCCCAGGTACTCGAGCTTCCCGTCGGGGCGGCGACGACCGAGATCACCGGTGCGATAGAGCCGTTGCTCTGCGGCTAGTGGATGGGTCACGAATTTGTTGGCGGTTTGCTCGGGCAGATCGCGATACCCGGAGGCTAAGCCGGCTCCCGCAATACAAATTTCGCCGGCGACACCGATTGGACAGAGCTGGGATGACACATCGAGCACGAGTGCTTGGGCGCCGTCGATCGGCTCTCCGATATGGATGTCGCCCGGCCGATCCACCCGGCCGGCGATGCAGCCCACCGTGGCTTCTGTCGGGCCATACTCGTTGAAGATTTGGATATTGGCATTGAGGCCCTGCAGAATCTGAATGTGACGCGCCTCCAAGGCCTCGCCGCCGACCACCACGCGGCCCACGTTGGTGTGATTCAGGCCGAGGTGAGGCAGCAGTCGAACGTGGGTTGGGGTCAGCTTGACGAGGTCGACCGGGCTGCCCGGCTCGAATATTGCCCTCAGATCTTGCTCCACCGACCCGTGATCAATGAGGTGGACCGTGTCACCCCGCATCAACGGCAGAAAGAGGCTGGTCAGGGTCAAGTCAAAGGTTAGTGCAGTAAACAAAGGCATGTGTGCCGTGCCGGGCGGATCCGTCGGGGCATAAGTGTGTTCGGCCCAAGCGAGATAAGCGGCGAGGGACCCATGGCGAATTTCGACGCCTTTGGGTTTTCCGGTGGAGCCCGACGTGTGCAAGATGTAGGCGAGCGAATCCACTCCCGGGCGCGGTGTCGACTCGGTGGAGGTCGACTCGGTGGAGAGATGGGGGCTGGCGAGCCATGGGCTGGGTACGGGCTCGGCAAAGGTCGCCACCCGATCCGCCGCCTCCGCGTCGCAGACCACCTTTAAACCGGCGGCCATGAGAGCGGATCGGGCCGCCGGTTGGTTTGGGTCCAGAGGCAAAACAGGGGCACCAATACGCATGATGCCGAGAAAGGCGGCTACAGTGTTTGGGCTACGCGTTGCTAAAAGGCCTATGGGGTCCTGGTCGCCGTGGCCGGCTCCGAGGCCGATCAATCGGGCCGCGATCTGCCGACTGACTCGCTGAAGCTCGCCGTAGGTGATCCGTGCATCACCGTAGACCATAGCCGTGGCGCCAGGGTGCTGGGTGGCGCGTTGGTCGAAGATGTCGAGCACGGTCGGCTCTCGGCAGGTTGGTAGGCCTGCTGCCCAGGTCCGTGCGGGTCTGATGGCCGTCATGGACTCCAGTTCCGCGTTGTTGATCATCGGCAACTGGGAGATCGGCAGGGTGGGGTCGGCCAGGGCACCGTGCATCAAGCAAAGGAAGCGATCTAGAAAATTTCGTACGGTCGATTCGTCGAAGAGCTGAGTGTCGTACTCAAAGTCGATAAATAGACGATCTCCGCTCCCTTGAACGACTTGCAGAGTCAGGTCGTATTTGCTGGTGCCGGCCGAGCTGGGAATCTCTTCGATCCGCAGATCGCCGAGCTGCAATGCAATTTCTTGCTGAAAGTCGATCATCACGTCGAAGAGAGGAGAGCGTGAGGGCGAGCGCTCGCCGTCCAATTCGTGCACGAGACGGTCGAAAGGAAATTCTTGGTGTTCCAGGACTTGGTCGAACTCTTTACAGACCTGGTCCAGCAATTGCTCGAAGGATTGCTGGTCATGGAATCGATTCCTCAGCACCACGAGGTTGAGATAGCAACCCACTTGATGCTCCAAATCGGGATCGAAGCGCCCGGTCACGGGAGTACCCATCGCGATGTCGGCAGAGGCCGCTCGGCGGTTTTGGTGACGGTGCAGGAAGACATTGAAGAGGGTCGCTAGAACTTGAAAAGGGCGGGCCCCCCGCTCGGCGGCAAACGCTTTCAATGGCTTCGCCAGAGATTCGGGCACGGTGAGGCGAGCCACCGCGCCAGAGTAATTCTTGAGCCTCGGTCTGGGCCGATCGGTGGTTAGATCAAGGCGTTTTAGATCGCGAAGGCACCGGCGCCAGAAAGAGGCGGACGCGTCTTCGTCCCCTTTTTCCAGCTGATGGTAGGCGTAGTCGCGGTATTGAATCCGCAGCTCCGGAAGGTCGGGCTCAGCCCCGCGGGTGTGGGCCTCGTAAAGGCGGGCGAGTTCCCGCAAGCAGACGTCCAGAGACCAGGCGTCGGCAACGATGTGGTGAATATTGAAGAGAAGCAGGAACCGTCCAGCGCTCTCGGCTCCGTTGTGCGAGGGGGCGTCGGCGAGGCGGGCTAGGGTGACTCTCCACAACGGACCACGGCTCAGATTAAAGGTTGTTTTCGCGTGTCGGCGGGATAATTGCAATAAGGCAATTTGCTCCTGCGGCTCGTCGGCAGGTAGATGCCCCAAGTCGATGATCGAAAACGGTAAAGGCATCTGGTCGTCGATCCGTTGCAGTGGCTCGCCGTCGACTGAAGGGAAGGAGGTTCGCAGGCTCTCGTGGCGTTCGGATAGTCGAGCCAGGGATCGCTTCAAAGCGTCGATGGACAAATTGCCGAAGATCTGGAAAGCGGCAGGAATATTGTAGGCGCCGGGGCCACCGACCATCTGTTCCATCACCCAGAAGCGCCGTTGGACGGGAGAGAGAGGGCCGTCGTTGCCCTCGGCACGGCGAGCGATGGGCTGAAGCCGAGCCTGCGGCGCCCGGCTCGATAGATGGGCGGCGAGTTCGCGCACCGTCGGGTGCTCGAAGAAATCTTTCAAGCTCAGGTTGCCGACTGAGCTGCCACAGAGATCCGCGACGATTTTGGTGGCGATCAGCGAGTGACCCCCCAAGGTAAAAAACGGGGTGTTGACACCCACTTTCGAGAGTCCGAGACGTTTTTTCCAGATGTCCGCGATGCGTGTTTCAAGAGCATTGGCCGGGGGTTCGAAGCCTCCTTCTGCGTAGATCAGCTCCTCGGGTTTCGGCAAGGCTTTGCGATCCACTTTACCGTTGAGATTGAGGGGCATCTCGTCGAGCCGAGTGTAAAAAGCCGGCATCATGTTGCGGGGCAGGTAAAGAGAGAGATGATCGTGGGCCTGACGGGGGTCGAAATCTTGAAAGCCCTCTTCGAGGGTGTAGTAACAAGCGGGCAAGGTCTCACGTTCCGCATTTTGGTAGGGGACCACGACCGCTTGGTCCACGGCGGGGTGCCGTCGCAGAGCGACCTCGATTTCCGCCGGCTCGATGCGGATGCCGTTGACTTTGACTTGGCGATCCATCCGACCCACGTACTCGATGCTACGATCCGGCAGATAACGTCCGAGATCTCCGGATTTGTAGAGCAGATCGTCGGGATCGTTGGTCAGCGGGTTGGGAACGAAGACCTGAGCCGTCATCTCAGGTTGACGAAAATAACCTTTCGATCGGAACGGAGTTTTGATGTGGATTTCGCCGATTTTGCCGATCGGGCACAAGCGATCACCCTGTAGAATCAATATTGCGGTATGACTGATCGGCTTTCCGATCGGCATGATCTTATGGGCTTGCTCGGGCCGCTCACGGATACGATGAAACACTTTAGCTAGAGTCGTTTCCGAGGGGCCATAGAGATTGATCAGCTCGATGCGATCCCCGACCAGATCCATCCATTGAAGGACGTCGGCTGCCAAGAGGGGCTCGCCGGCCAAAGCGAGTTTCTGCAGGTGGGGGAGGGGCTCGGGATCGGGCGACTTTTTAAGCTCGCGGATCAACTGGCGGAAGAGAGACGGCACCAGATGGCAAAGGTTGACTTTGGAGTCGTGCAGCCAACGCAAAAGGCGGACTGGATCGTTGCGGGTTTCCGGATCGGGAATGCAAACTGTACCGCCGGCGACCAAGGGAACGAAGAGATCCCGCAGGCTGACATCGAAGGTGGGGGGTGCCAACAAGCTGACGCGGACGTGCTCGTCGAGCCCGAACTCCTCGATTTCCCAACGAATAAAGTGACTCAGGCCGCATTGCCGGCCTTCAATACCTTTGGGCTCGCCGCTCGACCCCGAGGTGAACATCAAATAGCAGCTGTCGTCCCCCGTGTCGGCATCCGCAGGGATGGCCGGTCGATCGTTAGGTGGGCCGGCGGGGCTCAGCCCTTGTTCAATGCAATAGGAGAACGGCAAGATGGCCTCGGGCGCGCTGAGAGCTTCACCGTCGAGCAAGGTGCACAGCTCGCTGTGGCGCGACTCGCTCACCAGAATGAAACGAGGGCGTGTTTTGCTCAACATGAGACCCAGGCGGCGTTGAGGGAAGGTCCTGTCGAGTGGGACCCACAGTCCGTGAGCTTTGAGGGTGCCGAGCATGGCGATGACGTATTCGATGCCGTGTGGTTCGAGGGTGGCCACAAGGTCCTGGCGTTCACAACCGAGGGCGTGCAGGTGATCGGCGATTCCGTCCGCAGCCTCGTTCAGGGCGGCATAGGTCAGTTGCCGATCCCCCTGCTCGACGGCAATACGCTCGGGAAACGTTTCAGCGGTTTGCTCGAATAGGCTGTAAATAAGGTCTTGGTGCAAAATAAGATCCTTGTGCATAGGGCTCGTTACCGTTCAGTGCAAGTTCGGCAGGTCGAAGAGGTCCAAGAGAAGCCCGAAGGTCAAAACAACAATCAATAAGTCGGTTTCAAAAGGCACGTTTAAGCGAAATCCTTCACTGCTATAACGCTTTTTCAAACGCTCAACGGCATTGGGATTGAAATATCCTTGACGCTGAATTCGCTCAAAAGAAAGAAGGTCTTGAACCCAGGGGATACTCTGTTGTAGTAGGAAGGGGCTTCCCGGCGCCACAAAGCTGAATTTCTCTCTTTCGGTGATGGTTGCCGGCAAGTGTTGCTCGCCGATTCTTTTGAGAATATATTTTTCGACCCAGCCGTTGAGCTTCAGATTGGGTGGTATTTCTTTGGCCAGCTCGAGCACGTCCAGGTCGAGCAAGGGATAACGCGCTTCCACGGAATTTGCATAAGCGACGCGATCTCCGTGGTCGGCCAATAGATGATCGGAAAGCCGCAGCTTGAAGTCGAGATAAGAGCGCAGATGAACCGGGTGCCGGCCTTTGAGCAACGTTTTATCCACCGGCTCGGAGTCCAGAGCGTCGAAATCTTGGAAGCGCTCCAGCGCGGCCTCGGAATAAAGGGCACGGCGAACGTCCCGGAAAGCGTGCTGCTCTTTCTCGTAAAAGAAATCAGGAGTGCCCCATAGATGTTCCCTAATTTGATCTTCCAGATATTTTTCCGGGCTCGGTAATAGCTCCTCCTGCCGCTCCGAGCGCTTTTTATCGAAGCGATAACCCACATATCCGGCGAACAGCTCGTCGGCGCCCTCGCCGGTGAGCACCACTTTGATGTTTTGGTCGCGGACGGCGCTAGAAAGGGCCAATGAACAGGTGTTGTAGGTTTCTTTGAGTGGTGTTTCAGCGCGATAGACCGCCTCTTCCAGACGATCGCTGATATGTTGCCAATCGAAAAGAATCTCGTGATGCAGGCTTCCGAGCTGCTCGGCCATCAAGCGCTGGTGGCGTCTCTCGTCGATCGACGTCTCAGTGAAACCGATCGAGAAGGAATGGCGTGGCTCGTTCGAGCATTTCTTGATCAAGGCGCCGATCAACGACGAGTCGAGCCCACCGCTGAGATAAAATCCCACCGGAACATCCGCTTGGAGCCGTAATTTAACCGATCGGCTCAGGGCTTCTTCCAAACGCTCGATATAGTTTTTTTCGGGTGTTGGGTTTCCTTCGCCGTCACCCTTGGGATAAGCCATGTCCCAATAGCGCACGTGCTGTGTGCGATCGCTTTCGATGCAAAGGTGATGGCCGGGTTTCAGAGCATGAATATTTTCAAAGGCGGTATGGGGACTGACTATACCCGGAAAACAGAGGATCTGGTCGAGCCCGGTGAGGTGCACCGACCGTGGTACCCCGGGGTGCTCGAGGAGCGCTTTGACTTCCGAGGCAAACACCAAGGACTCGCCGACTTGGGTATAAAAAAGAGGTGCGATACCAACGTGGTCTCGGGCTAGAAACAAGCGTTGTTCAGCGCGGTCGAAGAGGGCGAAGGCGAATTGGCCGTTGAGCTCGGAGACGAAGTTGATGCCGTATTGCTCGTAGAGGTGGGGCAGCACCTCTACGTCGCAGCGGCTTCGAAAGCGATGCCCTTTGGCTTCCAATCCGGCCCGCAGCTCGCGGTAGTTGAAGATCTCTCCGTTGCATACCGAGACCACCGAGCGATCTTCGTTGAAGAAAGGCTGATCACCGGTTTCCAGATCGATGATGGCGAGTCGGCGGATACCCAAGGCCAGGTTGGGTTCGAGGAATTGGCCGTAAGCATCGGGGCCGCGGGGCTCCAGGGGACGACACATGGCTTGCAAGAGCCGTTCGTCCACCGTCGGCCCGCCACGGCGTTGGAAAATTCCGGCGATGCCACACATCAGCTCACGTCTCCCAATTGAGCGACGGTCGCCAGAAACGCCTCTTGCTCCAGGCGCTCGTCGTCGGTGGCTAGCAGGCCGCAGAGCTCGTGGATCGTTTGCTCAGAGTGGTGCGGCAGAATTTTCAGCAGTCGTTCGAGTTCCGCTGTCAGGCCGAGAATTGTCTCTTGGCGGAAAAGATCCACGTCGTAGCGCACGAAACAACGCAAGGAAGAGTCGTGCTGCTCGAATTGAAAGGTCAAGTCGAATTGGTCGGTGACGATTTCGTCTTTGAACAGCGTCAGCTCGATGCCCTCCATGGGTTGTTGCAACGCATCGTGTTGATAAAGAACTAAGACGTCGAAGAGGGGATGGCGTCCCGGCTCGATTTCGATGCCGAGATCCTCGACCAGACGATCGAAGGGCCACAGCCCGTGATCGAAGTCGTCCGCGAATCGCAGCCGGAACCGCTGCAGCAAATTGGCGAAGGAGCGGGTGGGCTCAACCTCGCCGCGCAAAACCAGGGTATTGAGAAAGAAACCGATTTGCTGCTCGAGATCCGGGTGGGTGCGTCCGGCGAATGGGGTGCCGAGAAGCATCTCTCGATTTCCCGTTTGGTGGTAGAGCAAGACCCGCACCGCCGAGCAAACCAGGAGGAAGGGGCTGACCTTTTGGTCTCGAGCCAGACGATGCAAGTCGGCGGTGGCTTCGGAATCGAGATCGAGGCGCAAGGTGGCGCCCTGGTATCTCGGCCGCTCCGGTCTGGGAAAGTCTAGAGGTAGATCGAGCTGGGGCAGGGGCGACGCCAACCGTTCGCGCCAATACTGACATTGCCGTTTCCCGAGATCACCCTGCAACATCTCATCGAGCCATGAGACATAGTGGCGATATTGGATCGGCAGGTCGGTCAGAACGGCTTTCGGCCGCGACGGGTGTCGTACGTTCCGGTGATGTGCGTTATACAGGGAGACCATCTCGTTCAGCAGAACGTCCATCGACCAGCCGTCACCGATGATGTGGTGCATGTCGATGGCCAGGACATGGCGATCGGTTGCGATCTCGAGCAATAGAACCCGAAAAAGGGGCCCTTGCTCTAAAGAGTAGGGTTCCATGGCGACTTGCTCGTCGAGACGCCGGGCCTCTGCTTCGGGCTCGTCGGCATCTTTCAGATCGACCTGTTGCCAATGAAAATCAGCGGCCCCGACCCTCTGCCACGGTTCACCGTCACGAATCGTGAAATAGGAGCGCAGGGATTCGTGGCGTTCGACCAGTTGGGCGAAGGCTCCGTGCAAAGCGTCGGTGTCCAATTCACCTTCTAATAAGAAAGCGCTGGACATGTTGTAGAGGGTCGATTCGGGATCCCGATGGTGGGCGATCCATAGGCGATGTTGGGCGTTGGATAGAGGGATTTCTGCCGGGGGCTCCGCAGGATCGGGGGAAATCGCCGGCAGCCGGCCCGAGCGCTTCTTGCCGAGTCGCGCCAATGCTGCCGCCGTAGGTGCTTCGAAGAGATCCCGCAGTCGTAAGTCGAGCCCAGAGAGTTGGCGAATTCGGGCGATGAGGCGCGATGCGGCAAGGCTATTTCCACCCAGCTCGAAGAAGCTCGCGTCCGCGGGCAGGTCGGGCCGGCGAAAGACTTGGCGCCAAACCTCGAGCACCTCGGTTTGAATTGGATCGGAGGGGTCCGAGAGCAGGATCTCGTGATGCTCCGTCGTCGAGAACGCAGGACCGGCCGGCGTGATGTCGTTAACCCGTTCGGGCTGCCGTAGATCTAGGTTTGGGACCGCGGCGCCGACCGAGATGGATCGGTCGTCGTCGACGACCATGGATTTCAGAGTCGCAACGTAGAGATCCATCCATACTTGGGCCTGCTCGGAGGTGAGCAGCTCGTCTCGGTAATCCAACTCGAGCAGCAGCTCGCCGTCGTATTCGAAGACATTCAAACCCAGCTCGACCTTGACCCGATCGATGGGCGCGGATTGAAAATCGACTTGCAGATCTTTGAAGCGCAGTGCGCCTTCGGCTCGGTCGAGATTGAACATCCAGCGGGGGGCACCCACGGCTTCGGAGGCGCTAGAAGACGAGTTGCGATGCACCCGGCCGATGAGCTGCGCATAGCTCATGGCGGATTCGAACTCAACTTGGAGGGTCCGGATTTCGGCCAGCGGACCGACCAGATTGGGAAGGCCCAAGTCGAGATGGCCGGCGTAGGGCATGCCCACGGTGAGGCAGCGCTCACCGGAAGCGCGGTGGATTAGCGCTAAGAATCCAGCGGCCAGGCAGGAGAACAAACCGACCCCCCGGGCTTTGCACAGTGTCCTTAGACCGCGCCGAGTTTCGTCGTCGACGAATCCTGTCAGCCGCCGACCCTGATAGAAGCCGGGGAGGTGACCGTCTGGGCCGTCGGGCGCGGGGGGGTGACCAGGAGGCTCGTCGAGGATTGACGCTTCCGTCGCTACGTTCCGGGTCACGAAGTCCGTCCAGGATGCCGCCGTCGGCATCGTGGCCTCGACTCCGCTCGCCCCATGGTTGAGAGATGCATTGTAGAAATCGGATATCTCACGGAGGACCAGACCCATGGACCACCCGTCGGCGATTAGATGGTGGAAGGTCACCAGCAATCGATGCTCTTGCAGTCGATCTGGGTTGTCGATTATCCGGAGCAGTCGAATTCGAAAGAATGGCCCCTCTTGCAAGTCAAACGGCCGGTTGATTTCAGCCTGGAGCCAGGCCGTGGCGTCTGCGGCTTCGCCCGTCTCAGGTTCCGGAATCTCTAAATCCAAGCTTGCCGCCACGATTTGCTTTTCATCGTC
This sequence comes from uncultured bacterium, assembly GCA_965366625.1. Lineage (GTDB taxonomy): Bacteria > Acidobacteriota > Thermoanaerobaculia > Multivoradales > J023 > JAUIJL01. The sequence continues at coordinate 41,763 of CBDUGP010000030.1, forward strand.
CAAATAGCGGATTCGGAGGGCCTGATGACGCCGGACCGTGCGCTGTGCAGCTCGGCGCAAAGCGTCTAGATCCAAAGGCCCCCTCAGGCGCAGGACGACATTCTCGTGGTAGGCCGACGCCATGTCGGGGGCCTGGTGATGGAGAAACCAAAGCCGTTTTTGCTGGTGCAGCAAGGGTAGCTCTTCGTCACCGGTTCGTGCGCCGCTCCCTTCCGGTGATGGGACGCCAAGAGCCGGCAGCAAACCCGCTTCTGCCATGGCACGCACGGCGTTTTGGACCGCGGTTTGGATGCGGTCGATATCGTTGTCATCATGGGCGGTGGAAAGAAAACAATTGCGCCCTTCCCAAACATAAATCCCTTGTGCCAAGAGATGATGGAAAAGAAGGTCTCTCTCACCGTCGAGCACGAAGCGGAAAAGGGACCCGAACCAGCACAAACGCAGTGGAGATTGCGGCTCGTCGGGCCAGATGACTTCGAACCACGCATTCAGCCGCCGGCAAAGACCGGCCGTTTTTTCGGTCACCTGCTGTTGCAGGCGGCCCTCTTCCTCTTCCAGTCGGACCAAAACAGCCTGTGCCGCCGCCATGGCTAGGGGGTGATAACAGAAGGTACCTGCCACAAAGGTATTCTTTTGCCGCGGCACGGAGTCGTCGCCGTAGCGCCAGAATCCACCGTCCACCGCGTCGAGAAAGCGAGAGCTGCCGGCCACCACGCCCATCGGCAAGCCCCCGCCGATGACCTTGCCGTAGGTGGCGATGTCGGCGCGGACATCGAATGCTTCCTGGGCTCCACCGTTGCCGGTGCGGAATCCGGTGACGATCTCATCGAAAATCAGGGCACAGCCGTGATCCTGGGTGATGCGTCGGAGTTCGTGCAAAAAGGCGCGGGGTTGTAGATCGGGACGGCGGCTTTGGACCGGCTCGACGAGCACGGCGGCCAGCTGGGGGCCGAGCTGTCGGATTTTCTCCAAGGATTCCGGGGAGTCATAGTCGAGCACCACTACGTCGTCGATTAGGCTTTGGGGTATTCCGGGGGCCATCGGACGCACGGTCCCGCCGTCTCCCTTGGCCCGTTGCAGGGCCAGGATTCCGTCGAACATGCCGTGGTAGGAACCGGCGAAGATCACGATTCTGTCGCGGCGGGTCACCGTCCGCGCCAAACGAACGGCGACCATCACGGCTTCCGTGCCGGAGTTGTAGAAGGCAGCCCTCTCCATTCCGGTCAAACGGCAGATTCGCCGCGCGACGTCCCCTGCCAGGTCCGGAATCGGGCCGACGGAGAAGTTGCGCTGCAATTGATTCTCGACCGCTTGACGGATCCACGACGCGTCGTGACCGAAAAACGAAACGCCGAAACCCATGGTGAGATCGATATATTGGTTGCCGTCCACATCCCAAATCTTGCTTCCCCTAGAACGCTCCACCACGATCTGGTAGGTCATTTCTTTCCAGATCGCGCGGAAGCCGGCGATGTTGCGATTATTGGCGAGTTCTTGCCGATATTCTTGGGTGTGGTTCTTGGAGGCGGCCGTCTTCGAGCTGACCGCCTGGACCAGCTGAGGCAAGAATTCTCGTTGCCAATGTGGCCGGACCCTCGAAGGGCTTGGGTCCCTTGGGCGGTCTGGGATCTGTCGATACGGAACGAAGGTCGCCTGGTGGACCCCTCCCGCCGGCGGAGCGGCTGCGGGCGTTGGAGCCTCTGAGTGAATGGGTGGTGGGGTCGACGGCTGTTTCGCCGACTTGAGTTCGGCGAGCCAGTCGACCAACCCGTCGATGCTGGTGGTCTCACTGAAATAGAGTTCACGGGGCGTTTCTGTGCCGAAGCTTTCATCCACCGTTGCCTTGATTTGCATCAACACGACCGAGTCGGCACCTAGGCTGAAGAAGCCGAGATCGGTTTGTAGATTCACCGGGTGCATTTCCATGGCACCGGCCACTATTCGGCTCACCCGGTCCAGCACGGATTCCGCAGGTCGCGGCCCCTGGGCGAGGAAGGCGACGTCGACAGGGGTCTTTAGAGCTGCAGGGGGCAGCAGAGTGTCGGGGGCCGTGTCGGAAAAGGTCGTGTCGGAGGAGGCCGTGTCGGAAGAGGCCGTGTCGGAAGAGGCCGAGTCGAGCCAGAAGGATTCGCGTTGGAAAGGATAGGTCGGCAACGCCACCCGTCGCCCGCTGCCCCAAGACGGCCACTTTAGATCGAAGCCGTTTACAAAGAGTTCGGCGGAGGCGTGATGGAGGCTCGTTCGCGCATCTCGTCCACGACGCAAGGACGGGATGAAGACCGGCGTCTCGGCCTTTGAGATGAGCCGCCGACCCAGCCCGCTGAGCACCGGATTGGGTCCCAGCTCGACAAACACTTCGCAGCCCGCGTCCCGGGCGGTCCGGAAGCCGTCGGCGAAGCGGACTTCCTGGCGAAGATGACGGACCCAATACATGGGATCCATGAGCTCTTCGGCGCCGGCGACTCGGCCGGTGACGTTGGAGATGACGCGCAGGGTCGGCTCGCGGTAGGTGACGCGCCTCGCCACCTCGGCAAAAGGTTTTAGAATCGATTCCATCTGAGCCGAGTGAAAAGCGTGGGAGACTTTTAAGGAACGACTTTTTAGGCCTTTTTCCGCCAGAGCCGGCAAGATTTCTGTCAAGCTCGATTCCGGCCCGGAGACCACCACTTCCGCGTCACCGTTGATGGCGGCCACCGCAATCTCGTCGTAGGAGGTCAAGAAATCCCGGACCTCTTGCTCGCCGGCAAACACCGTCGCCATGCCACCGCCCGTGGGCAGGGCGCCCATTAGCCCACCGCGAGCCGCCACCAGCCCCAGAGCGTCTTCCAAGGAGAAGACCCCAGCCTCGAGGGCCGCAACATATTCGCCAAGACTGTGGCCGAGCACCATCGATGGCTCCAGGCCGGCATGCCGCCACACACGGCCGAGGGCGTATTCCGTGGCAAAAAGACACGGCTGGGTCACCTCGGTGCGATGGATGCCGGAGGGGACGCTTTCGCCGTACAGCCATTCGGTCAAGGAGCGACCGAACAGCGGGTCTAGGCTCGCCGCGCAACGATCGATGGCCTCTCGATATACGGCATCTGATTCGTAGAGCTCCCTGCCCATGCCCGGATATTGAGATCCTTGGCCGGTGTAGAGGAAGGCCGTCTTGCCGGGGCTCGATTTGGCTCGGCCGGTTCGGACGCTGAGAAGGCTCGGATCCTCGCCTCGCGGAAGAGCCTCTGTGAACGCTCGCAGCCGTTGCTTTAGCTCGTCACTCGCGCGGCCGACGATCGCCAGCCGCTGCGGCAACGCCGTGCGTCCTTGCATCAGCGTATGGCAGAGGTCGTGCGCCGGGACGCGGCCGCGGGCCAGCACCTCGATCAGCTGTTCCGCTCTCGCCTGTAGAGCTTTTTTGTCGTGGGCCGACAGCAACAGGAGATGCGATGCATCTGGCCCCTGGGCGTGGATTTCAGGCTCTGAAAACGGTGCCTCTTCCAAGATGAGATGGGCATTGGTACCGGAGATGCCGAACGAGCTGACACCGCAACGACGGCGTGCCTCACCCCGATTCCAAGCTCGTGCCGCGGTCAGGACTTCAAGACCCGCCGAGTCCCAAGAGATCTCGGGATTGGGCTGGTCGAAATGAATTTGTGGTGGCAGGACCTCATGGTGTAGAGCAAGGATCGCTTTGATCAGACCGGCGATGCCGGCGGCGGATTCCAAATGGCCCAGATTTGTTTTGACGGAACCGACAAGCAGGGGGCGCTCCGCCGGCCGCGAAAATACCGCTTGCAGAGCATTGAGTTCGATCGGATCTCCGAGGGCCGTTCCCGTGCCGTGGGCCTCCACATAGTCCACGGTGTCGGGCTCGATGCCGGCGCCCTTCAGGGTTTGGCGGATCAGCTCTTCCTGGGCGATGCCGTTGGGAACGGTGAATCCGCCGCCGGTGCCGTTGCTGTTGACCCCAGTCCCTCGAATCACGGCGTAGATCGGATCCTGGTCTTCTACGGCCCGGGCTAGGGGTTTGAGCAGGACCAGCCCACAGCCTTCACCGCGGACATAACCGTCCGCCGACGCGTCGAAAGTGTGGCAAGCCCCGCTCGGTGAAAGCATCGACGCTTCTCGAATGAGTTCGTTCGCTTCGCTGGAAAGGATCAGGTTGACGCCGCCGGCCAACGCATAGTCGCAGGCTCCGCGTCGCAAGCTGCTCACCGCCTGATCGACGGCCACCAGCGAGGAGGCGCAAGCTGCGTCGACGGCCACGGTCGGTCCCCGCAAGCCAAGGGCGAAAGAAAGCCGCCCGGCGGCCGCATTGTGGGTGATTCCCGTGACACCGTAGGTTCCCGATTTGGGGGCCGAATAAACATTTTGGCTGTATTCCATGCCGGTGATACCGATGAACACTCCGGTGGTGGCCCGGGTCAGCATCTCCGTGGGGCAGGCCGCGCTTTCCAGGGTTTCCCAAGCGACCTCCAACAGGAAGCGCTGTTGGGGGTCCATATAACGAGCCTCTTTGGGTGAGATTCGAAAAAGGCTCGGGTCGAAGAGGTCCACGCGCTCGAAGAAGCTGCCCTGGACGGCATTGGAAGGATGGTCTGGATCTCGGTTGCGGGACAGCCGTTCGGGAAGCGGGCCCACCGTGCTTTCTTTCGCTGTCAAGAACTCGAAAAACGCCTGGGGCGAGTTCAGACCCGCCGGAAATCGACAGCCCAAACCGATCACTGCAATGGGCTCTCGATCCCGGTCGAGCAGCTCGTTCCGGGAGCTTTCCAGCTCTTTGATCTTCAAATAGGCTCTTTGAATCAAATTGTCGTCGTTGCTCACGGTGTTCATCCAGTGGGGGCTTGGGGGCTCGACTCCAAGGATTGCTCCAGGAGCTGACGCATGGTTTCGTAGGAACCGCTATCCGCACCTGAGCTTTGCAGGGACCCGTTCCCCTGAGCAGGCGAAGCAGGGTCGCCGGAACTCTCCGAGAGCCGTTCCGACAGGTAGCTACAAAGTGCTTTCAAATTTGGAAAATCGAACGCCAAAGTTGACCGAAGCTCTAGGTTGAGAGCGTTTTCGAGCCGCCGCCGTAAGATCACGGCCATCAAGGAATCGAGACCCATATCGAAAAGACCCGTGCTCAAGGAAACGTCTTCAGGGTCTTGGAAGTCGGCGATTTCCGCCACCATGTGGCGCAGGGATCCCATCAGGAAGCGCGGGCGCTCCGCGATCGGCACGGCGAGCCATTTGTGACGCAAGTCACCCGGCAGCGGGTTCTCGGACGGGGCGGGGCTCGAGATCTCTTGGTGGGGCATCGGACCCGAGGTGCTGTCGAGCGAAAGAAGGGAAGGGGTAGGGGCCTCGGTCGCGGCCCGCAACGTCGCGAAGAGGGCGCGGGGAGCAGCCGACTCCATCGAGTCGAGGAAATCGGCCCATCGCGCGTCGACACAAAGCAAATCCGGCTCGTCCGTGGATAGCGCACGATCGAAGAGAACCCGAGCCGATTCGGGGTTCAGGGCTCGCAATCCGACGGATTGTAAGCGAGCGTCGCTCGCGCCCATCTTTTCGACCATGGCTGTGCCCCGCCACGGTCCCCAGCTCACGGATTGGGCCACCTGCCCTTCTCGGTGTCGGCGTTGTGCGAGGGCGCGCAGGTAGGCATTGGCCGCCGAGTAGTGGGCCGAACGGGGGGAACCCCAGAATCCGCTGACGGATCCGAAGAGCCAAAAGATTTCGAGCGGGAGCCCTTGGGTCAGCTTGTCCAGCAGACGAGCCCCTTCCGCTTTGGGCCCCCAAATGTCCAAGAAAGAACTCGCGGTCAGTTCTCCCAGTGGGCAAGACTCGATTTGGCCGGCAGCGTGTATCACTCCGCGGAGGGGTGTTTCCGGGGAGTGAATCTCGTCGAGGATCTCTTGCATCCGCTGCTCATCCGTGGCGTCGGCGGCGAGCCATTGAACCTCGGCGCCCCGCGCCCGCAGGCTTTCCACGGCCCCAGCCGAGTCGGATAGTGGTTGGGCACCCTGGGGGCCGCCCCGGCTGGTCAAGACGACATGTCGAGCCCCTCGGTGGACCAACCAGTCGGCGACCAGGAGTCCTAAATCTCCGGTGCCGCCGGTGATCAAATATTGGCAGTCGGCTCGAATCTGCACCTCACGTGATGGATGGGGAGGGGGTGTGGGCTCCAGTGCTTCCGTCCACCACTGGCCTCGGCGGAAAACGAAGTCGTCTGGCGAGCTGGAACTCAGCGCTTCCGCCACAGCTTCCGCGGCCGGGACGTCTAACTGCTCGACCCGAATCAGTCGTATGTGCATCTGTGGATGCTCAAGCTTCAGGGCTTCCGCTAGGCCACGAGCCAAGGCGACGCATTCCGGGGTTTCGGAGTACACCCAATCCACCGACCTCACGCCTTCGGAGGGTAGGTGTCGGCAAAAGGAAAGCAGGGCGTCGAGCCGGGCGGGGTCGATGCGGCCCAAGGTCTCGGCCGGATCAGCCACAACCATGATCCACCGCTGATCGGAGTCATTGGACGGTTCGAGTTCACTCAGCTCCCAGCCACAGCCTCGGCCGACCAGCGCTTCGCCGATCTGTGTTGAAAATCTGCTCTGAAGCCCGGTGTGAAAGAAAAAACTCGGCGTGTCGATCTCGGTCTGTAGCTCGGTGGCCGGCAACGTGTAGGCATGTCGGCGCAGCCGATACATGGGAATGTCCGTCACCGGCTGTGCATTTGGCTTTGGATCTTTGGCCGTGGGCTGGGTCGCGGAGGGACCGTCGTCCGCAGGCAGCGCCCAATAACGTCGGCGTTGGAAGGGATAGGTCGGAAGGTCCCAATATGCTTGCGAAGAGGTCTGGACGCGGCCGTTGTGGCGCGTCTGCCAGTCGACGGAGCGTCCTTGGGCGAAATGGCACGCTAAGCCCCGGGCAACTGTTTCGCCCGAGCGTCCCCGCCGCAGGCTGGGCAGGAAAGTCGCGCGACGGAGTGAGCCACGGGCCATGCTCGAGAGGGCGGTGCCGGGTCCGAGTTCCATCACTAAGTCACAACCCAGCTGGTCGAGGGTCTCGAGGCATTGGGCGAATAGAACCGGTGAGCGTGCCTGGCGCACCCAATAATCGCCGTTGGGATACTCGGCTTCGAAATCGGCCACCTTTCGGCCGGTTAGGTTGAGGATCCAATCCGTCTGCACTGGAGCCTGGGTCACACGGCCGACCGCTTGCCTCAAGCCGTCGAGAGCCGGCTCGATTGTCGGTGCATGGAAGGCTCTAGACACCGGAAGCCGCTGGGTGCGGGCCCCCGCCTGCTGCAAAAGCGCCTGAGCCCGTTCGACGAGTTCGACGGAGCCGCTGATGACCACATTTTTCGGCCCGTTGACGGCGGCGATCGTGGGCATTGCGGTTTTGTCCGCCCCATCAGCGGGCAAGTCTTGCAAGCACTGGCGCACCGAGTCGAGGTTGCTGTGCACGACGGCCATCGCCCCTGGCTCGGTGAGCTGCATCAGTCGGCCCCGCTCGGCAATGAGCCGGAGACCATCTTCTAAAGACATGAGGCCAGCGGCCTGGGCGGCGGCGAATTCACCGACGCTGTGTCCCAGAACTACCGACGGTGTTACCCCGTAGGCGCGCCACATCTGCACCAAGGAGGCGGACAACGAGAAAAGGGCAGGTTGGGCAAAGCGAGTTTCTGTCAAACACTCGGTGCGATCGTCCGGGCCATAGAGTAGATCGAGCAAGGATGCACCGATCAGTGGTTTCAGGATCTCGTCACATCGGCTCATGGTCCGGCGAAATACGGGCTCGTCGGCGAGCAGCTCGCGACCCATGCCGGGATATTGGGATCCTTGCCCGGGAAATAGGAACGCCGTTCTGTGATTCTTGTCGGGGCCGCCGATAAAAAGGCCCGAGGCCGATCTGCCGCCGCCGAAGGCTTCGAGGTTGCGAACGGTTCGGCTGGGTTTTCCTGCGACCACGGCCAAGCGATGAGCCAAGGGGCGACGGGTCAGGTTCGAGGCGGCGCAGAACTGCCAGTAGTCGTCCTGCCGAGTCGGAGACCACTCGAAACGTCGCGACAATTGTTGGGCGTAGCGGCCGGCCAGATCTTTCAGCGCCTGAGGGTCGGCAGCGCTCAGAGTCAGCACGGGGAATGGATCCGCCGGCGCATCGAGGCCGTCCTGGGCCCGATCTTGGGTTGCGGGCCGGGGCGCTTCTTCGAGAATCACATGGGCATTGGTGCCGCTGAAGCCAAAGGCGCTGAGACCGGCGACACGGCTCTTGTCCGAGTTCGGCCACGGGGTGGGCGCGGCGGTGATCTCCACCGGAGTCTGTGCCCACGGGATCCTTGGGGAAGGGGTTTGAAAATGCAGATGGGCCGGGATTTTTTGTGCTTGCAAGGCCAAAACGATCTTGATCAAACCCGCCGTGCCGGCAGCGGCTTCGAGGTGACCGAAATTGGTCTTGACCGATCCGACTCGTAGGGGACCGCACGAATTTCGCTCGGCGAAAGTCTGGCCGATGGATTCCATCTCGATCAAATCGCCGAGAGAGGTGCCGGTGCCGTGAGCTTCGAGATAGTCGACCTGCCACGGTTCGATGCCGGCGTCTTGCAAGGCCTGTCGGATCACCGCTTTTTGCGCTTCGCCGTTGGGCGCGGTGAGGCCGTTGCTGCGGCCGTCCTGGTTGACCGCCGTGCCCCGGACTACGGCCAGGATGCGATCACCGTCTTGCTTGGCTTTCGACAAACGTTTTAAGGCCAAGACACCGCAGCCTTCGCCGCGCACGTAGCCGTCCGCCGCTGCGTCGAAGGTTCGGCAGCGCCCGCTGGGAGACATGGCCTTGAGCTTGGAAAATGCGACGTGAAGTTCGGGGGTCAGGATCAAATTGACCCCGCCGACCAAGACTAAATCGCTTTCACGGCGGCGCAAGCTTTGGACGCCCAGGTGCAAGGCAACCAACGAGGATGAGCAGGCGGTATCGACGGCCATGGCGGGGCCACGGAAATCGTAGAAGTAGGACAACCTGCCGGCGGCGGTGCTGGCGGTGGTGCCGGTGATCGAGTAGGCGTCGATCTGGTCGGGACATCCGCTGTGCCGATGGGCGCGGGCGTAATCGTCCCCTGAGATGCCGATGAAGACACCGGTGGCACTGCCGCGCAGCGAGCCCGCGGTCAGACCCGCATGTTCTATGGCTTCCCAGCTCACCTCGAGGAGAAGGCGTTGTTGCGGATCCAGGGCCCGGGCTTCCCGTGGAGAAAGGTTGAATAGACGTGCGTCGAATGCATCCACGGGGCCGCGTAGATAGCCACCCTCGGAGCTATACATCTTTCCCGCCGCCTCCGGATCGGGATCGACCCAGTGTTGGACATTCCAGCGCTCGTCGGAGACCGGTCCCACGGCGTCCGAGCCTTCGTCCAAGAATCGCCAAAAGCTTTTGGGGCTGTCGACTCCGCCGGGAAAGCGGCAGGCCATGCCGATCAAGGCGGCGGGCTCCCGGTCCCGGTCTTGTAGCTCGATCCGCTGAAGCTGCTCTTGCTTGAATTTCTTGAAGAGATCTTTCAGCAGTTGGGAATCTTGGCTCATCGCTTTGTCCTCAGGTCAACGTCCACAGCTCAACGTCCACAGCTCAATGGTTTGTGTGTGCAACTCGGGCGCCCTTCAGTCGTTACCGATTTCTTCCGAGATCAACACTTCGAGATCCTCGGAGTTCAGCGTGTCGAGCCATTCGAGTGAGTCGTCGTGGCTCTTCGGGGTCGCTGGATCGTCGGCAAGGCCGGCGGCCGAATCTTCAGGTGGTGAGGTCAGTTCGGAGGCCAGATAAAGCGCCAGCTCGGCGATGGTGGGGTAGCTGTAGAGGGCGCTGACCGCCAAGTTGAAGTGCAGAGCGTTTGCGACCCGTCGTTGCAATCGGACGGACATCAATGAGTCGAGGCCTTGTTCCATCAGAGGGTGATCGGGATCCGGATCTTCGAAACCGGTGATTTCAATCACCAACGACCGGATCAGCTTCTGTAGCAGCTCGATCCGGGCCGGCTCGTCGGCAGCTTCTATTTGTTCTCGGAGTCGGTTGGGGAGCGGTGCCGGCGCGGTGGCTTCGGGGGTGATTAGCCGGCTCAGGTAGTGCGCCGGCCCACGGTGTTTCGCGGACGCCGCGAATATGTTCCAGGAGCAGTCCAGCACCCCGATCTGGGTTGGCGAGCCTGCGGTCAATCGAGCCAGGATTCGCAAGCCTCGCTTCGGCTCGAGAGCCCGGAAACCTTGGGCCGCAAGGTTCTTGCGTGCCGTCTCCTCAGCCGCCATGCCGACGCTCCACGGGCCCCAATTGACGGCCACCGCGGGCAGACCGAGGGAGAACCGAAGGTGGGCGAGCCCGTCCAAATACGCGTTGGCCGCAGCGTAGGCCCCTTGACCCGAATTGCCCAGCAGGCTCACCGCAGAAGAGAAGAGCACAAAGAAATCGAGCCTGAGGGAAAGGGTGGCTCGGTGCAGGTTCCAGGCCCCGCGCGCTTTGGCGTCCAACACCTTTTCGACCCGGAACCAACTCAGATCGCGCAGCAGGCCGTCGTCGAGCATGCCGGCACAGTGAATCACTCCGGCCAAATCAGAGCCCAAGCTTGAGACCAATGCCTCCACAGCCGGTGTATCGGTCACGTCCGTCGACTCGATACGAATCTTGGCACCGGCCTCCCTCATTACGGCGATTCGTTTCTCGATTTCCTCTTGGGGGGCGGATCGAGACACCAACACCAAATGCCGAGCCCCTTGCTCCACCAAGCTCTCGGCGACCTTGAGACCCAAAGATCCCAAGCCGCCCGTGATGAGATAGGTGCTGTCGGCCCGGGGAGCTCGACCGGCTGAAGGTTCCAGAGTGGCTGGGCTGAGAGCGGGCAGCAGACGCCGTCCTGCGCGCCAGCCGACCCGTGGCGCGGTGCGATCAGGGAGTAAGGTCTCGTCGATGATTTGGCCCAGGGTTTTCTCGCTGAGGCTTTGCGAGCCCGGGTCCAAATCGATGCATCGGCAGCGCAGTTCCGGGTGCTCGTCGTCGAGCACCCAGGCTAAGCCCCAAAGTGCCGATTGTGCGGGGCTCACCGGATCTCCCTTGAGCACGGGTTGTCCGCCCCGGGTGACCAAGACCAAAGCGGGGACTCCGCGGGTGCCGTTGTCGTTAGGGCTACGATGGTCATAAGCGACGAGGCTTTGGCAGACCAGCAGAGGACCGGCGACCGTCTCGCCCATGAGTTCCAGGGGATCCTGCTCCGAGCTGTCCGGACTTAATTGCGGGCTCCTGAGGTAGACCACACCTTCGAGCGGACCCTCTTGGCCCGCCTGTTCCAAGATGTGGTCGAAATCATCTCGCTTCGCCCCATTCCAGTGAAAGACATCTCTCTCAGGCTGGGCGCTGGGTTCCCCTCGTTCGACTCGGATCACCCGTCGACCACGCAGTCGCAGCTTCTCGATCCACCGTTTGCCCAAAGTGCCGGTTTCGGAATCCGAAGCGGTGAGCACGATCCAGATGACGGCCTCTGAGGTCTTGGGGTCGTTGGACCGCTCGGGGGACGTGGTTTCCGACGGTCGGGTGGCGTTCGGCAGTGGCGCGACTTGCCATTGGAGGGCGTACAACCATTCGTCGTCGGTTTGGGGAATCGCGGCCAAGATCGTCGCCCGATCCACGGGGCGGGCGTCGAAGCCCGTCAGTTCGATCACCGGATTCCCGAGCCGATCCAGCAAGCGAATATCGCCGAAGAGTCGACCGGTCTCGGCTTCTTTTAGGCGAGCGTGGGCCCAGAGATCCGATCGCGAAGGTTTGGGTTGACCGTGAAATCGCACCCGTTCGATGCCGAACGGAATCAAGGTGGTTTCGGGACGCATCTCACCGGCGGTGATGAGCAGGCCGAAACAGGTGTCCAGCAGGCCGGGATGCAGCCACTCCTCCGAGGAGCCGTCGACCATCGGCCCGTCGATCCGGGCGATAGCCTCTCCCGGACCTCGGTGAATCTGGCGCAGCCAGCGATAGGATCCGCCCAATTCAATGCCTCGCTCGGCTTGTAGCTCGAAGTGCTGCTCGCCGGTCAACATCTCGGGGCATCGTGCGAGCACAACCTCGGGGCTCTCCCCGCGCCGCGTTTCCGATGGGCCGGTCAGAATCTTTCCTGACGCGTGCACGGTCCAGTCGGTCTGCCGAGCGGTTTCGGTGGTCGTGATCAGCTCGAAGCTGTGCTCGGACGCGGAGGTCTTTTCGGCCGACCGCACGACCAGCTGAAGGGTCCGGCCGTGCTTGGGGACCAGCAACGCCTTGGCGAAAATTACGTCTCTCAGCTCGCGCTCGCCTTTCGGCTCGAGCTGCTCCGCGGCGGCCGCGACCATCGAAATGTGACAGGAGCCGGCCACCACGATTTCCCCAAACACCCGGTGGTCGTTCAACAAGGGGAGGGTGTCGGCGTGATAGTCGACCTCATAGGCGGTGCTGTCCAGGCTCGGTAGCTGTACTTTGCGGTGAAGAAGGGGGTGGCTCCCAGTCTCTACTACTTGCGCCCGAGACTTGAGGGAGCGGGAACGTGCCTTTCGAGAGTCCATGGCCGCATCTTGTTTCGAGCCCTCTTCGAACCAATAGCGTCGACGTTGGAAGGGGTAGGTGGGAATCCGGACTCGGCGACGCTTGAAGGGAGCGTCGAAGGCTTGCCAGTCGACGTCGAATCCTCTGACCCAAAGCTCGGCGAGGGTCGGCAACAGCGTCGCCCAGTCGCCCTTGGCGCGATGACCCTCGCCGGACGGTTTCCGCGCCAGGGCCGGCAGCAGCTCGAGTTCGTCGTCTTGGGGCAGACATTCCGCCGCCAGGCCGAGCAGCGTATTTCCCGGTCCCATTTCGAGGTAATGACGATAGCCACGGCGGTAAAGCGTGCGAATTCCGCTGCGGAAGCGGACCGGCTCCCGCAGATGGCGTCCCCAATAGGCTGGATCGGTCACCGCGTCGTCGACCGGTAGGCCGTCCAGATTAGAAATAAATTCGATCTTCGGAGGCGATAGGTCGAGGCTCGAGACGAAAAGCTCCAAATCGTCCCGTAGATCTTCCACAGCCAGTGAATGGAAGGCGTGGGAAACCGGTAGGGGGCGGCTTTCGATACCAGCCTCGGAGAGGTCGCCCGCGAGCTGTTCGAGAGCCGCGCTTTCGCCGGAAATCACCACTTGGGAGGGTTGATTGTCGGCTGCCAGGGAAAGCGAAGGATAAGCGCTCAGATAATCTCGCACGGAGGCTTCGCCGGCGAAAACGGAGACCATGCCTTGGCCCTTGGGCAGAGCTTGCATCAGCCGACCCCTCTCGGCGACGAGTCGGAGGCCGTGCTCCAGGCTGAAAACCCCTGCGACATAAGCTGCCACGTACTCACCCAAGCTGTGGCCCATCACCGCGTCCGGCTCGATGCCCCAAGAGCGCCAAAGATCGGCCATGGCGGCTTCGAGGGCAAAGAGCGCGGGCTGGGTGAAGCGAGTATCTCGGAGGCGCTCATCCGCCTCCCGGGAAGTGCCGGTCAACAGCTCGATCAACGATATGTCCAGGGACGATTGCAAGACTTCTGAGCTGCGCTCCAGGCTGCGTCGGAACGCCGGTTGGGTCTCGAGGAGCTGGCGGGCCATGCCCGCGTATTGAGAGCCTTGACCGGAGAAAAGGAAAACGATTTGAGGAGCCCGAGCGGCTCGGTCGACGTGGGCATAGGATCTGCTGCCGCTCGCGCCTTCGAGGAAAGCTTTCAGGCCGATCTCGAAGTCGATCGCTTCGCCTCCCCAGAACGCGGCGCGATGATCGAAGAGGGTGCGTCCGGTATTGGCGGTGAAGCAGATGTCGGCTACTTCCGCCTCAGAGGGGGCGGTGAAGAAGCTCACATAGCGTTCGGCCAGATCCCGCAGGGCTTTCGGGCTTTGGGCGGAAAGGACCAGCGGGTGTAAGGGTCTGTCGACCTCGTTTTCAACTGCGGATTGGGCCGGAGCTTCTTCGAGAACGGCGAATGCGTTGGTACCTCCGATGCCGAGCGAGCTTACGCCTGCGCGGCGCTTTCCTCCGGTTTTGGGCCAGGGGCGCAACCGGGTGTTGACGAAAAATGGGCTCGATTCGAAGTCGATTTTCGGATTCGGGTTCTCGAAATGAAGGCTCGGAGGGATTTGACCGTGCTCCAAGGCCAAGACGGTCTTAATGAAGCCCACCACCCCAGACGCAATCTGCAGATGGCCGACGTTGGTCTTGACGGAGCCCAGAGCGCAGAAACCCTTCTGGTCCGTGTCGTGGCCAAAGATCTTCGACATGCCGGCCACCTCGATCGGATCTCCGAGGGGGGTGCCGGTGCCGTGGGCTTCTACCATGGACAGGCTTTCGGGGCGCACCCCGGCGCGCTCGAAGGCGTTCTCTACCGCACGGGATTGGCCTTCGCTGCTCGGCGCCATATAACCCATCTTGACGCCGCCGTCATTGTTCACCGCGGAGCCTTTGATGACGGCGTGGATCGGATCCCCGGAGGCCAGAGCGTCTTCGAGGCGTTTCAGCACCACCACGCCGACTCCGCTGCCGAACACCGTGCCCTCGGCGCGCGCATCGAAAGCACGGCAGTGGCCGTCTGGAGAGACGATCATGCCTTCTTGATAGAGATGACCTGCATGTTGGGGAACTTGAACCGAGGAGCCGCCGGCGAGGCAAAGCCCGCACTCTCCCGAGAGCAAGCTTTGGCAGGCCAGGTGGATCGTCACCAAGGAGGTGGAGCAAGCGGTTTGCACGTTGATGCTCGGCCCCGTCAGGTTGAGGCGATAGGACGTTTGGGTAGGAAGGTAGTCCTTGTCGGAGGCCACCATGACCTGAAAACCGCCCATGGAGTCGAGGGTCATGACCTCCAGATCGTCATGGATGTCCAGGTGTGCGCGCCGTGGATAGATTTGGTTGAGCAAGTAGGTGTTCATGCTCGCGCCCGCGAACATACCCACCGATTCCCGGTGGTTCCGTGCGTCGTAACCCGCCCTTTCCAGAGCTTCCCAACACACTTCCAGGAAGAGACGCTGCTGTGGGTCCATGAGCTCGGCTTCCTTGGGAGGGATGCCGAACAGCTCCGCGTCGAAGAGGTCGCTGCCTTGGATCAAAGGGCTGGCTTTGACATAGCTCGGATGCTCGGTGGATCGCGGATCCATACTCGACGCCGCGATTTCTTCGTCGGTGAAAAAATGGATCGATTCAATACCCTCTCGGAGGTTGTGCCAGAAGGTTTCGGGATCGTCGGCCCCGGGGAAGCGACACGCCATGCCGATGACCGCGATATCCGTGGAGCCGTGGAAACCGACAGGTTTTCGCGGCGTCTCCTGGGTGGATGGGGCGGGCTCGTCGGCCTGAGGCTCCTCGGTTTGCAAATAGGCACTAAGGCTCGCGACCGTGGGGTAGTTGAATAGCTCGACCAAGGAAAGAGACGAGCCGAAGAGATCCTGTAGCGCTCCATGTACCTGGACCAGGAGCAGGGAATGGCCTCCCAACTCGAAGAAGTTGTCGTCCATGCCCACGGTGGGAATCCCTAAAACGTCTTGCCACACCGCCGCGATCCGGCGTTCTCGATCGTTGCCCGAGCGCTCATCGCCGCGCCTTGCTCGTCGCGACTGCAGCAAACGGTCCCGATCGATGTGGCCGCGACTGTCCAATGGCATTTCCGGCAAGCGGCTCAGGCGGGAGTCTTGGCTCGGCGATCTCCGACGTCCGAATGTGTCGTCAACAAATAGGCGATCGTAAAAGGGAGAGCTCCGATATTCCGGGTGGGCATGGGGGGACCGATGCTCGAAAGGAGTCGCCTTTTCTCGCGAGTGCGCGACCCCCCGCACCACAAAATCTGGATTGAGGCCATTGTCCGAAAGGGTCCGATGGATCGTCGCCTCGATGTGATCGCCGGCTGCCAAGGGGAGGGGAGGGTCGAAAACCGGCAAGAAAACGGGCAGCCAGGCATATTCGTGGGCCAGGGTGTCGATAACCTCGTCCTCGGCGGTCTGGAGGGTAAGCCACACGAGGAAGCCGTCGCACAGGCCGTCATCCTCACAGTGCAGGGTGATGGAATGGCTCGACTCCAGCTCGACAACCTTCGAGAAATCCAGGTCTTCGAAGGTGTCGGCCGAAGAAAGCAAGTCGTCATAAGAAGCGTTTTTCACGCACACCCTGAGGTCGAAGGGGCGGCCGACCTCTTTGAAGATCTTCTCGACGTAAGTGCCCGGCAGATCGTGGAATCTGGGTTTCTCCATCAATGGTCGAGGCACGCCAACGGCCGCAATTCGGGTGAGACTACGAATCGGCAACATCACCCCGTCGGGTTTCAAGAAACGCCGCGCGTCGTTGATCAAAACTGCGGCGCCTTCACAGCCGCCGATCGGACCGACGATCTCGGACACGCAAATATCTACCGGTTCCGGCAGCTCGACGTCGGTGGAATTGCCCTGGATCACCTCGATTTTTTGGCTTAGGCCGAGCGATTTAACTTTGGCTGCGGCTTGTCGACAGGCCTCGGCGTCGAGTTCGATGGCGTAAATCTTTTTGGCTCCGGCGCGGGCACAGAAGCGGGCCAACAGGGCTTCGTTGCCGGTTCCCAGATCCAGCACGACCTTGTCTTTCACCGAGCGTTTGATGGCGACCTGATAGCTGTGGTTTCGGCGTTCGTCGTGGGTCAGGACGTGATAGAGCAGATCGTCATAAACATAGAATTCGGCGACCGAAGGCCACAGCTCGATCGATTCGCCCGCTGAGATCTCCGGCTCTCGCATGGGTTGAAAGCTGCACGGGATGGGAACGCCGAATCGATCGACGGGGTAGCTCTCGTCCAAGCCGAGCCCCTCGTGCTGCGGCCCGTCGGCGGTGAAGAACGCGGTCGGCTCGAGGAGCATCTCGGCGGGTCCGTCGAGCCGGGCCCGCAGTCGGCTGTGGGTGGGGTCGAGGCCGATCAGAGGACGTATGGACGGGTTCCAGCCGATCGCTGCTAGGGAGGTCATGCCTTGCTCACGGCTCAAGGGGAAATAACCGAGGGCACGCGAACTCTCGACCGTGGACTCGGGAAGATGGGAGATCAAGTCCGTCCACAGGGACCATGCCGAGATGTAGCTCCGCATGGCGCCGGCGGTCGGCTGGGGGGATCCCAGGCCGAGATGGAAGGAGGAGGCCGCGGCGAGGGCTCCAACCGTCGCTCCCCCCAAAGCGCCGACCACTGAGGACAGACAAAGAAAGATGCCTTCGTCCCGGTTGCGCAACAAACGGTAGAGGTTCCAAACCGCCAAGATCTCGTCGTCGAGGGTCTCGGCAAGGGAAACTCGCGTTTCTTGACGCACGGTCCGCATTTCGGGAACGCCGGTCAAGTGAATGACGCCGTCCAACGTTCGACCCGAATCCAGGGTCACGGTCTCGACCCAGGAGTCCAACCGCTCGAACCGGCGGAGATCGACGGGTCCGAATGTGACGTCGGCCGATGTCGAGAGCCGCAAGGCTTGTAGCAGCCAGGGAGAGAGGCCGTCGCTCTCGGCGACCTTTGGGAGCAACAGACGAGCTCCGTAGTCGCGGATCAACACTTCGGCCAAAGCCTGGCCCATGCCCTTTAGGGCGCCGCTCAGCAGGTAGGTGCCGCCTCGGCGAAACGGTGGCTCGTGCTCCTCGATCTGCCGTGGGTCGAGATGGCGTAATCGCTGGACCCAACGTTGTTGGCCGCGATAGGCCACCCCGGGCTCGTGATCTGCGGCTCCGAGTTCGTGCAGAATCTGGCTTGCCCGGCGAGTTGCAAGCTCCTCCGGGTCGGCATCGGAGGGCGGCATCTCGAGGTCGAGATGGCGACAGGTCAGATTTGGTGTTTCTTGGCCGAGGGTCTTGACGAAACCGCTCAGGGCAGTCCTCTCCAACCGGACCCGGTCGGTTTCGACGAGGTGGTGACATCCGCTTGAAACCACAGTCAGAGCGCGGACGCCCAGGCTCGAGCCGTGTAGCAGGCGAGCTATTCCGGTCAGGCTGTAAACGGTGTTGTCGAGTCCCTTGAGCAGGAGGGGCTCGTCGCAGCCCGACAGGTGGTCCGCGGGGTTTGAGACCCCAGAGCCGACGTTCCAAAGATGAAGCGCTTCTTCGATCTGCAGGTCTTCGTCCTGGAGGCCGACCGAGAGCCGACGATAATCTTCAGGGTGTCCGGGCCGGAGCTGAAAGTGGCCTGCGTCGAGACGCCGGAAGGTCTCGCCACGGTGGACGACCATCACCGTCTTAGCCTGGAGATTCTGCACGAGGGTTTCGAGCAGGGGGCCGGGGTCGGCGAAAATCAACCAACTACGCCCGGCCTTCGGCGGCGTGTTCGGGACTCGGCGGCGGGACCACGTTTCCTCCAAGAACCACGAGGGCAGGGTTCGGTTGTTTTTCTCCAAAATGTCGAGCCGGGCGGTCTGAGCGTTGAAGTCGCCGTTCTCGAAACGCTCCACCAGGCGCCCATGGCGAATCTTGCCGATTTGGGTTTTGGGGATGTCCTGCTTATCTACCGATACCAAATAGGTCGGGTTGAAGCCGAGTTCCCGGGTCAGCTTCTGCCGAATCGCTGATGCCACCGAGAGCAGCTCTTCGTCGTCGCGGTGGGAAGCATGGAAGAACACGGCGGGCTCTTCCCGCCGGCTGACGGGGTCCTGCACCGCACACGCCGCAGTGAAGCTCGGAGTGACCCCGTCTACTTCTTGGACCAAGGCCTCGATCTCGCCGCTGTAGAAATTGACGCCGTTGACGATCAAAGTTGATTTGCGGCGTCCGGTGACCGCCAGATGGCCATCGCTCAGGAAGGCCAAATCGCCGGAATCCAACCAACCGCCACCTAGGAACACCTCGTCCGAGCCCTCTGGGTTGCCGTAGTAGCCGGAAGCGACGGCCGCACCGTGGAATTGCAAACGACCGACGTGCTCTTCGGGAAGGACCTCGCCGTGCTCGTCGACGATGCGTACCGTGACCCCGGGCACGGGTCGGCCCAAGCCGACGAAGGTTGACGTCTCGTCCGGCTCCGCTGGGTTGTCGTCCGCAATGACTTGCAGGCGGCCGGCGAGGGAACTTCGAAGGACGCGAAAGATGCGAAGCGGCTCCTGCTCGATTCCCAGGTGGTAGGTGGTGCCCGATCCGGTCTCCGCCATGCCGAAAGCCGGTTGGATGCAATGGGCCGGTAGACCATAGGGGGCCAGACGTTCCACGAACGCGCTGCAGACGTCGGGCGAGACGGCCTCACCCGCGGTCAGGAGGGCCTTGATCGCGCTCAAGTCCCAGCGATTGGGACCCGGCTTATGGTCGAGCAAGGCTTCCGCGACCAAGGCATATGCAAAGTTCGGCGCCCAGCTTCGGGTGGCTCGATATCGACTGAGCAGATCGAGCCAGCGCAAGGGACGGGCGAGGATGAACTCTTTAGGAACATGGATCAGGCTGCAAGCGAGCAAGAGGGGTCGCAGGTGGGATTCCGAGATGCCGCCGATATGGTCGAAGGGCATCCAATTGAGAAAGACTTCGTCGGAATCCGTTGCGCAGAATTGGTTGACCGCATGGGCTCGGGCCAACAACGAGCGATGGGAGAGCATGATGCACTTGGGCAAACCCGTGCTTCCCGATGTCAAGGAGAAAAGAACCGTGTCACCGGGGGCTGCGTCCACGGGTTCGAGGTCGGGAGCAAAGTCGCGAAGCTCGTCCGGCGACAGGCGTTTGAGAGAGCCTGCCGGCGATTCGATTTCGAGTTCGGGGTCGGCCACGATGCAGGGCCGATCCAACAGCTCCCAGATTTCGATCAGGCGTTTTTGCTCACGACCCTGCAGATCTTGGGATCGAGGTTTGGGGACGATCGCTGGGATCATGCCGCCCAACACGGCCCCCCAGAACACCTCCAGGATGTCGCGACCCGAACCCATCAACACCATGAGCGGGTCACCGGCGGTCAAACCCGAGGCACGCAGACCGGCGAGCACTTTGCGAGCTTCGAGCAACAGGGCCGGGTAGGAGACCACGTGCTCAACTCCGTCGTCTTGGACGAAAATCCACTCCCCGGAGCTGGGGTTTTCGGCGGCACGATAAAGAGCCCCTGCTAAGTTTCGAGGTAGCTCGAGATCCGGCTGTCCGCCGTGGCTGACGGCCAGTGGCAGGGAGCGGTCCAGGTGGGGCGATTGGAAATCCGGCCTCATTGCGGGGCTTTGTTCGGCGCTGATGCTTCCAACTCGAGGTGGCCGAGAGTGCTTTCTCGAGAGTTCGCCTAAATGATGATGGGGGATTGTTCTTTCGATTCCCCTTAGCACTGCGGCGGCGCGCCGAACTCTCGGGTGCCGTTCGAGATTTTGTTCCCACTCGATCAACGAGGCGCCGTCGCATATTGGCAGGCGCGACAGGGCGTCGATGTCCGCCTCGCCTTCACGGGTGAAGGGAAGCCTGGAAAGGGGGACTACACAGTCTGGCCGTCGGTCCTCGGTCAACGCCGAGATCAACTGGTTCTCCAGCTGGTCTGGAGCGGTGCCGTCTTTGGGAACCACGTAGGCGATATGTCGTCGCTCGCCGGTCTTGGTTTGTCGTTCCAGGACGACACAGGCCTCCACGAAGGGCTGTTCCCGCACCGCGGCTTCAATGGTGGTTTCGATGGCGGAATCGTTCGGGGTGCCCTCGGGCCGGGTCACTTCATTTGGGGGATGCATCGGAGGCTCCGGTCGAAAGGGATTTTGGGGCCGAGGCTGGATGACTGACTTCGACGATTTGCCCGTATTCCATTTTCACCAGATCGTCTGCCAGGTCGTGAAAGCGGTCGTCGTGGGTCACAGCGATCACGGTTTTCCCGGCCGCTTTGAGGCTCGGCAAAATGTGGGTATAAAAATGCTCTCTGAATTGGGGGTCTTGGTCCGCGGCCCATTCGTCGAGCACGAAAATGGGGCGCTTCTCCAATTTGGCGACCGCCAGGGCGACACGCTTTCTTTGCCCCGTCGAAAGATCGAGGTCGCTGAAGGTCTCACCGTCGAAACTTGTTTTGTCCAAAATTTTCAGCTCGCGAAGCTCACGGTTGACGCTTTCTGCCGCCGTTTCCTGCAGCCCATAGAGCTTCTTGAACAGGGTGAAATCGCCGAAAATCACGGCAAACAGCTCACGATATTCCTGCAGAGCTTGGGGAGTGAGCCGAACTCCGTCGATGGAGATCGAGCCGGCACTTGCTGGATAGAGGCCGGTAAGCACCTTCAGCAGGGTTGACTTTCCACAACCGTTTCCCCCAGTGATGAAGATTAGCTTGCCGGGTGTCAGCTCGAGATTCAGAGGGCCGATGGAGAATCCCCCCGGAGCGTTTGGATCCCCATATGAAAACGCTAAACGGTGGGCTGAGATTTCTTCGAAAGGGGCCAGGGTAGACGGTCCATAAGGGTCTGGCCTGGGCGCGAAGTGTTGAGTTTGCCGATCCAAATCCGACTCGAGAATCCGTATGTTGGCAGCCGCGACATCGGTTCGATTCAGCACCGGGATGCTAGAGGCGATTAGGGAGAGGGGGCCGATGATGAAGAGAATCGCCGCAGTCACTTCGCTCAGCACCTCGGAATAGGTCGCCACATAGAGGGGAAGGATGAAGACGACGGCGCCTATCAGCAGGTAGAAAAAGGACTGGGCAAAAATGTTGTTGTGATTGTTGATGCGCGAGGTGGCGATCCGAAGGTCTTTAACGCTATACGAGTCGCGCCGAATATCATCGAGTAGGTCGCGGCTTAAACCTTGGCGCATCTTGACTTGCTTAAAACCGTTGAGCAGCTCCGTGAACCGTCCCATCAATTGATCCTCGGCCGTGGAGCTGAGTCGCATCAGTCTCGCGGCCTCTTTCTCTCGCGCCACGTAGACTCCGATCGCCGTGGTGGTCATGACTGTGGTCAGTAAAAAGGCGGGCACGGATAGATAAGCAATATAGAGACAGACGAAGAGCACGAGGGCCGCGGATTGTAAGGCCGCGACTAGGATTTGTCGGCTGCGAGAGAGAGTCTCTGTATCTTGAATCAGACGATTGTAGATCCTTCCACGCCCAAGTCTCTCCATGGTTTGGAGTTCGGAGCCGCTGATTTTTTCGGAAATGCGGAGACGAATTCGATGGACCATCCCCTCGAAGATTTGAGCGGATTTTTCTTGGGCGAAGCGCAGGGTCACGACAAAAAGAAGGATCGCGACGAGGAACATGAAGAAAGGCTGAGTCTGATCTTGCCCGTCGGTACCCGTCGCCGCGACATTGATGATCGCTAGGATCGCTGCATTCGAGATCCCAGAAACGGCAATCACCGTCAGAACGAGCAAACGGTCGCCGGCAGTTTCGTCTTTGAGAAGCTTTAAGGTCATCGTCACAGGGTAAAGTCTCGCTAGGCGGTTTCAATCAAGGACGAGGCTCGACCTCGAAGGCATTGTGCCGAGCGAAGCCATACAGAGAACAACGAATTATAAATAAATCCGGCAGTCTGGTTTTCGAAAAGCATCACCGATACTTTTATATTTCAAACATCCGATTCCGCTCGCAAGAGATTCGGCTCCGATGCGATCGATTCTCCATGTGGAGATAAATCCAGAGGGTCACCTAAGATGAAATCGTGGCTTTCCTCCTCCAGCATCCTGTGTTGGATCCGCCCATAGACTTTTGGCCCGTTCGCAGAGGCAGTGCAATGCACCGCCTTATCTCTATTTCGCTAGCTCGTGTCTTAAAGACGGTGATCGTGGGGCGTTGTGATTTTTTCTCAGAATTTTTCTGTTCTGTGTCGAATTGCTGTCGCCTTGCAGCATCAACCCTGTCGGTACATTCGATGAGCCCTTGACACCGCAGCCGGGGCCGTGTTTATAGTAATAAGGTTTTAGTGTCAGTTTTGTTATCTCGTTATCCACGAACGATCCGTCCTTGCCGCTTTGGTCCTGGTAAATGAATTCACGAGGTCATGTCGTCGCTCTGAATTCGGATCTGAGGTCGGTCACACGGTCGGTTTACTAAACAGGAGACGGCCAGATGTTGATCTTTCTGATCTGGTTCCTAGCGAGTCTCGCCTTGGGGCGGCTCGGGCGCGATCGAGCCTTTGGCTTTTGGGGCTTTTTCTTGGCTTCGATGTTCCTCAGTCCGGTTTTCGTCCTGCTGGTCTTGTTGTTGACGGACCGTGAGCCGCGCGCTCGGTGCGGTGATGATTGAAAGCGCAATCCACTCTAAAGGTGATAGAAGAAGATGAGTCTTCCCCTGGCTGAATCAATCCGTGTGAGATCCGGAATCTGGTGGTTTCTGGTGTGGGAGGCGTTTTTCCGGGCCGGCGAGATTTCGGCCCAGCAGAAATCGGTGCGCCTGATTCGGACCCCTACCGATTTTCTATGGCTGTGGACCAAGACCCACCCGTGGAAAGCGATAGCGGTCTTCGTAGTTTTCGGTCTTTTGGTCTTATGGATCCTCCTGCGGCGCCGTCGCCAGGGGAGGTTGAGGAGCCTCACCATCAAGAATGTGAGAACCTGGTTCGATGCCAATAGGCTCATCTTGAATGTTGTGGTTCTACTCGGCCTCCTGCTCATCCTCTTCCTCGCCAAGCAGATTTTCGTCTCCGTGTATTCCGGAGAATCGGGTGTTCTTTGGAGTCGCTTCTTCGGCGGAACGCGGATCGACCAAGTCTATGTCGAGGGCCTTCACATCATTTATCCTTGGGATATCTTGTACGTTTACGACATCCGACTGCGGGAGTATCAGAGAACCTATTTGGTGCTCAGCTCCGACGGTTTGGACATGAAAGTCAGTGTGACCGTGAAAGTGCGGCCGCTCCAGAAGCATCTCGGGGTCTTGCATCGAGAGGTCGGTCCCGACTACCTGGAGACCTTGGTATTTCCCGAACTCGGGGCTCAAGCTCGAAGGCAGATGGCCCTTTACCAGCCCGTGGAGCTTTACTCTCTTGTGCGTGAAAGGATCCAACGGGAGATTCTGGCTGGTTTGAGGGAAGGGTGTAAGGTGCGTTATACCAGCCAGAGCCCACCTCAACACGCGATCTTTGTCGAAGATGTCCTAATTCGTAACATCGAGCTTCCCGAGCTGGTTCAAAATGCCATCGAAATGAAGCTCACACAGCGGCATAAGATGCTCGAGTATCAGTACCGTCTCGGTCGTGAGCTTTTAGAAAAAGAACGCAAGCGTATCGAAGCAGAAGGTATTCGAACCTTTCAAGATATCGTCAATGAAGGTATTTCCGAGAGATATTTGCAGTGGAAGGGTATCGATGCGACCCTGGAGCTGGCTCGCTCGAATAATAGCAAGATTGTCGTGATCGGCGGTGGCAAGAACGGCCTGCCGATTATCTTGGGCAATGTCGACGGAGCAGCCGCATCCTCGGGAGGATCTGCCGACGCGAGTGGACCGGCGACGGCGGTTCCAGGCTCGGCGACGTTCACCACGCCGGTGGCCGGCTTACCGGCGACGACCCCGGTCGGGACGAGCCCGCCGGCGAATCCGGGCCGGCCGCAATAAAGAGGATGAAATCCGCCGAATGGTTAGTATTTTTAAGTTTAATATCCTTGGAGCCGATACCGGGAGGTGTTAGGCTCTTCATGTTTCCGATCCGGCTGGAATCTCGTGTCACGTTAGGTAACCCAAGAGGTGAATCATGGCACAAGCTCCCAAGTCCGGAACTATGACCGGAGTCGATGTCGAAGGAAGAGTAGAAGCCGGAGTCAACGTTGACGGCAAGAAGAAGCCAGTCTGTGAGGATTCGAATATTCTCGAGAACGGATTGAAGCTTGCAGGTGAGACCTTGGTGACTCCGGGCGCCAGTCTCATTCTCGACGGCGAGTTTGGAGACGGTGCCTGGCATGTGGCCGGCGCGGTCTTGGCCCACGTGACCGTCGGTCCATTAGGTTTGGTGCTGATCGCAGCCGACTCGTATATGAAGTCGGTGAGCGGTACGGGCTTGCTCAACACGACAAAAAGACGTTGAACGCGGCGAGACCGCCAATGTCTTCGGACTAGCATCGGCCTGTCGGCTCTTTGGAGTCGACAGGCCGATATTCGTTTGCAGATCTATGATTTATCGGTGGAGACGATCACGGCCTTCGACCAACCGCAATTCTTGCCGGTGATTCATGATGGTGGAAAGTTTTTCAAACTAGCCCGTGAAAAGCCTGTCGATGTCGGAAAATCCCATCTGGGCAATTTCCTCACATTGAATCAGTGTGACTTTCTTACATTTATAGGAGGCGTCGTCCTGTTTATTTCTAAAATCGCCCACCGATTCGTTTTGAAACAGCATGAGATTCCTGCGGTTGAATCCGGCGGAGATCTTTCGAAGAGTTGCTAAGAGGGACTTGATATGTTTCGGCTCCGCTCCTTCTAATTTCCCGTCGCGGTAATATTTGGAAAGCGCTTGGTGGAGGCTTCCCATTAGATCGATGGCGTTCCCAAGATCACACCTGCTCACCGGGCCAAAATACAAAAGGATTCCGGCCATGGCACTCGTTTTGTCGGGTTCCCACCCCTCACGGACTGTGAGATGAGCCTGCCATGCAGCTTCCACCTCGGGGCTTCGCTTGCCTGAGCTGTGCTCCATCGCTGTGACGAAATCTTTCGCCCGAAAGACCGAGTCATCCATGACTTTGGCGGTCTGTATGATCAGCTCTTTAGCGGTCGTCATTTCAGTCGCTTTTCTGGCCCGCTCCGATTCGATTTTGGCGGAGCGATTCTGGAAGAAAGCGCCGACAGCTGTTCCTGCGGCGGCGATGATAATGGGTCCAAGCAGGGGAATCGGCATAGCGACGGCACTCCATTGACTTTCAGAACCGGATTTTCTCTGAGCAAAGAGCCTACTGCTCTCTTCTCAAACGCTTCTTTAAGGGGACCCTTGAAGGGTAGCTTCCCACTTCACTCGACGAACGAAAGCGGTGAAGTGTGAGTTTAGTCAAGGCTGTACGGTCCATCGGCTCAGGCTGCCGGTTCGAATGAAGGAGGTGTTGCACTCGACGACGATTGAACTCGCCTCCTCACCATTTTCCTAAATCATCAGCGCAAAACTCACAGCGCTTTTCCTGTCTTCGTCTATCCAGTGAGCCCATCTCACTGACACGGAGCCTGGTTGGATAATCGCTTCTGCATGACGGGAGTGATCCGATCCGGATATTACGGGGAAAGTCCAGTGGACCGACTATGTTTTGGACCTGCGCTTCTTACCAATCGAGCCCTTCCACTTAAATCTACCCCTCCGGAGGATACGTCAGAGCCCGAGACAGACGACTCGCCTTCGTTTGAGGAGCTGTGGCGGCTTTGCGGACCGCGGTTGAAGAGGCGGTGCCTTCGATGGATGTCAGGCCGAGTGGAGAATGCCGAAGAGGCCTTCAGCCGTGCCGGAATGCTCGCTTTTGAGAAATATTCACAACAAGAAGATAAAATTCTTAATCCTCATGCTTGGCTCTTCCGATTAACTTATCATGTCTGCATAGATTTGCATCGAGAGCTGCGGCGGGAAGGGCGATGGGTCGTGGTGGACTCGGAGGCGGTTACCGCTTCGTCCATTCCTATTTGGAGCGGACAGCGGGAGGTTAACCCTGAACGGGGGTATTTGCATCACGAGAAGGAAGAATTTCTAGGAGGTTGCATTCAAGAATTGCCGTTAAAGCTCAGAAGCGTCATGATTCCTCTGCTCTGTCAGGGGCGCTCCTATGGAGAAATTGCCGACTCTCTCGCCATTTCCGAGTCCACTCTACGCAAGCGAGTCCAAGATGCAAGAGCGCTGATGCGCCAAAACCTCTCGACCTATCTCGCCGGAAAATTGCGGAAACCCGTCGCCAAAGGACTTGAAAACACTAGACCACCGAAGCCGGAATGGGACTCTTGGTCTAGGGTGAGCCCTGTTGCTGTGACTAAGGCTCAGGTGCTCGTAGATGGTCGTTTAGAAGAGGTGGTCCTGACTTTCGCAGAGACCTCCAGGAAATCGTCTCACCCTAGTGTTGGAAGATTGGAAACCTATATTGAAAAACACCCGACGGGCTGGAAGAAAAGAATGGAGCTGGGTCGTTTGCTCAGGCTATCGGGCCATTTTGAGCGGGCTGAGGTCCAATATCGAGCCGTCATTGAACGGCGCCCATGTGAACTCAACGCCTGGATTGAGTTGGCCGAGATTTTGCCTGCGTTGGGCCGTCGAAGCGAGATGCCCGAAATATACCGGGAAGCGTTGCGCGCCGCGCCGCGCCCTGCAAGCCGAAAGCACTTAGAAGGTTTGATGGCTCGCTGCGAAAAACGCTGGCGAGAATCCATCCAGGCGTTGAAGGAGGCTGCTGAGATCGAGCCTCGAAACGCGAGCCATTGGATGGTCTTGACGGAGATCTACTTGGAAGTCGGTTGGTCGGTCGAAGCGCTGTCGGCGTCCGATCAGGCTTTATCGCTGGAACCAAATAACCCTCTCGTTTTGATCTTGAACCATGATGCGTTGCTCGCTTCGGGCCGACCGACGCGGGCAGGTCAGCAGATTGCCCGATCCCTAGAGCTGGACGATTCCAACCCTCTTTCTTTGTTGAGGTTCTTGGCTTTCCACTCGCGGGTCAGGCAGGCCAACACCGCGCAGAGTCTGCTTCTATTAAATCGTCTGGAGGCTCTGGTACCCCAAAATGCGGACATCTGTCGTGCACGAGCACGGTTTTACGTGGCTCAGGGGGATTGGACGGCTGGGGAACGCTGCCTCGCCGAGTTCGTCGCGAGATTCCCGTCCCATGCTCAGGGTCGGCTTTACCATGGCGAACTCTTGCGGGATATCGGGCGAGAAAGTGAAGCTACTGAGAGATTTCTAGAGGCCTACCAGCTCGAACCGCAAGGTCCTGAGATTTGTCTGGCCCATGCCCGCATGTTGCGTCGAAACGGCCTGGTGTCCGCCGCACGCAGCGCTTTGGTCGATATCTTGAAGTTGTTTCCCGATCACATTTCACTGATAACAGCTGTTGCCGGGGAGATGACCTTCTTGTTTCCGGAAGAGCCGGACCGGCTCGAAGAGGTGTTGATCCGAATCGAGAGCCTTCAACCCGAATCGGCAGAAAGCGTTGTGTGCCGAGGCCGAGTGATGGCCCGTCTGGGGCGATGGCAAGAGGCCGTTGACGCTTATCGGCGAGCGTGGCCTTTGCTGCCGGAAGACGCCGCATCCCTCGACACATCACGGACCGCCTTGGATTTCGCGGACTGTTGGAGTCGACTGGGAATTCCGTCGCGGCAAAGAAAGTGGCTGCAAGTGGTTTTGGATCGGACGGAATCACTTTGGCCGTCGCTTCCGGCCAGGGCTTGGGCTTTGCGAGGTTGGGCGTTCAAGGAATTGGGAAGAACATCAGATTCTCAAACAGCTTTCCGGAAATCTCTTAAGCAGGGCCTGTTATACCCGTATCGGGCCGTCATCGAATCTCAGCTCGGACGAAGCTCCACGCAAGAGTTCAATCGGCCGGTCGGTGAAGGGAGTCTTGAAAGAAACATCTCCTCCCGCCTGCCGCCATTCCATGGCATACCCAAAACCTAGCCAAAGAACCTCTTTCTGGCGATGACTGTCGTCTCCAGTGGCTAGAATTCGGCTGGATGATCGGCAGCGAACACCCTGACCCGTCTTGCAGACCGGGAGGCAGCAGCCAACTCGGCCAGCAGTGACCTCATGCCGGCGAAATCAGTCTTGGGGAATCGTTGACGCAAGAGGGCGACGATGGCGCTGAGGTGGGGGGGGCGGCGAAGCTGGAGACGTAGACGGTTTCGACCCCGGGTAGGGCTGAGACGGTCGACGATTGAGGGAGTCTTCGGGAAGCTGGATCTCTGGGATGGCGTTGAGGCGATCGAGCAGCTCGCGGCGCTTTTCGATGGCGTCGAAGGGAGGTTTGTAGGCATACCATTGAAAGTAAATTTCAACATTGCCTTAGGTGTAAACCGCGAACAGTTGGTGCTTGACTCCATCGTGCTCAAAAATGGGTATGAAAGAACCAGACGTTGCCCCTTCTCCCCACCAGACGAATGTGTTCCTTGACGCCCAAGCCAACAGATTGCGGGCCGCTTGGACACCGGTTTCAGAGCTGCGGGTGGCGAGCTTTTCAAAGAACGAGGCTTCGTCCCACTTGCGTTTGGCTTTGGCCGTGCCTTTCGTCAGCTCAGACTCGGCGGTTCGGCCCAAGACACGGGGCACGAGAGTCCTGCGGCCCTGGCCGACAAATTGTTTGACCTCAATGGCCAAGACCTCAGCACGCTCCATTTGACCGTTCAGGAATTCCACGATGCGTTGGAGCTCGTTGGGGATTTCATCGGCCACGAAGAGCAGGCGCACCTTTTGGGCTCTGAGGTTTTCTTTCACTCGGTGCCAAAACCCTTCGTGGGCCGTTTCACCGCGAAGAAAGTCATCGAGCACGACCGACGGATCTCTTCCATTTTTTCGGCAAAAGGCCTCGAATTGCTGCTGAATCCCGTCATGGGGCCAATAGACCAAGGCGTTGGCGGCGTAGTCGAGCATTTGGCCAACCACTTCCCGACGGATTCGAGTATCTGAGCTGCGTTTCACTTCCACCAGGGTGGGGATGCCGTCCTGATCGAGAAAGAGATGGTCCACGGCCCAGCGATTTCCCCCATCTTCGGAATCGGGGATGCCGGCTTCGCGCAAAACCAGTAGCCAACGACAAGGTGTTTCCGGGTTGATTTGGTCACCGGACAGGAGCTCGGGATAGTTGGCCAGAAGTGTTTGGAGCTGCTCTTCGCTGATATAGCCATGTTCGGTCATGGAGATCAGCTCGCCGTCGTCTTGGAGTAGAAAGATGGAATCAGCCATGGTTTTGGATCCCGTTCACTCCGAGGTTGCCCTTCCACTCGACGAAGACCAGGCCGAGAGGTCTCCCGACTCGAAGTCGTCTTCAAACAAGGGACGGAGATCAAAATCCGCATTGCCGGGGATGCTGCGGCCTTCGGTGTCTCCGAAAGATGCAACTGGGGCAGAGCCGAAATCCACAGCGCCTTCCAAGGTGGCAAGGCTCCCAAGCGCCTCGAATTGAATGCGCAATAAAGGCCCGTCACTGAACGAGATCGGAGCCGCGGAAAGGTCGGCGATCGAGATCTGGAGTTCGGACTCCGTGCTGGTCGAATCGAAGATGAATGTTTGATGGGCGATGGCAGGGTCCAGCAGATCCACCACGTCAGGGATTCCGTCGAGATTAGAGTCCGTGGGATCGAAGCTCAATCTGGTCAGGTCCAGGTCGAGAGAAAAAATCGTGCCTACGATGGGATACCCTGCGGGATCGAAGTCGATTTCGAGGACCGCCGAGCCGTCTTCGACCGAGAGGGAATGGGGAATGCTCAACCAGGGGCCATCGCCCTGGCCCGAAGGGGCTTCTAAGCAAATGCCTCCGGCCAAGAGCTGGGGTTTGCAAGTGAGATCGCCGGCATCGACGATCGTGTCTCCATTGCTGTCGCAACCGACCGCGCTGCCGCCGAAGGCACCGTCCGGCACGTCGAGCCAGAACGCTCCGTCGCCGTCGAAGACTTCGGTTTCGCAGGCGTCGAGATCCGCCGTGTCGAGCATGCCGTCAGCATTGCAGTCTCCTCGAAGACCCGCGTAAATCTCGACGGATCCCCCTTCTCGATGCCCACCGTACTCCTGGCCCTGCCCGTCCCTAAACAGCACCCCAGAATT
The DNA here is from genome assembly GCA_965366625.1 of uncultured bacterium. Classification (GTDB taxonomy): domain Bacteria; phylum Acidobacteriota; class Thermoanaerobaculia; order Multivoradales; family J023; genus JAUIJL01. The sequence continues at coordinate 72,335 of CBDUGP010000030.1, forward strand.
GTCCGAAAAACCGACCGTGGCACTGATCGTCTCCGAGGGCGCGGGGCTGCATGTCGGAGTAAAGGCTAGGGTGGCGAGAAGACCGTCCGAAAGATTGGCCGAATTCCCGGCGTCGATCAGGGAAATGTCGATCTCACCTCCCGCATCACCTAGGTCGAAGTCGACGGAGGGAACGAACGGGGCCGGCACCAGGATCGTCACGGCTTCGGGGATGCCGTCGAAATCTGAATCGGTCGGATCGAAGTCGAGGCAGCTGGAGTCGTAATCGATGGAGAAGATCGTACCGGTGAGCGCTGCCGTGTCCGTGCTCAGGACTACCGGCACTTCGACGGGTTCGTCCACCACGCCGGGAAGGCCTACAGGAATGGACAAATAGGGAGCGGTGGGCGGGTCGATGTCAAAAACATAGGCCGAGCCCGAGCCGGAAAGCGTGTCGTCGTCTCGGATCGCACCGATCAGCGCGTATCCATCATCGATCGAGACGGCATGACCGAATTCGTCGCTGGCATCGATGTCGTCGGAAAGGATTTCCGTCACCTGACCCCAATGGCCAGGTCCGCCCCGGTCTCGCTGAAAAATAAATGCCGAGCCCCCGTTGTGGGCTCCGGAAGAGCTTTGGACCGCGCCGACCAAGGCGGTTGAGCCTTCGAGCGAGACCGACCAGCCCAGGCGGTCGCTGCTCATGGCGTTCGAGGCGACCAGCTTGGCCACTTGGAGCCAGCCCGGGAGCCCGTCTGGATTGCGCTGGAAAATATACGCCGCCCCCCTCCCCGGTACCCCGTCCGGACTCTCGAGATAGGCGCCGAAGAGGGCGGTGGTGCCGTCGACGTCCAACGAGTAGCCGAAGAAGCCACCCGTGTCTGGCCCCATGGCACGTACCTTGGCCACCTGGATCCATTCACTTTGGTAGAGCTCGAAGATATAGGCAGCACCCGAGATGCTGGCCGGGTGAGAGTGTTGCGGAGCCCCCACCACGGCGACGTTGCCGCTGAGGGCCACAGCGGTTCCGAATCGGTCCATGGTCATCGTGTCGTCGCCGATCAACTTGACGACCTGGTTCCAAGCGCCCTTTTCGTCCCGCTCGAAGATATAGGCCGAGCCCGACACGTGGCCCGCATCGTCGTCTTGGCAGGCTCCGATCAGGGCTCGGGATCCCTCGATAGCCACCGAGCATCCGAAGTGGTCCCCCGTCTCAATGCTGATCGGCGTGAGCTTGGCCACCTCGCCCCATTCGCCGGTTCCGCCTTCATTGCGCTCGAAAATATAGGCGGCTCCTTGCAAGCCGCCAACCGAGCCATTTTCCTTGTGGGCCCCTACCAGGGCCGTGGTACCGTCGAGGGCGACCGCGAAGCCGAAATTGGCGTTCAATACGGGTGTGGACGGAAGCAGCTTGGCCACCTCGATCCAGTTTTTCGATCCGTCGGCGTCGCGCTCGAAGATATAAGCTGCACCGAAATTGTCGCCGCCGTCGCCGGTCTCCTCGTCCAGGTGGGCGCCTATGAGCAAAGTCGACCCACTGATCGAAACAGCAGACCCGAATTGGGCACCTCCAGCCGGGTTTGAGGCCGTGAGCTTGGCAACTTGCCCTGTGGCCCATAGCGGCGAGACTCCAACGAGAAAAAAGAAAAGAAACCCTTGGGCTGCTCGAAAAGTTTTCTTCGCCATACCGATCCTCCCCCAAAAATGACAATTCGGACTTAAATTTGGGTTCAACCTATAAGATTCTCGATCTGCCTGTCAATTGAGGTCAAGGACTAAAAAGGCCAGAGACTTTCACCCGCCTAGCAGCCCGAGAAGCAGCTGCCAACTCGGTCAGCAGTGACCTCATGCCGGCGAGATCAGCCTTGGGGAATCGTTGACGCAAGAGGGCGACGATGGCGCTGAGGTGAGGGGCGGCGAAGCTGGAGCCGTAGACGGTTTCGGTTTTGCCTTGCCAGAAGGTTTGGCTTTCGCCGTGGGCGATGAAGTCGGCGGCGGTTTGGGGGTGGTGGTCGAGGTCGAAGGCGTTGCCGAAGCGGCCGGCGGTGACGCTGATGACGTGGTCGAAGCACGCGGGGTAGACGGTTTCGGCGCCGATGGGCAGGGCCGAGATGACCAGGCAGCCGGCTTGTTGAGCTCGTTCGCAGGCGGTGTAGAAGGGTCGCTTGGCGGATTCCATGGGGCTGCCGAGGCTGAGGTTGATGATGTCGGCGCCTTGTTGGATCGCTGCGTCGATGGCTGCGACGAGGGTGGTGGGGGAAGTTTCCAGGCGATCGCCGAAGACTCGATGGACGATCACTTTCGCTTTGGGAGCTAGGCGGTGCACGATTTCGCAGGCGGCGGTGCCGTGGCCGATGCGGTCGTCTAGGTCGTCGCTTTCGGCGGTGGAGAAGGGGTGTTCGGGGTCGACCCACGACCGGCCTTTCAGCAACCAATTGGGGTGGCCGGCCTCGGCTCGGAATCCGCTGTCGATCACGGCCACGCGCACGCCGCTGCCGTCGGCACCGGCCAGCCGTTGGTTGAGCCACTGAGGATGCTCGTGGTCGACGGTGGGGTTGTCGGACGGAGGCTGAGGGTCAGTGGTCATGGGGCGGCAAGGGGCAGGTTTCTAGCGTGGGCCTCTAAGATGCCGGCGCGGTAGAGTTCGATCACCTGCCGGTGGACTATCTTTTCTAGGGCTTGGGGGTCGGCTGCTCCGGCCAAGGCCTCGGCCACTTGGTTGAGGATGTCTCGGAGCGTGGCCGGATCCTGCGCTGCTTGAACGATCACCGCCGGCAGCGATTCCAGGCGCCTGGGCATTAGACGGTGATTTTGGCGTTTCAGCAGGGTGGCGGTGGAGTCCGGTTCGGGAGCGCGGTCTTCGAAAGCACGCTCTTCGGAGGCACGCTCTTCAGAAAGCTGGGCCGCCCAGGCTTGCCAATCGTAGTCGGTGATCACTAGGGCATCGTCCGGGCCGAGGGTGAAGGCCACGGACCCCGGATCGTGCTCAAGGGCTGCTTCGAGTTCCGAGAGACTCAGCCGTGCCAAGGAACGTGTGGTCTCGACGGTGAAATCTTTTAGGTCGGCGGTGCGGCGATAGATCTCTCGCTCGACTTTGAAGGCGTCCGCATAGGGTTCGGGGAGCTGCCCGGCCCGTTGTTCGAGCCGTTGGAAGACGAGGGCCGCGGGGCATTGCTCGGGTGGCCCAGGGCGGGCGTCGAGACCAATCCCTTCCAAGACCTCTCCGTTGGATGTGCCGAGTTCGTTCCAGAGGTGCAAGGTGCCGGCGAAGAAGGTGTCGATGCTGCGTCTGGCGGCGTCGGCATAACCTGCCTCGGGCAGCTCGGTGGTTTCGTGATGGGGTTGGATCAAGAGTGGGGTCGGGACTTCCGGTCGGAGCCAGCGCAGAAGGAATAGGCCGATGCCCGCCTCCCCCAGCATCAAGCTCGGGTCTGAGGCGCCGTCGAAGGTGCCGCAAGGCCAGCTTTCCGGTTGCAGCTCGTGGTCGCGGCGGCCTTGAGCCGCTAGGGATCGGCAGGTTTGGAGCAGGGTCGCTTGCTCTTCGTGATCGAATCCGGCCTTCGCCCGGGAAGCCATCAGCGGCAGCTCGGCGTTGCCGAAAACACCGTGGCACAGGCTGAAGTTGGCCATCGACTGTGCCTCCGGCCCGAGGGAGCGTAGGGTCGAGCGCAGGGCGGCGCGGGCGGTTTCGAGAAAATCGGGGGCGCCGGTCAGCTGCCACAGGCGCAGACGAGACAGGCCGACGCCGGGGGAGCCGTGGCACCAAGCGGCCATGGGCGTTGGCCGGTATTTCGGCAAGGCTCCGGCCCGAGCCATGGCCCGGAGTCGGGGGCGGGGGGTGCCTCTCAGCAGCTCGCCGAGGGGCACGTTGCGCAGGTCCGGCCAGTTGTCTTGCTCGGCTTGAAAGAAGTGGGACTCGTAGACCAATGCCATGTCGGCGGCGAATCTAAAGTCCCCGCGTTGGGTGGCCAACGCCAAGTCGTAGAGGGCCACGGCGATGCCCGCCGTGCCGTGGGCCAGGCCGACGAGATGGCGCACCGACGAACGGGGCAGGGTCGACCACGACCAACCGATCGGCTCTTGGTGTGCGGTGGCCAGCAGATGCTGCCCCAAACCCTCGGCGGTGCTGAGCAGAAAAGCCCTTTGTTCGTCGGACTCGGCGTATTGCCGGAGGTCGAGCAGGGCAGGGATGGCGCCGGCCGCGCCGGCGATCATGTCCAGCCCTTGATCCGGATGTCGGCTGGGAGACATGGGCTTTAGCAGGCTCCAGGCTCGATCCGTCAAGCTGGGGTCCTGCAAACCGGAGGAAAGCACCGTCCAGGCGATGCCCACCCGGCCGCTGTGGAGGCCCCAGGCGCTTTCGGGCAGGTCTTGGCCGAAGTCCAAGGCGTAGCGAAAGCCGGCTCGCGCGGCATCTTTCAGGGACTCATCGTCGAGGATTCGACCGGCTTGGGCGAGGAAGAAGGCGATGCCCGCGCTGCCTTGGTAAACCAAACCGGAGGCGAGTTCTTGGCGCGACCGTCGCACGTCGGCCTCAGGATCCGGAGAGCGGATTTTCCAGGTTCTGCGGTCGTCCTTGCCTTCGAGGGGTATGGCCGTATCGCGGATCCGTCGGGCGATCCGTGCGGCAGTCTCTAGAAGGCTGCGGTCTAGGGCGTCGTGGTCGACGGCCTCCGGATCGTCGGTGATGGGGTTGGGGGGATGCAAGCTGCTATTCATCCAAGCTTTTCGATCTTTGAAATCCATCCATGGGGAGCACGGAATGGGGCGGTCGAGCATCGACCGCAATCAAGGCTGCCGACCCGCCCCAAGCTGCGGGCCCGGTCCATGAAATGGCGCGGGCTCACCGCTTGGGGCAGTGTTAGGCTTAGAGTTCTATCAGCAGTCGCGGGTGCAATAGAAACAAGCGAATTCCGTGGCGCACATTTCGAAGCAGGTGGTGCCACTTCCGCAGCCGCTGCCGCAGGTGCTTCCGCAAGTGCTGCCGCAGGTACTTCCACAGGTGCTGCCACAGGTGCTGCCGCAGGTGCTGCCACAGGTGCTGCCGCAGGTGCTGTCACAGGTGCTGCCGCAGGTGGAGTCGGTGCAGACGTCACAGAGGGTGAGGTCTTGGGTGATGTACCCATAAACCGTGCCCTGATCGTCCTGGCTCTCCGGCGTGGTTTCGAACGACTCGACCTTCAGGTCATCGAGATCCAACTTCAGCTTTTTCATGGTGTTTTCCTTTCAGGATTGGGGTGTCTCCGTGCTCCCTAACTGGTGAATGCTGTTTCGCTCACGGCTTCTGGATGGAGCGTTTTTTCGATCAAAACTGCGAGGTAACACTCTTCTCGCAGATTGGCTCCGAGCCGGTTATGGGTCATGTGGAGGTAGCTCGGCAACAACCAAGCTACGCACGACGGCCAGTCGCCGGGTCCTTCGTCGGTCAGCAGACGGCCTTGGTCGGCGGCCTTTCGAAGCTCGCAACGGGTGACGACGAGGCTGTCGCGCAGGGTGTCGAGCTCGGGGGTTAAGGGATCGCGTTCTTCGAGGGCATTCCAGGCGGCTTCGACATAGGCTGCGAGGCGGTCGGATTGGCGGTCGAAGCCGCGCTCGAATTCGCCGAGCCACTGCTGTTGACGCTGGGCATCACCGGCGCGGTGGCGTAAATAGGAGCTGCCGAACGCTCGGATCAACGCCGAGGCCTGGCGACGATCGGGCAGCAGGCCGTGGAGCAAGACGAGCTGGGCCAGCATCGCTTTGCCCAATCGGGCGGGTCGGTCGTCGGGTCCGATCTTTTTCAGCAGCTGCAGGGCGGAGAGGCTGGAAGCTTGGAAGTGGGCCTCGGACGGACCCAGGCCGGCGGGTCCGCCGTAGCGGGCGAGCTCGGGCTCGTAGGGCTGCACACGGGCGGTCTCAATTCTTGGCGATGCCGACGCCATCTCGAGGAGCCGTCGCTCGAGCTCGTCGTTGCGGGCGGATTCCCGGGGCAGGATTCGCAATCGGATGTGTGGACCGCCGAGCTCGTAACGGATGAAAAAGAAACGCCCCACGAGTCCCTCGTCGCGCCAGGAATCGAGCCAGGGCGCCACGTCTTGGAGCAGCACTTGATCGGCTGCCGCTCCGAACATTTGGCCACGAAAATGCAGGTGCATGCTGAGCCACGGTTTGGCCGTCGCGGCCGTCGGGTCGGTCGCGTCCTGCACCTCACGGCTCATGGGCAGCTGCTCCCGCGGGGAAATCCACTTGGAAAATCATCTCCGTGGCGAAACGATCCTCGCCTTGATCTTCACCGTGTTTTTTTTCGTGACCGACCAGGTGATCGTGGCTCGGCAGACGTTCTTCGAAGGTGCATTGGAAGTAGTCGAGGGTTTCGCCGGTGCGGCTGAAGAGGTCCACCAGCAGTGGATTGTGGAAATCGATGTATTGGGGTTTGTAGAGGTGCTGGCGAATCGGCGCGTTCGATTTGGGGTCGGCTTGGTCCTGAGGCTCGCTGCCTTTGGGGGCGGGCCGAACGTCGATCCTCATGAAGACCTCGCTCGGCAAACCTAGGCTTCGGCGCCAATCTTGAACGCGGAAGAAATAGTCCGCCGCGCTTTCCTGGGGCAGCAGACGAGGAAACCGCTCCTCGGTCAGCTGCCATTGACGCCGCGCCAACACCAATTTGCCCTCGTAGCTGATCCGGGGACGGTATCTGACTTGTTCCCCGAGTTCCGGGTCGCGCATGGCGGTCGGGGTTTCGGGAATCGGCAGATTGAAGCTCAGGGCCGGGGTGAAGCGGGATAGGAGCTGGAAGAGGTGGGGACGCATGCGCGGATTGAGGAAGCCCAAGTCCACGGGCACGACCGTTTTGCCGTTGGATTTGCGCACCAAGCGCAAACGGAAGGGGCTCGCCGGATCGCGCTCGACCCACACGTCCGAGCTGAGAATCTGGTGCTCGTCCCGCCCGGCTTCGCCCGTGGGATAGCTGAGTTCTTTGGGCAGCAGCGGCGGATGAAGGTTGGCGTTGAAGTTGGCGTCGCCACAGATTTCCGCCAGCTCCTGATCGGTCATGGAACTGTTGTCGGCATAGAGATCCTGCTCGACCTCGTCGGGCAGCAAGTAGAGGAAGCGGGAGAAATATTTGCCGAAACCCGTGAGATAGCTGCGCGCGACCAGGGCCGGCTTGCCGTCCGGTCGAAAGTTGTCGACGTATTGGGTGAATAGGGAGACCGACAACGGCGCCGTTTCGAGGGGCGGCACATGGGTCACGGCGGCTTCGAAGTCGTCGCGCGTGAGCACGAGTTCCTCGGCTTGGGGGGACTCGGACCAGAGCTCCTGGATGCGCTGGGTGATCTTTTTGTGTCCCTGGTCCAGGTCTTCCAAGAGCTGTAAATCGAAGGGATTAAAAACGCTGTAGGTTTGCTTCTCGCCGTCGTCCTGCTCGTCGCCTTCCTGCTCGTCGGGTGAGCGGTCTGCTGGATGGGTGCCTACTTGATTTCCCCCTTGCTGGCGTCGCAGATGCTCTTTGAAATGCTGCCGATAATAGTCCTCATAGAATTGCAGCAACGGCAGGGAGTCGGTGTCCGAGCCGGCAGAGCTGGAACCCGAGCCGTAAAAGCTGTCGAAGAAATGGCGCATATTCGCCTGCTCGGTGCGTGGCCAGGCCAAGCGTGAGGTCAGCCGCACATAGTCGAGCAGCGCGGTTTCCAGGTCGCCGAGATCCAGGCTTAGGGTGGCTTCGCCGCCCGCGTCCTCATAAAACGGCGGCGCTTTGACCTCCGCTCGTCCGGGGGCGATTTCCTCGAAACATCCTTTCACCAGGGCGCGGGCGCGGGTCAGGGCGTCACGGCGTGGACCGGCGTCGGCTCGGGCATAGGTTTCGGCGGCTTCGCGCAGCTCTTTGAGGAACGCCACCACCCGACGGGCGATGTCGTCGTCGATGGGGGAGAGCCGGTCGACCAAAGGGCGATCCCAATGCACCTCTTGCTCGGCGATGCCGACCCGAAAACGGAGCAGACCGATCTCGATCATTTTGTCGACATAGGTGGCGGCCTGTTCGGGGCTCGCCTCCACCTCTGGATGGCGACATAGGGTGTCCACCAGCTCTTGCCAAGGCAAGCGGCCTTCGGTGTCGAGACGATGTCGCAGCAGCTCGACCACCGGGTTGGGGCCCATCCGTTGGAAGATTTCCTGTTGGCCGCGGGCGGTGAGGAAAAGGTTTCCGTCTTTTTCCTTTTGCAGGGTCGGGTTGAGTTCGATGTCCAGCCGGCGACGGATGCCCGGGCGGCTCAGCAAATAGGGCAGCATCAAGGCGTAGAGGGTTTTGTTGAGCCGGAGATGTCCGGTTTTTTGCGCGGGATCGCGATCGAAGCTCGCGTCTTGGGCGCCAGGGCTCAAACGGCCGGGGAGCACGGAACAGAAGGTGCTGAAGGGAGTAGCCTTCATCACCGTGCGGGAGAAGTAGCGCATCAGGCTACGTTCGATTTGGCGCGCTTTGGCGCCGGTTTTTTCCGGCGAGGCCCGCCGGTATCGACGCACGTTGTCCGACAGGCTCAGGCTTGAAAGCAATAACCCCTTGGCGAAGTCCTCATGGCCTACCGCCTGCTGAAATCGTCGCCGAGCCCGCACCAATTCCTGGTCGTAGGTCAGCCGAGCTGCCTTGCGGGTCTCGCGCAAGTGGGCCCAATCGTCCCGATATCCATGGAGCTTTTCGAGCAGGGCGGGGTCGATCCGCCCGTCCACTGCAGCCAAGTCCTTGGGGCGCATACGTCGACCGTTGTGGGCGTCCCGCTTCAGGTTCAGCAGCGCCCGTCGCAAGACCTGGTCCGGCTCGCCGTCGACAGCGGCAAAGAGCAGGTCCGAAAGCTCGGCCGAAAGGCGTTCTAGGTCGCCTTGCATCCGGCGGCATTCATCATGGGCAACCATGGTGTCGACGGCCCGAAGGTCCCCGAGTTCGGCCACGGGTAAGCCCGCGGTTCGGCAGATGAAATGTCTATTTATGCGACCCGGAGGCTTCTCCGAGGCAGAATCCGACCCACTTGGGTGCATCTTAGATCCAGAGATGATGAAATGATCAGAAACAAGCTTCAACTTCGACGATGGGCGAAATATAGCACGTCATCGATCCAGGACCGAAGGGAACTCTTTAGTCATCCTCAGACGGGAAAACTCGCCGCCCCCCGACATAGGTAGAGACGATCCCGACGTCTTGGATCTCTGCTGGGTCAAGGGTGAGTAGGTTCTTCTCGAGCACCACGAAGTCCGCCAGCTTGCCCACTTCGAGTGAGCCTTTGATGTCTTCTTCGAAGGAGGCGTAGGCGCCGTTCAGGGTGTAGGCCCGCAGGGCTTCTTCGACGGTGATTTTCTGTTCGGGCACCCAGCCCTGTGGATCGTTGGCGCCGTCGAGGGTGCGTCGGGTCACGGCGGCGTAGATGCCTTCGAGCGGGGTTGGGGGAGCAACGGACCAATCACTGCCGAAGGCGAGCTTGACGCCTTGGTCGAGGAAGGAACGGAAGGCGTAGGTGGATCGGATGCGCTCGGGGCCGATGACGCCTTCTGCCCAGCGGCCGTCGTCGATGGCGTGGTACGGCTGCATGCTCGCGATTACGTTGAGCGCTTTGAATCGGGCGATATCGTCGGGTCTGGGGTGTTGGGCGTGCTCGATTCGCAGACGTCGTGCCCTGGGTCCGTTCTTTTCGATCGCCAGCTCAAAGACGTCGAGCAGCTCGCTGATGGCTCGGTCGCCGATGGCGTGCACGGCCAGGTGTAGGCCGGCGGCGTCGGCACCGAGCACTTGCCGCTCCAGGTCTTCCCGGCTGAGCAAAAAGAAACCTTTATCTTGGGGTTGGTCGGTATAGGGCTCGTGAAATGCCGCCGTGTGGGAACCGAGGGATCCGTCGACCATGCCTTTTAAGACACCAATTTTTAACCATTTATCGCCGGTGCCGGATGTGTCGACGATGTGCTTCAGGTCTTGCCAATAGGGTAGGTCGACGGCGAGGTAGAAGCGGGTGATGTGGCGGTCTTTGATGCGCTGGTATTGGTCGATGATGCCGGTGTCGGTGCGATCCATGTTGTGCACCGACGTGACACCCTTCGAAGCCACGTAGCGCATGCCTTCGACAAAGGCAGCGTCGTTCTGCTCCGGGGTCGGTTCGGGAATTTTGCTCCGAATCAAGAGGTCGGCGTTGTCCTTGAAAATACCGGTGGGGTTGCCGTCCCCATCGCGCACGATGGTTCCACCTTCGACGTCGGGGGTGGTGCGATCGACTCCGGCAAGTTCCATGGCCGCGGAATTGGCCAACACCATATGACCGTCCAGGCGACCCACGCACACGGGGTGGTCAGGTATGAGCTGGTCGATCCAGGCGGCTTGGGGCAGCTCTCCTCCCCACAGGGTATGGTCCCAATCGCCTCCTAGGATCCATTGGCCCTTAGGTAGGGACTCAGCCTTTTCTTGGATTCGTCGGGCGAACTCCTCCCGCGTGCTCGCATCCCTCAGTTGGACCGAGGAAAGGCCGTAGCTGCTCGAAAGAAAGTGGACGTGGGAGTCGATGAATCCAGGGACCACGAATTGGCCCTGAGCGTCGATGACCTCAGCAGACTCCAAGTCGAAACCTTCCAGAACGGTCTCGTTGCCGATGGCCGCGATGCGGTCTGCGCGGATCACCATGGTTGAGGCCTGAGGTACGGCTTCGTTCGCGGTCCACATGACGGCGTTGCGAATCACCAAGTCGGCGGTGGGTCGTGGTTCGGGGGCCTCGTCGGCACAGCCCAAGGTGATCAACAAACCTAGCATCGGCCCAAGTGTTGGCCCAGATGTCGGCCCAAATAGAGTTTTCTTCATGGCGCTTCCCCGTTCTAGTCACGTTGAGAGAGCTTCATCTCTATCACACCTCGTGGTGACCGAGATCCCTGCCGGCGACACAACAGCTCGTCGCCCCGCGCCCTAGCTCGAGCCTATCCAGAAATGGGATTTTCCGATGAACCAAGGCCGGATGGACCGAGGACGGAAGCGAGCGTGTCTGAGCGATACACCCGAAGCATCGGTATAAGTCC
>CBDUGP010000031.1:0-82892 GCA_965366625.1 uncultured bacterium
GAGGCGCGGACACGGAAGCGGTCTATGTGAGGGCGGGCGACCAGCTGCTCGGCCTCAGCCGAGACGGACCCGAGGATCGTCACTGCCACCTCGACGGTCTGGGCAGCGTCCGTGGGCTGACGGATGCCTCGGGTGGGATGGTGGAGCGGTTGGACTACTCGGCGTTCGGGAGAAGCTTGGGGGCTTCAAGCCAGGCCTATGGGTTTACGGGCGAGCTGAGAGTCGCAGCGGGGTTGGGGTATCACCGGGCGAGGTGGATGGATCCTGGGGTGGGTCGATTTCTGTCGGTGGATCCGTTTCGGGGTTGGCAGGAATCACCTCAAAGCCTAAGCAGCTACAACTACGCACATCAGGATCCTACCAATCTGACCGATCCATCCGGACTGGTGATCTCGTCGACGAGGCTCGTTGTGGTGTCTGGGATTGTCGGTGCCTTGACGGCAGTTGCGGCTCCGGCTTTGTCAAATATTCTTGGATATCAAATGACCACCTTGCAGGCTGTGGAGGCCGGAGGCTGGGCGTTTCTCTTTACGGCAGTTGCGTTGGTGTCACCAGCGGCAGCTCTTGGCGTAGCGCTGTATGGCTGGTCTGTCGCAACCAAACTCTTTTTTGATTTGATGTCTCGCCCGAATGCGAGTTCAACCCAACAAGGAATCGCTATTGGGATCATGGTCCTGGCAGCTTTCGGTCTCGGCTATGCCGCACGTTCTGTGGGGACGGGCCTTTCAGCTGGAACAAGTGTAAGCGTGGCTGAGAGTGCATCTTTGGCGAGTAGCCGTGCGAAAATCTCGAATTCGCCTTCAAGAGTTTGGGGGCCGCACAACGGTGCAGGGCCTTTGGGCCCAGAGCTAGCCAGGACTTTTCGAAGCGCGACATATGTCGAGACTAAATTAGTTAGAGATACTGTATTCTATCGAGTCTACGGGGGGCGCGCTGGTGAGTTAGGCTCGTATTGGACTCGGGTCAGGCCTCAAGGAACGCTCCAGTCGCAAATGGACAGCGCAATCCTTCCGGAATGGGGAAATACAGGATCCCGCATCGCCACAATTAGGGTTCCTCAAGGCACTATTGTCTATGAGGGTGTCGCTGCTGGACAAACGGGTTCGAGTGGACTACCGAACCTGCTAGGGGGTGGAAGTCAAGTGTATATTCCAAGGGTAGATCCCAAGTGGGTGCTTTCGCCATGATAGGTGGAGTTGAGAAGGCAGTGCCATGGTTTGAATCGGTCGGTGATTGTGGGCTTGTGCTTCCAAATGGTTGGTTTGGTAGACCTTTTGACAATCGCCACCGAGTGACTTATCTCGAACATCGCGCTTTTTGGTTCTTCCTAGAGTTCGATGAGCGAGTGCTCTTAGTGTTTCGAGAGCCTGGACGTTTTGAATCTTCAGGGCAAGAACTGATCATTGGAGATTTTTCTCATCTCTATTTTGATTGGAAGGGCTACGGTGGTGGAGCTGGCGGAGTGACAGATTTCACTCACGGTGAAGTCAAGTTCATCCGACTTCCGTAGCTAGCCCCAAAACTAGCGCTTAGGATCCTGAGTCGTTGTGTTGAACTATCAAATTCCCGCTCAAGACTAAACCTAGTGGAGGGAGAGGAAGGGCTGATCTATTTTCTTCCAATTCTTGAGGAGCAACTCATCGAGGTGAAGGATGTTCTGCAGAGTGGCTTGGCTGCGATGAACTTCTATGGAGATATCGAAAAAATATTTCCTTTTGAAGGAATCATCGCCCTCGGACTGAAGAGTGCTTCGAAGCATTGGATACACTTAGCGATAGAACGGGCTTCCGAACTCTCAGCTAGCGGTCGACTCGCAGGGTCGCTTGATGAGGCATCAACGAGCGCACCTACTCAGCGGTTGCGCCATGAAGCGCGGCGACTAGCAGCCCGGATGCGAGAACAACTGACGGATGAAACTGGTGAACTCTTCACTTGATTCAGTCTCGAAGAGACAGATTTTCCGCTGAACCACACGACCACCAATCGTTACAAGTCCAACGGCGAGCTGGAATGGACCGACGACGCCCTCGACCATCGCACGAGTTTCGCCCAAAACAGCCGAGGCGAGCTGAGTTCGACGAGACTACGAGGATAGGTCGTTGAAAAACTTAGAGAATTTGTTGAGGTCTCTCCGGCACTTTATGGAGGATGAGCCAGATCCGGTTTTCGGAACCTGCGATGTTAGAGATCAAATTCTGGCAGCAGGCCTTGATCTTCCAGCCTGGAAAGTTCTACTGGCAGATCCTGGGATTAACAAGAGCGGTTTATTGTCAGCTGGAATAGCGTGGGCTCTGGTCTGGAGATTTAACCTTTGGGCTGAATCAAACCTTTGAAATAGACAGGAGTTTGTTTGGGTGGCAAAAACCGGCCATCGGATCCAAATCGACGAAAACGAAGGCACGGTGCAGACGAGTACAGCGAGATCACCCAACCGGCAGAGCTACTGGGCACGGTTCAGGGTCCGCTGCTCGAAGTCCCGAAAAAAGATCGCCGAAGGTTGTAACACCTGAGGCGATTTGCCGTATTATGACCATGGTCAGAAAATGACCATGGTCATTTTGTTTCAGGCTACCCCACGGAGAAGGACGGATAAGGAGACTGGTTTTGGCTTCCAACCTAAGACAGCAAAATAAAGAGGCCCTCAGGCGGCGCCTTTACGATACGGCTCTCGAGCTTTTTGATCGCCACGGTTACGAGGGCACGACGGTGCAGCAGATTACCGAGCAGGCCGGGGTCGCGAAGGGCACGTTTTTTAACCACTTTCCCACCAAGGAGCACTTGGTTTTGGAGTGGTACAACGGTATTACCTTCAACTGTTTGGCGGCCGCCCGGCAGCGCTCCGCGACCACTGCGGAGCAGGCGATCTGTGATCTTTGTGTGGATATGGCCGGGCGGGCCACGGACGCGCCGGAGCTGCTGTTGGCCAAGGCGAGCCACGGATCCAATCCTTTGTTGATGGAAGCGGAGAAGGTTCAGGACGACGAGATCGATGCCTATTTCCTCCAACAGATCCGGCTGGGCAAAGAAAGGGGCGAACTCGATCCGGAACTCGACGAGCCGTTCTTCGTCGATTTAGTGGGTGCGGTGCTCACCGGCTCTTCGCGGGCTTGGGTTCGAACCCCAGCTGCTTTCGATTTTCCACAGACCTTGCGTCAACGTCTCCATTTCCTCTTCCGTGCCGCGAGATCGAACCGAGCCTGATCGGCCGATTCCTACCGATTTACCGACTTCCATCAAAAATATGTTTAAAAAAATCTTTCGGTTCGAGCTGAGATATCAGCTCAAACAGCCGCTTTTCCTCGTGTCCACGGGGGTGTTCTTCCTATTGGGTCTGGCGCTCGCCACGTCGGACATTGGAACGGCCGTGGGTGAGGCACCGGGCACCGCGATTCGCAACGCGCCGATCGTGGTCATTCGTTTGATGCCGATCTTGAGCCTTTTGGGATTGTTCGTCACCACCGCCTTTATCGCGGGCGCGGCGCTCCGAGACTTCGAGCGCCGGAGCGACATGCTTTTCTTCACCAAACCGGTGAGCAAATTCGATTTTCTGACTGGCCGGTTTGCCGGCTCCCTTTGGGTTTCGTTGTTGGTTTTGGCCGCCGGAGTCTTGGGGCTTTGGGCAGGAAACTTTGCCCCGTGGCAACCTGCCGACCGTTTGGGTCCCGTCTCCATCGCGCCCTATCTCTTCGGCCTCGGGGTGATCATCGTGCCGAATTTGCTGGTCATGGGGGCACTATTCTTTGCCTTGGCGATTTGGAGTCGGCGTTTCACCTTGACCTATTTGTGTGTCGTATTTTTCGTCGGCATGCAGGATGTGATCGAGATCGTGGCTCAAAACCTCGAAAATCGGTTCTTGGGCAGTGTCTTGGAGCCGGCGGGGGTGGTGGTCCTGGAAACGGTGGCCCGCTATTGGACCCTGGCGGAGCAGAGCGTGCGTTTGCCCGAGCTGGGGGGCGTACTGCTGGTCAATCGTTTGGCCTGGATGCTCCTGGCACTCGGGATTTGGGCGATGGCCTATGCCCGATTCGACTTTTCGATCCGTGAATCTCGACCGAAGAAGAGCCGCGGGTGGTTCAGGAAAGAGCCACCAGCCTCAACCTTGGAAGAAGCTGAGGCTGCGCCGGGTCTTGCGCCCACGGTCGCCCTATTGCAACCTAGAAAAGGCTTCTCGCGGACGAGCCTCTGGCGCCGGATGCTGCGGCAGGCGCGGGTGGAGGTGACCCAAGTCATCTACAGCACCTCCTTCCTCACGTTGCTGGCCTTCGGTTTGATGTTTGTGATGGCCTATAGCTTCATGGCCGGCTCCCACGACGGTATGCCGTCCTATCCACTGACCCATTTAATGCTGCAGGGCATTGGGCTCGGCGTCAGGATGACCTTGGTCCTTATCCTGGTGCTCTACGCCGGCGAATTGGTGTTCAGCCGAAGATCCCTGCAAATTCATCAGGTTTACGACGCATTGCCGGTTCCCAACAGCCTCTTCCTAGGAGCCAAAATTCTTGCTCTGCTTTCGGTGGTGGGTGTTTTTCTGATTTCCGCCTCGTTGTCCACCCTGGCGGTGCAGCTCGCCAAAGGGTTCTCGGACATCGAACCCAGTCTCTACTTCAAAGGTCTTTGGATCCTGGCCTTGCCCATGGTGCCGCTGATCGTGCTGGCCATTTGCCTACAGATAGTGTCGAATCACAAATTGGTGGGTCTGTTGCTGACCGCATTGGTTTTGTTGCTGGGATTCGCCCTGCCTCGCTTCGGATTCGAAAACAACCTATACCTTTACGGTGGTCACTCCCCGATTACCTACGCAGGGCTCAATGGTTACGGCCATCAGCTCGCGCCGTTCTTGTGGTTCATGGCTTATTGGAGCTTCGGCGCTGTGTTGCTCGCGACGGTGAGTCTGCTTTTTTGGCCGCGGGGCACGGAATCGCCCTTTGCTGAACGGCTGGCCACGGCCCGCGCCCGACTGACCGCGCCCATCTGGGCCGTGATCGCGACCGGAGCCCTGGGAATGGTGCTCGTGGGTAGTTGGATTTTCTTCAACACCAGCGTGCGCAACGAATACCTCGACCGGGGTCGGATCTTCCAGCGCATGGTGGACTACGAGCAGTCCTACAAACAATATGCCGACGTACCGCTGCCGCGCATCACCTCGGTTTTCGCCGAAGTGGACCTCTTTCCCGAAGCACGACGGGCTGAAATTCGGGGTCGTTATCGGCTGGAAAATAAGGGCGCGGAGCCGATTCGTATGCTGCCGATCTCCCGCTCGTCCCGCTGGGTCGAAGGCGTTCTGAGGGTTTACGGGGGAGTGCAGCTCGAAGAGATCGACCTGCCCGAGCACGAGACTTTGGTGCGCGACGAAGATCTGGGATTCTACGTTTTTGAGCTGCGAAAGCCTCTGGCCGTGGGCGAGTCCATGGAACTCGGGTTTAAGGTGTCGGTAGACCACGGGGGATTGGTCAACAGCCGCCACAACCATCTCATCGTCGACAACGGAACCTTTTTCAGCAATCGGAATTTTCTGCCGGTGGTCGGTTATTCCCGCGACAACCAGCTTGGGGATCCGATCGAGCGCCGGAAGCACGGGCTTTCGAAGGCTGCGCGTGCGGCCGATCTCGACGACTCCGCCGCCCGGCAACGGAATTATTTGGATTCGGATTGGATCGATTTTGAGACCATTATCTCTACCGAGCTCGATCAGGTGGCGATCGCTCCCGGGGATCTGGTGCGACAGTGGGTCGATCTCGACCGAAATTATTTCCACTACAAGACGTCCACACCGATTGTGAATCTGCTGCCCTTCCTATCCGGCCGCTACGAGGTGGCTCGGGAGCGCTGGAACGAGGTGGATATCGAGGTCTATTACCATCCGGATCACGCCTTCAACATCGATCGTTTCCTCCAAACCACCAAGATCAGCTTGGAATATCTAACCCAAAGCCTCGGACCGTATCCCCACGGTCAGCTTCGGATCGTGGAAGTTCCGAGCTATCACGACAAGGTCGCCTTCGCTTTCGCCCAAACCGTGCCTTTTTCCGAGTCCTGGGTGTTCGCCGCCGATTTGGAGCATGCCGATTTAGGCGCCGACGGCACGGATCTCGATTGGTTGACCGGCATCCTGGCCCACGAGGTGGCGCACCAATGGTGGAACCACCAGGTCGTGCCGGGCAACGTGCAAGGGGCGACCCTGATCGCGGAATCGTTGTCGCAATATGCGGCGATGGTGATTTTGGAAAAAATGTACGGACCGCAGGCGGTGCGGCATTTCCTCAAATTCCACCTCGACCGATATTTGCAACGTCGAGGCAACGAGTCGGTGCGAGAGATGCCGCTCGAGCGGGTGGAGAATCAAGCCTACATCCATTACAGCAAGGCGAGCCTGGCGCTCTACAACCTCAAGGACCAGGTGGGCCAGAAGGTGGTGGATCGAGCCCTGCGGTCGTTCCTCGAAAAGAACACCTTCCGGGGTCCGCCCTATCCCACTTCCCGCGATCTGCTGGCTGAGCTTCGTGGGGTGATGCCGCCTGACAAGCTCTATTTGATCGAAGACCTATTCGAGACCATCACCCTCTTCGACAATCGTGTGGTCGACGCGACCTACACCGAGCTCGACGACGGCAGATTCCGGGTCGAGCTGGAAACCGCGAGCCTCAAGCTGCGGGATGACGGATTCGGCTCGACGACCGAAATCGAGATCGACGATTGGGTCGATTTGGGCATCTTCGGCGAGCGCGAAGTCGACGGTGAAACCCGCGAAGTTGTGTTGGTGCTCGAAAAGCACCACTTGCAATCCAGCGACGGCACTTTTTCTTGGGTCGTGGATCAGCGACCCGTTCGAGCCGGAATCGACCCCTACAACAAACTCATCGACCGGGATTCGGGAGATAACGTCCGGGATTTGACCCAGCGCGCCGCGCGTTGAGCCGAAACCGGTTGGAGAATAACCATGCTGACGATCAAGAACCTATCCAAGACCTACGCCAACGGCGTGCACGCCCTGCGGGGCATCGATCTCACCGTTTCACCCGGGCTCTTCGGCCTGTTGGGCCCCAACGGAGCCGGTAAATCGAGCCTGATGCGCACCCTCGCCACGCTGCAAGAAGCGGATACGGGCAGCGTGCAGCTCGACGAGCTCGACGTGCTGAAAGACAAAGAATCCGTACGCCGAATCCTCGGCTATTTGCCCCAGGATTTCGGACTCTACCCACGGGTCGATGCCGAGACCATGTTGGACCACTTTGCCGACCTCAAGGGCATTGACGACCCGAAAGAACGCGCCCAAAGCGTGGAAGAGCTGCTGAGATTGACCAACCTCTGGAAAGTGCGCAAACAAAAACTCGGCACCTTCTCGGGCGGTATGCGGCAACGGTTCGGCATCGCCCAAGCCTTGCTCGGCAACCCGCGTCTGATCATCGTCGACGAGCCGACCACCGGTCTCGATCCCGAAGAGCGTCGTCGATTTCTGAACCTCTTGGCCCGCATCGGGGAGCAAGCGGTGGTGATTCTCTCCACCCATCTGGTGGCCGACGTGCGCGAGCTGTGCGGTGCCATGGCGATGATCAACCGAGGCCAAGTGCTGGTCCAAGGCTCGCCCGACAGCCTGCTTTCCAAGCTCGAAGGTCGGGTTTGGCGCAAGCAGGTGGATCCGGACGATCTGGAAGGCCTGGGTGGCGAAACCGTCGTGCTCTCCACCCATCTGAACGCCGGGCGGACCGTGGCTCGGGTGGAAAGCCCGGTGTGCCCGGGGCCGGGATTCCTGCCGGCGGAGCCGAACCTCGAGGACGTTTACTTCTCGACTTTGCGCAGCCGGAATTGAGCCGGGCGTGATCGTCCCAAAACGGTCCAAAGGCCCTCTACTGGCCCTCTACTGGGAGCGCCGGCGTCCCGCCGGCTCTTCTGCTTGGAGTGGACGGAGCCGGCGCCAGCGTGGATAGCTAAGGTCGGACCGGTTCTGGAGGCTTTGGGCGGTGTGGGGAGGTCGAGACGGGATATGCTCCGGTTTCACGATCCAATGGGAGCTTGCCGATGATGACCCGAGAAGACGACCTCCAACAAAGCCTCGCCGTTTTGATCGACGCCGACAACGCGCCGGCCGCGGTGATCGACGATTTATTGGCGGAAGTCGCGAAATATGGAGTGGCCAGCGTCAAGCGCATTTACGGTGATTGGACCACACCCCAGCTGGGCAAATGGAAAGCCGTCTTGCTCGAACACTCGATCCATCCGATTCAGCAATTTCGCTACACCGTGGGCAAGAACGCCACGGACACGGCGATGATCATCGATGCCATGGACCTGCTCTACACGGGCCGATTCGACGGTTTTTGCCTGGTTTCCAGCGACAGTGATTTCACCCGCCTGGCCTCACGCATTCGTGAGGAAGGCAAGCGGGTCTACGGCTTCGGCGAGAAAAAAACACCGCGCCCGTTTGTTGCCGCCTGCGACAAATTCATTTATACCGAAGTTTTGGCGCCGGCCACGGATTCGGATGCTCGGCCAAAAGCCCAAACCGCCAAAGAGCTGCGCCGCGACGCCCGATTGGTGGGTCTATTCCGCACCGCCATCGAAGCCGTGTCCGACGACGATGGCTGGGCGCATTTGGGGCCGGTGGGACACCACATCGCCAACCAAACCCCGGACTTCGACCCGCGAAATTACGGCTTCGAAAAGCTCAGCCAGCTGGCCAAAGCCATCGGGCTCTTCGAACTCGACCGCAAGGCGAAGAACGTTGTGATTCGCGATAGCCGATAGGTTTTTCGACGGCTCAGGAAAAGAGGCGGTTGTTCATGTGGCCGTCGAATTTGATCGGGCCCTCGTAACGTAGGCCGATCTTTTCCAGCACCGCGGCGGAGCCGGCGTTGGTGGTGGAGGTGACGGCGATGATCTTGCCGAGCAGGAGTTCCTCGCGGCCCCAAGCGAGTGCTGCTGCGGCGGCTTCCGAGGCATATCCACGACGCCAAAAATCGGATTTGATGGCAAATCCCACGTCGGGAAAATCGAATTCGTCGCGTTTCAGCAGACCGCAGGTCCCGATCGGCACCTGATCCTCCTTGCGCACCACCAAGAACAGCCCAAAGCCGAATCGCTCATAGCTGGTGAGCGGGCCTTTGGTGATGTACTCGCGGGCGTCGTCGAGGTCGTGCACACCCTTGTCGCCGATGTTGTTGATGAAGGCGGGCTCGTTCACCAATTCAAAGATGAATTGGGCGTCGTCGAGGGTCATCTTGCGCAAGATCAAGCGCTCGGTTTCTAAGATTTTCTCTGAGATCGTCAACTTCGTCCCCATTGCTCAGAAATCCATAGGCACCATCGTCGGTTTCTTGTACGACACCTTATCAGCCGGAATCCGGTGGCAGAACCTAACGTCCTCGGTTCATCTCAGTTACTAAGAGCGCGCGGTCTTTGCGTGCTTGCCAGTCGAAGTCGCGTCGAGTGCCGTACAGATCGAGGGGCCACAGGAGTGGGATTCGTATCTTTTGCTCCGTAGCAAGCCGGGCGATTTCTTCGAGCTTGGTCCTCCGTTTTTCAAGGTCAGGCTCCACAGCAGCGGCGCGAATCGTTGCATCGAGAGGATCATTTTCAACGGAGGTTAGGTTGACACTGCCTAGATAGCCGTCTTCGCTCCGAGAGTGCACCACCATGTTGAAGAAAACGCTCGCATCGCTGCTGTCGAAGCCCCAAAAGCCCAGCCAAGCTGCCACCGTTCCCTGCATCAGATCTGAGTAGAGTTCAGGCCAGGGTCGGTCGACTAGCTCAACGTTGAAACCGGCTTCTTCAAGTTGGGCCTCGATCGCTCGTCCGGTTCGCAGATAGGCATCGGTGGTTTGGATCGTTATAGAAACCGGCTTTTTCAGCTGGGTCTGAGCAAGGAGCTTGCGGGCGCGGTCCAGGTCCCGGACGGTGGGTTTCAAGCTCGGATTGAAACCGAAAAGTGATGGAGTCAACATCTGGCTTGCGGGCCGTGAGTGGTTGAGAGTGACCTTGTGGACCAACGCTTCGCGGTCGACGGCAAGGTCAATGGCCTGGCGCAGCAAGGGATCGTCGAACGGCGCAATTCCGGGGTTCAGCTGCAAATAGACGACAGTCTGGCTGAGGCGAGATTCCACCCACAACTCATCTTTGGCCTCAACGCGTCCGACAAGCCGCGGGGGAAGCTGGCGCACTAGGTCCACCTCACCTGAGAGCAGGAGGTCGGTCGCCTTGTCGGCGGACGGGATGATCAGAAATTCTGCCCTCGGTTCCTTGGGAGTTCCCTGCCAATAGTCCTGGAAGGCTTTCAGTCGCACGATGGTTCCCCGCTCGTAAGCGTCGAGCCGATAGGGGCCGGTTCCCGTGGGTTGGACGATCGGATTAGGGGAGCCTTCAGGCACGATCATGATCTGCGACAGACTTTCTAAAAAGAAGACGTTCGGCTCTGATAGGACGATTTTGACCAGGCGGGAGGCCTCATCGCCGGAAATGGAAACTACCGCCGCCAAGAAGCCGGCGACTTCGCTCTTTTCTTCGGTTCGAGCTCGTTCTAGGCTGAAGAGGGCGTCATCTACGGTGACCTTCTTACCGTTTTGAAAACTGACATTTGGACGGAGGAAGAAGCTCCAGGTTTTGGAGTCCACAGATTCCCAGCGCTCCGCCAGGCATGGTTTGGGCTGGTCTTCCAGGTCTCGGCAAACCAAGGGTTCAAAGATGTTGCAGAGCACTGCGCTTCCGGTGGCGGAAAGGTGCTGATGGGGGTCGAAGGTAGGAAGATCTTCGTTGATGACGATCCGGAGTGGCCGGATCTCTTCAGTCTTGGTGGTCTCCTCCGACGCTTCTTGAGGTGTTGAAGCTCGGGCGGCGAGGCACGCGAAGAGCAAGACCGGAGTAAGCCAGATGCTTGGATTGATCCTCATTGCAAAGACCCCTGCTCGTGCTGTGTTTCTGTGAAATGGGTGACGTCAGAGCTGGCGACATCCGTATTCAGCCCCGAATGCGTTGCCTTTGAGATGAATAGGTAATGGCTAGAGTTTAGAATACCACCAATTCAAAAAAGGATGGCCTTCCGATGCGCCTAGTAGGTAGTTGCCGTCGCCCCTGACAGGGTATCCTCCGTGCCATGAGCAATCAGACCTATTCAGGGGATTCCGCCGCTACTGCGCCGAGGGTGTTGGTCACCGGCGCGTCGGGTTTTTTGGGCAATCCCTGTTGTGATTTTCTTTCTCATCGCGGCTTGGAGATCCATGCCGTGAGCCGGAGCCCGGTGTTTGAGCGGCAGGCGGCGGAATCTCGACACGGGATCCGTTGGTGGCAGGCAGATCTGCTCGCCCCTGAAGCCGGGCGTCATTTGGTGGAGGAGGTTCGACCCAGCCACCTCTTGCATTTGGCCTGGGCGACCGGCGCCGACGGCTTCCGCGATAGTCCGGAGAATTATCGTTGGTTGGGCCCGAGCCTCGAGCTGCTGCGGGCGTTCGCCGACTGTGGCGGCAAACGGGCGGTGGGGGTCGGCACCGGCGCGGAATACGATTGGTCAACAGGTTTGTGCTCGGAGAGCAGCACCCCGCTTCGACCGTCGTTGACCTACGCCCTTTGTAAACGGACCTTCGGTGAACTTTTCCAGCGATTCACCGAGCAACGCGGGCTGAGTGGGGCCTGGGCCCGATTGTTTTTTCTCTACGGACCGGGCGAGGAGCCGCGACGGTTGGTGTCGTCGGTGATTCTGCCCCTGTTGCGCGGTGAGCCGGCGGTGTGCAAATTCGATCGCTTGGAGCGTGATTATCTCTTCGTGCTCGATGCCGCCGAGGGGCTGGCAAAGCTCCTGCTCAGCGACGTGACGGGCCCGATCAATCTCGCCTCGGGTCAGTCGCCGAGCCTCGGGCATTTGGTGACGACCGCCGCAGCGCGCATCGGGCGACCGGAGATGGTGAGACTCGGCGGCTTACCCGACGGAGATCACCCCGCCCCGCGGGTTGTCGCCGACATTTCGCGGGCACGCCAAGAGCTTGGTTGGCGACCCCGTTGGGCCTTGGCCAACGGCTTCGACCACACCATCGATTATTGGCGCCAGGTCTTGGATCGTGGAGAGTCTGGGGAGTCGGCGGAATGACCGATCGAATCGTGGTCTTGGGCGCGGGCATGGCCGGCCTGGGTGCGGCCCATCGCTTGCGCTCCGAGGGCACGCCTGCTTCTGCCTCGGGCCTCGACGGCTCAGCGCTCGATGTCGTGTTGATCGACAAAAAGACCTATCCCGGAGGGCACGCCGCGTCCTTCCGACGTTCGTCCCCCGCCGGAGATTTCATTTTCGACGACGGACCGCATATCTCCTTCTCCCGCGATCCGCGAATCCAAGAACTCTTCGCCGACGGGGTAGACGGGCAATTCGAGGCGTTGCAGACCCGGGTCGACAACCTTTGGCAGGGCCATCGGCTCAAACATCCGGCGATTTGCAATCTCCACGGCCTGCCCACCTCTTTGTTGGTGGAAGTCATCCGGGATTTCGCCGATTGCCGCCGGCAAGGTGATGCAGACGGTGCGTCGGCGGAGTTTGCCAACTACGAGCAATGGTTGGTGGCGGCCTACGGAAAGACTTTTGCAGAAACCTTTCCCATGGTCTACGGGCGCAAATACCACACGGCCCCGGCCCACGCCATGACCACGGATTGGCTCGGCCCGAGGCTCTATCGACCCGCTCTGGAAGAGGTGCTGCGCGGTGCTTTGGAGCCCGAAACGCCGGACGTCCACTACGTCAGTCATTTTCGATATCCGACCCGCGGGGGTTTCGAGGCGTTTTTAAAACCTTTTATCGCCGCCTCGACCCTTGAGCTGGGCCGAGAAGTCGTCCGCCTCGACCCAAGCCGCCGCCGACTGAGCTTCGCCGACGGAGCTGCCCTAACCTACGATCAGCTGATTTCGAGTTTCCCTTTGCCCGTGTTGATCCAATTGATCGACGGCGCCCCGACGGAAGTGGTGGCAGCGGCCGGACGCCTGGCGTGCAGCTCCTGCGTGTTGGTCGACTTAGCGGTCGATCGCGACGACGTCAGCAACACCCATTGGACCTATTTCTACGACGAAGACCTGATCTTCACCCGGGTCAGCTTTCCCCACCTTCTCTCCCCAAACAACGCCCCGCCGGGCACCAGCTCGATCCAAGCCGAAATCTACTATTCGGAAAAATACCGCCCCCTCGGCAGCACCCCCGAAG
This sequence comes from uncultured bacterium, assembly GCA_965366625.1. Classification (GTDB taxonomy): domain Bacteria; phylum Acidobacteriota; class Thermoanaerobaculia; order Multivoradales; family J023; genus JAUIJL01. The sequence goes on from CBDUGP010000031.1 coordinate 13,166, forward strand.
GCAGCTCGCCGGAGGCCCACATCGAGCCGACCCTCCGTGACCTACGGGCCGCCGGGGTGCTGCGAGAAAACGACCGAATCCTGCTGCGCCATGCGAGCCTGATTCCGTGGGCGAACATTATTTTCGACCACGACCGTCCCGCCGCCCTCGAGCTGATCTTCGACTACCTCGATCAGCTCGGCATCGCCACCGCCGGTCGCTACGGCCGATGGGGTTACCACTGGACCGACGAATCCTTCAAAAGCGGTGAAGAGGCCGCCCAACAAGTGCTGGATCGCCTGGCTTGGCGGGGTTAACAAGGCGTTGCCGACTTGAAAGCAAGACGTAGTCGGTTGCTTAGCCGTGAGCGGCGAGGAAGGCCAGAAATCGAGGTCCAAAGAGGCTCTGGGGCGGTGCCACCGGATGACCCGCGGCCTTGAAGGCGCGGACGTATCGAATGGTTTTGTCGAGTAGGTTTTTGTCGGTCTCGGCCGAGAGTAGATAGAGACGATAGGTTGCGGCGGCGCGCAGCAGTTGGATGTGGGCCATGACCTTCGGATCGTCGTCCTGTTGGAACGATTCGAGGATCCCCAAGGCTTGTCCGGGGTCTCCACCAAAGAAGGCGTCGATGGCACGGTCGAGGGCCGGCGGCGCGCTACCGTCGGCCATATCCCCAATGCGCTCGGCCTCCTCGTCGGTCACCTTGACCATTCCTCCGAGAGGTTGAACGACCGAAGCGCCTGGGGGGCAATCATCCGCCGACAGGACCCGGCGGCTCGGTGAGCGGTGCTTTGGAGCCGGCCCACAGTCCGTGGGCTTTGGCCACCGCTGCACCGCGCACCGTGGTTGCCTTTCGGCAGCTGCCGTCGACTTGGCCAGTTCAGCCCTGCCGTCGCAGAGTTGTGACCGCGAACCCTGTGATCAACAGGAGCAAGGTCAGGAGTCCGATATTTCCTGCTGTCGGCACGGCGACCGGGGGCAGGGGAGCAGGTTCGGTCAGCGAAACTGCATGGACTTGCACGTTGGAACCTACTTCTGCCTGGTTCGTCAGAACAAACTCAACGGTCAGCGTTTGGCCGTTGGAATCAGCCGCATACTCCAGGGTATAGACCCCGGGGAGGTTGGCTGTCGTATCGTCGCCTTGGGTCTGTACGAAGTTCGGAGCGCTTCCGTCTGATAGGGATGCTGTCAATTGCCCCGTTCCCACGTGCGTTGCAATATAGACTCGCACCATTCTTGTTCCCAAGTCAGCCGGCACGGTGAAAGAGAAGCCTTCACCGACCGGGTTGGGGCCAGGGGGGCTGACGGTATCGTGTTGAATTCCTCCCGTGGCGCCCGTGGCCATGGCCGTGGGAGTGCCATCGGTCCAGTCGAAGGTATGGGCAAACGCGCCGAATTGCCCCAATCCTCGGAGGACGGTGCCATTGGATAGATCCGTCAGGTCACTGATACTCGCCCCTCCCAGGCGGCGAACATCCGGGGTTAGAGAGGTGCTGGTACCACCGGCCGAGAAGCCCCAGATGGCCCAATCCTCCGTGCCTTCCGTCGTAAGATCTTGATTTGCCACGGCACCCGCCGCCAAGGCTCCGTTCAAAGTTCCGCCCGTCGCCACCGATGCGAAGAGTGCACCGATGAGAACGAACAATCCAACAACACGTGTGGCCATTTTTCTAGTATCCATCATTTCTCCTAGCAACCAAGTTATTCCTAGCAAACAAGTTATGAGTTTTCCGGGACCATAGAAGTCCCTGAACGGCAAGCGGGTAGATCAGGCTTTCTAGCGGCAGCCGGCCCGACACGCGTCCGTTCGATGGTGAATTCCTTTGCGTTGGTGAAAAAGGCAATCGACGAGCCTGGCCTCTTTGGTTGAACGCCGGACAACTAGTCGACAAAAACACGTTAGCAACCGGATTGCTTGGTGCTTGCTCTTGCAGTTTTAGGTTCTGGTCATCCGTCGATTCGGACGACATATCCAGCCCGCTAGCGATTCCTTTTCGAAGCTCGTGCCAACGTGCGAATAGTCTCATTTCGATAAGGCAGTTTCAAGGCAAGTCTTTAAGAGCAGGTCTTTTGGACCAGCATGCGCTGAATCTGATGGCGTCGATGAGATGAAGCCAGATTTTCTCAAAAAAGCTCGTTTTCAAAACGCCACTAGGGGTACTCGGCAATCAACGTCAATTGGCTACAAAGAAAACCTTTTGAGCGAGCCCCCGACCGGGCCAGGCGGGTCGGTGAGCGGCTCCCGCAATCCGGCCCACAGTCCGCGGACTTTGGCCACTGCCGCGCCGTGGTTGCCTTTCGGCAGCTCCCGTAGGAAGGCCAAAGGCAGGGCGACGGCTGAGAAGGCGAGGACGGTGAGCCACTGCCAGGGTCCGCCGTAGCGGCGGGCGAAGAGGGCATTCGCCCGACCGGTGTAGAACGTGCGGCGGGCGGTGTAGGCGCCCGCGGTGTACGAAACCCGATGCCAGAGCAGGGCGCGGTGGGCGTAGAGGCAGAGTTCGATCCTTGCGCAGATTGTCCCCGTGTTAGGGTTCCGGTTTCGATCGGTTTATCTTCCGAACCCTGAAGAAAGAGATCTCTCACGCAAGCACTTGCAAAAAGAAATTTCTTTCTATTCTTGACTCCGGCCATGGAGCCTGATGATGCGTAACGTGTGGATGCCGCTATTTTGTGTAGCCCTTTTCCTTCTAAGCCCAACGGTCAGTGCGGCTGGACCGGCCGCTGATGTGACGCTCCTCCAAACCGTCGAACCCACCTACACCCCGGTGGTTGCACCCCGCGGCGCCCGACCCCACACCCCCTTCGAAGTCGGACAAATCGACACCGTCGACACCAGCTCAGGCAACCTCACCGTGCGCATTCCCCTGGGTCAGGCCTACGACGTCGGCCCGAACCTGAGCTATCGCTTCCAAGTCATCCACAACTCAAGCGTCTGGGATTTCGCCAACTCCGAAGTCTTCGCCGACCCCAGCTCGAACACGAGCTACGTGCTCGCTTTAGCCAACCCCGGCAGCAACGTCGGTCTGGGTTGGGAGCTCCATTTCGGGAAACTCTACGCGCCCGAGGATTCATCCCACTTCCCGTCCGGCCTGGGTCTCGTCGACCACGACCGCTGGCCCAATCGAGACGCGGATTCGAGCGATGGTCCGAATCGTTGGATGTACGTGGCGCCCGACGGTGCCCGGCACTACCTCCACGACTTGCCGGGCCGTGACGGCGGCACCCTTTCGAATCCCGTGCGGTATTCCAAGAGCGGATCTTTGCGCCTGCAGAAGACGGATGCGTCTACGGTGTTGGTGGAGTTTCCCAACGGCACCGTGTCGGAGTTTTCTAAAACGGGCACCACCGCCGCAGGCACGGAATTCTGTGGCAACGGCGTCAGCGGCTGCTGGCGACTCAAGGAAACGCGGGATCTCTACGGCAACCGTGTGTCGTTCGAGTACGAGATTTCGGGCAACACGGAAACCTGGACGATCAGCGATTCCACGGGCCGCAACCACGAGCTGGAATTCAGCGTGTCCGACGCCGACACCGGCGGTGGGGACGGCGTCGGCACGTCGACCGCTGAAGGTGACGAGCCCGGCGACCTGCGGCGAGTCTTGAAAGCAGCCCGTCTCGCGGCATTCGGCGGCACGACGGCTACCTACACATTCGACACCTCGGTCCGTCGCATCAACCGGGGATGTCCGAACCCTTGGGGTGAGTTTCCGTCTTTGAGCACTTTGAGCGTGCCGATTTTGAATGAGGTGCATCTGCCCGAGAGCGTCGACGTGCCGCCCTGGGTGATCACCACCGACACCGAGTTGTTCGCCGATACGGCCTGTCGCCACGGCTCCGGACGAGTCGAATCAGTGCGTCTGCCGACCCTGGGCACGGTGGAATGGCAATACGGCACCTGGCGCATGCCCACCCGCTGCACCTACTCCAACAGCCCCGAAGCCGAGCCGGAATATACGATCGACGGCGTGCGCGTCCGCACCACCAAAGACCGATCCGGAGCCGTGGAAGGTGTTTGGACCTACCGGCCCACTCTCACCCCCACGATCACCGCCGACGCCGAGATTTCGGGCCCGTCGTGCATCCGAGCGAACTACCGGACCACCCGAGTGGACGCCCCGCCGGGCGAAAACGGCAAGCACACGCGGACCGTGCACTACGGTTCGGTCTACCAGGGGCCGAAGTTTCCCAGCGTCAATACCGCCTACGACGCCTGGCAGGTCACCGACCACGGTCTGCCGTACTCGAAACACGCCTCAGTCACGGGCTCGGACGGCAAAAAGCTGTTCCTGTCCCAAGAGATCTACGAATGCACGGGTGAGAGCTGCGCCAAGAAACGATCGATCTACCGGCGCTACACGAGCCAATATCGATCCTGCAACACACCCGCCGGTGACGGTGCCGGTTGTTTTCAGGTCCAGCCCCAGCAGGTGGCGGAGCGGATCGTCGTCCACGACGATGCCGACCCTACGCCTCGGTGGGCCGAAACTCGGAGCACCGACAACACCGGTGCCGGGCACTTCCGGCAGACCACCCTAAGCGACAATTTCGCCGACGTCGGCACGGCAGCCGTGTCTCGCACCGTGACCACGGACTACACGGCCACGGGTGAAACGTGGCTGTCGATCGACGGCACGACCGGTTATTTGAACATCGGCAACCCGTCGAGCTATCTGCCTTTGCCTGCTGACCCTTGGCTGCTGACGCCCTACAAGAAAGTCACCACCACCGGTGACGGCCGAACCTACGTCAGCGAAACCAAATTCAACGAGCAAGGTTCGGCCGTCTGCAGTCGCACTTGGCGGGATTCCGACGACCGCAGCCCCCGGGACGTGATCGTCGAGCTCACGTTGGGCACGGTGGCAGGCAAGAACCTGGGCCTGCCGGTGACGGAAATCGTGTCCGGCGGTGAATACGGCCAGGCCGGCACCTCCGGGATCTGCGACGGAGATCCGTCCACCGAGGACGGTCGCCGCTACACCTACCACCACGACTATTCCGATCTGACACTCAAGAGCACCAGGTTTGCAGGCTTCAGTCACTACCTTTACCGAGCCGACATCGACGCAAACACCGGCCTCGAAACGTCGGTTTACGACGTCTCCGATCTACGTACCGGCCTGACCTTCGACAAACTGGGCCGGCTGCGATTCGTCAGCCCCGAAAACGCTCTGCGCGGCGCTCACGTGAAATACGACTACTCGAATCCGGCGGACGGCGACGCCAGGGTGGAGATCTATCACCAGACCCCCGCACCGGGTGCGGTAGATCTGACCAAGGAATCCAAAACCTTCGATGGCTTTGGCCGCGTGATCGCCGAAAGCCGGCGCAAACCCGTGGGCGACACGACCTACTCACCGTCGATCCGCCGCACGACCTACGACGCGTTGGGCCGAAAAACGTCAACGACCACGTGGCAATCGTCGGCGGGTTTCGAGGACGACGCGGCGTGGTTTTACGACGATTACGACGCCTTCGGCCGAGCGCGCAAGGTGACGACGCCGAACGGCAAGATTGAGCTCATGGCCTATCGAGGAGCTCGGACCGAAACGAGCACCGTCGACATCCGAACCAGCGAAGCGGGCACCAGCGCCGTCAGCCGTTCGACGGTCCGCGACGCCCTGGGCCGAGTGATCTCAGCATCGAATCCGGAATACACGACCCGCTCGAGCTACGACCCCTACGATCAAATCGTGAGCTCGCGTCGCACGGGCCCGGGCATCGATCAGACCCGAACCTACGGCCTCGACGCACGGGGTTATCTTCTCTCGGAGACCCACCCGGAGATCACCGGAATGGTGACCCACAAACCCGACGCCCTGGGCCTACCGCGCAGGACCTTCGATGGCCTGAACGCCCTGGATCAAATCTTTGACGGCGCCGGTCGCCTGACCGAGGTCAAAGGAGCTTCATCCCAAACTTGGAAGGTGTTCGTCTACGCCGCCTCCAACGGCGAGGGCAGCGAAGCCGGCGACTACCGCAAGGGCAAGCTGCGCCACGTTCTGCGTCACAACGACCTATCGTCGCTGGGAAGCTCCGAGGATCTCGACATCATCGAGTCCTACGAATACCGAGGCGCTCTGGGCCAAGTCAGCCGAATGACCACCAAAGTCCGCTATCCGGATCGCCCCAAGGGCAGCCAATTCGGTGCGGCGTTTCAACAGGATTTTGCCTACGACCGCTTCGGCAACGTCACCAGCCACACCCTGCCGGCTTGCGTGACTAACGGCGACGGTTTCAAACCCTGTGACGACGGCGACGATCGCCCGGCACCGTCCCACACGGTCAGCTCGACCTACAACCAAGGCATCCCGAGGACGGTGACGTCGAGCCTCGGCCCGTCGGCGACGAACTCATACCACCCGAACTTCCAAACGTCGCAAACGGCTTACGGCAACGGCGTCACCGGCACGTTCGACGAAGGTCCGTCCCACCTGGCGAGACCGCGGCGGATCCGCTACTCAACGGCCGCAGGCACGCTGTGGGACAGCGGCACCTACACGTATGACGGCGTGGGCAATATCTCCACCATTGGCGACGATGTTTTTACTTACGATCGAGCGAGCCGGCTGCGCTCCGGCACCGTCAAGGGGGCAGGCCCGAGCCGTCGCGAAACGCTGACCTACGATGCGGCGGACAACGTCACCAGCTTTGCCAGGGACGGCGGCACGCCCGTGGCCCACAACGTCGACGTGGCCACCAACCGTCTGCTGGGACGACGAGGCGACGAGAGCATCGTGTGGGATGACGCCGGCAGCGTCACCCGCATCGGCGAGCATGCCGACGGCAGGCCCGTTTTCGCCATGACCAACGGTCCATTCCGTCGTCAAACGTCGTTCGAAATCACCGCCGGTCACCCAGAAATGCCGTCCAAGCGTTGGACCTACGCCTTCGGCCCAGGAGACATCCGTCTGATGGTCGAAGACCACAACGGTGATCGCCGCTGGACGTTCCGCGATCCTTCGGACCGCATCGTGCGCGAATTCTTGGAGTCTGGCGGTCGATGGGATCACGAGAGGGATTTCATCCACGGCCCAACAGGCCTGATCGCCACCCGTCGCCACAACGGCCTGGTGCGTTACTTCCACCCGGATCACCTGGGCACGCCAAGGCTCTACACCGCGGCCGACGGTCAAGTCTTCAGCCGCAAGGACTATTACCCGTTCGGGGCGGAAATCGAGGACCCGGCAGAAATGTTGCTCGACGACTTCGAGTCTGGCGACACTCGCTTTTGGTTGGAGTCCAAGGACGAGCCGCGGGTCGAGTGGACGGGCCACGAGCGGGACCCCCACGGTCTGACAGATTACATGTTGGCCCGGACCTGCATGTATCCGTTCTTCCGCTTCGGTTCGGTGGATCCGGCACGGGAAGGCTGGAGCTTATATTCGTATGCCCGAAACAACCCGATAAACTTGTGGATCCAGACGGTCGGCTGACGTTGGAGCTCCAGGACGTCAGGGAAGGTGCGAGTATCGTCGTCAGCTTGGTTCCTGTGGTGGGCGATTACAAAGACGTCCAAGAATTCGTCACGGGCGTGGACCTGATCACGGGCGAGCATCTGTCGCGGGAAGAACGGATCTTGACGGGAGTCGCCGTTCTGATTCCGATTGTCAGTGCGGTATTGATTCGGAAGGGTATCAAGGCGGTTGGAGAGACCACGAAGATGGTGCCCAATCCAGGGGGACGCCTGGGAAGCCCTGAGACGCGAGCACACATAGCAGATGTTAGAGGTGAGCTTAAGAGCCGTGGCTTCGAGATTACAGGTGGCGGAGGGGTACAACCCGAGGAGTATATTCGTGGTCCATCCGGCGGAAGAAAGGGCTCCGCGTTTCCCGACATCACCGCGACGAAAGGCGGGCGAACGATAAGGATAAATACGGTCGACACACTCAAGGACGGAGTTACGCCAACTGCAAGAGAACGACGGAATGCGAATCGAATTCGAAGTCTACAGCCCTCCGACCACCTCTTGTTGATTCCGAAGCCGAGGCAGCAATGAAAGTAAGTCTAGGAGATACCGGTGGCGAGAGCATACGAGATTTTCGCTTCTCGAAAAGACCTGCATCGACTGCTTGAGTCGGTAGAAAGTTCGAGGCCTCTTCAGTACGTAAAGACTGGTTTTTCCGAAACCAAACAACCCACGATCAAACACTCAGCTCGGGATATTGAAGGCCTAGGATTAGCAAGGTACGGTGATCAGAATCACGAGCCGATTTTCCTTGTGATGGACCTGGGCCGCCCTGTCGTTACGGAAGATGTGCCGCAACGGCGTGGGGGGATTCGATATTCGGTTTACCAGCCGCTAAATCCCAAATCGATAGTCATCAAGGTTGGGGGAGAATATAAAGACGAGGCTTTGATCGCAGGTCAGATCGGCACTATCTCTAAAGATGCCGACTCGTTGTCGTTGATGAAGGCCTTCGGGAAGGAGATTCGTAAGGCCTTTAAGAAGGCCGGTCCATACTGGATCGGCCCCGGCGCTGAACGCGCCTTGCACTCTGGACTTCGGTTGACGGCTAGCCTTCAGTCGCCCAAGGAAACAGATTTGCAGGTTAGCGAGTTGTCGTAGGCGAGCCGTTTATGCCTATGCCTAAGAAGACCAACAGAAAGCGGCAGCGGTGGAGAGTAGGGGACCTCGTAAAGATTCCGAGACTTGGTGGGAAAATGTCGTTTGGCTGGGTCTGAAAGAGCCGCTGATCGCATATTTCGACTACGAGACGGAAGGTGAGCCCGGAAGGGTAGACGACCTCATCAATGCGGGCATTGCGTTTCGGTTATGGACTGCGATGTTTGCGGTGGAAAAGGGCCGCTGGCCTGTGATCGATTCACAACCGCCCCCACCAAGTCTTCTTGAAAGCCCCTGGTTTTTTAAGACAGATCCAATCAGCGGGGAGATCACGAAGATGCTGAGGGGTGGTATGGATGAGGTCCCAGCGACTCCGCCAATTGGTTATGCGCTTGTTTGGTTTTCATCAATTCTCCGAATGATAGGAGACAAATCTATTCACTAATCTCTTCGATGCCTGTGAGGCGGGTCGGTGAGCGGCTCCCGCAATCCGGCCCACAGTCCGCGGACTTTGGCCACTGCCGCGCCGTGGTTGCCTTTCGGCAGCTCCCGTAGGAAGGCCAAAGGCAGGGCGACGGCTGAGAAGGCGAGGACGGTGAGCCACTGCCAGGGTCCGCCGTAGCGGCGGGCGAAGAGGGCATTCGCCCGACCGGTGTAGAACGTGCGGCGGGCGGTGTAGGCGCCCGCGGTGTACGAAACCCGATGCCAGAGCAGGGCGCGGTGGGCGTAGAGGCACTTTCCGCCGAGTTTTTTGGCGCGCATGCACCAATCGGCGTCTTCCACGGCGAAGTTGAAGAGCGGGTCCCAAATGCCCGCGCGTTCGACCATCGAGCGACGCATCAGAATGGCGCAGCCGTTGATGTAATCCACTTCTTGATCGCGATCGAATTGGCCTCGATCGAGTTTGCCCATGCCGCGCTCGCGGGTGACGAATTCCCGGAAACGCAGGATCCCGCCGGCGGACCAAATGCGCTCGCGATCGTCGTAATAGAACGTTTTGGGGCCGACGCACGCGGCGTTCGGATCGGCCTCTGCGGCCCGGACGAGTTCAGTGAGCATGTCGACATGGGCTTCGATGTCGTTATTGAGGGAGAGAAAGTAGTCGTAATCCCCTTGCAGGCAAGCCTTGAGGCCCGCGTTGAGGCCCCCGGTGGGTCCGTGGTTGTGCTCGACCCGTACTTGGATCACTTGGGGAAAGGCTTCCGCCACCGCTTCGCACGAGCCGTCGGTGGAGCCGTTGTCGACGTAGATCAGCTCGAAATTGGGGTAGGACATGCGGCTCAGGCCGGCCAGGGATTCGAGGGTGATCTGCCGGCCGTTATAACCCAGGACGATGCATGCGACTTTCGGATGTGTCATGTCGGTCGGAAGAAGCTCAAGAAGTCGGCGCCGAAACGCCGGGCGGTGATCAGGATGGAAAGGCCTCCGGCGACCAGGCAGAGGATCAACCTCAAGGGATCCGGATCCCCGACCACCGATCCACGGCCGGCCGCCAGCCACGCGGCGAGGAAGAGCGGGATCGGGATCAGGTAGGTCCAGCCGAGATGGCCCAGCAAGCGGCGAAAACCTTCGGGATTTATGCGGTAAAGGCCCCAAGCCAGGATGAATCCGCCGGGCGACAAGAGATTGATCCACGCCATGCCGATGGGTCCCATTCGCCCGGTCAGCCAATAACCGCCGATCGCCAGGGTGAGCACGGTGGACAAGCTCGCCACCAACCAAAGGCGATCCCGGTGCAAGGCCTTCATCACCTCGCCGCCGAGACGGGAGAAGGGGTCCACTAGGGGGACCAAGCACAGCAACCGAAGATAAGTGGGTGCGTCGTCCCATTGGGTGCCACCCACGAGTTGCACCACCAAGTCGGCGTTCAGCAGCAGCACGAGGGCGGCGGGCACCTCAAAGGCGAGCATGAATACCGACGACAAGGCGAAGGCTCGAAACATGGAGTCCATGTCGGCACGGAATTGGAGCAGGGCGGGATAAAGCACCCGGGTGATGGCGGGTAGCAGAATCAACCCGGACGCCAGGGTCGCCCATTCGTAGGCGAAGGTGTAGTTGCCCACGTCGACGAAGGGGAAACGCAAGCCGAGGATCAGGGGATCGATGTGGCGGATGAGAATGGCGAGAAACCAAATCGCCGACAAAGGCAGGGAGTCCTTCAGCAGCTCGGCCATGGCGCCTAGACGTCCGCGGTGGGCGGAATCCCCGTCTTGATCCCCATGCCAAACCCAGGGGATTTCCCCCCGCACCCGCCACCAAAGACTGGCAGCGTAAACACCGGCGCCGACCGTGTGGCCGATCACCAAGCTCCAAACACCCTGGCCGGAGTAGGCGAGAAAACAGGCCAGGCCGACAAAAACGACGTTGCGCCACAGCTCCGGCGCGACCGCCCTGCCGACCCTCAGCTCGCCTTCGAGGAAGATCTTGGGCAGGGTGGCCAGACCTTCGAAAAAGAGAAAAAGGGCCAAACAGCGCAATACCCCGGCGGTGTCGGGATGGCCGCCGGTTTCGATTCCGGCCCGATAGAGCAGGGGACCCAGGGGCGCTGCCGCCATGGCGAGCAGCATCAGCAAGCCGCCCCACAGCAGCTCGAGGGCCAGCAGGTTAGCCCACGGGCGGGGTTCGATCCGCAGCACGTGGTAGGCCACACCGAGGTCGCGCACCGCCCCCAAGATCAGAAAAAGGACCATCGCCCATTGGAAGAGGCCCCAATCTTCCGCCGGAATCCACCGTCGAAGCAGCAGCTGAGCGCCGAGCACTGAGATCATGCGCAGCCCTTGGGATAAGGCGGCAGCGCCGGACGAGCGCAAGAATAAACCCGCGACCGCGCCGGAAGGGCCGACCGGTCCGTCGGCGGAGCCGACCGGTCCGTCGGGGCCCGGCTCGGTTGGGCTCAGCGGGGGCTTGTTGGACATGTCTTTAGGATTTTTGGGTCGGGCTTCAGCGATCAGGGGGATCGGAGCTGGAGGAAGGGCCTAGGCCGATGCCCGCATAGTTGGCAACGGAATCCGCCGGCAACATGCGCCGGCCGTCGATCACCAAGGGTGCCGGGTCCCGGCCTTGCAACAAAGCCGGGAGCGCTTGCAGCTCCGGCCAGCTGGTCAGAATCACGATCACCTCCGCGCCTTCGGTCGCGGTCGACAGGTCGTCGGTGAATTGCAGGCTTAATCCGTCGCTGATCTCGGACGCCAGGGCCGCACGGGTATTTTCGATCGCCGCCGGATCGTACGCTCGGATCTGGGCGCCGTGTTGAAGCAAGGACCGGATCACGGGCAAAGCCGGCGACTCGCGGATGTCGGAGGTGCCGGGTTTGAAGGCCAAACCCAGGATCGCGATCGGCACCTCGGTCAGGCTCGAGAATCGATCGAGCACCAGGGAGACGACCTTCTCGGGCTGGCGACGATTGATCCGAATCACCGAGCTCAGAAGGTCCATGGAGGTGCCCCGACTTTCGCCGAAAGCGATCAAGGATTGGACGTCCTTGGGCAGGCAGCTTCCGCCGAAACCGCAGCCGGCTTCGAGGTAGGAGAGGATGCCCGGTTGAATGCGATCGCCGGCGGCTGCCGGTCGATCGAGAATCGGTGCCAGGCGTTTGTCGAGATGCACTCCGGCCATGACCTGCCGGATGTCGACGCCGGGCAAGGTGGAACTCAGGTTGCCCATTTCGTTGGAAAAAGAGATCAGGGTGGCCAATAAGGAGTTGGACGCGTATTTGATCATTTCGGCCGTGGCGCTGTGGGTCAACATCACGTCGGAGCACGGGAAATCCCGGTAGAGCTGCTGTTGGATCTCGTGGCTGCGGTCATCGCCGCCGAAAACCATTCGATCCGGCTCCATGAAATCCGCGACCGCCTGCCCTTCCCGCAAAAACTCCGGGTTCATGCCGAGGCTGAAATCCCGGCCGACTTCGCGCCCGGAAGCCGCTTCCAACGTCTCGCGCACCAAACCGTCGGTGGTGCCGGGCAAGACCGTGCTCTTGACCAGAATCAGCGGCCGACCCTGATGGAATTTGAGCGCTTCGCCGACTTGCCGTGCCGCTTCCCGGATTTGTCCGAGATCTAGCTGGTGTCCGTCAAAGGGCGTGCCGACGGCCAATAAAATCACCTCGGCTCCCACCACCGTCTGCAGTAGGTCCAGGGACGCCCGCAGCCGATCGGGCACGGTCCGGCTCACCAGCTCTTCGAGACCCGCCTCAAAAAACGGCACCCGACCCTCGTTGATGGCCTCGACCCGCTGCGGGTCGATATCCACGCACACCACGTCGTGGCCTTTGGCGGCAAAGCAGGCTCCAGAAACCAAACCCACGTGGCCCGTGCCGATGATGGCGATGCGCATCAGCCGACCGCCGCCGTGGGATGGCTGCGATACCAGAGCATGGACCGGCGCAATCCTTCTTCTAGGGAGATGGTGGGCTCGAAGCCCAGCTCCGAGCGAGCCTTGTCGATCGACGGGCAGCGACGGTTGGGATTGTCGACCAAATAGTCGGGATCTTCGCTCAGCCGATGGACCACCCGGCCGTTGTAATCGAAAAGCTCTCGGGCTTGGGCGACCACTTGGCGCGCCACCTCGGCGACGGAAACCTCCGGCTGGTCACAGCCGATGTTGTAGACCTCACCCGCGCGACCGCGCACGAGTGTTTGGTAATAACCCACCACCGCGTCGGCGACGTAGCAGAAGGTGCGGGTGGGGGAGCCGTCGGAAAACATGATGATGTCCTCACCGGCGAGCACGCACCGGGCGAAATCCGGGATCAGCCGGCGGTCGGTAATTTTCAGCCCCGGGCCGTAATTGTTGAACGGCCTGACGATCGTGGCCGGCACGCCGTATTGGCGATGGAAGTTAACGCACAAAGTCTCGCCGTAGCGCTTGGATTCGTCGTAACAGGCGCGCGGGCCGGTGCTCGAAACCAGCCCTCGATAAGTCTCGGGAGTGGGGATCTGATCCGGCGAGGGGTCACCGTAAATCTCGCTGGTGGAGAAAAACAACAGGCCCTCCACCGGCTGCGAGCTGTCCGCTCGATCGCGACAATAATCCAGCAATCGCCGCAGACCGGACACGTTGGCGTCCATGGTTTCGATCGGATGGCTGCGATAGAACGCGGGCGAGGCGATCGAAGCGGCGTGGATAATGTAGGCGGCCGCCGGAAAATCCGCCGGCAGGGGCATGGTGACGTCGTGATCGACCGATTGAAAATGGGGCGTGCCTTCGAGCTGCGACAGCCACTCCGGCAGACCGCGCCTGAAATTGTCGCAAACCCACAGCTCGATCGCCGGACCCGGACCGACGGCGTTGTGGTGCAGGATCGAGCGGATCAAATAATAACCGAGGAAGCCGGCGCCGCCGGTGAGCACCAGGGTCTTGCCGGCCATGCGGGCAAAATCGGGTGCCAATCGGCTGCAGATCTCGGTCAAATCCTCGGGCTCCGGGCTCGGCGAATCTCGAAAGGGCGACGCGGCCATGGGGTCGGTGTCGGCGGTCGTGCGGGTCAAGGGATTTTCTCCACGGCCGATGGGGCCTGGGGTAACGCGAGCTCGGTGATCAGGGTTTCGGCCACCGACCGCTGCTCGTAAGCGATCAACGATCGGCGAAAGGTTTGGACGCGTTGACGAAGCTCGGGGTCTTCGAGGGCCCGGAGGATGTTCCTCTCGATCATCGCGTCATCGTCCGCCTCCTTGTGGCCCACCACCCCGAGACCATGGTGAGCGAGACGCACCGCGCAGCCGTTTTGATCGACGAAGCCGGTGGAATAAACGACCATCGGCACCCCTTTGAGCAGGCATTCATTGATCGTACCAATGCCACCGTGGGTGATGGCAAGATCGGCGTCGTCGAGGATTTCGAGCTGGGGCGCATATTCGAGGATCAAAACGTTGGGCGGACAAGGACCCAGGGCCGTGGGATCCAAGGTGCCACCCAAGCCGAGCACCAGATCCCAATCCGTGCGCCGCTCGAAGACCTTCAAGATGCGACCCAGGAAGTCGGTATCCGCCGACCAAAACGTGCCCAACGAGCCGTAAATCAAGGGACGCGTACCGGAAGACGCCGGATCTGGGTCTCGTTCTCGCCATTGCCGCCAAGCGGTCGATTCGGCCCGGGGATCGTGCCGTTGGGTCGGCACCATGGGGCCGACGTAGGACAGGAGCCGCCCTGCGTGCCCCTCGGGCAGGGGGTGATGGGGCAGCTCGAGTTCAAAACCGTTGAAGCACAAAATCGGCAGATCCGTATAAACCCACGGTCGCAGCCAATGGCCGCGGGAGGTTCGGCGCTTGAAATCGAAACCACGGCTGCGGGCCACCGCCCGAACATCGTCGATATCAACGGTGTCGTAGGCCACCGGTGGAAAGAAGTCGGCGCGTCGCCAGCGGGCGATCCGTCGGCGCCACTCCATGTGTCGGGTTTGCAAATAGAGGCGCCACCACTCGAAGGTGATGCGGATGCGTTGCCGGCGGGAAGTGGGGGCTGCGCGATCGAGGTGCAAGGGCGGCAGACCGGGGGTGCGGAAGATGGAAAACCAAACGATGACCAGGGCCGTGGGCAAACCCAGGGAGGCCGAGGCCAGGATCGCCACATGTTTTTCCATGTCGATCAACAGCAGATCCGGAGCCAATCGCCCGAGCACTTGCTCGATTTCTCGCTGCTCGATCGATTGCCGCCGATTCTGCCGACGCCGCGCCAGGTCCCTCAGGAATCCGACGGGCCTGAGCAGCCCACTCCAGCGAAGTTCGAGGGCCTTGGCCCGCTCTTGGGCTTCCCGATCCCCCCACAAGGGCAGAAAGTCGAAACCTTCAGCTTCGACTCTGGGGCCGATCTCCGCTTGGCTCAGGAAGGTCACCTCGTGGCCGGCCGATTGCAGTCGACGGCTCAGCTCGAGACCGGCGTTCAAAGCGCTGGTCATGCCGATGGAGAGGTAGGCGATTTTCATGGGACCCCTCCGTCGTCCAGGCGCGCGAGGGCCGCGCCGAGCTTGGCCCCGACCACGGCCACGTGGGGCTCCTTTAAAACATCCGCATGGCGGCCGGGAATGCGATCCACGGTGAGGGTGCCGCGCACCCATTCCCCCCAACCGAAATCCTCGTCAAAGCGGGGATCGTCCGTACGCAGGAGCTGAACGTCACCCTCATACGGACCGGGAGCGTAGTCGCGCATGGCCGCAAAGTGTCGTCGGGCGGCTTGGTGGTAGACCTTGGGCAGGCTGCGCATGTCGAGCACGTCGTCGAGTTCCAGAGTCGCGCCCTGTGGCTCGGTCCCCTGTGGCTCGGTCCCCTGTGGCTCGGTCCCCGCTATGGAGTCCGACCTCCGCCGCGGGTCCGGGGTCTTCAATCGACTCGATACCCTTTGGGTCGCGCGCCGGGCGGCGTCGCTCACCGAAGCCACCATTTCGCTGGGCGGTTTGGAAAACAGTCGACGCATCCGTCGCGCCAGGGCCTTGGGCCCGCCACCCCCGAGTTGTTGGGCATGGGCCTGGGGCACGCTGTCGATCAAAACCACCCACTCGACCTGTTTCCCCGCCCGGCTCAGGCGTCGGGCCATTTCGAAAGCGATCCCCCCGCCGACGCAATATCCACCCAGGCGGTAAGGGCCCGTGGGGTCGAGACGACAGACTTCTGCCACGTAATGGTCGGCCATGGCCTCCAAGCGGTGGTGGGGATCCGGGGGAGCTTGCAATCCATAGAGGGGCAGCTCAGGATCCAAATAATTCGCCAGGTCGTAGAACCAACCCACCTCGCCGCCCAAGCCGTGGACCAGGAAGAGCGGACGCCGGCTGCCCCGGGGTCGAATTGGCACCAAGCTGCTCCAGCGCGGCCCCCGGCCCCCTTCGAGCGCCCCGTCGATGGCGCCGGCCAAGGCCCGCACCGTGGCGTTTTGATAGATCAGGCCGAGGGGCAGCTCGACGCCAAAATTGGTCTGAATGCGCTGCACCAGCGCGGGCACCAGCAGGGAGTGACCCCCGAGTTCGAAGAAATTATCGTCGGGGGAAAATTCTTGGATGGCGATCAAATCGTTCCACAGGCGCATGACCTGGGCTTCGGTGGCGGTTCGGGGAGCCTCGGCGCCGGTACCGCCCCGCGGTCGACGGCCGGGCTCGGCGGTCTGCGGCGACCCTCGGCGAGACGGATCGACCTGGAGCCGCGCCAAACGCCCGTCCTCGGGCACCTCTTCTAAGGCGCGGCGAAATAAGTCTTCGACGGTCGTCGTCTCGGTCGCAGGCCCGTCCGTGGTCTCCCGTTGAGTTCGCAGGACGGCCATCAACAGGCTTTCGAAGCGTTCGACCAAGGCCTCGACGGTCGGCCTGGGCAAGAGCTGGGAGGCAAAGAGCACCCGCAGGCGCAGCTCGGCTCCGGGCTGAAAAGCCAGGGTGAGCGGATAACCCGAGGTCAGGTCGCCGGAGAATCGATCCAAAACCAATTCCGACGGGTCGTCGGTGGGTCCCGACCCTGGCTCGGCCTCGCTTTTCTCGGCCCCGATCGGGTAGTTGGCGAAGGCCAGGAGGGTGTCGAAGGGAGCCCGTTTGAGGGAAACCCCGCCCGCTTCGAAGAGTCGGTTCAGGGGCAGATGCTCGAAGCTTTGGATCTCTTGTTGGCGTTGCATCACCGAGCGAAAGAAGTCCTGGACCGGAGAATCCCGCGCAATGGCCATGCTGAAGGGCATGGCGTTGGAGAGCATGCCCACGAGGCCGTCGATGTGGGGAAATTCGAGGGCCGGGGCGGATCGGCCGGAGGCGACAAAACCGAGCGCCGCGTGCTCGCTGCGGGTCACCTGGGCCAGGGTCAACGCCCAACAACCCACCAGTAGGCTGCCGACGGTGACCCCCAGCTCTCGGGCTCGGGAGCCCAAACGGCCAAGGTCGAGCGGTCTGGCTTCGCCCCCTAGGATAGGTTCCAGGCTCTGGTCGGCTTGCCCAGTCCAGGCCGCCTTGGCCGACGTTCTGGCCGACGGCTCGGCGGTGGTTAGCCTAGGCGTGGTGAGAAAGTCGCGGGCGGCCAAACCCTGGCTAGACCAAAACTGCTCGGCCGGCCGGGACTTGGGGCCGCGGGACCAAACCACCACGTCGCGAAATCGGGTGAGGGGTCGCAGGGTGCGATCGTCCGTCGACGCCTCGACACCTTTCGCCATCCGGGCGTTATGACCGGCCACCACCTCGTTGAGCACCGTGAGGCAAGACCAACCGTCGAGCAGCAGGTGGTGGCACGACCACACCAGAACGTGTTTGTGATCGCCCACCCGCCAGAGGCCTAAACGCCAGGTCGGCGCCCGGCTCGGGTCTAATTCTTGGCGACAAAAATCTGCGATCTGCTGATCGAGATCGGCGGTGCCGTCGTCCAGGGTCCGTCGCAGGTCGACGAACGGCATGACCACCGTCATCTGTTTGGCCACCACCTGGACGGGGTGTTTGAGCTTGCGCCAATGGACCGAAGCGCGCAAAACCGGGTGGCGCTGCACCGTGCGTCGCCAAGCCGCTTCGAAGCTCTTCGGCCGCAGCTCTCCCATCAGCTCCACCCGTTGAGCCAGAACACCGCCGCCGGCGGACGCGTGGTGGGCCAAAAGGGCTTCTTGGACCTCGGTCAGGCGAAAGATGTCCTCAATATTCTTGCCCGTGGCCGCCTTGGTTTGCTCCTTGGTTTGCACGCCGGCCTGCTCGGCCGGCGTGCCCTTGGTGGCTTTGGGAGTTTTGGAGGTGGTAGAGCGGTTGGGGTCGACCATGGGGCGTCCTAGCTCAGCTCATCCAGGAGGTGGGCGAAATCGTCGGCATCGAGTCCGGCGTCGGGAAAGTCTCCGACCCGCGGGGAGTCGTTTTCAACGGCCGTCGCCGAGCCGATCAAGGTTTGTAGCGTTTCAACAAACTCGACGATCAATAGCTCCATGGCATCTCCGTCGAGGGCGCTCGGCAAATAGGTCCAAGACATTTCCAAACGGCCCTCTTCGATCCCGGCGTTGATCTCCAAGTCGTGGGATCGTTCGTTGTTTCCATGGCGAGAGCTTTCCAAGGTACCGCCGAACGCCGACCCCTGCATCGGTCGGAACCGAGACGGGCCGTCCTGAGCAAGGGAGGGTCGACCGAGATAATTGAACAAAATGCGGGGCTCGGGCAGACTTTCCAGCGGATTCGGGCTCGGCTCCAGCCAACGTAACACGCCGAATCCAGAACCGTCTTCGGGAATTCGATCGAGCCGTGCTCGGACCTCGGCGAGGGCCGCCCCTGGGTCGGCCTGGGGATCGAGTTCGAAGTGCACGGGATGGGTGACGGTCAGCCAGCCGACCGTGCGCGACATATCCAGGGAGCTGTGCTGCGGCAGCCGACCGTGCCCTTCGATTTCCAAAAGCAATTCGCCATGTCCCCGCAGACGGGCCATGGCGAGCGCCAAAGCGGTGAGCATCAGCTCTTCCGGCCGGCCCGGCCCGCCGACCTCGGAAAACCCGAGCTCTAGGGAGACCGTCGAGGACTGCGCATCGGCTTCGGTCGAAGTACCTGAGGGACGGGGATTTAGATGGGAACCGATCGGACCGGGCAGCTCGAGAGCACGGGCATCCACCGGCCGGGTCCAGAATCCGAGCTGGCGATTCAGCTCGGGAGTTCCGAGCCGCTCCAGCAGGCAGTCGACGTAAGCCTTGATCGGCGTCGGCACCGGCTCCAGGCTGACGGGCCGGCCGGCGAGAAGCTGGTCGTAGGCGGTTTCGAGATCTTGGTGCACCACGGTCCACGATACCGCATCGATGATCAGGTGATGCACGACCAAAAAGAGCTGGTGGGGACCGTTCGGTCGACGGCAGAGCAAGGCTTTGAGCAACGGGGCCCGATCGAGCCGCAAGCTGCCCTGGACCCGGCTGAGGTGGGGTTGCCAGGATTCGTCGGCGGCCAAGTCGACCTGTTCGCAGGAGATCTCGAGGTGCTCGGGGGCGACGATGCGCTGACACCAGCCGGCGTTGGTGGTCTCGGAGATGGCAGCTTCGGCGGTGACGCGTTCGAAGGTGGCGCGCAGGCTGTCGTGGTGTGCGACCACGGCGTCCAAGGCCTGCGCGAAGATCCCGAGTTCGAAGTCGTCGGTGACCTCGAAACCACGGGTCATATTCCAATGGTGGGGCGCGGTCAGGCGACGATCCAAGAACCAGCGTTGGATCGGCAAAAGCGGAAGCTCATCGACCCACGGCTCGGCTTGTAGGGCGGTGTCTTGCCCGGCGGTGTCTTGTCTAGTGGTGTCAGATGCCGCGGTTCGTTCACGGGCCACGTTCGCCAGGGCTTCGATCGTCGGATGGGCCGCCAGCTCCCTGGGCTCGATGGCCAAGCCCGCCTGACGCAAGCGCGACACCAAGCGGATGCCGAGGATCGAATCTCCTCCGAGCTCGAAGAAATTGGCCTGCCGTGCAATCTGCTCGACGCCGAGCAGCTGTCGCCAAACTTCGGCAATAGTCGCCTCGATCGGATCCGTCGGCACCTTGTCCCCGTTGTTGCTGCCGTCGCTGCCGTCCTGGTTGTCGTGGCTGCCGTCGAACTGCCGTTGGGCGAGCTCGCGCAGGGCGGGCTCGTCGAGCTTGCCGTTGGGCAGCCGAGGCAGCTCCGGCAGAACGATCCATTGGTCGGGCACCATGGGGTCGGGCACGAGCCGCTTTAGATCTTGCTGGAGCGCCCGCCCAAAGGCGCTGGTGTGATCGGGATCTGCCGACTGAGTGTCCGTGGGTACGACGAAAGCGGTCAAGCGGCTCGAAACGGCTTTGGCGGTCACCGTTGCCGTGACCCTTACCTTGACCTCCGCGATCCGTGGATCACGACGGAGCTGGGCCTCGATGCCTTCGATTTCAATGCGATGACCGCGAATTTTGACTTGGGAATCCGCGCGTCCCAGGAACATCAAGTTGCCGTCGTCGGCCATCGCCGCCAGGTCGCCGGTGCGATAGAAGCGACGTTCCGAGATCTTTCCCAACTTCGCGGGCGGATCGAGCCGGGGAAAGGCCTGACGGGTCGCCTCGGGACGATGCAGATAACCCCGGGCGAGACCGGGTCCGGACACCCAAAGCTCCCCGGCCAAACCTTGGGGAACCGGGCGTTGCTCGGGATCGAGCAGCAGCACCGTGGTGCCGGGAATGGGTCGGCCGATCGGCACGGTGGCCGAAACCCCTTCCCGCTCGTCTGGGGAATCGGCGGCTACGACCTCGTGCACCGTGCTCCAGACCGTGCCCTCCGTGGGACCGTATTCGTTGAATAGGCGAGCGCCGGGCAGGGTCCGCCGGTGCAAATCCGCCAGGCTCGACGGGCAGGCCTCCCCGGCCACGATCATCACTTCGAGGGAAGCGAGCTCGGAAATGTCTGACTCCTCTAAGAGAATTTCGTAGAGGGCCGGTAGGCAGAGGCTGTGGGTCACCCCGTGATCCGGGATCAAGCGGCGCAATACCTCGAGGTCGCGCTCTTGGTCCGCTTCGGGCAAAACCAGCGTTCCACCGGAGACCAGGGTCCAAAACAACCCGGCCACGGAGCTGTCGAAGGCGAAGGACGATAGCAGGAGGAAGCGTCCCACGGGTTTTTCGTAGACCTGCAAGCGAGCGCAGGTGGAGTAGAGCAGATTGCCGTGGCTCACCTCCACACCTTTGGGTTTTCCCGTCGAGCCGGAGGTATAAATCACGTAGGCCAAGGAATCCGCGGGGTTGCCGGGATCCGCCGGCGGGCCCTCTCGGTCCAAGGCGTCAAGGTCTGAGGTGTGCAGGTCCAGAGCATCCAGGTCTGAGGTATCCAGGTCCAGAGCATCCAGATCGAGCCGGACGAGGTCGGGAGACGGCAGGCAAAGGTGCTTTTGGGTCAGAACGATCGAGACCCCGGCGTCTTCGAGCACCGTCCGGACGTGTGCTTCCGGATAGGCGGCGTCGAGGGGTAGGTAGGCGCCGCCCGCCTTGAGAATGCCCAAGATGCCGACCACCACCTCCGGGCTCCGCCGGGCGTAGATGCCGACCACTGAATCGGAATCGCCGGAATCGCCGGACCCGTCCACCCCGAGCCGCCGGAGACGAGCCGCCAGCCGGTCCGATTGCAGGTCTAATTGGCCGTAGGTCAGCCGTCGATCACCGCAGATCACCGCGGTGTGGTCGCCGCGTTCGGCGGCGACTTCCGAGATCCAATGATGGATGGAGGGGTGGTCGACGGTGGGGTCAGCCCCAAGCCCGTCGATTGGGGGTGATGACAGCTCCTTGGAAAGCCGTTCGACCAACTCTCGCTGCTCCCGATCGCTGAGCAAGGGGATCTTGCCCAGGGGCGTTTGAGGGTGACGGACCAGCAGGCCCAACACGGTTTCGACCCGGGCCAACAATCGATCGACGAAAGCCGGAGCAAAGCGCTCGCGATCAAACACGGCGATCAGCTCCAAAGACGCGCCGGGCAAAACCAGCAGGGCGAAGGGGTAGTTGCTGCGTTCGAAGATCTCGAAGCGAGATATACGCAGCCCACCGCCACCGCCACCGCCACCGCCACTGCCATCTCCATCGGCAGCCGCATTCTGGGATTCCGGGTCCAAGCTCGGTGGATGGTTCTCGATCACCAAAAGGGTTTCAAACAGCGGTTCCGTCTGAGGAAGCTGTGTCCACTGCTGAATTTTGGCGAGGGAGCAAGCATCGGCTTGATGCATGCTCATCTGCTGCCGCTGCAAGCTCCTCAGCCATTCGACCCACGGCGTGTCCGCGAGCAGCCGAACCCGCAAGGGCAGGGTTTCGATGAACAGGCCGACGCCCTGCTCGATGCCGTCGAGACTCGGTCGGCGGCCGGACGTGCTGAGACCGAAAACTAGGTCTCGATCCCGGCTGTAGGTACCCAGCACCCAAGCCCACGCCCCCATCAGCACCGTGCCCAGGGTCAGCCGAAATTCGCGCGCGAACGCCGACAGCTGCTCCGTGGTGTGGGGGTCCACACGAAGATGGGTTTGGCGATGGGTGGAGCCGATCGGCCGCCCTGGCAACAGATCGGCGCGGGGTTGGGGCTGGGGAGTGGCGAAGGCGTCCAAGCGGTTGGCGGACTCGAAGCCGTCGAGCTGTGTCTGCCAGAATTCCCGGGCCCGGTCGAGGTCTTGTTGAGCATGCCAGGCGATGTAACGGGTGAAGGGAAAAACCTCGGGTAGGTTGAGTGGGTCGCCGGCCAGGCGAGCTTTATAGGCCGCCTTCAGCTCCGTGAGCAGGATGCGGACCGACCAACCGTCGAGGATGATGTGGTGGAAGGTCCACAGCCAAATCCATTTCCGATCCTCAACCCGCCACAGGGTCATGCGCAGGAGCGGCGCTTGCGAGAGGTCGAATCCCCGTTGACGGTCGGAGATCAGCAGGGCGTCGAAAGCCGTTCTGCGTTGGTCCTCGTCCATGTCCCGGGCATCGCGGAGCTCCCAGGGCAGCTCGACTTGTCGACGCACGACTTGGAGGGGCTCGTCGAGACCGTCCCACAAGAACATCGCCCTGAGCATGCCGTGGCGGGCCACCATGTCTTGCCAGGCGGCTTGCAGGGCCGGCACGTCCAAGAGTTCACCGGACTGGAACTCGCCGGACTGGAGTTCGCCGGACGCTCCCAGCTCCATGACCACTTGATCGATGAAAACCCCGGATCCCGGCTCCGACAGGCTGTGGAAGAGCAGACCCTCCTGCATGGGAGAGAGGGCGTGCACATCCTCGACATCCTCGAAGCTCATCGTTCGAAGCTCATCGTTCGAAGCTCATCGTTCGAAACTCATAGAAGGATCGACCACCTCAGGATTTCGGACCCCGACCGAGGGCCGCGCTGAGCTTGGCCATCTTGTCGGAGTCGAGGTTGGCCAACGGGAAGTCGGCGGCGGTGGGTTGGGCAAGGGCCCCGGCGGACGCGGGCTCCGAGAGTCGGTGCAGCTGGTGCTCGAAAACACGGAGCCGGTCGCCCACGTCTCGGGGGTTCAGTCGTGTGGGGTCGAAACCAAATCGGACGCACAGCTGGGAGTCGTGCACCAAGGCATCGATTTCCAGGGCGAAGGGCCTCAGGTCGGGATCGCGGTGCAGCTCCAGGGGACGATCGAATTGGAAAAGAGGTCCCGGGGGTACCAGTTGATCGGCCCGTCCCAGGTAGTTGAGCAGGACGTCCGCGGTTTCGAGCTCGGCCAAACGTTGACGCAAGCCCTCGTCGGGGCTCAGCCGGCGCAAAAGCCCGTAGTCCAACCCGCCGTGGGGGATCGAACCCAGGGCTTGGCGCGCTCGCTCCAAAAGCTCGGAGGGCTGTAGCTCGGAGGGCTGTTGCTCGGCGGACTGGCCGGCCTCGATCTCGATGGCGAGGGGATAGAGGCAGCCCAACCAGCCGATGATCGACGAGGCATCCGCGGAAGGGCGACCGCTCGGATTCTGTGGGCCCGGGAGTTCACGGCCGTGGCCTTCGGTAAACATCACCACCCGGGATTGGCCGGTCCAGTCGGCGAGCATCTGGGCGGTGGCGGCGATCAAGGCCTCGAAAACCGCGGGGCGTCGTGCCACGCTGCGCAATAAATGGCTCGTCCGCTCCGGTCCGAGGCGGATTTCGAGGGGCTCCGTCCGATCTGCGGTGTCCGTTCCAGAGACTACGGGCAGAGCGGGCTGAGTGGGCAGAGCGGGCAGCCGACCCTGTGCGTTTTCCAGGATCGAGAGCCAGGGCTCGGCTGCGGTCGGCGCTGAAGAAGCCCGCTCATGCAGCAGGCGGGCCCAATGGCGGACGGAAGCCGCCGGACGGCTCGACGCAACCAATCCGCCTTCGCGATCCCCACCTTCGCGATCCCCACCTTCGAGATCCCCATAGGCGGACTGCAAGTCGTCGAGCAGAATCGGCCAGGCAAGGGCGTCGACGATCAGGTGGTGGGCGACGAGCACCAGGGAGTGGCTGCGGGTTCCGTCGAGCACAAGGGTCACGTTCCACAACGGAGCGCGGTCGAGCTGAAAAATATGGCAACCTAGGCTCGCCCGATCCAGGTCCCTGAGCTGGATCTCCCTCAGCTCGGGTCCGAGTTCGGCCACACATTCCGCTCGCCAAACGTCCTCGGCCCGGAAGAACCTCAGGCGCAGGGCGTCGTGGCGTTCGGCCAGGCGCTCGAAGGCCTGTCGCAGGCGATCGGTGTCCAGGTCCCGTGAAAGCTTGACCGTCAGGACTTGATTCCAAGGTCCGGCCGACCAGCCGAGCTGCTCCAAACACCACATCTGGGAAGGCAGCAGTAGGGTAGGACCCGCCGGCTGCTCAATGGGTTGGAACTGAAGCTCGGGCGAGGCCGCGGAGGATTCGAGCTGTTTGGCCAGCCGGCGGATCGTGGGGGCGTCGAAGAGCTCGGCCGGCTCGAAGATCAGACCCTCACGTCGGGCCCGGGCCGAGATGCGGATCGCGCCGATGGAATCGCCCCCGAGCCCATAAAAATCATCGTCGATGCCGATCCGTTCCAGGCCGAAGATCTCTCGCCAGATGCGCACCAGGATTTTCTGCGTCGGTGTTTCGGCTGCGACGTGAGATTCGTCGGTCGAGGTGCTTGTCGCCGAGATCGGGCTTCCGTCTTCGGGGGCTGCGGTAGCTTCCAAGGCCCGCCGATCGACCTTGCCGTTGGCGGTCAGGGGCAGGCGCGGCAGCGGCCGATAAAAACCCGGCACCATGAAATCCGGCAAGCGTTCGCGCAAGAAATCCCGCAGCTCCGCCGGTTCGGCCTCAGCCCCGGGACGCAAGGTATACCAAACCGCCAGACGCGCTGTGGTGTCTGCGGTGCCGTCCGCTGTGCCGTCCACCGTGCCGTCTGCCGTGGAGCCGCCGTGCGGCGTCTTGGGCGAGTAGCCGACCTCCCGCATCATGCGCTGGACCGCCGACTCGTCGAGCTCGTCGTCCAGCTCGGCGAGGGCTGCCTCACGGGTTTTATGACCCAAGCGCACGTCCCAGCTGTAGGGCAGGGCGTAGTTGTGGAAACCCCGCTCTTGGCGGTGGACCCAAATGCCCAAGTCGTTGATCAGGCAATTGGTGGATCGCCCCGTGTCGGTGGGACGGATCCACGGCACCCGACGGTCCAAATAACTCAGCATTTCGTCGAGCTCAACGTCACAAAAACGGTAGAAATCCAAGAATTGGACCTGGTCGAGCAGCTCTGCGTCCTGGACGTGGGAAACGTCGAGCAGACGGGAGACCGCGTCGTCCATCCGGTGGTAGGCCTTGCGGGCTTGCAGCACCGAGCGATCGATTTGCTCGGCGTCGTAACCCAGCTGCTCGAAAAGCTCGGAGGTCAGGCGGGTTTCAAAGAGCTGACCCCGGGACAGGCCGGTGACGATGTAGGCAATGCCCTTTTCGCGCGCGAGCTTCAAACTCAGGGTGTAAATGGTTTTGAAACAACCCTGGCAGACATTCGAATAGCGGTCCAGACTGTCGGCGAAGATCTGGTCCATGGCGGGCGTGGAGCCGAAGACATGGTCCACCCCGAGTTCCGCCACCACCCGACCGATATTGTCCTTGGCCTGTTGGGAGATATAACCGTTGTCGAGGGTGAAGGCGAGCACCCGATAACCCATGTCCACCAATCGACCCAAGGCGTAAGTGCTGTCTTTGCCGCCGCTGAGCAGCGACAGGCAATCGTAGGACGGGGATTCGGGCTCGGAGGTTTTATGGGCCAGCCGTCGGTCACGGATCGGGTCGAGATGGACCCGCAGGTCGTCTAGGGTTCTGAAATAGCTATCGACCCGATGGCGGTAGCGGGTGAACGCGAGGCAGTGGTTGCAGACCCCGTCGGCATCGAATTCCGTGCCCGGAAATTGCGACGACAGGCCACAATCTCGACAATGAAATTCTTCCCCCGGCTCCTGCTCGCCCTGCCCGAGCCTCGGCGCCGAAATCCTCCGAGAAATCCCAGCCTTGGTGGACGAGCGACCGACCACCGCCGTTTCAATAGCCGGATGCTCGGCGAGCGCGGCTTCCACCTCACCGGGTTCGATCCGGGCTCCCCGCACCTTGAGCTGATCGTCGAGCCGGCCGAGGTATTCGAGCACCGGTCGGGCGTTCGCGCCGGAACTCGTCCATCGGACCCGATCTCCGGTTCGATAGAGCCGTTCCTTGAGTCGTCGGCCGGAGGCGGGCCGCGACGTAAAGCGCTCAGCGGTCAGGTCGGGTCGGCCCTGATAGCCCTGGGCTAAACCGCGACCCCCCACATAAAGCTCGCCGGTCACGCCTTCGGGCACCGGGTGTTGATAGCGGTCCAAGACCTCCACGAACATGCCCTGGATCGGTCGACCGATGGGCACCGTCGATTGCCGATCCGCTTCGGGGTCGAAACCATGCTCAACGCAGCCCACGGTGGCTTCCGTCGGGCCGTATTCGTTGTGAATCTGGATCTCGGGACCGAAAAAGGCCTGGGCTTCGAGGGCGGCGCCCCGGCTCAGGGCCTCACCGCCGAGGATCAGGCGCCGGGTGCGACCGGGTGCCTTGCCGCGACCGGGTGCCTTGCCGTCGGCCTGGCGGGCCTGGAGCAGGGCCAGATGGGAGGGGGTGAGCTTGATGACGTCGACCGAATCGTCGTCCACCACGTCCAGTAGGGCCAAATCCGCCCGCTGGTCCACCTCGGGATAGATCCGAATGGTGCCGCCGGCCGCCCAGGGCACGAAAATCGAAGTCACCGTCAGGTCGAAAGTGAGCGGTGAAAACAGCGGGTAGGTGGGCGGCCGCCCGACGTCATAACGTCGGCAGGCCCACTGCACGTAGTTGGCCAAAGCACCGTGAGAAATCGCTACCCCTTTCGGTCGCCCCGTGGAGCCGGAGGTATACAAAAGGTAGGCGGTGTCGTCGGGGCCGGGTAATGGGAGCTGCGGGGGAGACGTCGGGGAGGGCATTGGGGAAGGCTCAGCGGAGGCGTCTAGATACGGCTGGACGTCCAGGCTTTGGATATCCGACCCAAGCTCCGGGCGCGACCCGCGAACCAGAATCGTGCTCAGCCCAGCGTCCCCACAGACCCAGTCGACACGTTTTTTCGGCCAAGCGGGATCGAGGGGCACATAGGCGGCGCCGGCACGCTGGATCGCCAACATGGCGACCACCGCTTCCGGGCTTCGCACCATGGAGATACCGACGGAGATGCCGACGAATCCCGTCGACCGCCCTCGCAAATCCTCGGCGAGGCGTCGGCTGATGCGATCGAGATCGTCGTAGGTGAGGTCACAGCCCGGATCGCGCCCTTGAACCGCCACGCGGTCCCCATGGAGCTGGATCGAGCGGTCGATCAGCTCCAACACCGATCGCGCGGCCCCGGCATCCGGCTCGGGTCCACGGCAGTGGTTGGGGATGTGGGACGGATCGGCGACCTCGACCAGCGGAACCGACTCGATGGGCCGATTCCAATCCTCGATCATGGCGTCCAGCAGGCGCGTCAGCTGGCCGACGGCAGCTTCGGAGCGCGATCCCTCGAAAATGTGCTGATCGAGGTCCAGCTGCAGCCGAAGCTCGCCGGACTCGTCGAAGTCGTGGACGTGCAGCCGCAGGGCGTGCTCCCGGTCGTGGTGTCCGGGGTAAAGCCACTCCGTGGTCACCGGCCGGCTGGCGAACGGGCCGAACGAGCCGCGGATGTAATTGAGCAGGCTGTGAAAACCCCGTTGCAGGGCGGGGTCGGCGAGCCCGGGCCCGGCGTGACGCAAGAAGTCGAGGCTCGCGATCCGGACCCGGGCCAACAGCTCGACGAACGAGAGATCCTCTTCGAACTCGACCCCGATGGGAAAAACCTCGATCAACAATCCGGCGACTTCGTTCGGGTCGGGTCCGGTGTCACTAGGAAAGCGACCTGGAAGACGACCTGGAAGACGATTGTGGAAGGGTACGCCGAGGGTCCATCGATGACCGCCGCCGAGGCGATAAAGGTAAGCAAATAAGAGGGTGGCGAAGAGGTTGAAAAGCCCCAGGTCAAGGCTCAAGGCGCCGGTTTCCGGTCGCCGAGCCATCTCCTTGAGGACATTCGATCGGTCCCTGCCGAGCACGAGGTCCAGGCGACGTCCGGCGGTGGTTTTCGGGTTTCGGCCCAGGAGCGCGGGCGGCCGTGGATTCAGCTCCGCCTGGGTCTGCCAATGGGCTCGTGCGGATTCGGCGGGCGGCTCTTGGGGTCGCTCGACCAACTCTTGAAACGAGGGCATGGGCGCGAGCGCCGACGGCTCGCCCCGTTCCGCGGCGCCGTAAATCGCCGACAGGCGGCGGAAGATCAACGTCATCGACCAAGCGTCGGTCACGGCGTGATGCTGGCAGAGGTACCAGATCCACAGCTCGTCCGACAGCTTGAGCAAGGCGGTGTCGAAGAGCGGCTCTTCGGCTCCGAAGGGTCGACGGCAGCGGGTCGCCAACCATGCGTGGGCCTCGGCTTCGGGATCGTCGACGGCGCTCAAATCCAACACCTCGAGCTGAAAGGTCTCGTGGTGTTCCGGGGGCCGAATCCGCATTTCAGCGGGACGCTCGTCATCGGCCTCGGTCCGCTCCGTCCGCAAGGCTTCACAGTGTTGGATCAGCCGGCGGAAGGCCGTGCCGAAACGGTCGACCTCCAACGGACCGTGGATGCGAAACGCAAAAGCCTGGTTGTAAAGCGGGATGTCCGGATGCAGCTGCTGACCGGTGAGCATTTGCCGCTGCCCGAGGGTCGGCAGAGTCCTGCTGGGGCGGTCAGCCATGGGCCGTGGAGTCTCCCTCGGCCGCTCGGGTCTGGAAGGAGGTGGTGATGTAGGTGGTGATGGTGGCGACGTCGAGGAAGTTCTCGATGGTCAAATCGGCCGGCGGAACGGCCATGTCGAAACGCTCTTCGATGAACCGAACCAGCCGCATCACACCCAACGAATCGACCAACCCGCTGGTCAATAAATCGTCGTCCGAGTTCAGCTTTGAATCTTGATCACCGCGACGGCCGCCGACCAGCTCGGTGCTGATGAAGTCGATGAGCGCGTTTTCGATGTCCTGACGTTCGGGCGCTGCTGGGGGCATGGTTGGGGGCCTCAAAATTGGATCCAGCCTCGGACTGGATCTAATGGGAAGGTTTCTGGGGCTGTGCATTCGGAGCCGGTGAACCCGGAGACAGTGAATCGTCGGACAGTGAATCGCCAGACAGTGAATCACCAGACAGGGCCGCTTCAGCTTCGGTTTGCAAACGGCGGCGGTCGATCTTACCGCTGGTGGTGCGAGGAAAGCTCGCCACGGTCCGGATTTCGGCGGGTACGGCATACCAAGAAAGTCGATCCACCAAATAGAGGCGCAGCTCTTCGGCATCGATCGCCGCGTCGGCCTTGGCAGTGACCGAGGCCGCTAGGTGGCGGGTCTCGTCATCGGTTCGGACCGGGAATACGGCCGCTTCCTCCACCGTGGGATGGGAACTCAAGGTACGTTCGATATCGTCCAGCTCGAGTCGATATCCGCGGATCTTGAGCTGCCGATCCTTGCGACCGAGGAATAACAGCTCACCGTCGGGCCGGGTGCGTACCAAGTCGCCGGTTCGATAGAAGATCCGGGTGAATCCACCGTCCAGGGGTTCATAGTAGAAAGCTTTTTCGTTCAGCTCGGGACGGGCCCAATAACCGCGCATCATGGTCGACGAGCGAATCACCAGCTCACCGGGCTCGCCCGCTTCCACCGGCTGATCCTGATCGTCCAAGATCCGACCTTCGGTATCGTTCCAAATGCGTCCGATCGGCACCGGCTCGTGGTTCAACGCCGGGTCAACGGCCGCCGCCGCGGGATCCGCCACCGGACGCATATGAAAGTAGGTGCATTGATTCACCTCCGCGGGGCCATAGACATTGGAGAAGCGGGCTCGGGGCCAAAGGGCCATCAAGGCATAGAGGTGCTTGCGCGCAAAGGGCTCGCCGCCGAACAGCACCCAGCGCAGGCTGCTCAGGTCGCGGCCGGCCAACACCCCCCGGGTGAGCAATTGGATCAAAGCCAGGGGCACGGAATACCAAATGGTCAGCCGCTCGTCGGCCATCAGTTGGGAGAGGCTGGCGGTCAGCTTGGTGTAGGCCTCGGGAATCAAGACCGTCGTGGCGCCGGCCATGGGACTCGAAAAATAGCCGAAGGTGGACATGTCGAAGTGCAGGGGCGAGTGATTGCCGATCCGATCGTCCGGTGCGACCCCGTAGGTCGCCACCGACAGACGGGCATAGGCCAGACCGCTGCGGTGGGTGTGCATGATGCCCTTGGGCCGGCCGGTGGAGCCGGAGGAATACATGATGTAAGCGAGGTCGTCGCCGAGCACAGAAATCTTGGGCCCGGCCCCGCCGTGGTAGGCCTCGAGATCGGACCACGGCCGGCAACGGACGGTCGTGCCTACGGTAGTGCCTGAGGTGATGTCATCGAGCTGAGCGCCCAGATCCGGGCCGATCACGGTTTCGACCGGCGTCGCGGAGTTCGACGATTCGAGCATCTCCACCAGGGTCTTGGCCGGTTGGTCATGGGTGATCACCCATCGGATGCCGCAATCGACGATCAAACGTTCCAAGGCCTGGGACGGAATGTGAGGGTCCAAAGGCACGAAAGCGGCCCCAGCTTTCAGGATGCCGAAGACCGCCAGGGCGGAATCCACAATGCGGGGCATGAAGATGCCCACCCGATCCCCTCGACGGACCCCTTCGTCGCGCAGCAAGTGGGCGAGCTGGTTGGACCGTTGCACCAGCTCGCCGTAGGTCAGACTTGCACCCGGAGCCCGAAACGCATCCCTTTCGGGCTCGTGCTCGGCGGCGCGATCGATCAGCTGTGACAGCAGGTAGCTCATGTCATGCCCAGCCCAAAGCCCGTTCCAGGAACCACCAAGCGGCCACCAAACCCACCGCGATGGATCCGCCGTTCAGCACCACCGGGGTGTAAAAGCGGGATCGACGGAGCAAGAAGATCACGGGGAAAACCCCCGCCACAATCGCCAGCTGACCGAGCTCCACACCGATGTTGAAGGCCAAAATCACTTGGGTCAGGTGCATCATGCGGAACGGCAGCCCGCCCATGACCGAGGCGAATCCCATGCCGTGGAAAAGGCCGAAGAAGAAAATCAGCATCCAACTCTTTTCATGGAAGCGTGGCCTGAGATTGTTTAAAGCCACCAAAACAATGGAAAGGGCGATGATCGATTCCACGAACCGGCTGGGCAAAGTCAGCACGTCGAGGGCCGCCAAGGCCAGGGTGATGGAGTGGGCAACGGTGAAGGTGGTAATGATCGCGACGATTTTCCAGAACGCGGCCCGAAAGCTCGAAACCGGCTCCCAGGTCGGAACTCCCGAGTCGTGCTTGCGCCGTTGGAGCACCGCGGTCAGCAGCAGGGCGATCAAGAACAGCACATGATCGATGCCGATCCAAATATGCAGCACCCCTTGCCACACGAAGTCTCGCACCCTGAGCAGACCTTCGATATTCGTCAGGTCGAGAGTTTGCTCGGGTGTTTGGGGGGCAAAGACCATGGCCGTAAATTCCTCGCCGTATTCTTTGCCCGCACGGCGATCGTATTCAATGCATAGGAGATTGCGGTGAAATCGATCGGATTCGAAGAGCACCGTATTTCGCACGTCCAGCTGATCCGGAATGTCGCCGTCGTCGGTGCGGAAGAAATATTTGGCGAAGACCCCCAAGCCTTCCACCTCGGCCACCTCGGTCAGGCTGAATGCATAGGGCAGCAGCTCGCCCCCTGCCCGGATTTCGAAGTTTTGGCGCAAATATTCCTGGATTTGGGGAGCCGTTTGTAAAACGAGCCGATGGCGCTCTTCGAGGGAGTCCGGCAGCTCCAAACCCAACGGTCCGCTGAGATCGTCGACCCGAATTTCGAATCGCCCTTCCAAATGATTGGTCTCAATATTGAGCCACACATAGCTTTCGCCGGTGGCATGGGCATGGACCGGTGTTGCGGGGAGGAAAAGAAGGGCGGAAAGGAGAAGGGCGAACAGCAGGCCGAAGGTGGGCTGAACGGAATTTCCTCGACGACAGGGGAGCGATCGAAAGCGGGGAGTAGCCATCACGAACGGGATCCTCGGTAGCAAAAGCGACGATGAATGAAGCTCGATCACCGCGCGGGCGGCCGGCGATCCAAGCCAGGAAGCATGTCTTAGACGGGTCTTCGTGTGGCGTCATCATATAGATGAGGTCGACGCTTGGGAATGCGCCCCATCCGCGTCCGGTAGCAGGACCCGCGCGCTTCCAAACCGGCATCTCGGGATCGCCGCCTTTGCAAGCAGGGTGGAATGAAGTGTGGTGGAATAACGCGTCGTCGCGCGCGTCGAGCCGCCGAAGAGCCCACCCCACCGAAAGACCCGTGGAGACCCGAGCAATGGATTTCAGCTGGACCGAAGATCAGGAGCGTCTCTACGGAGAAGCGGTCGAATTCGCTCAAAGAGAGCTTAATGGCGATCTGGGTGGCGATCTCGTCGAGCGGGACGCCAAAGGCGAGCTCAACACGGCGGCCTGGCAGAAGGCGGCGGATTTTGGCGTGCTCGGCTGGTGCATGCCCAAGGCCTACGGCGGAGCCGGCTTCGACGTGGTGACCGCGATCCGCTTGCTCGAAGGGATCGGTTACGGATGTAGGGACAACGCTCTGACCCTCGGCCTGAACGGTCAGATTTGGAGCGTGCAAGCCCCGCTATTGCATTTCGGCTCCGAGCAGCAAAAGCAGAAGTATTTGCCCCGTCTGTGCTCAGGCGAGCTGATGGCAGCCCACGGCATGACCGAGCCGGAAAGCGGCTCGGACGCGTTCTCCTTGCGCACGACGGCCGAAAAGACGGACGGCGGTTATGTGCTCAACGGCCATAAGGCCTACGTGGGGCTGGCACCCGTCGCCGGCTTGAGCTTGGTGTTCGCCAACACCCGGCCCGAGGTCGGTCAATGGGGCATCTCGGCGTTCCTGGTCGAGCGAGAATTCGACGGTTACGAGGCCCCGCCGGCCCGACCGAAGATGGGGCTGCGGACCAACCCCTTGGGCGACATCCTGCTCAAGGATTGCTTTGTGCCCGAAGCAAATCGGTTGGGTCCCGAAGGCATCGGCGTCAGCATCTTCAACTATTCCATGGATTGGGAGCGGGGTTTCATCTTCGCCGGCCACGTGGGATCGATGGCTCGTCAACTAGACGACTGCGTCCGGTTTTCAAGGGATCGCCGGCAATTCGGCCAAGCGATCGGCGAGTTTCAAAGCGTTTCCAATCGCATCGCGGACATGCGCCTGCGACTCGAAACCTCACGTCTGCTGCTCTACAAGCTGGCATGGATGAAAGAAAACGACCAGCCCGCCATGCTCGAAGCCGCCATGACTAAATTACACGTGGGAGAAGCCTTCGCCCAAAACAGCCTCGACGCCATGCGCATCCACGGCGCCAAAGGCTATTTGGCCGAATACGGGGTAGAACGAGACGTGCGCGACGCCCTCGGCGGAGTCATTTACTCGGGCACCTCGGACATCCAACGCAACATCATCGCTAAAATTACCGGCGGCTGAACAGCTCACTAGCGTTCTTCCTGCGAACAGACGACCCTGCATCCTGCGGCAGGCCGGCATCTTGGAATCCGGGCTGCCCCGTCAGGGGCGAGGCATGGGTAGCCTCGGGCTTCAGCCCGTGGCGACACCTGGCCTATGGCGACACCTGGCCCATGGCGCGGACCCGTGGCGCGGGCCCGGATCACGATATTGAGCGCCACGGCTAGCCTCCATGAGCGAGACCGTTACGGAGGCATGGAACCTCGATAGACCAAATCCCGAATATTGATGCTCCAAAGCTCTTTTTGGCTGCCGAGCTCGACGGCAACGAGCCGTAGTCCGCGGGTCTCGAAATCGCCGGATTCCAGCCGCCGGCGGAAGGGCGCGGACTCGTGGATCAGGGTCGTGCCGCTGACGAAAAACGCCGCCGCTGAGGTCGGTCGATCGACGCTGCCGAGCACGCGGTTATTCGCTCGATCGAGGATCGTCCAACGATAGCGATTCCAGGGATCGGCGGTTTTTTGACTCGCCAACACATGGGCATCGTCACCGGCACGGAATTGACGACCGTCGACGTCGGGCAAACGCTCTTCAGCGCTCAGGTCGAATCGTCGGTCGGCCCGTTTCGGGGCTGAAGCCTCGATCGCTTGGGCGCTGCCGGTGTTGGGATCGAGCCGAAGCGACCCGTCGAGCTGTTGGAGCTGGTGCGTTTCCTCACCGGCCACCACCGGCGCGCCCCTCAGGGGTCGGCTGGAGAAGGTCCAGGACAATAGAACCTCGCCGCCGGTGACCATGGTCGTGGCGGTGAAGCTCTGATGCGGTCGATCGGTGACCCAACCCCCGGCGCTGCCGGGCAGATCGGCGGTGATCGTGCTCAAAACCTCGCCGCTGCGGACGTTCAAGAAGACGATCTCGACCTTGCCGATCCTGCCGGAGTCTTTGAGGGCGATCAGCTGATCGCCGAACAGACCCACGGGTCGTTCGGCGGTTTCGCTCTGCCAAAGGACGTCGCCCTCGGTGTTGTACGCGGCGACGCCGTCGGCTGCCATCACGTAAAGCGCGGCACGGGCCGGGTCGATCACCACGCCGGGTCGCATCAAGAAGCTCTCCGCCGAGGTCTCGAGTTCAGCGGAGTTCGGCGGGGTGTAGGCGAAGGCGGGAAAGGCCGCCAGGCCGAGGGATAAGCCGAGGCAGAAACAGAGGAATAGGCTCGTGGGTGCCATGGAAGTGAGTTTTCCTTTTTTATATGTCATGACCTTTTCCTTCACGGTACCGAGCTGGCCCAGGCGGACACATCACCGGACTCGAAACCGTCACTGAAGATGTCGACGGCCGGCTGGAGCGCCGGTTGCAGCTTGAAGGCCCCGCGGCCGAGCAGGCCGGCGATCAAGGCGTCGTCCGCGGCGTCGTAGTCGAGTTCCATGACGATCGCGTTGGGAAGATCGGTGCCGAGGGTGTCCCAGTCCGTAAAACCGCTGCTGTCGAACGCGACATAGGCACCGCGATCCGTGCCGACCACGAGGGCGTCGTCGGTGGCTGGAATGAAGGCCAGGGTACGCAGGGTCTGTGGATCAAAGGTCGAGAAAAGATTGCCGGTCACATCACCCCAAGAGGTGCCCGAATTGGTGGAGAAAAAGACTTGGTTTGAATCGATCGCGAACAGGCGCGCCGGCGAGTCCGGATCGATGGTGAGGTCGTTGATCGATCCACCCGGTGGGGTCACCGCGGTCAGCGCCGCGGGAGGCGCTGAGGTGCGGCCGAAAATATCGCTGCCTTCCGCCACATAGAGCAGGTCGGCATTGCCCGGCACGCCATAAACGATCGGATCGCCCTGGAAGCCGTTGATCGTAATCCCGGCACCGATCGCCGACACCGTGTCGCCCTGATCGGACGACTCGTAAACACCGTTGGACGCACCGATGATCAGGCGGTCCCCGTCGACCTCGTTCACCGCGATCGGTGTGTAGAACTGAGCCGAGGGCGGCGTGCCGCCGCCGACCAGGGTCAGGCTGGGGAACGACTCGGATTGCAGCACGTTGGAGCTGTCGTAAGTTCGTTTTCTGAAAGCGCCGAGGAATTGGTAGCTCGTGAAACGAGACGACATGCCGGGGGTTGAGATGTCGTCGACCGCCGTGTCGCCACCGTCGCCGGTGGAGGTGCTGAAGAAGTCGGGCATGTTGGTGACGAGCTGCTCGGTACTGCCGGTGTCCTGGGCGCCGCCGAAGACGATATTCGAGTTCGAGTCGTAGGCGACCCCATGATATTCCGTGGTTTGCAAATCGCCGATCAGCGAGAACCAATCGCCGGCCGCCGAGTTCGGTGAGGTGCGTTTGTAGATGCCGCCGTCGTCGGTTTCGATCAAGTTGCCGTCAGCGTCGAAGGTCATTTCGCGCGAATCGGCGTGGGGTGACGACGAGCTTGCGGTGCCGGTGTGGGTCAGCCGTGTCCACTGCAGGCCGGCGCCGGCCGAGGCGTCGCCACGGAAGATTCGACCGGAATAGTCGAGGGCACCGCTCGAATTGGGGAAGAAGAGGTTCGCCCCCGAGCCCTCACCGAAATACGGTTGGCGGTCGCCGGCCAGGTAAACGGTGTTGACGTCGGAGGGATCCGCGGCGATTGAAAGATGGGTGCCACCCTGGCCGCCGGGGTGAATGCCGATCGCCACGTCGCCGTGTTCGATCGTTTGTGGAATATCCATCGCGGTCCAACTGGTGCCGCTGTCGCCCGAGCGGAAGATGCCGGTGAGTCGGCCGAATTTCACGATCGCAGCGTAAACGTCGACGCCGGTCGGGCCGACGGCAAATTCGACATTGCTGACGTTGCTGACCAGCATCGAGTCCATGGCAGCGCTCGAAATCTTGGCCCAAGTGGCGCCGGTGTCGGTGCTTTTATAAACACCGCTGACGCCACCGAAGTCATCGGCATTTACCATGCTGGTGTAGAGAATGGTGTTGTCGCTCGGATCACCCACCAAATCGTGGCTGTTGCCACCGGGCAGGCCGGTGGCGGAGCCGTCGCCGCTGGAGATCGCCGTGAAGCCGGCTCCGGTATCCGTCGAGCGGAAAATGCCCCGGTCACCGCTGCCCGTATTCACCGACACCACGAGGGTCGCACCGCGCGGGGCCACGCCGGAAATGTTCTTGCCGTTCAAGGTGCCGCCGCCGTCGATCGGCGTCCAGCTGGTGCCGCCGTCGGTCGAACGCAGCAGGCCGATGCGCTCGCCGCGTCGGCCATAGCTGGAATAACCGCCGATCCCGGCGAGCAAGGTTTGGTGAGTGCCGTCGGTGGGGTCGAGAGCCAGGGCGCCGATCGAGAGGGAGTCCTGGTCGTCGGTGAGATTCGTCCAATTCGGCGCTGCGGCCGTGGCGTTGGTGGTCTTCCACACGCCCGCGTTGACACCGCCGATCCACAGGATGTCGGCGTCGCTAGGATGGGCGACCACCACGTGCACCGCGCCGACGACCTGATTGTCCTGGCCGACATTCTCCACCTGCCCATTGCCGGCCGGTCCGGGGCCCTGAGCCTGCCAAGCACCGCCGAATGCCTTTTGCGGCGGCGCCGCAGACATTGGGGCGACCACCAACAGACACAGCACCCCTGAGGCCATCAGCCCCAGAGGTTTGTGCAAGCGATCTTGGGCCATTCTCAAAGTGAATGGACTTCGGGTTTTCCGAGTCATGTGGGCTCCTTAAGGCGTGGGCGTCACAGAAGAGGTTGATCGTCGTTTGCCTGGGTCAAGATCCTTACGCTGGATCCGAAGCTTAAAGATTCTTGATGAGGATGGGTGGAGATCTGGGCCAGGTGGCGGCTTTGGGGAGCCCAACGGGCTTCGGCTGCCGCACGGCCATGTTCCTAATCGCGATATTGGATCCGATTTACCGCAAAATGATTTAGGCAGCCAGACAAAAGCTGCCGAGTTCGGAGAGTGTAGAAGGGTGGCGGCGTTCCCGCCTGCTACACGGCCCATCTCGCGGCCCTCGACGGCGCCGCAGGCTCAGGGGTTCTTGAAAAGCGAATAAAACGTCCGCACCAAGTCCACGTGAGCCTCGGTCGGGTGGTGGTCCTCGGCGCTCCAGGACACGGTGTGCTCACCCTCGCAGGCGTTGCGCAGAATAAACCGATAGAGAGACGGATGATGGGCCCCGAGTTCGCGCGGCGCGACGCCTATCTCCAGCACCTTCAGCTCGTCCACGAGGCGGACCAAGAATCGACGGCGTTCGTCTTCGGAGCGCTCCAGCTGGTGGACCCAAGACTGGCGATACGCGATCTCCTCCTCGGTCAAAGGCGGACCGCCTTCGAGCGCCTCGAGCTCCCGCTCCAGCATCTTTTCCTGAGCCTCGAACGACGGCACCTTCTGCACCTGAGACGTCACCCCTGGCTCAATCGATACCCGGTATTCCTCTGATCCACTGCCCCACAGTGGATCGGCAATGATCGTCAGCTCCGCCCACACCGGCGGGCATTCCACGGCCTTCACCTCGGGGTCGGCAGTGGCATCCACGGTAGCCTGTGCCCACACTGCGGAGGCCGCCAATAGCGGCAGGACCGCCAGCGCCGCAGTCCCCCATTTGACGAAGGGACGACGTTTCCCCAGAAAGGGTGCTCCTCGAAAGTGCTTTTCTTGGCTTGCCATGATTCCATCCCTCACTCGCATACTTCGTCGATCTTATCTAAACGCTTCGGAGCGCCGGAACCTGCATGCCGTGATCTTCGCAGACGGCTTCGAATCAGGCGATCTCAGTGCTTGGTCTTCGGAGCCTTGAGGAACGCGGTGGCCATCTGATGGCGTAGTATCACCCTCCTAGCCTTGATTCGAGGAGGAAGCATGCTGAATGTCGTCGTGGTCGTCGCTTTGAGGGTCGCCGTGCTGGCGGGCATAGTGCTTGCGGTCGCAGTGATCCTTGGAGCCCGCCGCTGGACTACCGAGACGCGAGAGCTGCGGAAACGACTGGAGGCGGGTCGAGTGCCGGTGCGACCCGAAACGGTCGATTTTGGTGAGATGGAGGGCCTTCCCGCTCCGGTTCAGCGTTTCTTCCGCGCGGCGCTCACAGAAGGGCAGCCGATGGTGACAGGGGTGCATGTGCGGCACCGCGGAACTTTCAACATGGGCGAGACCGCCGACCAATGGAAGCCGTTCACTTCGGATCAACGGATCGTCACCCAGCGGCCCGGTTTTGACTGGGACGGCCGAATCGCGATGATGCCCGGGCTGACCGTCCGCGTCCACGATGCCTATTTGGCGGGCGAAGGGTTGCTCCACGCCTCGCTGTTCGGGCTCTTCTCACTGGCTGACGTGAGAGGAAGCCGCGCCATTGCAGAGGGCGAGCTGATGCGCTTTTTTGCTGAAGCCGCATGGTATCCAACGGCGCTGCTTCCCAGCCAAGGTGTACGGTGGGAGCCTCTCGACGACCGCTCTGCTTACGCCGAGCTGACGGACGGCAGCCTTTCGGTGACGATGCGCTTTACCTTCAACGAATCGGACCTCATCGAAACCGTCAGCGCTGAGGCGCGCGGGAGAATGGTGGGGGGTGAGAGCGTCCCCACACCGTGGGAGGGACGATTCTGGGGCTACAGCGAACGGCAGGGCATGAACGTGCCGTTGGAAGGTGAAGTGGCTTGGATCCTTCCAACCGGCACGAAACCTTATTGGCGCGGTCGCATCAGCGAGATCGGTTACGAGTTCAGAAGCTGGCTGCGCGCTCAGTGAGTAGACGGCAGGTTTCGACCATCACGTTCAGCGCTGCGATTCAAAATGTCCGATTATAAATCTTATGTAAACTAGTTGAATAGACTCAACCGGCCCGTCTTCAATCGAAATTGCGGACTTGGATCCCCATCCTCGCTTAAATAGATGGAGATCTATATGTTGAAAACAATCAAAGTTGCTGCGTCCCTTTTTGTCCTGTCCATGCCCTTCTGCCAAACCGCAACGGCTCAGCCGCCCGTGGATTTGGAGTTGGTCTCTCTCGGCGTGTCGGTTTCGACACCACTCGCCGTGCGCCATGCCGACGACGGATCGAACCGCCTTTTCGTGGTTCAACGGTCCGGAACGATCGTGATTTATGAGCCGGGAACCGGAATCTTGCCCTCACCGTTCCTGAATATCACGGCTCAGGTGGACACCACCTTTGAGGGTGGCCTGTTGGGGTTGGCGTTCCATCCGGACTACGCCACCAACGGTTATTTCTACGTCAATTACACCCGTGACGGTACCGGCGGGGATTCTCTCGAGACTGTGATCGAGCGATTCGAGGTTTCCGCCGGCGATGCCAACGATGCCGACGAGGCTTCCGGTTTCGAGATCATCACCATCGGCCAGCCGGCCGCCAATCACAACGGTGGTGACCTCCACTTTGGTCCGGACGGTTACCTATATATCGGTATGGGCGACGGCGGTGGGTCGAGCGCCACCTCTCAGAACATCAATAACCTATTGGGCAAGATGCTGCGCATCGACCCCTGCGACACGGCCTCGTGCCCGAATCCCTACACCGTTCCGGCCGATAATCCTTTAGTAGGCGCTTCCGGTCTCGACGAAATTTGGGGCATCGGTTTTCGTAACCCTTATCGTTGGAGCTTCGATCGCGAAACCGGCGACCTTCTGATCGCCGATGTCGGCTCGGGCTCGCGGGAAGAAGTATCCTTCGAGCCGGCCGGCAGCCCTGGCGGGCTCAACTACGGTTGGAATTGCCGCGAGGGAGATATCGCCGGACCGGGCGGCTGCTCAGGAACCTTCGTCGACCCGGTCTTGGTCTACGACCACGGCGGTGGTAATTGCTCGATCACCGGCGGCTTCCGCTATCGCGGCTGCATTCAAGGCCTGCGCGGTACCTATGTCTTTGGCGACTTTTGCTCCGGCAACGTTTACTTCGGCACCGAAGACACCCCGGGCAATTGGAGCTTGAGCACATGGGACAGCCTTTCGGGCAGCATTTACGGCTTTGGTGAGGACGAAAGCGGCGAACTCTACCTGCTGCAAGGTGGCAGCATCTCCCGTTTTGAAAGCGCCAGTGACTGCGATGTGGGCTTGATTTTTGGTGACGGTTTCGAGTCCGGAGATACCTCAGCCTGGTGATCCGTCAAGCTCGTGAAAGAACGGCCACGAAGAACAAACGACCAGCGAACGGGCGACCCAGTGTCGCCCGTTTTTCGTGGGGGAGATCAACGGATCGGTGGGTTGGACGCTCCTGCGTCCGCGACAAGGTAGCGGGCGAATACCTGGGCTTGGTACTGGCGAGCATGTTTTTGCTCCGGCTGCACGATGACTTCGGCGTTGAGGTTTGATGGCGGCTGATTCCCCGCAAGTGGGCGTCGGACATGCCGGGCTCGTCATTCGGTAGCTCTCTGAGGAACCTACTCAACTTGCCGAAGTGCTTGCCGAATCACTCTTGTAAGTATATATTTACTTACAAGAGTGATTCGATGCGCGGTGTCCCTCTTCGGGTGATCTCACTCAAGGACTTGAGAACCGTGACACAGCATCGTGACTCAACGACGAAGTCGGAAAACATAGATATAAGGAGCGATATCATGATGGCTACAGCCACTACCCCCGTCGGTCGCATCGCTACTGAGCACCCTTTGGCCACTCGGGTGTTCGCCCGCTACAACATCGACTTCTGCTGTGGCGGTGGGCGCCCACTCAAAGACGCCTGCGCGGCCAAAAAACTCGACACCAGCCGCGTCTTGGCGGAGATTGAAGACGAACTCGCCGAGGCCCCCGGCTCCGAGGTCCGTTGGGATCAAGAGCCTATCGCCGCCCTCATCGAGCACATCCTCAAGCGCTTCCATGAGCCCCTCAAAGAAGAACTCCCTCGTCTTGAGGAGATGGCTCGCAAGGTCCATCGGGTCCACGGCGAAAAAGACCCCGCCCTCGAAGAGATCCTTCAGGTGGTGCTGGCATTGAAAAGCGACCTCGAACAGCACATGATGAAAGAAGAGCAGGTGCTTTTCCCCATGGTCCTGGCTGGGAACGGCAGTGCCGCCGGT
Organism: uncultured bacterium; assembly: GCA_965366625.1. Classification (GTDB taxonomy): domain Bacteria; phylum Acidobacteriota; class Thermoanaerobaculia; order Multivoradales; family J023; genus JAUIJL01. The sequence continues at coordinate 55,067 of CBDUGP010000031.1, forward strand.
GGTCCGGTCTCGGTCATGGAAGCGGAGCATGAAGCGGCGGGGGAATTCTTGGCGCGGCTGAGGACTCTGACCCGAGACTTCGAGGTGCCCGAGGGCGCCTGCACGACGTGGCGCGCGCTGTGGGCAGGATTGGCGGATCTCGAGGTAAGCCTGCACGAACACATCCACCTGGAGAACAACATCCTGCACAAGCGAGCTTTGGCTTCCTAGGATCTCGTCTTCAGACAGCGCCAACGGGGCCGGCGTCGCTGCCGGCTCCTACTTCCGGACTCCTTCGATCGAGCTTCAGGGCCGTGGTTGTGGACACCCGGAAACAGGCTAGGATTTGCCTCGATGATAGAGCCCTTGCGGGGTACACGTTACGGATCTATATCCGATGACAAGCTTATGAAGAGCCCACAGCTGCGGAAACCCGCCCACATCCGTCGACAAGAGATCGCCGAAGCCCTACTCCGCCTAGTGGGAGAAAAAGGCGCGACTTCTCTGACCGCTGCCACCCTGGCTGAAGAGGTCGGAGTCACTTCTGGAGCGCTTTATCGCCACTTCACGTCCTTAGACGAGATTTTTGACGAGGCCACCAAGGTTGCGGTCGAAATGGTCGAAGCCACTTTTCCCTCGCCCGACCTTCCCCCCATCGAGCGTTTGCGCAGCCTTGCGGAGCGGAGGATGGTGCTCTTCGCAAGGCTCCCGGGTGTCGCTTGGTTGCTACTCTCGGACCAAGCCTATTTAACCTTGCCCGAGCCGGCCATCCTACGGTTGCGGCAATTGGTGATCCGGTCCCGCGAATATCTGTTGACCGCCTTGCAAGAAGGTATCGCCGATGGCAGCTTGCGTTCGGACATCAGAGCCCAAGAGCTACTGGTGATCTTCACCGGAACCGTGCATCAATGGGTCCGAGCGTCCAGCATCCAAGCCAGAGCCTCCGGTTCAAAGTCCCGAAAACCGGAGAGGGTCCTGGACGCCCTCTTCACCCTGCTGTCTCCTCACGCTCTTTCGTAGAGCCCTGCAAGCCGAACCAACCGTCTCGGCGCGATGTGAGCGAGGAACGGCCGTAGCTGACCGACTGCCAAGATTTAGGTGCGTTCGTCGACGACCATGGCTCGGCGCCTCCCCCACTATCTTCCGCTTGGGCCCGAGACGGTGGAACTCGATCAGAATCGGTAGACGGCCGACAACAAGACTTCGTCGATGGTCTCGGAGAAATGGCCCGCGAGGTCGATCTGAAAGTCACCGCCGATCACTGCTCCGAGACCCACGGTAGTGTGGATCTGCTCAGAGTCGATATGGGCGTAACCATCGTGATCCTGCTCGGTGAAGGCGCCGGCGCGCACGGAGAGTGGTGTCTTGCCCGAGCCGAGCAGGAAGGTGTATTCGAGACCGAAGTGGACTTCTAGGGCGTCGTCGACCGTTTCGAGCACTCCGCCGGAGTCCTGGATGTCCTGCGGACCCGGACCGAGATTCGAGTAGGTAACGTGGTTCAGGTCCAAGGCCAAAACGAAGCGGTCCGCGGGTCGCCAAGCTAGGCCCAAGCCCATGAAGTCAGGCATTTCGAATCGCCTTGGTGTTGATTCAGATTCGAAGAAAGCGAAGCTGCCCTCACGAGTTACGGGGTCGCAGGTAAGTCCGAATTGGGGGAGGTCGATACAATCAAAGACTTCATTGCTGCCCGCGATCGTGTACTCGCCGCCCTCTTTATAAACCAGCCCCAATGAAAAACGGCCGTTGGGGTTGATCAGAATTCCGGCATTGAATGTCAGGTCATCGTCGGTGCCTTCGACGATCTGCGAAAATTGGAAAGTATCGATATGGTCGAGATTTCCGGTAAGAAGTTCTAGATCCCGGAAATAGTCCACTTGGAAACGCTGTAGGGAATTGACCTCCAGCTCGTTGGTACGGATCGACAGGCCGGCAGAAACCTTATCTCCCAACTTGGCGGCTATGGATAGACCCACGGTCTCTTGCTTGAGATCGAAGGCTTGACGTGTGGTGTAAAGGTCGGCAAAAGCATCTTCAACTAACGAGAAATCCGTTCTGGCCTCAAAGTCTACAGGCACCATGTAGTAGAGGGACATCACGAAACGATCAAAAGGAACCACGACACTGGCGAAGGAACCGCTGGTCAGAGATCCGTCGAAGGTTCCAATCGTATCTGCCGACAAGGCGGGGGCACCCACGTCGAGACGCAGCTCGTTGGCGAAATCGACCGCGAAATGGGCGTTCGGATCGTCGAGCTGGAGATCTAGAGACTTGGAGCGGCCGTGCAACGACACCTCGGGCCGGGTCAGGATCACTAGACCTGCTGGGTTGGCCTCAGAGGCGGTCGCATCGTCGGCGAGTGCGAGAGAGGCCCCACCCATACCCATGGCTCGAGCACCGGGTGGTAAGAAATCGATGGGAAGCTGAGGAAGTATTGCAGCTACTGATGGCTCCTCCCTTGTATTCTGAGCTTGCGCACCGGACGGGACGTTGAGAAATGTTAAGGCGCCGAGGATCCAAATCGCAAAGCAGCGCTTAGATGACATGGTTGTCTCCTTGAATAGGGTTTTCAAGTTAATAGGGACGGCTTTGGGTACCTTGCTTATATCGATCCAGGAAGAAATCTTTTGTTTAGTGCCGGTGTGTATTTGTCCTCGATTTATGGCGGAGGCGGAGGGATGTGGCCTTGCTTATGGATTCGAGCCTTGCAGCAGGCGGAGCAAGGCTGGAGAAAAGGCGAATGAGGGCAGGGTCACTCCGGCATCGAGCTTTCGCCAAAAACGGGCGTGCTCTTCCCCGCGGGTTAGAAGCTGTTCGTCGCTGCTGCCCCCTTCTAGGTAGAGGGCATAACAAGCTGCCGCGCGCAGGAGATGGGCGGTGGCTTGTGCCTTAGGCTCAGAGAGTTCTACGTCTTGCAGCTCTGCCAGTGTTTGCCGGTAGTCGCCGGTGAGCATGGCAGCGGCTGCGCGCCTCAATACGGGCGGCGGCCGGCTGACTTCTTTTTCCGGTTCTTTTTCCGGTTCGACAGGCCTAGCGTCAGCCACAGGTTTTGCTTCATTAGTTTTCTCGCCGGAGCTCGGTTGGACCCCGGGGGCTGTGATTCCGTCCAGCTCAGCGGGGCTTTCTATTTGTTGGACTTGGGCGTTGCTCGGTGCTTCAGGCAGCCGTTGCCGGCAGGCCGTCTGGACCTCTTCGAGTTGACTCTGCTGTGTGGGATCCAGCTCTCCCTGACGGGCAGACTCTTCAAGGGCGGTCAACGCTTCGGAGCAGTTGCCTTGCTTTTCAAAGGCGAGGCCCAGATAGAAATGGGGCAGGTAATCTTCGTATCGATGACCGTAGAGCCGGATCGTCTCTCCGGCCTGGGGTTGTTGCTGGATGGCTTCGGCCATATAACGGACGACATCTTGCCAGCGACCCTTGTCCCAGGCTTGTTTACCCCTTCGAAAGCTATCCTTATGGTCGTCACCTGACGCGGGTGCGACGGTGATCGATAAAGGTATCGCTATCGCCAAGAGTAGAGTTAGGAGTGGGCGAGACATCGAATCACCAACCCATCTCGTGGAAAAGCGATTCGATGGGTATCGAGCCGAAGTTTGCCCCACACTTAGAGGCCTGTTGTGGCCGGACCTCGGCCTCAACCCACTGGTCCTTTGCCAGACCGCCGTTTGCCAAACGAACCGTATAACTACTAGCTGGAAGGCTCACCGCGAGCGGAGTGAAAACACTTCGCAATTTCTTGAGGTGCGAGTGACCCGTTTCGTCCTCAATGGCCAACACCTCTGCCCAGGGTACGGCGTCTATGATCAAGGTTCCGGGCGCGGGGAGAGCCTCAAGGCTGGGCGCCGCTTCTTGAGCTGATACGCGGGTTTGCTGTTTGATTTCCGAGGGCTCTGGCAGGTTCGACTCTGCTTCGGAGTGAGGTCCGGAGGAGCTTGTTCCAGAGGTCGGTAGAGCGACGATTTCTCGGGCAGCTTCAGGCGGTACCGGGGGATCTTCGAGAGGGCTTGGGGATCGACCAACGATCGGCTCCGACTCAGCCACCCCTTGGGTCCTTGTTTCAGATCCCAAATCTCGATGAGGGATGATCCACCAGAACGTAAAGGCAAACGCCAACGTCAACATACCGACCAGACCCAAGGTTGCGCGGGAGATCGGCAAGGGGCTGCCCACGAGGGTGCGATGAGGCGTTTTCAGCACGATGGTTTGGTCGATCTCCTCCGCTGGTGCTCCAGCAGACGCTGGGCCAGGCTCCCAGGTGATCATGGATGGGCTTCCGGGGGTCGGGATCGCCGTTTTCTCAGGTTGCCCCGTCGGCTGGAAAGGCTCTGGCGGGTGGGCTCGGGCAGCAGCCGATTCGTGGAACGGTGTAAGGTCCTGGATGAAGTCTTCTGCACTGGCAACGCGAGCGCTGGGATCTTTGGCCAAGGCTTTCATCACCACAGCACGGAGCGCGTCGGGCACGGCGCCTCCCGGGTCCGAGTCGGCGAAATCGCGCGGGGGCTCCATGAGGTGACCCGCCACCAGCTCACTTACGGTTTCACCTTCAATGGGAAGACAGCCCGTCAGCAATTGATAGAGCAAGACGCCGAAAGAATAGAGGTCGGCGCGATGATCGACCGGCTGCCCATTTCGATATTGTTCGGGTGCGGCGTAGTGGAGCTTGCCAACAAACATTCCAGGTACGGAGATGTCGAATCTCCCGTCGGTTAGGCTCTTAGCCAGACCCAGGTCGATGAGCTTGACCCAAGGTTTGCCGTCGGCATTTTCCGTCAACATCAAATTGTCGGCCGAGATGTCTCGGTGGACGAAATCCCGTTGATGCAAGAATTTGAGCGCTCCCAAGGCTTGGATCGCGACTTCGATAGCCAGAGGGACAGGAAAAGGGCCGTCACGCCGTAGTCTCTCGAGCAGAGTTTCGCCGTCTACAAACTCCATGACGATTGAAGCGACTCCCATGGCATCCACTGAAAAATCGAAAATCTGAGCCAGGTGAGTATGGTGAAGCTGGATTGCGGTGCAGGCCTCGCGTTGGAAACGTCTTTGCATTTCGTTATTCGCGCCTAGCTGCGGCCGGATGACCTTGATCACGCGATCCACTCCGAGTAGGCGGTGTCGGACCTTGTAGACGGCTCCCATGCCGCCCTCACCCAGCTTTCCTAGGTATTCGTATTTCTCTCCGATCTCGCCGGGAAGGTTCATGCCGATGGCTCCTTGCGTCATCTCGTCATCTCTTCATCTATGAACAGATCAGCTCTTGGGCAATTTGTTTAGTTGAGAGCGCGCTGAAAGAGCCGGCTTTTCTTTCGGGTCGAGAAAGTACGCACTGTTTCATCCCACCGACTAGCAGGCTGTAAAGACGGGGTCGAGCCCTAAGCCACTCTCCCGAGGTACCTAGCTCGTACAAAAGGTCAACAACCTTGCAGAACGTTGTCGGTGTTGAGAACATGATTGAGATGCCTACTAAACCAAGATCTGGTCGCCCCTCCGCGTCCGGAAAGGCCGGTGCCGCCGACCCTGGGGTGCTGCGTGCTATCGAGTCGATCCGGGTGGGAAAACAAACCGAAGAGAGCTTCCGCACGCTCTTCGAGACCTACCATCGACCGGTCCAATCTTTCTTTGCCAAACGCATCAGCTCGCCGAATGAGTGCCTCGACCTAACCCAAGAGACCTTTCTACGGGTCTATAAAGGATTAGAGGGGTTTCGTGGTGATGCTCCTTTTGGTGCTTGGCTCTTCCGTATCGCCTGGAATGTTCTAAAACGGAGCCGTGAGTCCAAGAGGGCTTCGAGAGATTCCGGCGGTTTAGAAGTGCAGTGGGAGCAGGCGGAGCCCGAGCTCGACAGGGCGATCGCTCGAGAATCCGAGCAGCGGCAGGCTGGAGAGCAGGCTCAAATGGCTGCGATCCTTCACCAGGAGCAACAGGTGCTGTTGCGTGAGGCCATCGACGAGCTGCCTGCCCAGAGGCGTAAATGCATGATCTTGTGGGCCTATCATGAGCTCACTTACCAGCAGATCGCGTCGACCCTGCAGCTCTCCCTCGGGACCGTCAAGGCGCATTTGGCACAGGCACGTGAGCAGCTCGAGAACAAGATTTCGAAAGAAGGAGATTGACCGACCATGACCGAATATCCAAGCGGCCTGCGGGCCGCAGTCGCTGCTGCGGTCGGTGAGTCGACGGCAACGGACGCTGCCGAGCTCGGCGACCATCCCAGCGTCGACGAGCTGATCGCCTTGCACACCGGTACGTTGGATCCTGATGAGGCTGAGCAAGTGCAGGATCATCTGCTCGTATGTCGGCGATGCCTTGAGAATAGCCTCGACTTGGACGCCTTTGTCCGCGCACCGGAGGCGGAGGTCGCAGGTAGCGATGATCTTGCGACGGTCAGTGCTTGGCGTGCCTTTTTGCCGCGCCTTAAGAGACGTCGCCAAGTTGCCGGTCGTGTCTGGTTGGCCGCTTCTCTTCTGCTGGCGACGCTGGGGCTTGGTTGGGGCTTGCAGCAAAACGCAAGAGTCCAAGAATTGACCCGCCCGCAGTCCGAAGCGCGGATTGTGGACCTGTTCTCAGATTCCCAGGTGCGCGCTGGGACGGCAGATCGGCAGCCCTCCCACTTACCGGTGTCTGCAGATTACTTGCTGCTGGTGATCAACCTGCCTGAGCCGCCGGAGGTGGTCGTAGAGTACGAGATCGAAATCTCGGAGTTCGAAGGCGAGGTGGTTTGGCGCGGCCCGGTGACCATGGGCGAATTCGGAAGCTTGAAGCTGGGATTGCCCGGTGGCAGCCTAGACGCAGGGGATTATCGCTTGCGCCTTTTTGCTCACGGCGCTGGAGAGCCAGAGCTGCTAGACACGTATGCATTGAGACTCGTCGAGTGACGTCCTTGGGTGGATGTGCTAAAAGATTTAGGGAAAATTGCCGCGAATATAACAGTTTGTATCCGGAATCCTGTGGTTTCCGTTGAATAGAATGTTATTTCTGCTCCGAGTTCTAGGCCCAGCTTTACAAGGCTTTCCAAGTAAATATTGCTAAGTGGCCGATCCAGAGCTAATATGGCCTTTAGCTCCACTGCCTTGCAAGCTCTCAGGATCGCCGGCTCATCATCCTTGATGCGCTCGGTTTGAGTGTTTTCCGGTGATTCGACGCAGCCACAGCGGCGGGGAGGCCTGTGTGACTCGTTGGCAAAGCTCTGCCCCCAGCTTTCGACTTCTTGCCCGAAGAAGGGGGAGCTTTGCCTACCCGATAGCTCTGTTGATGGTCCTATTCCTCAGGGGAGGCTCGGTACGTGAATTGCCACCCCAGTCTTCGGATTCGTCCCTTGCCAACAGCCTACCCGAGGTCTCCCAAGCTCAGCGTCTCTTCGCGCGCGCCGAGGAATTGCGCGCACAAACAGACCGGGAATCTTGCCTTCGAGCGGTAGAGCTTGATCTTAGGGCATTGGAGCTCGCCCGAGCGAAAGGCGATCAGGCACTCGAGGCCGAGATTCTGACCCACCTCGGCTGGATTTACCGCAAGTATTTGAGTGAGCCGCATCGAGCACTCAGCCGATATGGTGAGGCGTTAGAAGTATTCCGAGCCCTGAGGGACGAGGCTCGCCAATCCAGCGTGCTCAACAATCTCGGTCGAGTTCATTTCGTTCTGGGCGAGACGGAGCAGGCCGTCGATTGTTGGCAGCAGGCGCTGGAACTCAAGAGGAAGATCGGTGATCAGGCAGGCGAAGCCGCGTCTCTCAGCAATCTGGCGCTCTACCGGCACTACCTCGGCGATGTTCAGCGGGCGCTCGAGCTGTACGACCAAAGTCTCGAACTCTCGATTCGGATGGGAGATCGGCTCCAACAGAGCCGGGTGCTGAATAATCGCGGCCGCCTTTACCAAACCCTCGGTGATAACCGCCAAGCCCTCAACGATTTAGAACGGGCTCGGGTGATCGCGCGCGAGATCGACGATGGCCGAGGATCGGCTCTGCTGCTGACCGCCATCGGCAACATTTTGAACAGTCAGGGTGACCCGGAGCGGGCGGTTGTGGCGCTGGAAGAGGCTTTGGAGCTTCGTAGCAACGCTGAGGACGAAAGGGGCGAGGCCGTCACCCTGGGCAGTCTAGCTTCCGCCTATGAGCAGCTTGGGCGGGTGGCCCAAGCCGCCGAGTCGAACCGACGAGCGTTGGACATTTTTCGTCGGATCGAAGCTCCGCGAAGCAGGGCCCGAGCCCTTGAAACCAATGGTCGGCTAGCCATGATTACGGATAGCCCAGAGCTTGCCTTCAGTTTTTTCAGCGAGGCCCTAGGCGCTTTCCGACAATTGCGGGACCCGTATGGCGAAATCAGGTCACAACTCGGCCTCGCCGCGGCAGCGCGGTCCACGGGACAACTCTCTGAGGCCCTGGATCTCATGAAAGAGGCTTTGTCTGGTGTTGAGCAGGTGCGCAGCGGATCGGCGAGCCTTTACCTAAGGGTTTCGTATCTGGCTTCAAAACAGAATCACTACGATGTCTATATCGACCTGCTGATGGAGATGCACCGGAATTCTCCGTTCGAGGGTTACGATCTCAAGGCTCTTGGGGCGAACGAGCGGTCCCGGGCGCGGGCCTTGTTGGAACAAATATCAGAAGGCCGGACCAGCTCTGAAGCTTCCGTTCCGGAGGAGCTGTGGGAGCGGAAGCAACGGCTGGCCCAGCGACTCGACGTCATCGAACAAGAACGATTCCGTCAGCTCGATTATCCGAAGACGCCCGCCCGAGCGGCAAGACTCAAGGCCATGGAGGCGAAGCTCGACTATTGGGTGCGGGAGCATCGCGTGGTGCTCGGAAAAATCCGTGCCGCGCGCTCGCGTGTGGCTGCGCTCAGTGAGCCTGGAATCCTAGACGCAAAAGGGATTCAGGCGCTTCTCGAGCCTAATACCCTCTTGTTGGAATACCGTTTGGGCCCAGAGCGCAGCTACCTATGGGCGGTGACCAACGATTCCGTCACAAGCTTTGTGTTGCCGTCACGATCGGAGGTCGAGAGCGCGGCCCGAAGTGCTTACGACCTGCTCAAGCGTAGCCATTTTCGAGAGCAGCGCTCGGCGACGGCCGCGGCTTTGAATCGCATCGCCGACATGTTGCTCAGCCCGGTAACCGAAGTCCTAGCTCAACACGACCGGTTGGTGGTGGTCGGTGACGGCTCGTTGCACTATATTCCTTTCGCTTCCCTACCGACTCCCTTCTCGGCCCCTGATGTTTCCGCGACCTCGAACACCGACGGCGAGACCTCGAGACGACTGGTTTTCAGCCATGAGGTGACCCACCTGCCCTCGTTCTCGGCGTTGGCTAATTTGCGCAAGCGGGTCAAGGGTCGTTCTCCCCCTCCAGGGCTAGTCGCCGTGCTCGCCGATCCGATCTTTGAGTATTCCAACCTTCGACTCTCACCTTCCTCCGAGATCCAACAGCAGGCGGCCTCTCCGCAGCTCCAGCGCTTGCGTTTCGCACGTCAAGAGGCGAAGGACATCCTCGGTTTAGTAGATGCCGATCGGGGCTTCCTGGCTATGGGTTTCGAGGCGACCCGGGAGGCGGCGATCCATTCCGGGCTTCGGCAGTATCGCTATGTGCATTTCGCCACCCACGGAGTTCTAGACAGCGTTAGACCCGAGCTGACGCGTCTCGTTTTTTCCCAAGTGGATTCATCCGGCCGGCCGATCGACGGCAACCTCTACGCCCACGAACTCTACGGTTTGGATCTGCCGGTGGAAATGGTGACTCTGAGTGGCTGCGAAACGGCTCTAGGGAAAGAAATACACGGCGAAGGGTTGCTCGGGCTGACCCAAGGTTTTTTTCAGGCCGGCGCACCACGGGTCGTGGTGAGCTTGTGGCAAGTCGATGATCGAGCCACCGCGGGTCTCATGACTCGATTCTATAAAGCACTGATGGTGAACGGGTTGGCGCCGGCGCCCGCGTTGCGCGCGGCGCAGCTGTCGATTCAACAAGAAACCGGCTGGCAGGCGCCCTACTACTGGGCAGCCTTCGTGCTCCAGGGCGAGTGGCGTGCTCCAGGCTGAAGGAAGTCGAGCTTCTGGTCCAGCTCGACTAAACAACCAAATGGAAACGGGATCCGTTAGCAGCAGTAGTCAACACATCCAACAGAATCGAATGAGGAGATTCTCATGCCCCCCGAATCCGAGCTGCACCCCGACGATACGATCAACATCGCTTCCCTAGAAGTCCAAAAGACCGGCAGCACCCATCGGCTGAAACGAGGCTCTTGGACTTTAGCCAGCCAGCTCTCAAAAGGCAGCGAGCTCTCAAAAGGCAGCAAACGTAAAAAGCCGACGACATTTTATTCCTTTGGGATGGTTCGCCCATCCAAAAAGGATGAGATCGAAGTCGAGATCGAGGTTCCGAGATCCGAGGGTCACCAGAACTCCGGCACAACCGACGGTCGTGCTCATCAGGATCCGGTCACGGAAGCAAACCTCTCACTTATCCATGTCAAGACAGGTGGCGGACGAGTCAAGACCGGCAAAGGCACTTATCTGAAGCCTGTCGTACTCGCGGCGGAAAACATGCCCACTGCGCCAGAAGGGCGGGAGCTCATCCACTACGGTATCCCAGGTAGCGGATCTGCTCAGTTCACCATCAGTGTTCCCAAACGTCTAAAGAGCCAATGAAAGATCCCGGAGAGCTCGAGTCCGAAGCTCAACGCGGAGACTTGAGCTCTCCGGAAGTCGCTGGGTTTCAATCGCCGCCTAGAGAAGAGGAAAGAGACCTCGTAGCCGAGCGCTACCAGGTGACTCGGTTATTGGGCGAAGGCAAAATGGGCAGGGTCTACCTTGCCGATGATAGAGACGGCCGGAAACAAGTCGCGCTGAAGTTTCCGAAGTCGGAAAGTAGCGATCTCTATCATCGACTGATCAAAGAGGTCGGCATCGCGCAAACGGTGTCACACCCCAACGTTTGCCGAATCCACGACCTCGGCGTTCATAAGCAGCAGACCTTTGTGTCGATGCAATTCGTGGACGGGCCCACTTTGCGCGAAGCCCTCGACCAACCCCTGGGTCAGCTGACCGTCGAGGAGAGGCTGAGGATCGCTTACGGCCTGTGCGACGGCTTGGAAGCCATACATCAGAGCCACATCTACCACCGGGATCTCAAACCGTCCAATGTCATGCTCGACGCCCTGGGCCAGCCTGTGATCACAGACTTTGGTTTAGCGGTTTTTGCCGGTGGTCTTGCGGATCAAAGCGGCACGCCGGAATACATGGCCCCTGAGCTGAGCTCAGGAGGAAGCCCTTCAATCCAGAGCGATATCTTCGCCCTGGGTTTGATCCTCTACGAGCTGATGACCGGCCGGCATGCCTTCGAGAATCGACCCATCTCAGAGATCTCCGAGCAAGAGCTCGAAAAGCCGCGCGCCTTCCCTCCGGGTTGCAAGGTCGGAGAGGACATCATTCAAGCTTGTCTGTTGCCCGATCCTTTGGCTCGACCTAAAACCGCCGCTGAAGTGGCAGCCGGTCTGCCGGATCCTGTGTTTCCCTCCTCCGAATGGGTGGTGCCTCCGTCCATGCTGTTGTCGGTGCCGCGGTTTGTGCCGGAGCCTAGAAACCTTCGGGTGTTGTTTGGGGTCTTTGTGCTCGTTCTGGCTTTGGTGGCCTGGCTCGGCCCCAAAACCGAGATGGTCGCCGCCATCGAGCACCCGCCGGTTGTGTTTGAGAAGCAAGCTCGGGACATCCTGTTCGACTTAGGTCTCGACGATCCCGACGGGTTTCAGCTTTTCGGTTTTTCCTACGATTCCAGGGATTTAGCCTTCACCACCGGGGATGATCTGTCGTCGGCCAAGTGGCCATCGTGGGCGGGCCCGGCCGCCAGCCCCATCTCTTTTTGGTATCGGCAGAGTCCAGCTCCCATCGAGGCGAGGCGTCCGGGAGCAATCCTCCACCGACAAGACGATCCGACCCTTACGCTTCCCGGCTCGACGAGCTTGTCGATGAATCCGCAAGGGCATCTTTTGAGTCTTGAGGCGGTCCTTGAAGAGCAGTCCATCCCTGGGCACACGTCGATCCCAGAGCCCGATTGGCAACCCCTGTTGAAAGCCGCCGGATGGGAACCAGGAGATCTCCGGCGGGTTGAAACGTCCTGGAGCCCCCCGCGTTTCGCGAATCAACAAGCCGCCTGGGAAGAAAAAGACCTGGGCACCCTTGGAATTGGATTGCGCGTTGAGGCCGCAGCCCTAAACGGCAGATTCGTCGCTTTCCAGGTTTTGAAACCGTGGCAGGCAGCCCCGAAAAAGCACCCCGTTAGTGAGAGAAATACCGAGCGAAAGGCATCGCCTTTTCCTACTGATCGATGGTCCGTGTACTCATTTCTGGTGGCGGTCTTGATCGGCACCGTGCTGCTCGCCCGGCGAAATATTAGGCTGGGTGCAGCCGATCTTTCCGCGGCCGGCAGGTTGGCAATATTCGTTCTCGTCACCCGATTCCTGGTTGGGCTTTTGGGCGCCCATCATGTGGCTAGTCCCTATGAGCTTCGTGTGCTCCAAGCCCACATGGCCCAGGCCCTTTTCGCAGCGGCCGCGCTTTGGCTAATTTACGTTGCTCTGGAGCCGCTCGCTCGGCGCCATCAACGTGACCTAACGGCTTCTTGGGTTCGCTTGCTTTATGGCCGCCGGCGCGATCCCTTAGTCGGTCGGGATTTGCTCGTCGGCAGTCTCTGTGGCACGGCGGTTGTGCTCTGGGCCCGTCTTTACGCCCTAGGCTGCCCTTGGGTCGGTCTGACGCCCCCTCGGCCGGATCGATTGAGCCCGCTCGCTTGGCAAATCGGTCACCCAGGGCTCGCCCTCCAGCTCGAGGCTTTGCGCGGCGCACGCCAAACTCTGGCGATCGGTGCCTATGTTTTCGTGCACGCCGTGCTCGTCGCGTTCTTTGTCGTGGTGGCGGTCTTGTTGCTCCGACATGTATTGGCAAGACCTCTCTTCTCACGCCCGGCGGCGTTTCTGCTATTCCTGTACTTGACCTATCCGGCTGCCGGTCAACCAATTTTCGATCTGCTCGCAGCAGCCGTGGCCAGCAGCTTGTGGCTCTTTGTTTTGGTCAGATTCGGCTTCCTTTCCGCCGTCACTGCCACGGTCTGTTCTTGGTACCTCTCTAGCCATCCCCTCACCTTGGATCCCTCGTCGTGGTACGTCGGTGGATCCTTTCTTGCCCTGCTCGGGGTTTTGAGCATCGCAGCCTACGGCTTCTTTGTTGGCATGGGTGACGAGCCGATCCTGCCGAACAAGCTGCTCCCGGACGTCTAAACAGACTGCCCAAGGATCGAGCTTTTGCCAAGCCGGCTTCCCGGCCCGCAGCATCTGTTGTCTGATCAGAGAAGGCTGAGCCGTACGTCTTCGGCGACCCAGTGGTAACCGGCGGCCTCGGCGTCGCGAATCAGCTCGGTGATGTCGCCGGGGTCTTTGCCTTCTGCTCGCCGGACCAGGGCGTCGAGTCGACGGAATTCGAGGCTCAAGCGGGGATTTTCGGTGGCGTCGAGCTGATTGCGGGCGTAGGTCAGCAGAGTCCGAGCGGTTTTTAGGTCGGGCTCGGGTTTTAGGATCAAGGCTTCGGCTTGCGCGAGCTGGGCGAAGGCGATCGAGTCGACCTGTTTGGGGGCAGTCGCGCCCCGGGCCGGCGCGCCCCGGGCTGTCGCGCCCCGGGCTGTCGCGCCCCGGGCCTCTTCGCGGGCTTGGCTGGCCAGCTCGATGGCGTCACCGAGATTGCGACGCTCTGTTTCCAGGCGGGCGAAACCGATCAACACGTCAGCCACGGGCTCTCCCAAAGAAAGCATCGTGTCTCGGGCTTGTTGAAAGTGCTCGGCCGAATCCTGTAATCGCCCCTGGCGTCGGTAGACTTCGGCCAAGCGGAAAAGATCGTGGCCCGGCGGGAGCCCGAGGCTCTGTTTGAGCCCCAAGGCCTTTAGGTGGAGCTTTAGGGACGCATCGAGCTCTCCGGCATGGAATCGGAGCTCCCCGAGATTGCTCAGGGCGGCGGCTTGGTGGCTGGGCAGCTCGTGCTCTACGAAAGTCCCTAGGGCCCTTTCGTAGAGTTCGGCGGCTTGGCTCCAACGGCCGAGTTCATGGGCCGCCGCTCCCATATTCAGCTCGACCACCGCCACCTCGAGCGCGAATCCCATTTGAGAATAAAGCTCTTTCGATTGTTGCCACACCGATATCGCCTCGGTGAAGAAATCGCCGTTGTTGAGCAAACCACCCAAGCTATTCAGCAACCGGGCGACCGAGGCGGGCTCGTCGGATTGCTCAAAATTTTCGAGGTATCGCTCGATCAAACGAGCTGCCTCCGCACCGTCCTCACGCTCGATCATGAAGCTCGCCCGCTGACCCAGGGCGTCGAGCTGACCGTTGAGATCTTGGGCGAGCCCAAAGCAATGGAGGGCTCGGTGTAGGGCCTGATCCGACGCCGGTCGGCTGTGGACGTAGGGCCACAAGGCGATCGATCGCAAGAGCTCGGCTTGGCCGCAAAGTCGGTGGGCCTCAAGCTCGACGCCGATCTCCGCGACCCGCTGGGCCCGCTGGCCGGCGGCCTCGTATCCCTCTTGTTTGAGAAGAATCCGCGCCTGGGCGAGGCCCCATTGGGCTTCGTCGATGGAGGTTCGGATATCGCCCTTCGTGCGGTCCAAAATCTCCTGGGCCGCCTGCGTCTGACCGCGAGCCAGGAACACATAGCTGTGAGGTAGGCCGATATCGAGTTCGAGAACAGAAGATCCTTGCCCGCGACCGCTGCCCAGAGTGCGATAGATGCCCTCGGCCTTCTCGGACATGCTGTCTTCCATCGTCGCGGCCGCGGCTTCCAGCAGCCTGCGGCGACGGTCGCTCAGCCCGCCCGCGTGTTTCGCCGCTTCGAGGGCAGCCTCGACGGCGCCGGGTTGGCCAGTTCGAAGACGCGCCCGAGCCAAACCAAAGAGGATCGCCGGATGATCCGGTGCCGCTTCCAGGGCCTGTTCGAACTTGTCCATGGCTTCCATGGGCGAGAAGCGACGGAGGGCTTCGAGCCCTTCGCTATGGGCGCGCAAGGCGGGTCCTGAGGGTAGTCTGGCCTCTGCCGTGCTCAGGGCTTTTTCGTCCAGGGGCGGGGCGCTCATCCTGAGCCGAAGCTGCTGCGCGACTTGCAGCGGACTCTCGGCCCGAAAGCTGTCGGACGGACCCGGTTTTTTTAGCGCGTGCAGTCTCACTCGGAGCCCGGGCTTTGTCGGTTCTTTCGGATCGTCGAAAATCTCGATGGACGCCAAATAGTCGACGTCCAGCAACTCGCCAATCCGCTCTCGCTGATCTTCGTCCAGCTCCGAGCGAGTCGGCGGCAAGCGCTTTGCGAGCAGGGACGCCTGATCCCCGTCGACAATTCGCACGGCCGCCCCGGCATCGAGATAGGCGTTGATGGCTTCCAGCACGGCCGTCGCCCGCCACGACTCCGAGTCGTCCGCCAAGACCTCGGCGACCACGAGCACACTCGGACGGTCCGGGGTCGCCGGGTTGAGGCGGATGGAAAAGAACAGCAAGAGCAAGATGGCGACGAGCCCGAGAGCTGCCCACTTGGCCTGTTGGCGAAATGTGGCGGCCGGGGTTTCGACCTCTTCGAGCAGGGCCTCGAGATCCTGACGGACCCGAGTGGCGTCGGCCGGGCGATCTTCGGGATTCTTGGCCAGCAGCCGGTCGATCAGCTGTGAGATTCCCTTGGGAACCTCGGGCCTGAGCTCGCAAACGGAAATCGGCGTTTCGGTGATGATCTTGGCAACGATTTCCGGTTGGCTCTCCCCTTCGAACGGTGCCCGTCCGGTGAGGGTTTCGTAAAAAACGATGCCGAGGGCGAAGAGATCGGAACGGGCATCGAGCTTACGGCCCAAGACCTGCTCCGGTGACATATAGCGGACGGTGCCCACGGTCGGGCCGCGGGCGGTCGGGCCGCGGGCGGTCGTGTCTTCATCGGCGCTCACCTGTTGGGCAATACCGAAATCGAGGATCTTGGTTTGGCCTTCGGGTGAGACCCAGATGTTGCCCGGTTTCACGTCCCGATGCAGGATGCCGTGGGAATGGGCAAAGGCCAAACCTTCGATCACGTCACGGAAGAGGGGCCACGCTTCTTCGAGCTTTAATGGGGCATCGAGCAGGCGATCGCGCAGGGTATTGCCGCGCAGATACTCCATGACGATGCAGTCGTAGCCGTCCAGAGGCAGGAAATCGTAAACCCGAACAATGCCCGGGTGCTCGAGCTTGGCGGTCGCTCGAGCCTCCCGGGCCAGGATCTCCCGGCTGTTTTCATCAGCCAGGAGATCGTGATGCACCATCTTGAGCGCCACGGGCCGATCGAGCACCAAGTCCCTGGCTAAATAGACCTCGCCGAATCCACCCTCCCCGAGCTTGTCGAGCAGGGTGAAACGGTCGAGGTCGATAGGAAGAGTATGGTCCATGGCGGTTCTGGGTCAGCTTACTCGATACCTTATTGGATACCCTATTGGATACATTGTGACCAATGGAGGCAATCCCCGTCCTCGAAGCCGTCCATGAACAGGCTCGAAGCGACGTTGGGGGTCATCTCGGCGGAGAGGTTGTTGTCGAGGCGGTAGTCGAACATGTTCGGAGGCACACTGACGGTCGCCGTATTCGAAATATCGACGCTGTCGACCACGGTAGCGGTTGCCAGGAAGAGCAAGGTGCCCCCGGTCGCGATATCGACCGCCTCCTCGATATGACCCATGCCTTGCTGCGGGCAATGGGAGCCGATGGAGGCCGAGCAGACCCACACCGGGTCCACCACTTGGGGCGGGAAGATATCCGTCACCAGGGCACCCTCGGCCGGATTCGGTCCCTGATTGGACACCGTAATCGACCAAGTGATCGGCTCGCCGACCTCGGCCAGAGCCCCACCGTCGGTTTTGACCACCTCCAAATCGGTCCAATCCGGCGGTACCACCATGATCTGGGCCGTGGCCAGGTCATTGGCCGCCACCGGATCGGGCTCGTTGGCTTGGATCTGCCCGACGAAGGTAGCGAGGCCTCCCTGCTCCGGGGCGTCGAAGAAGAGTCGAAGCTCCGAAGCAGTCCCGGTGTCGAGGAAGTCGTTGGCACAGGTCAGATCCGAAACCCCTTCACAGAGCCAATCGAAACCGCCCACGCCGGTCCAGGTGAATCCGGTCGGAACGTCGACCTCGACGCGTAAGCCGCTGGCCGGTCCGAGCCCCTGCTCCGAAATCACCGCGCGCAGCTCCAGCGGATCGTCGGACAACACGAGCGCCGGCGAGGTCTCGAGGGCCAGGGCGAGGTCCGTTTCGCCGGACTCGATCTCCACCCGGAAGGTCTCCGCCAGAAGGGGCACAACCCCGGAGTCGAGCTCCGGTGCGTCGTAGAGCTTCCAGGCCACGTTGCCTTGATAGTCCACCGCCTGAACCACATAGGTCAGCTCGTTCAGGCCGGCCACGGAGAGTGAGCCGGTCCAGCGGTCCGAGCTCGAATCGTGGACCAGCTCGATCGGACGCCAGCGCTGGGCCTCGCGATCGTCCCAGACCACCACGACTCTCCAGACCCCGGAAGCATCGGTGATCGCGCCGGGTCCCGAGCCCGGGATCGACCATTCGAGGGTGGGACCTCGGAGCTCGTGGATCGTTCCTTCGCCGAAGCTCGGCCCCTGATCCTCGCAGGAGAAGGTGGCTTCGTCGTCGATGAAGAACGTGCTGAGATCGACCGTCACATGCCGTCGGTGGGTGTAGGACTGCCTGCCGCCCTCCGGATCTGGATCTCGTCGGGTTTCGCCGGTCACCACCACCAGACTGTTGAGCCCGTCACCCGCCATTGAGCAGGCCCCGCCGGAATCGGTCGGATTGCGATCGGGGCCCCGGGGCATGGCGGCCGGAATCAGCAGCGTCTGGGGCAAAGGAACCGGCTCTTCGCTGCCGTCGTCGTTGCTGATCAGCTGCGCGAAGATGGGGTTCCAACCCGGCGTTTCTAGGTAAGTGCTGCCGAGCCACAGCACCCCGTGCTGAAGGGTGCTCTCGAGCCCGGATCGGTAGACGTAATAAGGCTCCACCGGCACGCCGGCCATATCGGTCGCGGCCTCCGCGAGGCCGTTCAAGGTGAAGTAGTCGCCCTCTTCGATCTGGATCTTTTGATAAACGTTTTCCCCGGTGAAGTTGAAGTGCAGGTCAGCGGACGACATATAAGGCGGCAGATCGGCTTTCGCCACTTGGCGCTTGCGAACCTGTTCCGGTGGGTTCGAGGTCAAGGCTGCCCCGGGATCGCCGAGGCCGGTTTGGATCGACACCATGGGGAAGCCGAAAAGGGTCCACTGCTGGAGGGTCTTGGCATCGTAGGCGTCGAAAGCCAGGGCTTCTGAGAGGTACTTCCTTTTCGCCGCCCGCATCACCTCGCCAACGTTGACCCGATGACCGCCGTTGGCTATTAGGCGGCTGAAGATGAGCATCAGCTTCTCGCTTTTGCCGATGCCGGTCCGTAGACCCCAGCCGAAGCCGCTGTTGGCGACATAGGCCAGGGCACCACGGGCCAGGAAGGCTTGGGGCAAGTCTAGGGTCGGTCTTCCCTGGGGGTCGGCACAGCTGCCGGGAATCGGCAATCCCCCGTGGCAGCCGACGGCGTAAATCACCGAGCCGAAGAGATCCGGCGGTAGATCGATTTGGCTCGGATCACACTCGTCGGCACCGTAGATGGCGGTGGCATTCAATCCGCGGATATCCGCGTTCGATTCACCCGGCGTGCCTTCCAGGAAGTGGGTGGCATGGCCATTGAGGCTGATCAAGCCCTGCTCGAAATCGAGCCCCGCTCTAAGCGCATCTTCGTCCCAACCGGAACCGATCAGCACTTGATCGACGGCCGTCGAATCAAAGGCGGTTTGCCACAGCTCGGCGATTTTCAAACCCGAGTCTTCGAGGAAGTCATAGGCCGTGACCAAGACTTTCTCCGGCGACTCCGCCAGATCGAGAATGCCGTCCTGACTGATGAAATTGGCCACCGAAGCTTGGATCTCGTCCGGGGTTTCCACCAATCGACCGACGGCGAAATCGGCAAGGGTGAAGCTCTCGGGATCGTCGCCCACGAAGGCACCGCGGGAGGCCAAGGGATCGTCCGAAAGGTAACGATTGCCGGAGAGATCCCTGCCGATCAGGCTGGTGCGATCCACCGGCTCGTCCACACCGTCGACATAACGGCTTTCCGGGTGTTGAAACGTGGAATCCACGAGGCGGGCCATGGGGATGACCGAGTCGTTACCGACCAGAATCAAGTTTTCCACGCCCGGATAGGTTTCTAGCAGCTCCAGAAGATGATTGTGGATGCCGATCTCTTCGCCCTGCCCGTTGCGGCCGAAAAGCACCTGGTTGGCGGAGCCCGTCTGCCCTTGCCAAGCCGTGTAGAGGGCTTCGAGGTTGGAATCGTCGCCCAGGTCGGACACGACCCCCCGGACTCGATCGTGGGCCGCCAGATCTTCGAGCGCCACGAGCAGGGCGTCTTTCTGCTCACCGTCGATGCCCATGCGGTCCGGATGGGTCAAGATTAGGGTCAATACGTCGGGGTTCGCCTCGACGAGATAGAAGGGATTGGGGCTCTCGGTCACCTTTTCATTGCCGGCTTGGTCGATCACCCGCAGCGAAATCTTGTAGAGGGAGCCCGGTTGCCCGGAAGGCGGCTCGGACGGTATCACGTACTCGAAGTGATTCTCTTCCAGGCCGGGATAGGTGCACGGGCCCGGATCGTCAACATCTTCGAGCTGTTCGGATTGCCAGGAAAGGCCGCCGTCGATGGAATAGAGCAAATCCAACCCTGTCCGGCAAATGTAGACGTTGTCCGACATTTCCCAGGTGATGGTCCGCTCCTCGCCCAGGGGCCAATGCTCGCCGCCGGTCGGGTCCAGCAGCTCGACGACGGGCGGTTGGGAGTCGCCGATCGTCAGCGTGGCCGCTTCGGAAATCAGCGTCGTGCAACCACTGTCGACCCGCACCCGATATTCGGAACCGGCATGGACCGCAAGGACCTCCGGGATCTTAAACGTGGAGCCGGTGCTGCCCTCGATATCGACGAAGGCTCCCCCATCACCGCGTTTTTGCCATTGAAAGAAACGTCCGCCCTGGCTGTCGACCCCAAAGGTGGCCGGGCTGCCGAGCGGCACCTCTTGATCTTCGGGCTGCAGGGTGATGGCCAAACCACAGCCGACGTTGATGTTCGCCGGCTCGGAGGGCACCCCCGAGACCGTCACCGTCAGCTGATGCCGACCCGGGTTGATGCCGGCTGGCAGATCGCTCACCTCAAGGGTCATGGGATCTTGCCAGAAGTCGCCCCGGGCATCGGGGATCAGGGTGTGGACGGCACCGTCGTCGAGGGATCGAAGCTGGAGGAAGGGGAAATTCGTCCCCGAATCCCGAAAGTCGCCACTGCTGGTTTCGGAGTCCCCGCGGAAATTGCCGGTGATCGAAAGGGTCGTGCCGTGGGCCACGGTGCCGGGTGCCACGGTGCCGGGCACTTCGAGAATCACGGGACGCCGTTCGATCGGCGGTGCGGGCAGGCTGTAGATTCGAGTGGTGGTGGGAAAGGGGCCGTCGAAATAACCACCGGCCAACAAGAGCTGTCCGGAATGAAGGACCGTTGCCGTGGGGGCGGCACGATGGAAGAGCTCGGGCTCGGCCAAAGCCCAAGAGCCCCGGGTCGGATCAAAGAGCTCGACCGTCGCCGGATCCCATTCGGGGTGCTCGAAGCCGGTCCATCCTCCGGCGACCAACACCTGGCCCGAGGGCAGCAGGGCCGCCACATGTTGATCGCGAGGTACGGTCAGACCTTCGGCCGGGCTCCACTGGCCGGTGTCGGGATCATAAAGCTCTGCCCGGGCGACAAATTCACCGTTCCACCCGCCGACCACCAACACCTGGCCGGACGGCATCAGCGTGGCGGTGTGGCGTTGCCGCGCCACCGCGAGCCGGCCGGTTTCCCGCCAGGTATCGGTCGAGGGATTGTAGACTTCCGTTCGCACCAACGCAGGATAGCCGCCCACCACCAGTACCTCACCGGAAGGCATCAGCGTGGCGGTGTGCTCGAAACGGGGGAAGATCGGCTCGGCGGCCGGGCGCCACAGGCCGGTGTCGGGATCGTAGAGCTCAGGGCTGCCCATCTCTCCGCCCCCATCCACATTGTCCTGACCTCCGACCACCAGCACCTCCCCCGATGGCAAGCGCGTGGCCGTATGCAGCAGGCGTGCTCGGTTCAGGCTGCCCGTGGAGGTCCAGCCCGTCGCCGGGTCATAGAGCTCTGAGGTGGCTTCGATGAGCTCGCCGATTCCACCCGTCACCAGGACCCGGCCCGAAGGAAGCAGCGTGGCCGTGTGCTTCTCGCGGGCCTGCGCGAGCGTGCCCGCGGGTGACCAGGTGGCCGTTCCCGGGTCATAAATCTCCGCCTGATCCAGCGGTCCATCGCGGTGGCTGCCGCCACTCACCAGGACCTTGCCGGAATGCAGCAGGGTCGCTCGATGCTGGGTCCGACCTTGGGCGAGGGCACCGCTATTGGACCAAGCCCCTTCGTCCGGGGTGTAGATCTCGGCAATGGTGGCGGCTCCGACCACCAGGACTCGGCCGGAAGGCAGCAGGACAGCAGAATGGCCTGCCCTTTTCCGAATCATAGTTCCGGCCCCTTGCCAGGTATCGGAACCCGGATCGTAAAGATTGGGATCGGATAGGCCGTGGTCCCAACCACCGCTGACGAGCACCTTGCCCGAGGCCAGAAGCGTGGCGCGATGACTGTGGCGGGCGCTCGGCAAAGAAGCTGCGGTCTGCCAGGTGGACGAGCTCGGATCGTAGAGCTCAACGGACGAAAGGGCGCGCAAAGTCGCGTCCGGAAATTGCTCGGCAAACCCTCCGGCAATCAGGACTTGCCCCGAGGGCAAGAGTGTTGCCGTATGGCCGTTACGCGCTTCGGTCAGGTCGTCGAGACGGGTCCACGTATTGGATTCCGAATCGTAAAGCTCAGCACTGCCGACGACACCCGTTTCCCAGGTGCATGATTCGGGAAAGTACGTTAGGCACCCACCACCGACGACCAGCACATCACCCGATGGCAACAGAGTCGCCGTATGGCCAGATCGGCCTTGCTCCAGGCTGTCCGTGGGTTGCCAGGTCTCGGAGACCGGGTCATAGATTTCGGCCGCTTGCAGCACTCCCGCGCCGTCCGTTCCTCCGACCACCAGGACTCGGCCGGAAGGCAGCAGGGTCGCCGTATGTGATTTGCGAGCTCTCACCATTTCACCGGGATTCGTGGTCCACTCACCGGTTTTGGGGTCGAAGAGATCGGCCTGCCGGGAAAATCCTTGGCCCGTCGAATAAGTGCCACCGGCGATCAATACCTTGCCGGTGGCCAAGAGCGTCGCCGTATGTACCCTGCTCGGTCGCGGCATGTCGTTGATGGTTCTCCAGGCTCCGGTTTTGGGATCGTAGAGCTCGGCCGTACCCAAGGTCTTATTGGCGGCTCCGGTACCGCCTGCAACCAGAACCTCTCCAGAGGGTAAAAGAGTGGTGCTATGACCCACTCTGGCTTCCACCGTAAAACCGGTTTCCGTCCATTGATCGGCCATCGATGCCGCCGCCATGAAAGAGAGCATAAAACCCATCAACGCCACTTGTATCCAACGAAGCTTCATCGGCTGACCTCCGAATCGAAATGATTGCCTGAGCGTTCTCACGGCCCTAAGCCGCCGGTGCAGCAGTGCCGCCGGTGCAGCAGTGCATCGGCGGCGCGGGTTCCTCAAGAACCTAAAGCGGGTTAACAAAGAATCTGTACAGCAAGGGCTGTGCCGGCCGTCGGGAAGAGGGTCGGCCGAGGATCGAGCCGCCCAGAACCCGAAAGAAGCTGGCAGCGCACCACTCGATGGCCAATATTCCGTTCGGGCGAACGGTTCGCGGACGGTCGCCGGACGATTGGCCACTCCAATCGTTCGTAACCAGGCAAAATGCTATCCTTCCGATCGTGATCCGAACCGATGACACGACCCGTGCTCCCAGCGTGCCGAGCATTCTGCGACTGAGCGACCATGTCCCGTGTTTGACCGTGCTTTGGCATCACGATCCGACTCGGGTCGGGGAACGCTGCGTGCTCAACCCCTTCCTCAGCGGAACGGCAGTGGCCCTTTCTCGCCACGAGCCTCGATTCGCCCAGCCCCGCGAAGGCCGGGCCCGAAGCCTCGACCACTCCAGCCTCAGTCGCCAACCCTTCTATTTGCGTCCGACTCCCAACGGCGGCGTGCAGCTCGATCCGGCCTCGAGTTCGACCTCGGTTCAGGTGATCCGCCGGCGCGTCGTCGAGCCCCTCGGTGCGGCTGCCTTTCTCGACCGGGATTCGATCGATCAGGGGGTGATTCTGGTGCTGGGCAACCGGATCGTCTTGTTGCTGCACACGATCGGGCTCGATGTGCCCGAGGCGGGTGAAAGCGAGCTGATCGGTGAGAGTCCGGCGATGACCGAGCTGCGGCGGGCGATCCGCAAGGCGGCGGGTCATAGTGGTCCGGTCCTAATTCGGGGTGAGACCGGAACCGGCAAGGAGCTGGTGGCCCGGGCGGTGCATCGGACTTCGGGCCGTTCCGACGGGCCCTGGGTGGCGATTAACCTCGGTGCTCTGAGCCCTGATTTGGCCGCGGCCGAGCTCTTCGGGTCCGAGCGAGGCGCTTTCACAGGAGCCGAGCGCAGGGACGGTTACTTCCGCCGGGCCGATGGCGGCACCCTATTCCTCGACGAAATCGGTGCCACCCCCGACTCGGCCCAGGCCGCCCTGCTGCGAGCCCTGGACCTGGGTGAGATCCAACCCGTGGGCGCCAAGCAGGAGCTGCGGGTGGATACGCGCGTAGTCGCCGCCACCGACGCGGATCTCGAAGCCATGGTTGAGGCCGGCCGTTTTCGTGGCCCGCTGCTCTACCGATTGATGGGCCATTCGATCGACATTCCGCCCTTGCGAGAGCGCAAGGATGACATCGGCCGTCTTCTGGTGCATTTCTTGCGCGAGGAGCTGTCGCCGGCAGAGCACTTCCGACTCGAAGCGCCCGCGGATGCGGATGCCCGGCCGTGGTTGTCGACCGCCTGGATCGAGAAGTTGGTGACCTGGCCCTGGCCGGGCAACGTCCGCGAGCTGAGGGCCGTCGCCAGGCGCTTGGCGGAGGCGGGCACCGGTCGTGAGGAAGTGCCTCTATCGCCCCAGCTCGAATACCTTTTCAAATCTCCGGAGCCCACCGAGCCGGAATCGGCCGCCGAGCCGGAGGCACCACGGGCGATCCACGAAGCCCCCGACGAGCAGGCTCTATTCGAAGCCCTGCGCACGGCGAAGTGGAGTGTGCGCGCCGCCGCCCGGCTGCTGGGTCTTTCACCGGCAGCGCTTTACCGACGCATCGACGCCAGCCCCCGCCTGCACAAAGCGTCGGACCTGACCGCAGAAGCGATCGAGGCGGCCTGGAAACGGCATGACGGCCATCGCGAGAAAGTGGCGGCCGAGCTGAATGTTTCGTCGAGAGCCTTGCTTTTTCGTCTCAAGGAGCTGGGTTGGGACCGATTCGGCGGGAAAGGCCGAGCATAGGCCGAGACGCACTTCCAGAGACCCGCTCCTAGACGACAGCCAAAGGCGCTGAGACTTCCTTTCTCGTGGTTATGGGTGACTGGCGCCAAATCTGCTCGCGTTTCGCCAAGCTGCCGAGGCATGGGCGGCGGCCTTTTACAAGGATTGAAGGTCAAGGAGAATCATCGGCTGATGCTGCCGCCGGTCGAAGCGATCGACCGAAAGCCCGGCTTTGATCGCCTGGGGGCGGCTCTGGAGCACCCGGAATGGGAGCCCCTTGCGGAGATCGATGCCGAAGAGGTTGGCGAGATAAAAGCTTTGCCTATTCTGAAACGAATCGAACCCGGATGGACTATGCGAAGTTCGTGCCCGAGGTCTATTCGTTGGAAGGGGCACCACTATTTCTCTGTTAGAATTGCCCAGACGTGTAGCAGAGTCATTCACTCAGTTAGATTTTTCAATTATACCAACCGGTTGGTCGGTAATTTTCGGCAAGTCGCATGAGCCCCAAACTACCTGTGGAGGAGACGATGGATCCTGGCCTCGATTTGGCGGAGAGACTCTTAAAGCATTTACGTCTTGACCTCAAGCGGTTCGCTAGGGGCAAGGCTGCAGATTTAGAGAAGTCGATTGGCCGCGGACCACGCTACCTTCGACGAGTGTCTGCAAAGAATCTTCGACTTCACGAGGCCTTTGCAGCTATTCGGTACCTCGGATTCACGCCCGCAGAATACTTTGAGCGAGTGTTGCGCTCGAAGACCGCGATACCCCGGGGGATTCCAAGCTTCCTTCGCCGCCGGTGCCCTACGGAGCGAGACACTGGCATGCTCCGTGGCTTGGAAAGCTTTGAAGCATGGGCAAGAGGGGTGTCGATCAAGGATCCGGCACCGAGTTATTGCTTAGATATCGAATTACAGCTGAATCGACTGGGCTTGGAAATCGGAGCCTTAGATATCCTGAATGAAGCTGGCAGCCTATTCTCGATTTTCGGCCGACATCGGCCGGAGATCATTGACGAAGAATCAGCTCTTACTTTGATCAAGAGCCTAGTCGTCATCTCGAATGCGCTTCTTGAAGAGAATCACACGAGCGCCTGTTGCAGGGTTACTGATCTAGGATTTCGACTAGAGGAATCTGTGAATGATCTAAGGTCTCGGCATGGGCTCTTCAGACTGGCGGCGCGTCTGTGTCGCCGTTTAGGCTGTGGCTATGATGCCGTTTGGTGTGGCAACGAAGCCGTTATTTTAGGCCTGTTGACAGCTGATCTAGCGACTGTGGAAGAAGATTGGACTTGGCTAGGTGAGGAGCAGCCCGCGCGAGCCCCACGCCGAACTCGAACAGTTGATTTCGCAAAGGTAGGATTAAGAGATTCTGTGGGTGCCGTTGCGGCCTTAGTCTCTGAGCGGGCTCTTTCTCACTACTCGGCCGCGACCCTTGATCAGGTTCTCGGTGCTAAAAACGCATTTACAGGCGCTTTGAACAGGAGTGGGCCGATTTCGGTGGCGAGCTGGGGGCGGCTGTTGGAAAAATTGGACCTGGCACCGGAACTAGTTGTTCGAAGAGCGGCACTCAAACAAAATCCTATAGGTGGAGGCCGGTTCTTCCAAGGTCTAAAAGAACCCGGAAATTCGAGAGCGAAGTACTCATTTCAGAGTGACCTTCTGGCATGGGCAGAATCGGTTGCAGTAACCCCAACTGGAACCAAGATCTATTTTCCCGATATGCCCGTTACAGCCGCTCCGGAGGAAACCTTTCCCGAGGCTATTGCCGCGCTTGAAAAACTCCTTTCTAAACCACCGGAGCACTTGATTGAGGGCCAAGCCAGGCTGGTTTGCCGAGAGTTGATTAGAGTCTCTTACTACCTCAGGGTCAAGGGTCTCAGAAATGATTCAGCAGACTTTCTCGATGCCGCTTTTGGTCTTCTTGATCGATGGGAGCAAAGTCCCTTACTGTCGCTTGCCCAAAGAAACGGCGGCTATTTGGCGATTGAACTCGGGCACTTAGAGATCGGCTTTGATCTTTCGCTTCGGGCTGCCATGGTGGGAGTTCATCTACGCGACTATCAATCTGTGGAAAAATCTTTGTACGTTGCAGGTATCGCGGCGATGGTGTCGGATGAATATGAAGTCGCTATCAACTTCTTTACTGCGTGCTGGGCTCTTCCCAAGGACGTAAAGACGCTGGATCCCGGAGTCGTCAGCCAGGCTCTTGCAGCTTGTTGCATTCGTTCAGGAAATCTTATGGACGCCGAACGTTGGCTGTCGGAAGCTCACCCTGTAGAACATTGGCCGAAGCGATGGCAGAGCGAACATCTGGCACTACAAGCCGAGCTATTGTCGCGATTGGGCAGGAAAGGTCGGCCCCTTGAGCTTCTTGAAACGGCACAACACCTCCTTGGCCCTCAAGGGGAACCTATTTCTCGGGCTTTGCTACATTTGCAAAAATGCCAACACTTACTCGGTTGGGGCTTGAGTGCCGATGCACATTTGGAAGCGCGAAAACTCCTAGGAATGGCGAACAAGATTAGGAACAACCCTCGGGGGCAAAAGGCTTTGTTCGAGCTGTGTCGATCCTTCAGCCGAAACGAGGCGAAGTTGTTGGATCGGCAAATCGAACAAGCACGGCGTTGCCTGAGGTGGCCCAATAGGGATCGCAATGTCGCCGGTTCGGGCAAATGGGCTCCGCTCAAGCAACGCTGCGCCTAATCAGCCCCAGGGATCGGGAGCACCGTGAATTCCAGAAGGCGGGGCGTGATCACCATTTTCGGAATCGAGTGCGTCTTGGGATTGAGAATCTGCACCTACCTCCGGAGACACATAGCTGGTGGCGGCTTCAGAATTTCGGAATATCTTGGGCTCTTCGTCCTCTTGCTCGGTGCTAGGCATGATGAAATCGCCAAGCTTAGACGCCCACATCCTTGCGGCGTCTTCGATTCGCTGGCCGAGATCCTGCCCAAGGTTGAGTACAGACGTTGGAGACCCAGTCTCGGCCAGCGTCGAGGGTGCGATACAGAGCACCACTAGAAGGACTAGCGAGACGGGTAACATCTTCTGTTTCATGTTGTTGTTTCCTTTCGGTTCGTCTGGCTCGTTCGGTGCCCAAAGACATCTTGATGCCGGACTTGGTGAAGAGTGGCTTTCAAGCCCAAGATCGATCTTTGCCAGATCACTGACCTTAGGTCGGCAAGCCACTTAGGTGGAACAGCTTTCGTCCAGAGCTATGGGAAAGCACAATCTCCCCATACGGAAACGATTCCTCCGGTTTGGCCGGAAGATCTCTACGCCTTGTGGGGATGGTTATGGAAAATGTTTTGGTTGGGG